>CAVZPD010000001.1:0-96085 GCA_963777045.1 uncultured Chloroflexia bacterium
CTATGAACGGCCGCCCGACGGAGCCTCAATAGGCGTCCAGGTAGCGTGCGTAGATGGATGCCAGGTCGGCGGTGCTGGCCGCCTGAAGGCGGTCGAACAGAGCCTGGCCGGTCGTGATCCCGAACTTGTTCTCGTCGATGTGGGCGCGCAGCGCGCCGAAGAACGCCTCATCGCCCATCGCGCCGCGCACGGCATTGAGGAACTCCGTGCCGCGGTAGAAGACGGTGTGGAAGTAGCCGTCGCAGCTCTGCCAGTCACCGCCGCGGGTCAGACCCGCGGGCCAGGCGTAGACGGGGCTGTCGACGGGACGTGCCGAGCACCCGTTCTCGCCGATCCCCATCAGGTAGCGCGCCGTGAAATCGGCGAACGCCTCATCGAGCCACGGCTCGGTCATCTGGTTCGCGCCCAGCTGCGCATAGAACCACTGGTGGGCCACCTCGTGGTAGAGCACGTACGTGTCGGTGACCTTCGAGCGCGTCAGGTGGATGGCCGCGGGGTACTCCATGCTGAAGCCGTCATCGGCGCCGACCTCCGCCAGCACGAGGTCGGGCCAGGGATACCGGCCATAGAGCTCGTTGAGCCGCACGAGGGCATCGGCCGCCTTGGCGAGGGTGGCCTCGCCGCTCACCGACTCGGTGTAGGCGCGCAGCTCCACGCCTTCCACGGTCCGGGTGGTCAACCGGAACCGCGGATTCACCACCAGCGAGAAGTCGCGCGCGTTGTCAATGGCGCAGGTCCAGTGCGAGCCGCTCCCATCGGGCGCGGAGGTTTGGCCCGGGCAGGCGACCGCGGTCGACGGCATCGGCTCGGTCGTCGTGAGGTCCAGCCGGATCTGGTCTGCCCGGTAGCTGACCTGCGCATCACCAACCGCGTAGCTGTCGTGCTCGGTGGAGAGGATCGGGAACCACTGCCCCAGGCTCAGGACGCCGCGGTCCCGGCTCGTCCGGGCGGTGAACGCTCCCCCGCTGCTGCCGACCTCGAGCGTGAAGGGAACACGAATCTCGGCCGTTCCGCCGGGTGCCAGCGCCTCGTTCAGGTCCAGGCGCAGGTTCGTGGTGGTCGTCCAGGCTGACTCGACCGGTCGCCCATCCACTGTCGGCGCGGCGTCCAGCGTCAGGTAGCCGAAGGCGCGCGGGAGCGCGGACAGGTTCAGGTAGCCGATAGGCAGGGCAGCGGCGTTCTCAAGCGTCAGGACCTCGACCGCCTCCAGGCGTCCGGCGGCCACGTCCAGGGTGGCGCGGATCTCGTAGCGCTGCGTGACGTCGGTGGTCGTCACCGGCGGCGGAGCGGGCGGCGGCGGCACAAGACCATCGAGCGAGATGGTCACCGCGAATGCCAGTCCAAGGAGCCCGCCCATCGGCCAATCCTGCCCCATCCGATCCGCTCGTGCTACAGAGAGCGTTGAACACGAGGGCTACCGTGATGCTCGCAGGCCAACGGAGGAGAGTCCCGTGCGCTTGGAGACTCAGCTGTAGCGAATCCGTGGGTCAACCCACACATAGACGATGTCGACCACCAGGTTCATCACGACGATCGCCACCGAGTAGAGCAGCATTACGGACATGATCACCCCGTAGTCGCGGTCAGAGATGCCGGTCACGAACAAGCGTCCGAGGCCGGGGATGCCGTAGATGGTCTCGACGACGAACGAGCCGGTTACGAGTCCGGCGAGGAGCGGACCGAGAACCGTGACGACCGGGATACATGCGTTTCGCAGCATGTGGACCAGCACGATCGTCCGTTCGCGCAAGCCCTTGCTCACCGCCGTGCGGACGTAGTCGTGCCGCATCACCTCCAGCATGCTTGCTCTCGTGTACCGCGCCAACTGCGCTATTCCGAAGGCGGAGAGCGCGACGGTTGGCAGCACCCAGGATCCCGGTCCTCCCCAGCCTCCCGTTGGCAACCAGTGCAAGGTCACGCTGAACAGCAGCACGAGGAGCGCCGCCAGCACAAAGCTGGGAGTTGCGATGCCGATGACCGACAGGAACGTGGCGGCGTAGTCGGGCCACCTGTTGTGGTTCAAGGCAGCCACCATGCCAAGTGGGATACCCAGCAAAACTGCCAGGCCGAAAGCCATCAACCCGAGCTGCATGCTGATCCAGATCCTGTCTCCGAGGAGGTCCTGGACGTCCCGCCCGCGAACGCTATAGCTCGGGCCGAAGTCGCCGGTCAGCGATGCCGACCAGCCAATTGAGGTACTGCTGCCAGAGCGGCTCGTCCAGGCCAAAGTGGACGATCCATGCGTCTCGATCACGTCCGGCGGAAAGGGGTGATCGGGGTTCTGCTGGAATGGCGAGCCGGGTGCCAGATGCATCAACAGGAAGGTGATCAACGACACGACGACGACGACCGGGACGAGCCACAACGAACGCCGCAGAACGTAGCCTGCCATTACGTCCCCGCCAGAGGCAGCAGGTATAGAGGGCCCCATCCGCGGCTGTCAACGGCGTTCGCCACACTTCGCGTCGCAAGACGTGCAGCGCGCAGTGAGCGCCCTCCTGTGGCTCCAGTACCAGCCTCCCTGAGAGCCGACCACCCACGGAGGGTGGCCGGCTCCTGAATGGTCCGGGCTGCGCGTGTGCTCACCGCACGCGAGCCGACTCGAGGACGCCACCACGGGGCTGGCTGACTACCGGGACCGCGGCCGCCGGCAGTTCGAGGTCGGCGTGCTCCATCAGGCCGCCCCTGCCAGCGGCATAGCCGCTCGCCTGCGAGGTGCGGGTCAGCAGCGAGGTGGTGTAGCTGCCGGTGCCGGGCTGGAAGCCGCGCCCCGTGGCGTGGACCTGGCTGACGGCCCGCGCCCCCGGGCCGGGAGACGTGGCCGGTGCCTGGCTGATGAAGATCGCCAGTCCGACGGCACAGGCCAGGACCACCGCGGTCGCGGCGGTGGCCAGGGCTGGCGCGCGGTGGCTGGTCTGCTGGGTGAGGCGGCGTCCGATCGTGGTGGCCATGGGTGGTTCCTCCTGCCTTGGGCTGCCGGTCGGTCGAACGGCCCCGGCCCTGCGTTCGGTGCGTTCCGTGCGTTCGATCCGCGCTCACCATGGGCGACCACCGTTACAGCCCGGCTACAGCCCGGCTACCGGCACGGGCTTGCCCTCCGACCGCGGCGCGGTCCACACTCGCGGCCAGGAGGGGCACGAGCGATGGCAGGCGCGAAGCTCGCGATTCGGCTGCTGGGACCGGTCGAGCTGTGGCGGGACGGGGCGGCGGTCGCGGCCGGCGGCCCGACCCAGCGCGCGGTGCTGGCCATGCTCGCCCTGCGCGCCGACCAGCCGGTCAGCGCCGCGGCCCTGTCCGACGGCGTGTGGGGCGAGGCCGATGAGCCGGCCGGTGCGGCCAAGGCCATGCAGGTCCACGTGGCGCGCCTGCGCAGCGTGCTGCGCACGGACAAGCGACAGCCGCTGCAGAGCGTGCCCGGCGGCTACCGCCTCGATGGCGACCGGCTGACGGTCGACGCCGCCGCCTTCGAGCGTGGCGTGGCCGACGGCCGGCGGCTGCTGGGCGCCGGCCAGACTCGGGCCGCCCTCGCCCAGCTGGACGCCGCGCTCGGCCGGTGGCGTGGCCCGGCGCTGATGGACCTGCGCGACTTCCCCTTCGCGGCCCACGCCGCCGACAGGTTCGAGGAGCTGCGGGTCGACGCCGCCGAGCAGGCCATCGCCGCCCGCCTGGCGCTCGGCGAGGCGCAATCCGTGGTGCCCCCGCTGCAGGCGCTCATCGCCGAGCACCCCTACCGCGAGCGGCTGCACGGCCAGCTCATGACCGCCCTCTACCGGTCCGGTCAGCAGGCCGCCGCCCTGGACGCCTACACCGCCGCCCGCAGCCGGCTGGTGCTCGACCTCGGGGTGGAGCCCGGTCCCGAGCTGCAGGCCCTCCAGCAGCGGATCCTGGCCCAGGACCCCGAGCTGGCGGCCACGACCACGCCGACCAGCCAGCCTGCCACCCGGCCCGCCGCCCGGCCGCGACCGGTCCCGCGCCTGCCCCCGGCGCCGGCCCTGTTCGGTCGTGAGCCGCTGCTGGCCGAGCTCGAGGACCTGGCCAGCGGCGAGCGGCTGATGACCCTGACCGGTGCCGGCGGCTCGGGCAAGACGTCACTGGCGATCGCCCTCGCCCACCGCCTCGCCCCGCGCTATGCGGATGGCGCCTTCTTCGTCGACCTGGCCGCGGTCTCCAGGCCCGAGCAGGTGCTGCCGGCCACGGCCGCCGGCATGGGCCTCGCCCCCGAGTCCGGCAACCTCGCCGCCGAGCTGGCCGCCATCCTGGCCGAACGGCGCACGCTGGTCGTGCTCGACAACTGCGAGCACGTGCTGGGCGCGGTGCCGGAGCTGGCACCCCTGATCGAGGCGACCTCCGGGTTGATCGTGGCCACCAGCCGCACCCCGCTCGGGCTGCGCGCCGAGGCGCGGGTCGCGGTGCCGCCGCTGGCGGTGCCGGATGCCGACCAGCGCGACCTGGCTGCCGAGCCGACCGTCGCCCTCTTCCTGCGCGCGGCCGCCAATGCCGGCGCCGTCATCGAGCCCGACGAGCTGCCCGGGGTGGCAGCCATGTGCCGGGCCCTCGACGGGCTGCCGCTGGCCATCGAGCTGGTCGCCGCCCAGACGGCGGTGGAGGCCGTCGGCGAGCTCGAGACGCACCTGGCGGAGCGGCTCCCCCGGCTCGCGGCGCCGTCCCGCGACGTGCCCGACCGGCAGCGCACCATGCAGGCCGCCATCGGCTGGAGCCTCGATCGCCTGTCGCCGCTGGAGCGGCGTGCCTTCGAGCAGCTCAGCGTCTTCGCCGGCTCGTTCAGCCTGCGCGGCGCGGCGGCGGTGCTGGAGACGGACCGCGCGCAGGCCATCGGCCTGCTCGGCGCGCTGCTGGATGCCTCCCTCGTCAGCCGCCGGCCGTCGGTCGGCCGGCAGGCCCAGTTCCGGATGCTGGAGCCGCTGCGCGCGGTCGGCAGGGCACGCACCCCCGATCCCGCATGGGCCGGCATCGTGCGGCGCCACGCGGCGTTCATGATGGCCGAGGTCGAACGCCTCTGCCCGCGTGCCACCGGCTCACGCAGCGTCGCCGACGTGGCCGAGCTGCGGCACCAGCACCCCGACGTGGTGGCCGCCCTGCGCACGCATGGCCAGCACCGCGCCCGACGAGTGCATCGATGTGCTGGCTCACCTGCAGGAGTACGGGATCTGGGCCAGCCAGGCGGTCGAGACCGCCCGCATCGCCGAGGAGCTGCTGGCCGGCGGCGTCCTCGGCGAGCGGGCGACGTGCGAGGCCCTGCTCCTCGTCGCCCGCCTCGCCTATCGGCGAGGAGACGTGGTCGTCGCGTTCGAGATGCTGGATCGTGCGGTGGCACTCGCCGAGCGCGGCAGTGATGCCCTCGTGCAGGCGCGCGCCCACCTCTACGAAGCAGTCATCGCCGGGGACGCAGGCGACGCACCGCGCGCGAGGAGCGCAGTACGTCGCGCAAAAGCCGAGGCGCGCCGCGCGGGTAATCTGCTGCTCCAGGTGCGGACGACCTGGACCGACCACACTGCACCTGACGCCATTGAGCGCCTCGGGGCCCTGCTGCGTGAAGCGGAGGCGCGCAACATGATCTTTGCCCGACTCGTTGCCCTGAAGGGGCTCGTCGACCTGTACCACGAGCACGGGCGGCATCTCGAAGGAGCGCGGATGAGCAAGATACGGCAGGCTGCGATCGAGACCGTTCGCCAGGTCGCTGGGCCGGAGTTTGTCGCCCAGTTTCAGAACGACGTCGGTACCGGGCTTGTCAGGACTGGCGCCATTGAAGACGCTCGTGCCTTGCTCCTGTCCTCGCTGAAGGTGTCAGACTCGCTGGGTTGGCGACACGATGCTGTCTTTCCACTTGGAGGACTCGCCGAGGTGCAGTCGGCGATCGGCGAGTGGCGAGATGTTCTCGTGCTGTTCAGCGCCACTCAGGCCATCGCTCGGGATCTTGGTCTCGGAGCTCTGCTCGGTTCGTTTGACCGTGCGGAGCAGGCGGCAATCAAAGCGGCTGAGGAGCACCTCGGCCCGGAGGCAGCCGCCGAGGCGCGGGCCATCGGCGCAGCGATGTCCTACCGCGACGCCGTGGACTACGCCTTCGAGATCAACGGCGTGACGCCACCCTAGCGGGCTCCCGTCGCGCGCGCAGGCAACCTCCACGACGCTCACCGGCCCACCGTGCCTGTGGAGGAGGTCTCGGCGTCAGGTACGCGCCGCCGTTGTGCGTGCCTCCACTCCGTTCTCACGGGCCCATCAGCGCCGGGTCGACAAGATGGCCCCACATCGCGTCGCCGCCGCTCGGTCGGTTCCCGTCCACCAGCGCCCGATCGCCGAGCGGCTCGGACAGCTCCAGCTCGTACGGCACCGGCGGGGCCAGCGGGCAGGTGAGCGCCTCGTTTGGGCCAAGCGACGGGAGCGGCTCGAGGAAGATCGTCACCACCACGCGAGACGGCTCATAGCTCACCACGGGCGGGAGGACCTTGTCGCTGATGTCGCGCCCGCCACTGCACGGGACCTCCCAGACGCCGATGCTGATGGACCGATCGTTCGGACCAGGCAGCTTGGTCGGCTCCAGGCCCCAGCGCGCGATCGAGAGCACCGGCTCTGCCAGCGGTGAAGTCGATGCGCTCCCTGCACAGGCAGCCAGTAACAGGGCCATCGCACCGCCGACGAGGGCCAGCCACCTCATCACGGGAGCGCTATGCACCGGAGCACGCCCCGTCATGCGGGATTCGCACCTCCATGGCCGAAACGAATGGGAGGTTGACCTCGCTGCCGATGAGTCCCCAGCGCACGGTGAGCAGGGCGTGGTCGATGATCAACGCGCTGCCGACCGACCAGTTGGAACCGACCGTCGCGCAATCCGAGCTCATCGCCCCCGCCATCACGATGATCGCCTCCCCGCCGGGCGCGACCTCGATCGGCTCGAAGGGTCGGGTATCGGCCCACGAAACGAGCTGCCCGTTCGTGCGGCAGCGCCGGGTAGAGGGCAACCAGCGGGACGAGGTCAGCGCCAATGGGCTGGACAGCTTCGACCGTCATGCTGATGGGGCCGTTGTTGCGGACGCTGAAGGCCATCGCCGCTGACTTGCCGGGAGCGTAGTCGGAGACGACGCAGTCGATCGCTTCGACAGGGTCCTCGCACGCATCGCCGCCGTCCACGTTCACCGCGCTGAGCGAACCCTGACCGACGGGGTGGATGGACGCGATGGCGAGCTGTCCGGCCACGAGCGCCAGCACGCCGATGCTCGCGAGAAGCAGGAGCGCACGCAGCGCCCTCCGCCAGGAGCGTGACGCGCGATGGGTGCCGGCCGCCGGCATCGCGAGCTCGGTCATCGGTTCACCCCCCGACCCCCGAAAGCAACATGCCGCGGCAGCATGATCTTCGGCACCCCCGCTGACAAGAGCCAGTTCGCGCACTACTGGGCAATCGGCGATAGATGTCCTGATTCGCACCCGGAGGGCCTTCCTGGCGCTGGTTTGGACGTTCTATCGGTGCATCACGCGCCTAACCGATGCCTGAGGGCGTACCCATGCTCACCTTGCACCGATAGATGTGTCAGATGAACACCGGGAATGGACTCCCGGCGCCGAACCGCAGATCTATCGCGCGCGTCCGCTGTTGCGTTGCCGCGCGCCCCCGTCCACACGTTGCCGTGCGCGGCGGACTGCCCCGCGCAGAGAAGCTGCCAGGCCTTCATCAAGGGTCTCCAGCGCGGCCGCAGCGCGCTCGTACCATGCAGCTGCCTCCAAGATCTCCCCGGCCACCTCGTGCGAGTGACCGACATTGAGGTAGAGGGAGGGCAGGAATGAGGCCGCGCTTCCGCCGGCGGCAAGGGCGTGCTCCAGCGCCGCGCGATTCCACTGCTGCCGCGCCACCTCGTCGGGCTGGACCCTGGCGAGGTAGTGCGCCGCCACGCTGGCCTCCAGCGGACATCCCTGCGCCTCCCACGCCTGGCGGTAGAGCCCTGCCGCCCGCTCCCCGTCGCCGGCCTGCTCGGCCTGCACGCCGGCCACGCACAGCTTCACGATGGCGTTCTCGGGATCGAGCGCGTTCATTCCAGGTGCCGCTCCAGGAACCGGCCACGTCCACGGCGGCCGACGAAGAGGCCGTCGCGCACCACGGCCTGGCCGCGAAGCAGCACCGTGCGCACCTCGCCGCGCGCGACCATCCCCTCATACGGGGTGAAGTCGCTGAAGTGGTGCAGAGCGTCCTGGGTGATCGTGCGCGACGCAGCGGGATCGAAGAGCACCAGGTCGGCGTCACGCCCGGCCTCGACCGCTCCCTTGGACGGCAGGCCGAAAAGCTGGGCAGGCGCTGTCGCGAGTGTCTCGACCATGCGCTCCAGCGACATGCGCCCGGCCGCCGGCCCGAAGGTGTACGTCACCGCCAGCAGCGTCTCGATCCCCGGCGCCCCGTTGCTGATGTTCGGGAACGGCGGCGCGGGCAGCTGCTTGTCGACCGCCAGGCGGTCCGGGACGTGGTCGGAGGCCACCAGGTCCAGGCCGCCGCGCGCCAGCCCCAGCCACAGCGCCTGCCGGTCCGCGTCGGAGCGCAAGGGGGGCGAGATGACGGAGCGGATGAGCTCGGCCTCGTCATCGGCGTCGTAGGCGGCATCGGTCTTCGACAGGTACTGCGGGCAGGTCTCGGCATACACCGGCCAGCCGCGCGCCTTGGCGGCCGCGACCTCGGCCAGGGCATCGGCGCATGAGAGGTGGACGATATAGACCGATGCCTCTGCCGCCTGCGCCAGCGCGATCGCCCGGTGCGTCGCCTCCGCCTCCGCGTAGGCAGGCCGCGTCAGCGCGTGATGGCGGCAGCCGGTATGGCCCGATGCCAGCGCCCGATCCACCAGCGCGTCGATGATCGTGGCGTTCTCGCAGTGGACCTGCAGCATCCCGCCCAGGCGGCCCATGGTGCGCAGCGCCTCGAAGAGGCGGTCATCGGCCAGACGAAAGTCGTAGACCATGAACGCCTTGGCGGTCGGAACCCCCGCGTCGACCAGTGCAGGAAGCTCCTCGATCGGATCCGGCTGGTGGCCGCCCAGGACCGATGAGAGCGCGTAGTCGACGGCCGACTCCCCTTCCGTCCGCGCGCGGAATTCGCGCATGCCGGCGACCAGCGAGGCGGCGCCCTCCTCGGAGATCCCGGTGCCCGGGTTGTTGAACGACAGGAAGGTCGTCGTGCCGCCGTGCGCGGCCGCCACCGAGTCGGCGTAGAAGCGGTCCGGGAGCTCGTCGGTGGGGAGGCGGGTGTGGGTGTGGACGTCGACCACGCCGGGGAGCACCAGGAGGCCGGTCGCGTCCAGCGTCTCGGCGTCCGCGTGGCGTCGCGCGAGGCCTTCCCCGACGGCCTGAATCCGCCCGTCGCTGATCGCCACGTCCGCCGGAAAGCTGCGCTCGGCGGTGACAACGGTGCCGCCGGTTACGACGAGGTCAGGCTCTGCCACGCAGCGGAGCCTACCGCGCCGCGGATCCCTGCGGAACTCTGACCCGGCGCGCGGGCGTGCTAACCCTGCCCGACGAAGGGAGAAGGTATGACATCGCCCGGACCGAGCCACGCGGCTCGTGCAGCCAGGCTCGCATCCGTCGGCCGTCATCGGGAAACGCGGTACGAAGTGCCATCGTCGCGCTGGCTGCTCGGCGCCGATTCGTCGAACTGTCTCGGACGATGACCCAGCAGCTGACGGTCGTTGCCCGCCAGCCATGCTGGGTCGCCACGCGGGTGGCGAGGCGGGTGTATCGGTTCACCTGAGCGATGAGGCCGCCCACATCGATCAGGCTCGTCTTCAGCTCGATCACCAGGAGGCTGCCACTCGCGGGATGGAAGGCGAGGATGTCGATGGCGCCGCGCTCACCGTAGATGGCGAATGAGACCTCCGGCTGAAAGACCCACTGCGGCAGGTGCGCGAGGATGCGGCTCACCTGTTCCTGCATCGCGGAATGCGCCGAATTCAGCAGCTGCTCCAGCTCGCCTCCGCGCCAGCGAGGCACGACGTCAATGCGAATGTCCAGGGCGGCAGCGATGCGCGTGATCGCGTCGAGGCGAAGCGACGTGATCCGCGCGCCTTCGGCACGACTGACGCTGCTCGCGGAGAGCCGTGCGGCGCGAGCCACATCCGCCTGGCGCCATCCCTTGCGTAGCCGCACGGCACGGATCGCGGAGCTGAGCCGCCTGGCGTCCATGCGGAGAGTGTCGTCGGGTGGGCTTATCGATCAGTTATCGGCGGCTTCCCTGTCAGAACATCTGGCTGAGACTGCTACGTCCGCCGATCGGCTCGCCTTCCTGTCACCGATGCACTCTGTGAGGCTTAGCCGGTCACACCCTCCCCGGCGCCCGCCGTACCACGCTCGCGTCCGCCCACCGCGGGCAGCGCAACTTGCAGGAGTGCGGATTTGGCAGGGATATGTCGGCAACAAGCAGCCTAAGACTCAAACGCTGCACATCTGGCAGGATCGCCGGGTCGGCGCTGGTCAGGCCCCCGGGCCGACGCCCCCCGCCTTCCCCGCCTCTTCCGCGTCCTTCGCGTCCACCTCGTCCCGCGCCAGGCTCGACGAGTGATCGACGCGGCGCTCCGGTGGCTTCTCGATCATCTCCCCGGCAACCGGCACGCCGACCATCTGCTGCTTGTTGCCGCGAACCTCGTACTGCCCTCGTCCCTCCCGCCGGCGGGTTCGGTCGAACCACCAGCCGGCCAGCAGCACGAGCAGCAGCAGGCCACCGAGCACCAGGAACGGCCAGGGCATCACGCCACCTCGCTGATCTCGATCGCCTGGGCGCCCTCCCACAGCACGCGTCGGCCGGCCTCCGCCAGGCGCTCCCGCCAGCCGTCGTCGGGCACGAGGGTGGCGAAGTGGTTCCCCGCCAGCTGACCGACGCGTGACGAGAACGAGCACGCGCCGTAGGGGAAGAGGATCTCGCACTCGCTGATCTCGCCGACGTAGATCAGGAGGTCACCCGGAGCCGGGTGAGACGTGTGGTTCTCGTAGCCGACGTCGGGCCGCTCCTCGCCGAAGGGGATCCAGGTCGACTCGCCGCTCCACTTGCAGTGGATGAGCTGCGAACGAATCGGCAGCCACGGGCGCAGGGCCGCCCGCGTACGCGGTGCCGCCTCCTCCCAGCGTGCGCTGAACTCGAGATCGTCCCCCACCCTGATCTGCAGACCTGCCATGACGACAGCATAGCGCCGCAACCCGCCGCAGCCGGCCGCCATCGGTCATGATGGCACCATGGCTGAGCAAGGCTTCGCGATCAGTACCCACGTCCTGGACCTGGAGACCGGCGAACCGGCGGCGGGATTCCCGGTGGCCCTCTTCCGCCTTGCGGAGAACGGCAGCCCGATCCTCCTGGCGGAGGCCAGGACCGATGACGACGGGCGCGTGCGCGCCCTTATCCAGGGGCAGCTCAGCGAGGGCAGCTACCAGCTCGTTTTCGACGTGGCGGCCTACTACGACGCCGATGACCAGGACGCGCCCTTCTTCGAGAACATGGCCATCGGCTTCCGGATCGACGACGCGCAGCGCAGCTACCACGTCCCGCTGCTGCTCTCGCCCTTCGGCCTCTCGAGCTACCGCGGGAGCTAGGTTCTGCCATCGGTGGCTGACCTCCACGTCCGCGATATGACACCGGCGGACCGCCCGTGGGCGGAAGAGCTGATAGCCGGCGCATCCGGCGGGAGCGCCGCGGTGGCGCGGCTGGGAGAACTCATCGATCCGCTCGGTCTGGAAGGCATCGTGGCCGAGATGGGAGCACGGCCGGTCGGGCTGGCCACGGTGCAGGAGTCACCCGAACGCGGCATGGAAGTCGTCACCCTGCACGCCAGCCCACGTGGGAAGGGCGCGGGCACGACCCTCCTGGCAACGGCCTGGCAGGTGGCGGCGGCCAGCGGCCACCACAGGCTTTGGCTGGTGACCACCAACGACAACGTCGGGGCGCTGCATTTCTACCTGCGTCGCGGGATGCGCATCGCAGCCGTCCACGCCGGGGCCGTCGAGCGCGACCGGCAGCTGAAACCGGAGATTCCGACCTTCAACGGCGAGAACGGCCTGCCGGTCCGCGACCTGCTCGAGCTTGAGCTGCCCACCGAGGACGGCTGGGAACCGGCCACCCGGCCGTTCCCCCGCACCGAGGACCTGGACCAGCTGCCATCAGAGGCCTTCGTCGCCGAGGGGCAGCCGCTCTTCGAGGGTGCGCCGCGCTTCCTAGCGCGCCTGGCCGAGGCGCGCCCGTTCGGCGACGACGAGGGACTCATGGCATCGGCCTTCGAAGTTGCGCACGCGCTGCCGGAGGAGGAGAAGCTGGAGCTGTTAGCCGCCCACCCGCGCATCGGTGCAGCGCCGGAAACGGTTTCGGCGGCCTCCTACTCTGAGCAGGGATACGACGCGGAGTCGCCGCAGGAGGCAGAGACGGCCCGCGCCTACGAGGAGCTGGCCATGCTCAACGAGATCTACGAGCAGCGCTTCGGGTTCCGCTACGTCGTGTTCGTGGCTGGTCGCCCCAAGGCGGCCATCGTGCCGCTGCTGGAGCGCGCGCTGCGCAACGATCGCGACGCGGAGCTGCGCCGCGCCATCGACGACACGATCTACATCGCCGGAGATCGGCTGCGGAAGCTCCGCGGCCTCGGAACGGAGGAGTGACCGATGGACTACGAGATCCACTACGGCAAGGCCGACGTCAAGGTCTACCGCACCTACGGGACGCCGCTGCGGGGCGTGATGACCATCCCGGAGTCGCCCTTCGCCGGGCGCGAGAACACGCTCATGGCCGCGCAGCTGGAGGTCGCGGTTCGCGGCGAGCAGTTCCTGGAGGCCTACACGCAAGGCGACAACCGCCAGGTGGTTGCCACCGACACGATGAAGAACTTCATCCACGCCGCCTCCCTCGACTCCCCCGCCGCGACGCTGGAGGGGTGGCTGCACCACGTTGGCCGGCGCTTCCTGGAGACGTACCCGCACATGGAGCGCCTGACCATGATCGGGCGCGAGCTTCCCTTCCCTTCCGCCGTGGTCCCAGCCGATGATGGCGACGGCTTCGCCGCCTCCGACCGCCTCTTCAGTCGCGACCGCAACGACGTCTCGACCGCCTCGCTCGACCTGGAGCGGGATCCTGTGGACGACGTGGTGGTCACCGAGCACGCGTGTGGCCGCGCCGACCTGCAGCTGATCAAGCTGACCGGCTCCGCGTTCGCCGACTTCGCTCGCGACGAGCACACGACGCTGCCTGAGCGCCGCGACCGCCCGCTCTACATCTGGACCGATATCGGCTGGCGCTACGCCGATGCCGCCGATGCCCTGGGCGGCGATCCTTCGCGCTACGTCGACGGCGCACAGGTTTCCGATCTGGCCTCGGCGGTCTTTCACGAGTTCGTCTCGCTCTCCATCCAGCACCTCGTCCACGAGATCGGGGGACGAATGCTGGAGCGCTGGCCGCAGCTGGCCGAGGTGAGCTTCGAGGCGACCAACCGGCTCTGGGACACGGTCGCCGCGAGCGAATCGGATCCGAGGGTGAAGTCCTACTGCGATCCGCGGCCGCCGTTCGGTCGCATCGGCCTGGTCATGCGCCGCTGAAGGTCACGGCGGGCCTGGAATCGCCTCGTACAGCTGGCAGCACCACGAACCGGCGAACGACCGCCTCCTGGCGCCCCGGTGCAGGCTGGAGGCGCATGAGGCGGCAGCAGGGCCCGACAGACGCGGTTCGTGCAGCCCTCATCTGCATCCGGCGAAAGGTAGAAGCGCCTCTGGGTTCAGAGATCCACTCGCATCCGCGGAAGGGTTCGTCCCTCTACGACCACCGATTTCGTCCGTCCGATCCCCTCGCCGCCCATCGCACGGTAGAAGGCCTCGGCGAAGGGCTCCGCATCCCACTCCATGGCGACGGCACCCAGGCGACGCGCCGTGCTGGCGGCGTGCTCGAAGAGGAGCCTCCCTCGGCCGGTGCCGATCCAGCGCGGCTCCAGCCAGAGGTCCTCCAGCTCGGCCGTCTGCCCGCGCATGACGACCCGGTGCCACCCGCCAACCTGCCCGTCTTCCTCGAGAACCCACACGTCGTGAGCCAGGATGTCGAACCCCTCCAGCTGCAGCAGGGGTCGTGTCTTCTCCAGGAATTCGCGATCGTACGGCCAGTACGCCTTGGACCGATGTGCGAGCTCGCGCAGCGCCATTGCCTCCTCCGGCCTGGCGCGTCGGATCAGAGGAGCGCCGGGATGTCGATCGCCGGACATCGGTTCATCACGACCAGCAACCCGGCCGCGGCCGCGCGCTCGGCGGCTGCCTCGTCCCACACGCCCAGCTGCAACCAGACGGCCTTCGCGCCGATGGCAATCGCCTCGTCGACGTGCGCCCCCGCTCGATGGGAGGCGCGGAAGATGTCGACCACCTCGATCGGGCTGTCGGCCGGGCGCGAGGCGGCGGCCGTGGCCAGGTCGGGCAGGGTCGCCTCGCCGTGGATCGTCGTCGCGCGCGGGTAGATGGGGATCATCTCGAAGCCGTGCCGCATGAGCGTTCGTGAGACGCCATGGCTGGGACGCATCGGATCCGGCGAACAGCCGACCACTGCCCAGACGTGAAACCGCGTCAGGATCTCGCGCGCAACCTCGGGATCCGACCATCGGTCGCGGCTCATCGGTTGCGTGCCAGCTCCTGGAGCGCGGCGCGGATGCGTGCATCGAGGCCGCCCTCCGTTCCGGCAACCGCCCCCGCTGCCCTTCGCGCCTCCGACGCGGTGTAGCCGAGCGATTCCAGGGCGGCCACGACATCGGAGTCGGAAGGGCCGCCGGGGGCCGCAGCGATGCCCGCAGCGTGGATCTTCTCCTTGAGCTCCAGGATGATCCGCTGCGCCGTCTTGCGCCCCACGCCACTGACGCCGGTCAGGACGTCGACGTCGTCGGTGACGATCGCCAGCTGCAGCTTGGTGACCGGATAGGCGGCCGTGATCGCGAGCGCCAGCCGGGGCCCCACGCCGGAAACGGTCATCAGCAGCTCGAAGAAGGCCAGCTCCTCGGCGGAACCGAAGCCGAAGAGAGCCTGCTGGTCCTCGCGAACCAGGTGGTGGGTGAAGAAGTGGGCCTCTCGCTCGGGCCGCATGCGGGCGAGCAGCGCCGGGCTGATCATGACCCGGTACCCCACCCCGCCCAGCTCGACCACGACGTAGTCCAGGCCGATGTGCGTCACCGGCCCGCGCAGCGTGCCGATCACCGCGCACCCGCCAGGCGCGGCTCGCCCTGGGCGCGGTAGGCGCAGCCGATCGCCACCGCCAGCGCATCGGTCGCGTCATCCGGGACACCGGCGAGCGAGACGGAGAGCAGGCGCTCCACCATGCTGGCCACCTGCTGCTTGTCGGCGGAGCCATTCCCGCAGACCGTCTGCTTCACCTCGTTCGGTGTCGGTTCGTCGACCATCAGGCCCGCCTGGGCGGCCACGAGCAGGGCGATGCCCCGGGCCTGGCCGACGGTCATGGCGGTCTGCACGTTGCGCTGGAAGAAGAGCCGCTCCACGCCCACCCGTGCGGGTCGGTGTTCGCCGAAGAGCGCGGTGAGGGCACCGTGCAGCTGACGGAGCCGGTCGGCATCGGCCTCGCCGGCCGTCGTGCGAATCACACCCGCATCGACGAGCCGCAGCCGGCCGCCCGCGAGTTCGACCACGCCGAACCCGCACGCCGCAGTGCCGGGATCGATGCCGAGGGTGATCATCGGCTCATGGTACGCGGCCCAGTGGCCGCACCGCGGCCGGCACCGGCTCAGCCCGCCTACGCGTCAGAGGCGCAGGCGGCCGATCACGCCGCGCCCCAGCTCCTCCAGGATGATCCGGCGGCTGAGGTCCGGCGCGGGCAGCGTCAGGGCGATGGTGAACTCGAGCGGCGGCTCGATCACCGTCAGCGTCGTGGCGGTCGGCTCCGGACAGGCGGGGCAGTAGTCGAACCACGCCGCCTCGCCGACGCCGTGCAGCTCCTCCGCTCGTCCATCGAGCGGGAGCTGGTCGACCATGTCCTCCCCGCGGCCGGCAACGGCCGCCTCGCGGGCCACCAGGACGAGGACCGACGTCGAGGCTTGCGGCGCGTCGTAGAGGCAGACAGCGTTGCCATCGGTGTCAGGCTGAAGTTCTCCCGGCGGGAGGCTGGCGGCAACGGCGGTCGAGAGCTCTCCGCGGTCGAGCAGGGTGCATGGATCGAGGTGCGCCACGTCGAGTGCCGGCGCCGACGCCGGCACGGCGGAACTCAGGGGCGCGCTGCTGGTCGGCGGCGAGGCAGGGCCGGTCGTCGCACAGGCGGTCAGCGCCAGGCAGGCGAGCGCGCCAACTGCGCGCGGCAGTGCACGCATCGGTTCAGGCGACCGACGCCTCCAGCTGCTCCATCAGCTCTTCGGCGATGTCGAAGTTGGCGTAGACGTTCTGGACGTCGTCCAGGTCCTCCAGCCGCTCGACGAAGCTGAGCACGGCGCGTGCGGACTTCTCGTCGCCGATCTCGACCCTGGTGGTCGGTTCCATGGAAAGATCGGCGGACTCCGCCTCGTAGCCGGCGCCGGCCAGCGCCACCCGCACCGCCTCGAGGTCGGCGGGCTCGGTGAAGACGAGGATTGAGCCACCCTCCGGGGTGCCGACATCGGCGGCCCCGGCATCGATCGCCGCCAGCGTGACTTCGTCGGGGTCACGCCCGTTGAGGGGGATCGAGATCAGTCCGCGCTGCTCGAACTGCCAGGCGACCGTCGTCAGCGAGCCGCCGGACTTCGAGAAGATGGAGCGGATCTCCGACGCGGTGCGATTTCGGTTGTCGGTCATGGCCGCCACGATCACCGCAACGTTCGACGGACCGAGCCCCTCGTAGGTGATCTCCTCGTACTGCTCGGCATCCGCTCCGCCACCCGTCGCGCGCTCGATCGCCCGCTTGATGTTGTCGGCGGGCATGGAGTTGGCCTTCGCCTTGTCGACCGCCATGCGGAGGCGGTAGTTGGCGTCGATGTCTCCCCCACCCTGCCGCGCCGCGGTGATGACCTCGCGCGTGAGCTTGGTGAAGAGCGCGCCGCGCTTGGCGTCGTTTGCGCCCTTCTGTCGCTTGATCTGCGACCACTTGCTGTGGCCGGACATCGGTCCTCCTTCGTCTGTCACCCATGGACCGATGCGACCGACGGCGCAGTCGGACCGGGTCTCGTACGGGTTCGTATGAAGGCCGATTCTACCAAGGCGCAGGCATGGCTCCGGGCCGGGCTCCCATCGCCCGTCTCATCACCGCCTCGCTGGACGAGTGTCGCCTCGCGCGTAGCATGACCCCATGAGCAGCACCTGGGACGAGGCCTTCTCCGCCCGCTACGACGAGTGGGCGGCCGAGATGACCGACGACATTCCCTTCTACGTCGATCTCGCGCAGCAGGCGGATGGGCCGATCGTGGAGCTGGCCGTCGGCAACGGACGCGTGGCGATCCCGGTGGCCCGGGCGACCGGCCGCACCATCATCGGCGTCGACACCTCCCCTTCGATGCTCGCGGCGGCGCGCGACCGGGCTGCGGACGGCGGCGTGCGGCTGGACCTGCGCCTGCTCGACATGCGGGACCTGGTCCTCGCGGAGCCGGCCGCGCTCGTCTACTGCCCGGCCAACGCGCTGATGCACCTGGCAACGTGGGCAGACCGGCGCCGGACCTTCGAGCGGGTGACCGCGGGGCTGCGTCCCGGTGGGAGATTTGCCTGGAACGCGTTCGCCTTCTCGCACCACCTCGCCACGCAGCTCGACGGCGTCCACCGCGACCAGCCGGTGCCGCACACCATCCACTACCGCGTCGCCGACAACCGGGTCGACATCGACATCGACGGTGGTGGACGCAGCTCCCTGTGGTGGGCAACCAGGAATGAGTGGCTGGGCTTGATCGATGCCTCGGGGCTGGTTCTGGAGGCGCTCTACGGCGGTTTTGCCGGCGAGCCGCTCACCGAGGACGGCACGCAGTACGTGTTCGTCATCCGCCGCCCCGCCCCCGGCCCTGCAGCGAGCGAACACGCGGCGCACCTGCTGGAGCGCATGGTCGGGTCGTGGGAGCTGACGGGGGAGATGGGATCGGTCCCGCTCCACCAGCGCGTCGAGGCCGCCTGGGTCCTGGGTGGGCGGTACGTGGAGATGCGATACACGCAGGTCGACCGCCCGGCCGGCGATGCGCGCTACGAGGCCATCTACCACATCGGCTACCAGCCCTCCTCGGGACGGATGGTCATGCACCTGCTCGACTCCACCGGCGTGGCCGCTGAGCGGAGCCTCGGGGCCGGTGTACCGGAGGCCGAAGCGATCGCCTTCACCTTCGCGTACGACGGCGGACCGTTCACCAACCGCTTCGCCTATGACCCAGCCCGGGACAGCTGGACGCATGAGCTGACCGCAACGGTGGATGGCCGTCAGGTGCCGTTCGCCACGAAGCGACTGGGACGACTGGCGACGGCATGAGCCGCGCGCGCGAGCTTGCGGCGAATCGCGGCGTGCTCGCCTACCTTGGCCAGGGCATGGATCCTGGGTCCGTGCCCGTGACGCGGCCGCCGGAGCAGGTGGACCTCCGCCACCTCGGCGCGCACCCAGACATCGTCGAGTGGATCTGGTCGAAGCTGAACGCCGCCCTGCCGCAGGACGCACGCAGCCTGGTGGCGGGTGGCGCCGCCTTGGTCCATCCGGGCACCGGGCTCATTCTTGCGGTCGCGCTGGGGACGCAGTACGGCATCCGGGTCACCGGCGCCGGCGTCGATGCCGCGCAGCAACTCGGCTACGAGACCGTGCACACCTTTCGGTCGGTGGGGCGCACCCTGGACCTCGGCACCGCGTTCGGCGCCGGCTGGTACTTCGGGGGCTTCGACCTGCGCGAGGGTGAGTGGCTGGCCGAGACCTACCGCGCAGCGAACCTATAATGGACGCCCACTCCGAGAACCGATGAATCGCCGCCCCGCGGCATCCAGACCGGTGGGCGGCGCTCGTTTTGCCAGCGTGCACAAGGAGCACCGATGAAGCCCACCTCCCCCGACAAGATCCGGAACGTCGCGCTCATCTCCCACGGTGGCGCCGGCAAGACGACGCTCGCCGAGGCGATGCTGTTCGACGCCGGCGCGACCCAACGCATGGGCAGCGTGGACGCCGGCACCGCGACCCTCGACTGGGACCCGGACGAGCAGAAGCGCCAGCAGAGCATCAACCTCGGCATCGGCAGCCTCGACCACGACGGCGTACGCATCACCCTGGTCGACACGCCCGGCTACGCCGACTACCAGGCCGATGTCGTCCAGGCGCTGGCCGCCGTCGACGCCGCCATCGTGGTCGTTGACGCCAGCGCCGGGGTCGAGGTCGGCACCGAGGAGGTGTGGCGGCTGGCCGAGGCGCGCAGGCTCCCCCGCTTCGTGTTCGTCAACAAGATGGACCGCGAGAACGCCAACTACGACGCGACGCTGGACGCCCTGAAGGCCCGGTTCGGTCCAAAGATCGCGCCGGTCTACCTGCCCATCGGCTCGGCGGACTCGTTCCGCGGCTACATCGACGTGATCGAGGAGCACGCCAACGTCTACGAGGGCGGCAAGCCGAAGGAGGTGCCGATCCCGGAGGAGCTGCAGGGCATCGAGCACACGCGACGCGACGCGCTGGTCGAGGCGGCCGCCGAGGCGAGCGACGAGCTGATGATGAAGTACCTCGAGGGCGAGGCGATCAGCGACGAGGAGATCGGCGCCGCGATGCACAAGGGAACGCGCGAGGGCAGCGTGGTTCCGGTCTTCGTGGGTAGCGCATTGAAGAACATCGGCATCCGGGAGCTGATCGAGATGATCGTGAAGCACATCCCTTCCCCCGCCGAGGTCGGCTCGCGGACGACCGTCGACGGCAAGGAGCTCACGCCGGATCCGAAGGCCCCGTTCGTGGCGCACGTCTTCAAGACCACCGCGGACCCCTTCGTCGGGAGGCTCACCTACTTCCGGGTCGTCTCGGGCACGCTCCACTCGCAGGGACGCATCTACAACGTGGGCCGCAAGGAGGAGGAGCGCATCGGCAACCTGTTGGCCGTCCAGGGCAAGGACCAGGCGAACATCGCGGAGGTGGGACCGGGCGACATCGCCGCCGTGGCCAAGCTGACGAGCACGCAGAGCGGCGACACGCTCGTCGACGACAAGTCGAAGGCGGTCGAGCTGCCGCCCCTCGCCTTCCCCGAGCCATCGCTGCGGGTGGCCGTGGAGCCGGAGTCGAAGGCGGACCTGGATAAGCTGGGCCAGGCGCTGGCTCGCCTGCAGGAGGAGGAGCCTTCGGTCAGGGTCAACCGCGACGAGGGCACCGGTGAGACGATCCTGACTGCGATGGGCGACGCGCACGTCGACGTCATCGTCGACCGGCTCAAGCGCAAGTTCGGCGCGTCGGTCAAGACGAGCACGCCGAAGGTCCCGTACCGCGAGACGATCCGCAAGGCGACCAAGATCGACAACCGCTTCAAGCGCCAGACCGGCGGCCACGGGCAGTTCGGGCACGTCGTCATCGAGTTCGAGCCGATCGACTCCGATGCCGAGTTCGAGTTCGGCGATCGGATCGTGGGCGGCGTGGTTCCCAAGCAGTACATCCCGGCCGTGGAGAAGGGCCTGCGCGAGGCGATGTCGGAGGGCGTCCTGGCCGGCTACCCGGTGGTCGGCATGAAGGCGACGCTCGTCGACGGCAGCTACCACACGGTCGACAGCTCCGAGATGGCGTTCAAGGTCGCGGCCTCACAGGCACTGAAGCGCGCCTTCCCCGATGCGAATCCCGTCCTGCTCGAGCCGGTGCTCGAGGTCGAGGTGACGGTCCCCGACGAGCACATGGGCGACGCGATGGGGCAGATCACCTCGAAGCGCGGCCACGTGCTGGGGATGGATTCGAGCGACGGGATGCAGCGCCTGCGCGCCCAGGTCCCGCAGTCCGAGATGTTCCACTACGCGACCGAGCTGCGCTCGATCACGCAGGGACGCGGCCGCTTCACCTGGAAGCTGGACCACTACGCGGAGGTGCCGCACAACGTCGCCGAGAAGGTGATCGCCGAGCACGCGGCGGCCAGCGAGCGACAGTGAGCAGCGAGAAGGAACGAGACCCTTCCGTCCACCGCTTCGGCTGAGGGGCGTTTTCGCGCTGGTTGCCCGTCGTGAACCGGATTCAGGCGGGCACTCCGTCGTCGCTGAGGAAGCGTGACCGCAGGTCGGCTTCCATGCGCAGGCCGGTGAGCGGCGGCGCCACGGCCCGCTCAGCCGGCGCCGGGAGGGCGTAGTAGGCGTCGAGGTGCTGGCGATCGAAGGCATGCAGCCTCGTCGGTCCGTTCGGCACGTCAGGCTGCATGCAGGTGTCGGCCGCGGGTCCATCGCTTCGCGGCGGGTTGCCCCAGTGCCGCAGCCCGACCGAGTGCCCGAGCTCGTGGCAGGCCATGTAGTCGCGGCTCGCTGCATCGGCGAAGTAGACCGCGTAGCGGGCATTCAGGTTGAAGTGGAGCTCCTGGCCCCGGCACCAGCGGTCGCCGCGCCGGTTGACGCCCTGTGCCGCCCGCGCCGGGCAGTTGACCCAGCCCGCCGCACCGTTGGGTCCGTGGTCATCGGCGTAGACGATCACGTCGGTGACGACCGTAAGCCGCGCCTGCTCGATCACGACCAGGGCGGTGGAATCGTAGTCGGCGATGGCATTGCGGACGGATTGCGCCAGCGCCGGCGGCACCGACGGGTCGATGTAGACGTGGTGCCAGCGATCGTTCGCGACGCTGACGCAGCGCGGCGGCTCCACCGGACGGTTGCAGTCGAGCAGCGATCCCACCTCCGGCCCGCCGTGGGTCGCACGGACAGGTCCCGAGGGCAGGGCGCCCAGCAGCAGGACTGCAGCCAGGACCACGCTCGACGCGCCGCCTCGCATCGTCCGGATCCTCAGCCCTCGGCCCGCGGCGAACGTTCGGCGACGCCTACCTTCCGTCGGCCGCGGCGCAGCAGCAGCCAGCGGCCGTGCAGGAGGTCGGCGGCATCGGGCACGGCAGCCGGATCGGAGATCCGCCGGTTGTTGAGGTAGGCGCCACCTTCCGCGACCGTCCGACGCGCGTCCGAGCGGCTGCTCGCCAGTCCGGTGCCGACGAGCAGGTCGAGCACCGGCGGCAGCTCCTCTGGCATCGCCATGCGTGGCAGCTCGGCGAGCGCGGCAGCCAGCGCGCCCTCGTCGAGGTCGTGCAGGTCACCCGAACCGAAGAGCGCCTCGCTGGCGGCCACCGAGCGGCGCACGTCCTCGTCGCCGTGGACCAGCGCGGTGAGCTCCCGCGCCAGGACCTGCTGTGCCTCGCGAGCCTCCGGCCGCGCCGCGACGCCATCGGCCAGGGCCGAGATCTCCTCGCGGCTGCGGAAGCTGAAGACCTTCAGGAGTGGGACGACGTCCGCATCGGCCTGGTTGAGGAAGTACTGGTAGAAGGCGAACGGCGAGGTCAGCTCCGGATCGAGGAAGATGGCGCCGGTCTCCGTCTTCCCGTACTTGCTGCCGTCGTCGCGCGTGATGAGCGGCGTCGCCAGGGCGTGGACCGAGGTTCCCTCCACCCGGCGGATGAGGTCGACGCCCGCGGTCAGGTTGCCCCACTGGTCGGAGCCGCCGGTCTGGAGCACCACCCCGTAGCGCCGGAAGAGCTCCAGGTAGTCCATCGCCTGCAGGATCTGGTAGCTGAACTCGGTGAAGCTGATCCCCTCGGTGGAGAGGCGTGCACTCACCGATTCCTTGGTGAGCATGCGTGCCACCGAGAAGTGCTTGCCGATGTCGCGCAGGAAGGCGATGGTTCCCAGGCTGCCGGTCCACTCCAGGTTGTTCACCATGCGCGCCGGATTCTTGCCCTCGAAGCGCAGGAGGCCCTGGATCTGGCCGCGGATCCGTTCGACCCACGCCTCCACCACCGCCACGTCGTTGAGCGAACGCTCCGCCGACTTGCCGCTCGGGTCGCCCACCAGCCCGGTTGCCCCGCCCACGACGGCGATCGGGTGGTGGCCGGCCTCCTGGAAGCGTCGCATCGTCGCCAGCTGCACGAGGTTGCCGAAGTGGAGCGACGGAGCGGTCGGATCGAAGCCGCAGTAGAAGGTGAGGGGCCCGGCTGCAAGCGCGGCGGCGAGCGCCGACTCATCGGTGCTCTCCGCGATGAGGCCGCGCCAGCGCAGGTCGTCGAGCAGGTTCTCCGTCACCGGAGCAAGAGTACCGGCTGCGGGATCGGTGTGGCGTCGCGGTCCGTGCTACAGTCCCCAACCGATGTCCCGACGTCCTCCGCCATCCCGAGCCGGGAGGCCCGGCGCCCGAGCGCAGGCCCGCTCCGCACGGAGCACGGCGCCGCTCCCGGTCATCATCCTCGGCTCGTTCCTGGCCCTCGCCGGCGCGCTCTTCGTGGCGCTGCTGCTCCTCTACTTCTCGTACACCTCGAACCTGCCGGATCCGGCGGGTCTCGAGGACTTCCGGCTGGACGAGGGCTCGCGGGTGGTCTCGGCGGATGGCGTCGAGCTCGCCTCGTTCGCCGCCGAGCGCCGCGACGTCGTGAGCCTGGACGACATCCCGCAGGTCCTCATCGACGCGCAGGTGGCGGCCGAGGACCAGAGCTTCTGGACGAACCCCTGCATCGACCTGCGGGGGATCCTGCGCGCCGCGTACCAGAACTTCCAGGCTGGCGAACGCGTCTCGGGCGCCTCCACCATCTGCCAGCAGCTGGTGCGCATCCGCCTGATCGACGCGGACCTGATGGCGGACGCCGACAGGGTCCTGGAACGCAAGATCAAGGAGGCGATCCTGGCGCTGCGGGTGAGCGACACCTACCCCGGCGAGGCGGGCAAGCGGAAGATCCTGGAGATGTACATGAACCAGGTCTACTACGGCAACCAGGCGTACGGGATCGCCGCGGCCGTGGAGGCCTACTTCGGCAAGGAGATCACCTCATCGGCTCCCGAGGACGAGGTCTCGCTGGCTGAGGCGGCCATGGTGGTCGGGCTGGTGCGCGCTCCCAGCCGTCTGGATCCCACCACCGAGGCGATCGAGCGAACCGGTTCCGGCGGCAACAGCGTGCTCGTCGTGCCCGATTCCGCCGGTGCCAAGACGGTGCAGGGCCTCGTGCTCCGCAACATGGTGAGGTCCGGCTACATCACCCAGGCGCAGGCCGATGCGGCCGCGGAAGAGGAGATCGTGCTGGCGCCCCCGCAGCAGACGGAGTACAGGGCCCCGCACTTCGTGTACGCCGTTCGGCGCGAGGCGGCGGACCTGCTCGGCGGCGAGGAGGCACTGGACACGAGCGGCCTCGAGGTCACCACCACCCTCGACTACAACGGCTACCAGGTCTTCGCCGAGAAGTGGGCGCAGGTCGGCTACGACCTCGACCGCCTGACCGATGAGCAGCTGGTCGCGAAGTACGGCGAGGGTGCGCTGACGTGGATCAAGAGCCTCCAGGGCCGCAACATCAACAACGACGCGCTGGTGAGCCTCAACTACCGCACCGGGGCGGTGATCGCCTACGTTGGCTCGGCGAACTACTACGGGGAAGCCACGCCGGCACACCAGCCGGCGTACGACGTCGTCGGCACGGCGTACCGGCAGTCCGGAAGCGCCTTCAAGCCGATCACCTACGCCAGCGGCTTCGAGCGCGGCGTGATCACGCCGGCCACCATGTTCATGGACGTGCGCACAGACGTCGCCGAGGGCTACAACCCACCGAACGCGGACGGTGGCGAGCGTGGGCCGATCCGCGTCCGCGACGCGCTGAAGTACTCCGAGAACATTCCCGTCGCCAAGGCCCAGCAGCTGATCGGTACGCAGAACGTTGTCGACATGGCCGAGCGCATGGGCCTGCAGTGGGATCCGCAGCAGGCGGAAGGCGTCGCCGTCCCATCGCTGACGCTGGGCGTCATCGGCGTCCACCAGCTGGACCTCGCCGGCGCCTACGGCGCGCTCGCCAACGGCGGCATGCTCGCCGAGCCGTACCTGATCGAGACGATCACCGATCGCAACGGCCAGGTCATCTATAGCCACGGCGACGATGCGCCGGGGCCGGAACGGGTGCTCTCCGAGCAGTCGGCCTACCTGGTCACCGATATCCTGGCCGACAATACCGATCCGGCGCGAAACTCCATCTGGGGACCGCGCTTCCAGCTTTCAACCGATGAGGGTCGTCGTCCCGCGACGCTGAAGACCGGCACCACCAACGACTTCCGAGACCTGCAGGCCTTCGGCTACCTGGCGGCCGATGCCGACCCGACCGTCAGCGATGGCGCCGTCGTCACCGGCGTCTGGGTCGGCAACAGCGACTTCTCCGCCATTGCCGATGTCTTCGCCGCCGATGGGCCGACCTACATCTGGCACGACTACATGGCCGAGGTGACCGCGCACAACGCCCTGCCGATCCGCGACTTCCAGCGCCCGTCGGGAATCGTGGAGGTCGAGGTCGATGCGATGAGCGGCATGCTGCCGGGCCCGGAGACGGTCAACACCGTGACGGAGGTCTTCGCCGAGTCGAATCGGCCGGGCCAGGAAGACACCGTCCACCGGGCACTGCGCATCGAAGCCGAGACCGGGAAGATCTGGCAGGAGGGGTGTGGCGATCCGGTTGGTGCCCCGCCCTCGGGCTCGCCCGATCCCAGCGCCGAGCCGGCCCCGCAGGCCCCGGCAGAGGACGTCTACCTCTACCTCGCCGACTGGGACAACGAGCACCCCGCCTGGGACCAGTCGAACGAGGCGTGGATCGCGAAGTGGCAGGGCAACGAATCGTCGCTGCGCCGCAACCCGATACTTCCGCTCGACGCCCCGCTCGCCCCCGTGCAGGAATGCACACCAGGCGAGGTCCCGACCTCAACGCCCAGCCCGTCGCCCAGCCCAACTCCCTCGCCAACGCCGGAAGCCACTGCCACGCCCGAGCCGACGCAGCCTCCGGAGACGCCCACGCCGGCGCCATCGGTTCCTGCCAGCACCACGCCGGCGACACCCAGCCCCACGCCGCCTCCGACGCCGAGCGCCACCCCCAGCGCAGCTGCCGGCGGTTAGAGCTGCGCGACCGTCGCCTGGTCGCCGCCCTCTTCCCGGCGACCGGCGCGCGTCCCGCGCACGCGCGGGTGGTCCGCCAGGTACTCGCGCACGGCGCGCCGCAGTGCGCCGGTCCCCGCCCCGTGCAGGATGACCGCCTCGTCCAGGGCTGCCAGCAGCGCCTCGTCGAGGTAGTCGGCCAGCCGCTCCAGGGCGGCCTCCACCCGTTCCCCCCGCAGGTCGAGGCGAGGTGAGATCCGGGCTGCGGCCTGGCGTCGCAGCTCGTCGGCCGCCAGGTCGCGCGGTGCGGGGCCGCTGATCGGTTCGGGGACGACCTCGACGTCGTCGGCTGGGACGACGACCCGGGACGTGTCCGTCTCGAGCGTCACGCGACCGGTCCGGCCGCTCAATTCGACGATGCGGCCGACGCTGCCGAGCGTCATGCTGCGAGCCCAGAGGCCGACCCGAGGCTGTGGCGTATCGGCGGCGGCCGGGAGCTCGGCGGCGGACTCGCCGGCGGTGACGCCGGAGTCCTGTACGTCGGCCCTGGCACGCGCGGCCCGCTGCGAGAGCTCATCGAACGCCTTGCGGGTCGGCGTTGTCGTGGCGGTCGCCCGACCTCCTGCCAGGTTTCGCTGACGCGTGAGCTCGCGACGGAGCTCGGCCACCTCGCGCTCGGATCGCGCCAGCAGCTCGTCGGCGGCCCGCCTGGCGTCGGCCAGCATCTCGGCTGCCTCACGCCGTGCCCGACTGACACCGCTGCGCGCCAGCGCCCGGTCTTCCTCGGCAGCCTGCCGTTCCTGGCGAGCCTCCTGCAGCTCGCCACGCCGCGCCTCCTCGGCGCTTGCAATGGTCGCCAGCGCCTCCTCCATGGATTGGTGCTCGACGGCGATGCGTGAGCGGGCATCGGCCAGGATCTCGGCCGGCAGGCCCAGCCGCTCGGCGATCGCGAATGCCTGGGACTTGCCGGGCAGGCCGATCTCCAGACGGTAGGTCGGTCGGAGGGACTGCACGTCGAAGGCAACGCTGGCGTTGCTGACGAGCGGATGCTCCTGCGCGAACGTCTTCAGCTCGGCGTAGTGGGTCGTCGCCGCCACGGTTGCGCCGCGCGCCAGCAGCTGCTCGACGACGGCCATGGCCAGCGCAGAGCCCTCGGTCGGGTCGGTGCCGGCGCCAATCTCGTCGAGGAGCACGAGTGAGCGCTGGTCGGCGGCCCCGACGAAACGGACGACGTTGCGCAGGTGGCTGGAGAAGGTGGAGAGCGACTGGGCGATGCTCTGCTCGTCACCGATGTCGGCCATCACGTGACCGAACACCGGCAATCGGGCGCCGTCGGCAGCCGGAACCCGAAGGCCGGCCTGGTGCATCAGCGCCAGCAGGCCGATGGTCTTGAGGGAGACCGTCTTGCCGCCGGTGTTCGGGCCGGTGACGACGAGCGCGCGGTAGCCGAACCGCTCGCCCAGCCGCACGTCGATCGGCACGGCTGAGGGCCCGAGCAACGGGTGTCGTGCCGAGAGCAGCTCGATCGCGTCCGCCGTCGCGTTGGGTCGAACGGCGTCGATCTGCCGTCCCAGGCGCGCACGAGCCATCCACAGGTCCGCTCGCGCCATCGCGTCGAGCGACGTTCGCAGCTGCTCCGCGCGAGCCTCCACGGCCCGCGACAGCTCCTCCAGGATGCGCTCCTCCTCGCGCGCGGCGTCGAGCGTGGCCTGCGTCCAGGTGTTGTTCAGCTCCACCACGCTGAGCGGCTCCACGAAGAGGGTCGCTCCCGACGCGCTCTGGTCGTGCACGATGCCCTTCACGCGCCCCTTGGCCTCTGCGCGAATCGGGATGACGTAGCGTCCTGCTCGAACCGTGACGATCGCCTCACCGATGAGGCCCGCCATGTCGGACGAGCGCAGCATGGCGTTCAGGCGCTCCCGCACGCGCTCCTGCGCCACGCGCATTCGCTTCCGGATGGCGGCCAGCTCGCTGGACGCCGTGTCGAGCACCTCGCCCGACTCGTCGACGCTTCGCTCGATCCGCTCTCGGAGCGCTGGCGCAGGATCCAGGTCCTCGCGGACCTCGGCCAGGTGCGGGCGGCGCCACGAGCCGAGGCGCGAGACCAGGAGGTCGGCCGCCCGGCACGTCTCGGCGATATCGAGCAGGTCCGCCGCGACCAGTCGGCCGCCGCGACGCGCGCGTTCGAGGGCAGCCCGGACGTCCCGCGCGCCGCCGATGCTGGCCTGCGCCTGCTCATCGATCAGGCGCGCCGCTTCATCGGTCTGGTCCTGCCAGATGCCGACCAGGACCGGGTCCCCGCTGGGGAGTGTCTCGATCGCCAGGTCGCGAGAAGGCTGGAAGGCGGTCAGGGCGGCGAGCTGCTCGACGATTGCGGCGAACTCCAGCGCCCGCAGCGTGCCCCCGCCAGCCGCGGAGCTCGGTCCGGGATCGGGCGCAGGATCAGGCGCGGGAGACGTGCCGGTCATCGGCGTCCAGGAAGCGCAGGGGTCGTGCCGCCCACTCACCTGCGTAGTCGACGCCGACCCGCGCGCGTCTCGTGATGCGTGACGGCACCACGCCTCGCTCGAGCCAGACGCGACCGCCGAGCAGGTCGGCGCCGTCGAGCGAGCGGTCGAAACCGAATGCCCTGCCCAGGTTGCCCGGGCCCGAGGCCAGGCGGCGATCCGGCACGCTGCCCCGACGCGAGCGCGCGAGGTCGCGGCCGCGCTCGATCGCTGCGGCGCGGAGCAGGACCGCCTCGGGCTTCCCCGCGGGGCCGCAGACCACGTTGGCACAGTGGTGAAGGCCGTAGACGAGGTAGACGTACAGGTGGCCGGGCGGGCCGAACATGACGGCGTTTCGCTGAGTCCGGCCGCGCGAGGAGTGCGCTGCCAGGTCCTCGGGCCCCTGGTAGGCCTCCACCTCCACCAGCCGACCGGCCACAAGACCGTCCTCGGACTCGTGGACCAGGATGCAGCCGAGCAGGTCCGAAGCAACGTGCGCTGCTGGCCTGTCGAACCAGGCGCGATCATCGATCCGCCGCGCTCCGCCGGCCGCGGTCTCAGGGCGAGTTGGAGCGCCGGCCGCGCCCACGGTCAGGAAGGCTCCAGCAGCTGCGATACGTCGCTTGGGACCAGGTAGCGCGCCAGGAAACCGAAGGTGGGGATCACGGTGTCACGGAAGACCTGGACGAGCGCGGAGCTGTTCATCGCGTCGTAGAAGCCCTTGAGGAAGCCCGAACCGGCAACCTCCGAATCCGGCGCCGTCTTGAAGAAGGAGTCCATGACCACGACCAGGAAGGTGATGACCAGGACGGCGAAGAGGAAGCCCAGGATCGCCCCGCCCAGCTCGTCGAGCTGGCGGGCGATCGGCAGCCGGGTGCGCCGGTACATCGCTCGCACGATGAACCAGCCCCCCACCACCAGCCCGACGAACAGGACCAGGAACAGGATCTGCTCGCGGAGCCCGGGCGTGAAGGCGTTCCAGAAGCCGAGCGTGTTGTAGAGCGGTCCCTTGAGCTGGGCCGCCAGCACGAAGGCGGCAAGGACGACGACGGCGTTGATGGCGTAGCGAATGAGGCCCTGCGTGAAGCCGGCGAAGACGCCCGCCGCCAGCACGACCACGATGAAGAGGTCCATCGGGCTCAGGTTCGAGAGGAAATCCACTCGGCTGTCCTCCTGTGTGACCGTCCCGGCCACGGGGGACGGCGGCTCGGGCCGGGCGAAGGGTAGCAGCCCCGAGGCCGGCGCGACAAGGATGGACGACGCTCAGCGGATCTGCGCGTCCAGGTGATGCTGCAGTGATCCGCGTATCCGTTTCAGCGCCCGCTCGGCGGTCCGCTCGTCGCCGGCGACCTCCGGCTGGAAGCGGAGGGCGACCGCGTAGGAGACCCGACCGGGGCCGACCTGCTCGCCATGGTAGGCGTCAAACAGGCGCGCCGTCACGAGAGAGGGTCCTGCGCCGGAGCGCACGAGGCGCAGGACATCGCCGACCGGCACGGCCTCGTCCACGACGATCGCCAGGTCGCGGTCGATGGGCTGGGCGGCCGGCACCGGGACCATGCGCGATTCGGACCGCGCCAGGGCGATCAGCTGCGGCAAATTGATCGCTGCCATGCACGGCCGCCCCGGCAGGCCCCACGCCTGCGCCACCAGCGGATGCAGCTCGCCGACGCTCCCGTAGGCTCGCCCGTCGGAGCCGATGATCCGGCCGGCACGGCCAGGATGCAGGTGCGGATGGCGCTCGTCTGCCGTCTCGGCGCGATAAGCCGGCAGCGGCGCTCCCAGCGCCTCGTGGAGCGCTTCGACGATGCCCTTCAGCTCGGAAACGTCCGCGACCGGCGCCTCGCCCTCGACGGTCGGCGGCGTTCGCGGCCCGAGGAGGCCGATTGCGACGTGCCACGCCTCCCAGCGCCCGGTGCCGGCGCTCTGCGCGCCCGGTGTGGCATCTCCCATCCAGTACGTCTTCCCGACTTCGAAGAGCCATGGATCGCCGCGTCGCTGGCGCACGTTCTCGGCCATCGCGCCGAGCATGGAGGGGTACATCACCGGGCGCATGATCGAGTGCTGCTCCGAGAGCGGGTTCGCCACGCGGACCAGCGCGGCGTCCTCCGGGTCGTAGCCGCTGCGGCGGAGGTCCTCCGGGCCGATGAGGGCGTGCTGCAGCACCTCGTCGAGGCCGATCCCGGCGAGAATGCGGCGCACGACCTGGCGTGGCTCTGTCGGATCGGTCCGGAACTCGGGGAGGCTCGGCAGCGAGACACGCGACGGGATGCGGTGGTAGCCGTGGGCACGGGCGAGCTCTTCGGCGACGTCCTCGGGGGCAACGACGTCGAGCCGGAACGACGGGACAGTCACCGCCACCCGTCGCCCGGGCTCCTCATGGACTCCGAATTCGAGCGGCTCCAGCAGCTCCCGACAGCGGTCCGGCGAGAGTTCGATGCCGAGCAGACGCTCGGCGCGGTCGAGATCGACCTGGACGACGGTCGGCTGTCGCTCTCCGGGATCATTGTCCACGATGCCTACGGCCAGCCGCGCCCCGGTGATCTGCGTGATCAGCCCGGCAGCGCGGTCAGCAGCGAAGCGTGGCAGGGCGTGGCCAATCCCCTTCTCGTGGCGCATGCTCGCCTCGGATCGCAGCCCGAGGCGGCGAGCGGTGTTGCGGATGGTGGGACCGTGGAAGATGGCGGACTCCAGGATCACGGCGCTCGTCTCGTCGGTGACCTCCGTGCCGGCACCGCCCATGATCCCGGCCAGGCCGATGGGCCGCGCGCGATCCGCGATGACCAGCATCCGCTCGTCCAGCGTCCGCAGCTCGTGGTCGATCGTCTCCAGGGTCTCACCGGCCCTCGCGCGGCGGACGACGATCTGCCCATCGGGCACCGCGGCCGCGTCGTACGCGTGCATCGGCTGCCCCAGCTCGTGCATGACGTAGTTCGTGACGTCCACCACGGCGGAGATCGGTCGCATGCCCGCCGCCAGCAGGCGCTGCTGCATCCAGCCCGGAGAGGGCCCGTTGTGAACGTTCTCGAAGTAGCGGGCCGTGAAGCGCGGGCAGGACACGTCCTCGATGCGGACCTCGACGTGGTCATCCGCCTCGAGCGCCGCCTCCTCCCGGACCGCTGCCTCCGGCAGCCGCAGCTGGGCGCCGGTGAACGCGGCGATCTCGCGTGCCAGCCCCACCATCGAGAGGGCGTCGCCGCGGTTCGGCTTGACGTCCACGTCCAGCACCACCTCGCCAACGATGGCCGCCAGGTCCGCGCCGAGCGGCAGCGACTCCTCGGCGCCGCCGAGGATGTGAATTCCCTCCGCATCGTCTCCCAGGCCAAGCTCCGTGGCCGAGCAGAGCATGCCCTGCGATTCCACGCCCCGGATCTTCGAGCGCTCGATCTGCCGGTCGCCGGGCAGGACGGCACCAACCCGTGCGACCGGCACCAGCTGTCCCGCGGCGATGTTGTCCGCGCCGCAGACGACCTGCAGCGGCTGGTCGCCGCCCACGTCGACGCTCGTCAGCCACAGCTTGTCCGCGTTCGGGTGCCGCTCGACGCTGAGCAGCCGGCCGACGACGACATCAGTCCAGTCGGCGCCGGTGGCCTCGATGCCCTGCACCTCCATCCCCCGCAGCGTCAGCTGTTCGGCAAGCTCTTCGGGTGACAGCACGACGTCGACGTAGTCGCGCAGCCAGGAGAGTGGAACGCGCATCGCCTAGCGTCCCGCCGCGAACTGCTCGAGGAAGCGCACGTCGGCGCCGTAGAGCAGGCGCAGGTCGGGGATCCCGTGGCGCAGCAGGGTGACCCGATCGAGCCCCATGCCGAACGCGTACCCCTGGTACTCGTCCGGATCGATCCCGCCCGAGCGCAGGACGTGCGGATGGACCATGCCGGCGCCGAGGATGGTCATCCAGCCACTCTGCCCGCATGCCGGGCAGCCGGCGCCGCCGCAGACGAGGCAGCCGACGTCGAAGGCGACGCTCGGCTCCGTGAACGGGTAGTAGCCGGGGCGGAACCTGGTGCGTGTGCCGGGGCCGTAGAGGGCGTGCGCGAACTGCTCGAGCATGCCCTTCAGGTCGGCCAGGCTCGTCGCACGGTCGACCACCAGGCCCTCCACCTGGAAGAACTCGAAGCCGTGGCTGGCGTCCTGCGCATCGTGGCGGAAGCAGCGCCCCGGGGTGATGACCCGGATCGGAGGTTCGAGCGCCTTCATCGCCCGAACCTGCACGGGGCTGGTGTGGGTGCGCAGGATGGTGCCATCCTCGGCCGGCCGCGGCGCGCCCGACATCTCGCTGCCCGGCTCCGCCACGTAGAGCGTGTCCCAGAGGTCGCGGCTGGGGTGGTCGGGCGGGATGTTGAGCGCCTCGAAGTTCCACCACTCGGTCTCGATCTCGGGACCCTCGAAGACCTCGAAGCCGAAGGCGTGGAAGATCTCCCGGAAGTCGCGCTCCACCGACCGCAGCGGGTGCAGGTGACCGATGCGCACCGGCCGCCCCGGCGCGGTCATGTCGAGCGCCTCTGACGCCAGCCGGTCCTCCAGCCCGGAGCGATGGAGCTCCTCCAGGCGATCTCCGATGCGACCCTCCACCTCCCGGCGCACCTGGTTGGCGAGGGCGCCCATGGCCGGCCGCTCCTCGGCCGGAACCGAGCCGAGCTCGCGCATCAGCGCCGTGAGGGAGCCGTTCCGCCCGAGGACGGCGACGCGCAGCGACTCGACCGCCCGTGTATCGGCGGCCGCCGAAAGGAAGTCGAGCGCGTTCATGCGCTCTGCGTGGAGTCGCTCGCTCAGCGTCTTCATCGGTCCACCTCCATCATCGGCCAAAAACGAACGACCCCGCTCCGGAATTCGGAGCAGGGCCGAGGGGGCCGGCGTCGGATGACGCCGGCTAGCCGCTAAAGGAGGTCTTGGCGGTCTGGACCATGCTCGCGAATGCTGCCGGCTCGCGGACGGCCAGGTCGGCGAGGACCTTGCGGTCCACCTCCACCCCGGCAGCCTTCAGCCCGGCGATGAAGCGGCCGTACGGCAGGCCATGCTGGCGGGAGGCGGCGTTGATGCGTTCGATCCAGAGGCGACGCATGTCCCGCTTGCGCGCCTTGCGATCACGGTAGGCGTAGACCAGGGCGTGGAAGAGAGCCTCGCGCGCGGGACGGATCAGCTTCGAGCGGGTGCCGCGACGCCCGACCGCCTGGGCCAGGAGGCGCTTGTGACGCTTGTGCGCGGCGACGCCGCGCTTGACTCGGGCCATCTCGCTCCCCTACGCGTACGGGAGCAGCCGCTGGAGCTGCGCCTTGTGCGTTTTCGAGGCGACGGCCTTGCCGGCGTAGCGGCGAGTCCGGCGGCTCGACTTGATCTCCAGGTGATGGCCGCGCCACGCCTTCGGCCGGACCCACTTGCCCGAGCCGGTCTTCTTGAAGCGCTTGGCCGTCCCCTTGTGGGTCTTCATCTTCGGCACTGGTCTATTCCTGCTCCGCCTTCGGCTCTTCGGCTGTCGCTTCGGGCTCCGGCTCCGGCTCCGCGGTGGCGGTTGGTGCCTGTCCCTTGGCGGCGAGCTTGTCGCCGATGGTTTCTCCGCCCGAGGGCGGCTCTGTCGACTGCGGCGCCTCGGCCGTACCGGCCGGTGCCTCCTCAGCCTTCTTCTCAGGCCGCTTCTCGAGCGGCGCCATCACGATGTACATGCTGCGGCCCTCGAGCAGCGGCTGCCGCTCGACGGTCCCATGCTCGGCCAGCATCTCCGCTGCCTTCAGCAGGAGGTCCCGTCCCAGGTTGGCATGGGTCATCTCCCTGCCGCGGAACTGGACCGTGACCTTCACGCGGTCACCCTCGTCGAGGAACTGGCCAGCTCGCCGTGCCTTGGTCCGCAGGTCGTTGACGTCGATCTTGACCCGAAGCCGGATCTCCTTGAACGTCTGCGACTTCTGCTTCTTCTTCGCTTCGCGGTCGCGCTTCTGGAGCTCGTACTTGTACTGCCCGTAGTCGAGGATCCGGCACACCGGAGGGACTGCGGTGGGCGCAACCTCCACGAGGTCGAGCCCCTTCTCCTGCGCCAGCGCGAGCGCTTTGTAGGTCGGCATCACGCCGAGCTGCTGGCTCTCATCGTCGATGACCCTCACCTCGCGGATCCGGATCATCTCGTTGACTCGCAGGTCCCTTGCTATGGTGCAGCCACTCCTTCAACAGCAAGGCCACCGACCCGATGACGGACAGGTGGCCCATCTAAGCGAAAACGCCGCGAAATCTTACAACGAACGACGGCGTGCTGTCACCCGTGGCCCCGCGAGCTCAACTCCAGCGCAGGGCGGCCGCCACGCTGAGAACGATCGAGGCGAGGATCGCGAGCGCCCATGTACCCCGCGTGAGGCGGTCAGTGGTCGATTCCATTGCCCGATGGTGCCGCTTCGAGTGCGCGAGGTCCGCCCACCGTTCGTACTGGTCCTGAGGGTACTCGCTCAGCCGGGGTGCGGCTCCGGAGGCTGGTGTTCCACGTCGCGCGCCGCCTCCCGCTCGGCGGACGCCTGCTCACGGATTGCACGCTGGTGGGCTTGATCACCGGCCCTGCCGGTGTGACGGCGATCCAGCTCGGCCACTGCGCCGCGCCGGCTGTAGATGACGAGCACGTCATCGCGGCGGAGCACCGTTCCGGCGTTCGGAACTCCCAGGTACGTTCCATCGGTCCGCTCGATGCCCAGCAGGATCACGCCCTCCTGCCGCAGGTGCAGCGTTGCAAGGTCGCGGTCCGCCAGCCAGTCGCCGTCCTTCACCAGCAGCTCGGTGATGACGTAGTCGCCCCCGACGTGCAGGAGTCCGGCGTAGTCGCGGGTGTCGAGGTCGGTCCAGCGCGACAGGGCACGCATGGTGAGGCGCGTGATCCAGCGGTCGACGACGCGGCTGGAAGCGAGCGCCCAGAGCGCAACCAGGCCGAGCACGAGCGTCGAGAGCCGGATCCAGGGGAGGGCGCCGGCTGCCGGTTCCACGAACGTGAGGACGAAGCTGGCAATCACGGCAACGATGCCGGCATTGCCCATCAGCATCAGCCACATGATGATCCGCCGGCGGAGGGGATGGCGCACGACGGCTTCCGACTCCGCGGTCGTGAAGCCCGACCCGGAGAAGGCGGAGCGCGCCTGGAACCTCGCCGACTCCCTGGAGAGGCCGGTGGCCGTGAGCGAGACCGTGGCGATGCGTGTGATCAGCAGCGAAGCGGTGAGCACCACCAGCAGCGAAATGACCGCCGTCATGCCCCCGATCCTAGGGGTAGACGTAGAAGACGGCCACCTGGCGGCCCTCTGGATCCGCGATCCGGAAGCTTCGCATTCCCTCCCAGCGGTCCCCCGAGGGGGGCGCCAGGACGGCGAAGCCGCGCTGGCTCAGCTCCTGCGACCAGGCGTCGACCTCGTTGGCCGTGTCGACCCGAAAGCCGATCTGGATCCCGTCACGCGTGGCCTTGTCGCCGCGCCGGAAGCTCAGCTCGAACCCGCCCAGCTCCAGGTCCACGCCGCGCTGGTCGCCCGCGCGTCGCTTGAAGCCGAAGGCAGACTCGTAGAACTCTGCCACCCGCGACGGATCCGTCGAACGCAGTGCGAGCTGTCCGACCCCGCGCATCTTCCTCATGGCGCACCCTGCGCAGCTCGGCGCGTTGCCATCCGGACCTCTGTCATCTACGAACCCCAGTCGTGGTAAGTGAGATCTCGCCGTTCCCTGTCCCTGGTTCGAGCGCGGCCGAGTCGCGAAGACGCAGATATTGCCGCCGAAAGGCCGGAATTGGCCACATACCACGACCCCCGGCCGTAAATGACAACGCGAGGCTCGATTTGCACGGTTAGCACGACCATCGGTCGTAGATGGCAGAAGACCCGGCCCAGAGACGCCACGTACCACGACCACCGGTCGTGCGTGGCAGAAGAGCGATCACTCGTCTGCGTAGGGCCACAGCTCCCGCCGGTCGGCGCGTGCGCGCAGGTCGGCCACGAACTCGTCGAGCGCGACTCCCTGCTGCGACTCGCCGGTGCGCAGCCGCGGCGACACGGCGCCGGCCTCCTGGTCGCGGTCTCCGACCACCACCATGACCGGGACCTTCTGCTCCTGCGCATCGCGCAGCTTGGCCTGCATCCGCTCCGAACGATCGTCGACCTCCACCCGAAGGCCGGCTTCCGCCAGCGCCCCCTGCACGCGCGTGGCGTACTCGATGTGCCGGTCGGCGATCGGCACCACCATGACCTGCAGCGGGGCGAGCCAGAGGGGGAAGGCGCCGGCGTAGTGCTCGGTGATCACGCCCACGAAGCGCTCGAACGAGCCATAGATGGCGTAGTGGATCATCACCGGTCGCTCGAAGCCGCCATCGGCCGGCCCGGTAGTCCAGGTCGAACCGCTGCGGCAGCTGGTAGTCGAGCTGGATGGTCGCCATCTGCCACTCGCGCCCCAGCGCGTCCTCGATGAAGACGTCGATCTTCGGCGCGTAGAAGGCGGCGCCTCCGGGGTCCATGGTGTACGACACCTGGGCCGCTTCCAGCGCGTCGCGCAGCTTCCCCTCGGCCATGTCCCAGAACTCGTCCGAGCCGAGGCGCTTCTCCGGCCGGGTCGCCAGCTTGAAGGTGGGTTCGAAGCCGAACGGCTCGTACTGCCGCTTGACGAGGCGCAGGGCCAACGCCAGCTCATCCGGCACCTGGTCCTCGCGACAGAAGACGTGGGAGTCGTCCTGCACCAGCTGGCGCACGCGGAACATGCCGGAGAGCGCGCCGGTGAGCTCCTTGCGCATCAGGACCGAGTAGTCGGCGAAGCGCAGCGGCAGCTCCCGGTAGGAGCGTGAGCGCGTCTTGTAGATGAGGATCTCCTCCGGGCAGTTCATCGGCTTCATGCCCGACGGATGGTCGTAGTCGTCGAGGACGAACATGTTGTCCTGGTAGAGCTCCCAGTGGCCGGACTGCTCCCACAGCTCGCGGCGGACGAGCGTCGGCGTCCGGACCTCGTCGAAACCGCCCTCGCGCCGAACCTGGCGCGACCAATCCTCCAGGGCGCGGAAGAGCGCCATGCCGCGCGGATGCCAGAAGGGAGCCGCCGGCGACTCGGGGTGGAACGTGAAGAGGTCGAGGTCCCGTCCCAGCCGCCGATGGTCGCGCTTGCGCGCCTCCTCCATCCGCCACAGGTATCGGTCCAGGTCCTCCTGGTCCTCCCAGACGGTGCCGTAGATGCGCTGCAGCATCGGTCGCTTCTCGTCGCCGCGCCAGTAGGCGCCGGCAGAGCTGAGGAGCTTGAAGGGTCCCAGCTTCGCCGTGGAGTCGAGGTGCGGGCCGCGGCACAGGTCGATGAAGTCGCCGTGTCGGTAGAAGCTCACGATCTCGGACTGCTCCGGCGGCAGGTCGCGAATGATCTCGACCTTGTAGTCCTGGTGCTGGCCGTCGAGCATCTCGAGCGCGCCGGACCGATCCAGCTCGCTGCGTTCGAAGGGCAGTTCGGCCCGGACCTGCGACTGCATCCGCTCCTCGATCTGCTCGAGATCGGCCGGTGTCAGGGCACGCGGCAGGTCGAAGTCGTAGTAGAAGCCGTCGCGGATGGCAGGACCGATGCCCAGCTTGGCGTCGGGGAAGAGGTCCAGCACCGCGGCGGCCATGATGTGCGCCGCCGAGTGACGCATCGTGTCGAGGCGGTCGTGGGCGCCGGCATCGAGGAGTTCGTCGGCGCCGGATCGGACCTCGTCGGGATCGTTTGCCATGGGCCGAAGGGTAGCGCCTCCCTCAGCCCGACGCAGGACCTTCGAGCGTCAGCTGGGGACGAGCGTGTTGGCGAAGACCTGCCAGGCGAGCGCCGACTTGGCCGTCAGGCTCAGGAGGACGTAGACCGACTCTCCGAACAGGTAGTTGCGCCACGGCCCGACCTGCCGGTACTGCAGCACCATGTTGATCGCGAAGCTGTTGAAGAAGACGAAGAGCGAGACGAAGATGCCGTAGACGAAGGCCGGCGGCTCGGCCGACACGCCCGGCGCCCACAGGTAGATGCCGATCGCGACCCACGGCACCGCGCCGGCGAGCACGCCGAACCAGTAGCTCAGCCAGTTCGCGCGCCCGGGCTGCTCGTACTTCTCCATCAGCCAGCCGAACAGGATCATCGACGCGTTCACGCCGAACAGGCCGATGAGCGCGGCCACGTCCGAGATCCCGGTGATCATGGCGATCAGCACGATCATCAGCGACGAGCTGAGCGAGTACTCAATCCAGCGCGCGTAGTTGCGGTTCTGCTCCAGGTTGTCGCGGTACCAGCCGAAGACGCCGGGCGCGGCGATGATCCAGTGCGCGGCGGCGCTCAGGAACAGGAACGCGGCGACCGCCGGACCGAGCGGCAGGGTGAAGAGCTCACGCAGCACGCCGGTCGTGCCGGGTGGGCCTTCCATGAAGGTCGCCGTCACCGGCAGCGAGAAGTCGTTCGAGAGGAGGAGGATCGCCGCGCCCTGGACGGCGTGGACGAGCCCCATGATCGCGTTGTACCAGCGCAGGCGCCGGTATCGGGTGGTCTCGGTGGTCATCGGTGGGTCATACGGTAGGCGGATGCGGCCGGATCAGTCGAGGCCCAGTCAGACCGACTTGAACTGCTCGAACGGCTGCCGGCAGTTGGCGCAGTGGTAGATCGCGCGGCACAGCGTCGGCCCGAAGGCGTTCTCCAGCGTCGTGTTGCGCGAGCCGCAGTAGGGACATTCCGCCGTCGGGAGCATGGTCTGCAGCTCCTCGCCGCTGAAGGTTGGACCGATGAAGGCCGGCGGCGCAAAGCCGCTCCCCCGCAGCTTCTCACGCCCCTCCGGCGTGATGCGGTCCGATGTCCACGGCTCGGCGAAGGTGACCTCGACCCGCACCTCGTCGACCAGCTCGAGAGCACTCAGCCGCTCCCCGATCTGCTGTCGCATGACGTCGATGGCCGGGCAGCCCACGAAGGTCGGCAGCAGCTCCACGGTGAGCCGCTCTCCCCCATCGCGGCGGGCGACCGAAGGCGAAGCCGCGGATGACGCCCAGCTCCACCACGCTGACGGCAGGGATCTCCGGATCGGCAACCTCGTCGAGGGCCGACCAGACGACCACGTCGCGTGCGTCTCGGGTGGCTACCACGTGGCGGCCGCCTCGGAGCGCGCGACCATGGTGAGCTCGCCGTGCAGCCAGCGGAAGTCATCGGTCCGACGGCCGCGTGCCGGCCGGATCGGCTGCCGCATCGGCTCGTCCGCGCGACGGCAGCGGGCAGCTCGCAAAGCATCAGCGCCGGGTCACGCGCTCGAGCCAGCGGGCGCGGCAGCGCGGCCATCGGATCGGGCAGGATGCCCGCCGCGACCAGGTGCGATCCTCGCCGGCGAGCGGCGTGAAGACCGCGGCCGCATCGGGCCAGCAGGCGCTTCAGCGCGGCGGCGAGCCGCTCGCGGGCCTCGCCACCGCGCATCGGCCAGGCGCTTGAGCCAGACGTCGAAGTGCATGAGGTGGTACGTCTCTTCGCGCCGCATCTTCGCTGCCAGCTCCGCCACCGGCGCGTGGCTCGAGCGCGCGAGCGACTCGAGGCGAACCGCATCGGCGTGCTCGTACAGGAAGCGGCGCGCGACCGTGAAGGCCCAGTCGGTCCGTGCGTGATTCATGAGTGCCGCGTGCCGGTAGTCCTCCGGTGCGCGTCCGTAGGCGATCCTATCCGCGTCGTCATCGGTCAGTTCTGCCAGGAGCTCGTACCAGGCCCTGGCATGGCCGATTTCGTCCTGGCTCACCGAGCTCATGGCGACGTCCTCCTCGAGCATCGGCGCGATCCCGGTCCACTCGGAGTCCCAGTAGCCGATGACGAACTCGTCGTCGGCGAGCGTCAGCAGCAGGTCGGCCAGGGCTCCCCTGGTGGCGTCATCCACCGACCGCCCCCTTCGCCCGCGCCTTCGCCGATTCCAGCTTGTGCTTGATCAGGTAGCCACCGGGACGCTTGAAGGACCGATCGAAGGGCGGATTCAGCAGGTCCGGGTCGTCCAGCTCCACGATCGCGTCGCGCGGGACCACCCACAGCCGGTGGCTCTCCTGGCGGCGGCCGTAGAACTCGCGCGCGTAGTGGATGGCGAGCTCCTCGTCCGGGGCTCGGACGCTGCCCCCGTGCACCATGGAATCGCCCTCCGCCTCCTGGCGGAAGACCTCCCAGACGCGGTCGTGTGGCTCGGTCATGCCGGTGAAGCGTACCCCGCGGAGGGGGCGGCCGCACCCCCGGGGCGAGGGTCTTGCGCGTCAGCGTCGCCTCGTGCGGCGCCTGCTGCACGTGCCGCACATGCCGCGCGTGCCATACGAGGAACCGCTGACGAGCGACAGCACTTCACCCGATCTCCACGACCGAAGTTCTGTGAGACCGTCGCCTCAGGCGGCGGCGACGGTCTGCGGTCCGATGATCGCGTCGCGGACCCACTGCGTGACCGCCCGCGCGTCGCGGCGGAACTGCAGCCGCTCCTGCGACTTCGGACCGTGGCCGGTGACGACGGAGCGCAGCTCGTCCCAGTCGGGCTCGGTGTAGTGCCAGCGCCCGACCGCTTCGTCGTAGCGCAGCGCGGCATCCGGGATGGTGAGCCCCAGCTCCAGGATGCGCGGGACGTAGATCGTCAGGAACTCCTGGCGCAGCTGCTCGTTGTGCTTGGCCTTGATCTTCCAGATCAGGTCCCGGTCCTTCGCTGGGTCCGTCGGCGGGCCGTGCATCTGCATCAGCGGGCCCCACCACCGGTCCAGGGCCTCCTGCACCATGGCGCGCTGGGCATCGGTCCCGTTCATGAGCGTCAGCACGACGTCGCGACCGTGCATGATGTGGACGCTCTCCTCCCAGCAGATCTTCTTCATGGTGCGCGCGTACGGCGCGTAGGAGGAGTCACGCAGCGCCTGCTGGGACACGATCGCGGCCGCGTCGACCAGCCAGGCGATGATCCCCACGTCTCCCCACGATGCCGTCGGGTAGTGGAACACGTTGTGGAACTTGGTCTTGCCGGCCAGCAGGTCCTGCAGCATCGCCTCGCGCGGCTTGCCCAGGTCCTCCGCCACGCGGTAGAGCAGCTGGGCGTGCCCCACCTCGTCCTGGACCTTCGAGGTCAGCGCCAGCTTCCGCTTCAGCGTGGGAGCCCGCAGGATCCACTCGCGCTCGGGGAGCACGCCCATCAGCTCCGAGTTGGCGTGCATCTCCACGAACTTGAGCACCGCGGCGCGGTAGTCGTCCGGCATCCAGTCATCGGCCTCCACCCTGCCGCCGCCCGACACGTGGGCGTAGAAGGCATCGGCGCGCGCTTGCTCGTCGAATGGCTGTTCCATCACACCTGAGGGTACCGCATGACCAGTGCCATGGCGAGGCGTCAGGCGGGCGTCAGCTCGAGCGTGGTGCCCAGCACCTCGTCGGAGACCATCTGCGGGGTGGCGGAATCCCCGGCGTACTTGCGCAGGAGACCGTCGGAGCAGGCCTCGATGCGCGCCGCGTCGTCCACCACGTTCACATGGACCGGAATCACCCGGTCGCCGGCGTTCAGCCTGGCCACGGGATTCGCGGTCGCTTCGCGATACCAGCGCGCGCCGGGACCGCGGTAGCTCCGGATCAGGACACGGTCGAGACGGTCGACCACGACCCAGATGACGGTGCCGTGCACCGCGCCGTGCTCCCCCGCGCTCGTCTCGATCTGCACCTCGCGCTCCGCGCGCAGGCGGGTCAGATCGGCGGACGAGAAACCCTCAGCCATCGTCGTGGGCCACTCGCTTCAGGGGCCGATGCCACGCGTCATACGCCTCCCCGGGGCCGAGGGACACCGACGGCCGGCCGCGTTCATCGGCCTGCACCTCCAGCCGCGGGATGTAGAGGTCGACGGGGAGCACGCCGCTGGTTCGCACCAGCAGGTAATCGGCAAAGACCGCGTCGATGGTGCCGATGCGCTGCGCCCCGGGGCCGTACAGCTTCTGCCCGCGGGCGACCTGGAGCTCGTTCTCGCTCACCGGCTTACCGTACACGCCTCACGGGGCCGATGCAGCCGGCTCGGGGCCCCCATCCCCCACCGCCACCTGCAGCACCCGCTGCTGGAGGCCGATCGTGACCGGCAGCGTCCCGAACGGCTCGCCATCCAGGTGCACGCGCGTGTCGCCGTCGCCTTCGAAGCGCACCGAGCGCGCACGCACGAACTCGACCTTCGGGTGCCCCACGTGCGCGCCCTTGTAGATGCCGGGCAGGAGGCGGATCGCCTCCCACCGGCTCAGGTCGCCGGCGACGCACACGTCCATGAAGCCATCGGCGACGTCAGCCCCGGGGCAGATCTGCATGCCGCCGCCGTAGTACGGCCCGTTGGCAAAGGCGACCAGCAGCGACGTGCGATCGATGCACAGCTCGCCATCGTGCGTCTCCATCACCAGGCTGATGTCGCGGTTCCGGAAGCGCAGCAGCTCGAAGAAGGTCGACAGGAAGTAGCCGACCTGGCCCCGCTGCCAGGGCATGCGGTGCCCGAACATGACGTGCGCCACCTGTGCATCGAAGCCCACGCCCCCGGCCACCGCGAAGTGGCGGACGCGCCCATCGGCGCCGGTGGCGTTGGCGACGTCAATCGGCCGCGTCTCCTCGCCCAGGGCAACGACGAGCGCCGCCATGGGATCGAGCGGCAGCGCCAGGTTGCGAACCAGGTCGTTCCCGTTCCCGCCGGGCACCGCGCCGAGCGCCGGCACCCCGTTACCGGATGCCCCGGCAGCCGTGAGCAGGCCGTTGACCACCTCCTGGATCGTGCCGTCGCCGCCGACCACCACCACGCGGTCGTGGCCGAGGTCGCCGGCCGTCGAGGCGAGCCGCTCCGCGTGGCCCCGCTCGCGCGTCTCGAGAATGCGCGCCTCCCTGCCGTGCTCCTCGAGCCAGTGCCCTATCCGTGGCGCCAGCCCGTGGGCACGGCCGTTCCCGGCGATCGGGTTGACGATGATCAGCGGCGTCTCGGGCGCGGGCACGCCCCGATGATGCGCGGACCGTCAAGGGGACCGGTTACCCCACGTTCACCTGGATAGTGTGGTAGCCGCGCGCCCCGTCAGGGTCGGGCCGCGTCCGCTCGGCGGTCTGGGTCTCGCCGTTGCCATCGGTGGCGCGCACCTGGATCCGGTGGCTGCCGGGGGTTGCCTCCCAGCGGTAGACCCACTGCAGCCAGGTCGCATCGGAGATGGGCGTGGAGAGGTCGGCCTCCATCCACTCCCCGTCATCAACACTCACCTCCACCTTCGAGACCCCGCGGTCCGGCGCCCACGCCACGCCGGCGATGGGCACGGGGCCGGCCTGGACCGACCCGCCTCCCGAGGGGCGGTCGATGCGCGACTGCGTCAGGATCGGTGCCTCTTTGGCCCAGCCACGCGGCACCCAGTACGCGTCGAAGTCCTCGAGCCTGGTCAGCTCGATGTTCGTCAGCCACTTCGTGGCGGAGACGTAACCGAAGAGGCCCGGCACGATCAGCCGCGCCGGATAGCCGTGCGCAGCCGGCAGCGGCTCGTCGTTCATGGCGACCACCACCATCGGCTCGCGCTCGGGGTTCATGGCCCACGAGGTCGGGAAGCCGGCGGTCCAGCCGTCGTTGGCGCGCCCGACGATCTGGGTGGCGCCGTCCTGCACACCGGCGCGATCGAGGAGGTCGCGCAGCCGAGCTCCCTGCCACCTGGCGTTGCCGACCAGGTCGCCGCCGACCTCGTTGCTGACGCAGGCGATCGTCACGTATTGCTCGACCTGCGGCATGGCCAGCAGCTCGTCGTAGGTGATGGTGAACGGATTGTCGACCATCCCGTTCACCTCGAGCTGCCAGCTGGAGGCGTCGATGCGCGGGACGAGCAGAGCCGTATCGATCCGGTAGAAGCTCTCGTTGGGCGTGACGATGGGGCTGACGCCCGACACGTCCAGGCTCGCCCCCTGCGGCAGCGGGGATGCCGTGGACCCGGGCTTTGGCACCGGTGGCACGGACGCCACCCGCGTCTCGCGGTTCGCCAGCAGCGTGCGTCCGATCGCACCCGACATGACCGCCACGCTCGCCACCGCGATGGTCCCGCCCAGGAACTGCCGGCGCTTGAAGTCCAGCGTCTCCGCCCGCGGCTCGGAAGGTGTTGCCGCGCGGAGCAGCCACTGAAGGGTGACCAGCGACACGGCCACGGCCAGCGCCGCGTTGCCGAACGAGAAGACCGGGTCGTAGGTTTCGCCCTGGAACCGGGTCGCGGCGAACGCCAGCACCCCGACTCCCGCGAACCCGGCCACGCCAAGGGCCCAGCGACGGGCGGCCAGCACGCCCAGCCCCGCACCGATGGCCAGGGCGATGAGCAGCACGGCGATGTTCAGCGCCAGCTTGTCGGCGTCACCGAACAGGTCGACCACGATCTGCTTGGCGCCCGGCGGCTGGAGGTTGATCACCAGCGAGCCGATGGCCACCACCAGCGATGGCGCGCCCGACACCAGGCCGGCGACCAGCTCTGCCAGGCCCACTCCCAGTCCGCCGGCCGCCAGGCCGGCGAGTGCGGAGAGGGGCCAGGCGGGTCGTCGCTCGTTCATGACACCCGAGTCAAGCGGATCCATGTGACGGTTCTATGTAGGAGGTGCGAAGCCCGCGCCACGGATCCCGGAGAGAGCCTCCCGTGCAGCAGAATGTCGCGCATGCGGGTCCATCTCGCCCATGGGGCGTCCGGCAATGCCGACAGTATGCTCCCCCACGTTCGGGGCCTGCGGCGACGCGGCCTGGAAGCCGAGGCCGTCCAGCTGCCACGAGGCAAGGCCGAACGGGCCGTGGCGGCCTATGCCGCCGCCACCCCCGGCGGGCCTGGGGTGGTCGTCGGCGGGCACTCGTTCGGGGGGCGGGTGGCCTCGCTGCTCGTTGCGCAGGAACCGGGCGCCTATGCTGGCCTCGTTCTGCTGTCCTACCCGCTCCATTCGCCCGGCTCACCGGAGGGCTGGGTCGCCCGCACCGACCATTGGCCGCGGATCGCCTGTCCGGTGCTCCTGCTCTCCGGCGACCGCGACCAATTCGCGAAGGTGGACCTGCTGCGCCGCGCCGTCGAGCAGCTTCCCGACCATGAGGTCGTCATCTATCCGGGAATCCGCCACGGCATCGGTCCCGTCCTCGACGACGCGCTCGATCGCATCGCCGCCTTCACACGGAGGGTGACGGAGTCCGTACACTCCGACCCGTGAGTCCCGAGACGTTGACTTGCCCGAGCTGTGGAGGGGAGAGCCCGTCGCGCTACCGGGTCTGTGGTCATTGCGGCCACGCCCTGTCGGAAGCGCCAGCCGCCGAGATCCTCCGCCAGGCGACCATCGTCACGTCTGACCTGAAGGGCTCAACGGCCCTCGGCGAGCGGCTGGACCCCGAGTCGCTGCGCGAGGTGATGACGACCTACATCGACGAGATGCGGGCCGTCTTCGAGGGCCACGGCGGCACGATTGAGAAGATCATTGGCGACGCGATCGTGGCCGTCTTCGGCCTGCCGACCGCCCGCGAGGACGATGCGCTCCGCGCCGTGGAGGCAGCCGCCGAGTCCCAGCGCGCCCTGGTCAGCCTGAACGACCGGCTGGAGCAGCGCTGGGGGGTGCGGCTGACGGTGCGGACCGGGATGGCCTCGGGGGACGTGGTGGTGGGCGAGGCAGCCGCTGCGCAGCACGTGCTGACCGGTCCGACGATCGCGATCGCCACCGCCATGGAGCAGAACGCACCGCCACAGGAGGTCCTGATGGCGGATTCCACGTACGCGCTCGTGCAGGACGCGGTCGAAGCCGAGCCGCTGGACCCCGTCACGATGAAGGGGACGACGCAATCCACGCCCTCGTACCGGCTCGTCTCCATCGCGGATCGGCGAAGCGGCAGCGCCGAGGAGCCTGCATCGGAGGGGATGCGGATCTGCCAGACGTGCGGCGAGGAAAACCCGGAGGTGTTCCGCTACTGCGGCAGCTGCGGCAGTCAGCTGGCCCTGCGCGGGGTGGTAGGCGACACGCGCAAGACGGTCACGGTCGTCTTTGCCGATCCGAAGCCGGCGACCGCCGACGGCTCCGCCCCCGCGCCGGAGGCCCTCCGCGACGTGATGTCGCGCTACTTCGCCGGGATGCAGCGGGCCCTTTCCAACCACGGTGCGACCGTGGAGAAGTTCATCGGCGATGCGGTGATGGCCGTCTTCGGCCTGCCGATCCGGCACGAGGACGATGCGCTGCGCGCCGTCCGCGCCGCGCGCGACATGCAGGAGGCGCTGCCCCAGCTGAACGCCTCATTCGAGGCGGAGTACGGCATCACCCTGGGCAACCACATCGGTGTCAATACCGGCGAGGTGGTGGCCGGCGATGCCAGCCTCGGCCAGCGACTCGTCACCGGCGACACGGTGAACGTTGCGGCGCGCCTGGAGCAGTCGGCCGAGGACCACGAGATCCTGCTGGGCGACCTCACCTACCGCCTGGTCCGCGATGCGGTCTCCATCGAGGAGGTGGAGCCGCTCACGCTCAAGGGGAAGTCGGAGCCGGTCCGCGCCTATCGGCTCCTCGCGGTCAGCGACACCGTCGAGGGGTACCAGCGACGGTCGGACACGCCGATGGTCGGCCGCGAGCAGGAGATGATGGCCCTGAGGGAGCTCTTCGGGCGCGCGGTCGCCGATCGGAACTGCCGCATGGCAACCGTCGTGGGAGACGCCGGCGTCGGCAAGACCCGCCTGCTGGCCGAGTTCACCGACGAGCGTGCCTCCGAGGCCCTGGTCATCCGCGGCCGCTGCCTCCCGTACGGCGATGGCATCACGTTCTGGCCGCTGCGGGAGGCGGTCCGCGATGCGGCCGGCATCGGTGCCGATGACGGGCTGGATGCCGCCCTGACCAAGCTCCACGCGCGCATCCCCGATGGCGACGTCTGCGACCGCCTGGCCTCGGTCATCGGACTGTCGGAGCAGCCTTTCCCCGTGCCGGAGGTGTTCTGGGGGGCGCGCAAGTTCCTGGAGCAGCTGGGCCACGAGCGCCCGGTGGTGCTGGTGGTCGATGACATCCACTGGGCAGAGGCGACGTTCCTCGATCTCATCGGCAACCTGGTGGAGTCGGTCGAGTCGGCACCCGTGCTCCTCCTGTGCACCGCGCGCCGTGAGCTACTGGAGAAGCACGAGGACTGGGCACAGGCGGACGGCGCCCTGCAGGTGGTCCTCTCTCCGCTGACCGATGCGGATGCGGGCCTGGTCGTCGAAGCACTGCTGGGCGGAACCGGGCTCGACGAGACGGTGCGCCGCCGCATCGTGCAGGCGGCTGCCGGAAACCCGCTCTTCGTGGAGCAGCTGCTCTCCATGCTCATCGACGAAGGGACGCTGCAACGCCAGGACGACCGCTGGGTGCAGGTCGGCGATCTCACCCGGCTGCAGGTACCGCCCACCATCCAGGCGCTGCTCGCCGCCCGCCTGGACCTGCTGGGGCCTGACGAGCGCGGCGTGATCGAGCCTGCCTCGGTCATCGGCCAGAACTTCGCCCGAGCGGCAGTCACCGAGCTGGTCGCCAGGCCGATCGCGGCGGCAGTCCCGGAGCACCTCAGCGGCCTGATCGGCAAGCAGCTGATTGCCGTCAACCCAGACGCCGACGTCGCCGAGGTCGGCTACCGCTTCCATCACCTGCTGGTTCGTGACGCGGCCTATGGGGGGCTTCTCAAGCGAGCACGCGCTGAGCTCCACGAACGCTTCGTCGATTGGGCCGAGGGCTTCAACGCTGAGCACGGCGTCGACAACCGGGAGTTCGAGGAGATCCACGGCTACCACCTGGAGCAGGCGTACCGCTACTTTGCGGAACTGGGCACTGTCGACGAGCGAGTCGTCGCAATCGGCGAGAGGGCTGCTGGCAAGCTCGCCTCGGCCGGGCGCCGCGCCATGGGCCGTGGCGACACGCCAGCTGCAGCAAGCCTCTTGCGCAGAGCTGCGGCCACGCTTCCGGCTCGGCACGAAACCAGGCTCAGGCTGCTGCCGACATTGGCAGAGGCGCTGATCGAGACGGGCCAGTTCGAGGAAGCGGAGGATGTCGTTGACGACACGATCGACGGGTCAAGCGCAGTTGGTGACGAGACACTCGCCGCAGAAGCCCGCCTGATCCGCCAATTCGCGCGTCTCTATTCCGGTGGAGGCGACGACTGGGCCACATCGACGGATGCAATCGTCGAAGACGCGTTGCCGAGGTTCGCAAGCTCGGGCCGACCTGAGGGATCAGCGCTGGCGTATCGGCTCCGATTCGGTCTGCTTGCGTCGGCTATGCGCCTCGGTGAAGCGGAACAGGCCGCGATGAACGTGAGAAGGTACGCCCAGCAGGCTGGGGACGCACGTGTTGAGCGACGTGGCGCACTTGCGTACGCACAGGCCGCCCTGTTTGGACCGATGCCGATACGGCACGCCATACCACTCTTGGAGCAGCTCGCCGCCGAGGCGCACGACGACCGCAAGACCGCATCACTGATCAGCCTGTGGCTCGCCGAGCTGCATGCCATGGACGGATCCGTAGAGCGCGCACGAGAGATCCACGCCAAAGCAAGCGGCACTCTGCTCGACCTGGGCGGTGGTCTGGGGTCAGTTGAGCCGTCACGACAGCTCGCCCGCATCGAGCTCATCGGGGGGGACTTCCGCGCAGCAGAGGAGGCTCTTCGTCGCGATTATGATGCTCTCAAGGCCATTGGCGAGCGATACCTGTTGTCGAGCATCATCGGCCTGCTTGGAAAGGTCGTTGCAGCGCAGGGCCGCCTCGAGGAAGTCGAGGCGCTAGCTGCCGAGCTGCGTGATCTCGCGGCGCCGGACGATGTATCCGAGCAAGTTGATTGGCGCGAGCTAATGGCTGCCGCTCTTGTGTCGAAGGGTGATGCGACAGGCGCAACAGAACTTGCCCGCGAAGGCGTCGAGCTTGCACTTCGGACTGATGTACCTCTACTGCAGGCCGAAGCCTTTGCCGCCCTCCACGAGGCGCTGGCTGCCCTAGGTCGGGTCGACGAATGCCGTGACGCGCTGGCGGCAGCAAGGAAGGCATACGGGCGTAAAGGCCGCATCGCTCAACTCGAACTGCTCCGGGCCAGATGTTGAGCGTCGGGCCAATCGGCCCGACGCTCGTGTGGTCGCCCCCTGCCTTGGCGTCGACTAGATGTGCCCGACCCAGCCGTTCGTGAGCAGGATCAGGGTGATCCGGTAATTCCCGCCTGGAATCTTACTGACCGTCGAGCTCTCGCCTGCCAGGCAGTTGACATTCAGTGTGCACAACTCGCCCGCATCGTTGATGTGCACGACCTTCATGTTTTTCTGATTGACGCCTGGAGGGACCTGGGCCTTATCCACTTCGATGACGACCTTGAACGGGCCGACTCGGTTGCCGTTGTCCACGTTCAGCTGCGAGTACTCGCCCCAACAGAGGTCGTGACATGGGTCACCGAGCGGGGTCGACGCTTGTGCACCGTCTGCGGCGGTGACCGCAATGCCGGCACGGGGCGGGGTGATGCTGGTTGACTGCAGGCCGCCGCCAGCATTGATGCCCAACGTCGAAACGTCTGACGTGTCAGTTGCGAACCTGCCGTTGAAGTTCGGATCGTTATACGTCACCAGGTTGGTGGTGGCAGTGCAGACCGTGCTCGGGTTACAGAGGAAGTTGTCGCCGTGGCTGTTGCCGCCGTCAGTGGTGGGGCCTCCGGTGGTGGAGCCGGTCACCGTCGTTGTTGCGGACGTTCCTGCGGTCGTGGTCGTGAACACGAGGGCATAGGTCACCTTCGTCATCCCGGGGAGGTTTCCGAGATTGCAGGTGACGACGCCACCAGCCTCGCTACAACTGGTGCTGGCGGGATAGACCCCGCTGTAAGTCGTCCCACCGGGGACGGTCGCCTCAACGGTGGCCTGTGCGACGGTCGAGTTGTCTCTGTTGTCGACAGTGATCGTAAAGCCGATCGGCTGGCCCGCGGTGGCTCTTGGGGGCGTCGCCGCCACTGACAAGTAGACGCTGGGCACGGCGGCTACCGCGATGCTGGTCACTGCCATCGCAAGCAGCGAGACCATCATGAGGACGGAAAGGGCACGTCTGCGGAGTCTCGGTTTCATGTTCCTCAACCTTATGGGCATGGGCTCACTGGCCGTCGGGGGCCGAACAGCGTCCCGAGGAGTCTACCGTCCGTCGGACAGAAGTACTAGTGGCATCCTCAAATAGGGCCATTCAGCCGTTGACGGCGGTCAACTCCCGAAGCTCGTACCCGGCTGCATCAGACTAGCCGCCGAACCAGGCCGTGAGGCGCTCGGCCTCGAAGCGCTCCTTCTCCTCCCGCTGTGCGTGCGACGCCGGCGTGAGGACCGCCTGCGGGGGTTCGGCGTAGAAGTCGCCGCGGACCATGCTCGCCTCTCCCCCACCCATCTCGATGAAGCAGGCGCCTGCCCCGTCGAAGGTCGTGGTCGGCTCCTCCCCGCGCAGGCGAGCCGCGATGCGCGCCGCCACCGCCTCCCCCTCCTTCTGCGCAAAGAGCCCCGCCTTCGGCAGCCCCATCCCGTTCGTGAGGCCGATGGCGGTGCAGTCGCCGATGGCGTAGACCCCCTCGTGCCCCGTCTCCAGCGTCCGGCGGTCGACGCGTACCCAGCCCTGCGGGCCGGCCAGGCCGGCGTCGACCAGGACCGACGGAACCCGGTGCGGCGGCACCGCCAGCAGGAGGTCGAATGGCAGGGCTGCGCCATCGGTGAAGTGGACGGCCGCCGGCTCGACGCGGTCCGCAACGCGGCCCGCAAGGAAGGCAATCCCGCGCTCTGCCAGGCGTGCGTCGAGCGGCATGCAGCCCGCCGCGCCCACGATGGGCAGGGTGATGGGAGCCGGCGTGAAGACGGACAGGTCGGCGTCGAAGCCGCGATCCTGGAGCCGATCGGCAAGGAGCAGCGCCAGCTCGAAGGGCGCCGGCGGGCACGAGTAGGGCTGGCCGAAGACGCCGACCGCCAGGCGTCCGCCGCGGAAGCGATCGATGGCGGCCATGACGCGCTCGAGCCCCTCGCGGGTCCAGCAGTTCAACCCGTGCTCGGCCAGCCCCGGGATCTCGTCCGGCGCGTGGCGTGCGCCGAGCGCAATCACAACCGCATCGGCCTCGAGGACCTCGCCGTCCACCGTCGCGCTCCGTGCGCCGGGGTCGATCGCCTCGATCTCACCGTGCCGGTAGGCGATGCCGCGACGCGTCAGCTGCGCCAGCGGCCGCTCGCCGTAGGCGAGGGGTGAGATGCCGAGCAGGTACCACGTCTTGCGCAGCCCCATCACGAACTCCTCGCGGCGGTCGACCAGGACCACCTCGGCGTCATCCGGAAGCTGCTGGCGCAGGGCCACTGCCGTGGCGATGCCGCCGAATCCCCCGCCCAGGATGAGCACGCGTGCCATGCGGAGAGCCTACGCGTTTGCGATGGGTCTAGGCTGGCCGCCGTGCAGATCCGACCCATCCAACCCGCAGAGCATCGCGCGGCGGGTGAACTCATCGTTCGCGCCTACACCGGGGTCAGCCACGACATCGGCGCCTACGGGCCCGTATTGGCCGACGTTGCGAGTCGCGTGGCGGATGGTGCCCGGGTGCTGGTGGCGGTCGACGACGACGCTCTGCTCGGCTGCGTGACGTACGTCCCGCCCGGCCTCGAATCGGAGCTGACCGAATGGGAGGACCCGGAGGCATGCGGAATCCGGATGCTCGCCGTCGAGCCAGAGCAGCAGGGCCGTGGGGTAGGGCGGGCGCTGGTGGAGGCGTGTATCGGTGAGGCCGCCCGGGACGCCGCGCCGCGCATGATCCTGCACACGACCGACCGGATGCCGGCCGCCCATCAGCTCTACCGTGGCATGGGCTTCGTACGCGCAGCCACCCTGGACGTCCAGGTCAACGGTGCCTTCTGGCTGCGCGCGTACGACCTGCGATTGCCCGGGTAGGAGGGGCGCGAGCCACGCCGCCGCAAATTGCAGAATTGACGCCTACGACTGGTGGTCGTAGATGGCGACGAAGGCCCCTGAAGGGACCGCCGGCGAGTGAGAGCATCGCTGGCCGCACGTTGCGCCGGCTGCAAGGATTTGCGCCAGAGGCACGCCGGCACCGGGCATCCGGTGTGGTTTGTTGCTCTGGGTGCAACGCCCGGCGCCGGAGGGCTCGTTCCGGCGCGGTTTGTTGCGCTGTCTGCAACGTTTTGCGCCAGAGGCACGCCGGCACCGGACATCCGGCGTGGTTTGTGGCGCTGGGTGCAACGCCAGCCGCGGGACGGCGGCATGCCCGCGTGGCTTGTGGCGCTGGCTGCAACGTTACGCCCGTTGAAGCGGGCCACGGCACGAGCACCGGTCGTAGCGTGGCAAAACCCTGCCAGCGCGCGACAATGGAGGCATGGTTGCCAACCACGATCCCGGGCCGGACGCCGCTGCCGAGCGCGGCGAGGAGCACGCCGAGGCGCCGCGCGAACCGCTCACCGTGGGCGGAGGCGTGGTCCGCATAGGTACCGCTTCCTGGACCGACCCGACCATGGTCGCGCCCGGCGTCTTCTACCCGCCCGATGCCTCCACCGCCGAGGATCGGCTGCGCTACTACGCCGACCAGTTCCCGATCGTCGAGGTCGATGCCACCTACTACGCCCTGCCCAACCGGCGGATGGGCGAGGTCTGGCTGGAGCGCACGCCGCCGAACTTCACGTTCGACATCAAGGCGCACGCCCTCATGACCGGCCAGCCGTCGGAGGTGAAGCGGCTGCCGAAGGAGATGCGCGAAGAGCTGCCGGTAGAGCTGCTCGACAAGAAGCGGATCTACGGGAAGGACCTGCCCGCGGAGATCTACGACGCGGTCTGGGATGAGTTCCTGGACGCCCTCAAGCCGCTGCACTCGGCGGGGAAGCTGGGCGCGGTCTTCCTTCAGTACCCGCGCTGGTTCTTCCCCTCGAACGAGAGCCGTGACGCGATCGTCGAGGCGCACGAGCGGCTGGGAGACGTCGGCATGGCGGTCGAGTTTCGCAACGGATCATGGTTCAACGAGAAGAACGCCGAACGCACGGTGCGCTTCCTGGAGAAGTATGAGATCCCATTCGTGATGGTGGATGAGCCACAGACGAAGTCGGCCCTGCCGCCCATCTACGCGGTCACCTCGCCGCAGCTGGCGGTCGTCCGCTTCCACGGACGCCGAACCGAGACCTGGGAGGCGAAGGGCATCCCGGTGGTGGAGCGATTCCGCTACCTGTACGACGAGCAGGAGCTCGGCGAGTGGGTTCCCCGCGTCCGGGAGGCGGCCGAAGCGGCTCGCGACGTCCACGTCCTCATGAACAACTGCTATGCGAACTACGGCACGACCAACGCCCGGGAGCTGGCGGCGCTGCTGCAGACCTCCGCCCCGTAAAGGGCGGGCCGGCACGCGGCGGCTCATTCCCCCCAGTGGCCGAGCGTCGCCAGGTCATTCTCGATGACCTCGCGCTCCTCTTCCTCGCCGATAGCCGCGGTGGCTTCCACGGCACGTGCGCGCCACTCTTCGAAGGCAGCCCGGTCGCCGGCGGCACGCAAGGCCCGCGCCATCGCCTCGCAGGCGGCAGCCACGGCCCAGTCCTCGATCTCCGAGCCCTCGCTCATCTCCACGCACCTGCGGGCGTGGAACACTGCCGGCTCGCCCCGGCCAAGGACCGAGTAGACGCGGGCGCACTGCCACTCCGCCACCAGCAGCCGCTGACCCATGTCGGGGACCTCGGATCGTGACCAGTGCCAGCGTGAAGCGTGGGCGGCGTGGATCATCTCCTCGTCCTGTTCACGAGTGCGGTCCTCGGTCTCGAGCAGCGTCCAGACCTGGTTGAAGAGGTCCGCGGCGACGCGCCGATGGAGATCGGTCTCGAGGAGGATTGTCGTCGGTTCGTCGGAAGGCATCGCGGACAGCGTAGAGCCTGGGCGACGTCAGGTGCCAGGGGTCAGGAGAAGATGGCGACCAGCAGCCGTCCGATCAGCCAGGCGATTCCGAACGCCAGCAGCAGCAGGCCGGCGGCCAGGCCCGCGAGGAAGACCCAGCTGGTGGTGGTGGGCGCCGAGGGTTCCGCACTGTAGCGACGGACCAGGTCGACGTTGCGCAGGTTGGACTTGTACCAGGCGTCGAAGGCGTCGCCCAGCACCGGAATCAGCCCGGTCAGCAGATCCAGGCCGACGTTGGCGAGCATCCTGGCCAGGACGACGCCCGGCAGCCCGAGCTGCGCCCCGCGGACGACAACCAGGAGGCCAAGCCCGCCGGACACGACGTCGCCGAAGCCCGGCACGAGGCCGATCAACGCGTCCACGCCGACGCGCCAGCTCGTCCCCGGAATCGGAATGCTGTTGTCGAGCAGCCACGCCAGCGCTTCCATGTCGGCCGGTGCGCTGCGCCGTTCGCCGGTCCTCGCCGCGGTGTTCGTCGCGTCCATGCCACCATCCATCACCAAGTGGTGTGCCAGCCGGCTGCGAACCCGGCGTACAACTTGGCGCGCGACTTGCGAACCACGACCGGGCGATTGGCCGGCGCCCGACCGGCCGCTACGAGGACGATCTCGCCATGACCTTCCGACGAGGAGCCCGGCTCAATCCGGGCCAGGTTCGCGACCTGCGCGGACGAGGTGGGACGATTGCCGTTGGCGGCGGCCTGGGCGGGATCGTCCTGGTTGCCCTCTTCCTCCTGCTCGGTGGCGATCCGTCGCAGGTCCCGGTCGGTGCGCTGGACGGCACCACCGTGGGCGGCCAGCAGGCGACGGACATCGACCAGGAATGCCAGACCGGCGCCGATGCCAATGAACGCCAGGACTGCCGCATCGTCGGCTACGTCAACAGCATCCAGGCGTACTGGACCGACGTCGTCGACGGCTACCAGCTCGCCCGGACCGCGTTCTTCACCGGCTCCGTCAGCACCGGCTGCGGCAACGCGACCAGCGCGGTCGGCCCCTTCTACTGCCCGCCCGACGGGCGCGTCTACATCGACCTTGGCTTTTTCGACGAGCTGGAGTCGCGCTTCGGAGCGGAGGACGGGCCGTTCGCCGAGGCGTACGTCATTGCCCACGAGTACGGGCACCACGTCCAGGACCTGATCGGGAACCTGGGCGGCGGGAGCGGCGGAACGGGCGCCGAGTCACGGTCGGTGCGGGTCGAGCTGCAGGCGGATTGCTTTGCCGGGGTGTGGGCCTTCCACGCCGTCGACACCGGCTACCTCCTGCCCATCAGCGATGCCCAGGTCGAGCAGGCACTCTCGGCGGCGGCGGCGGTCGGTGATGACCGGATTCAGCAGCAGACGCAGGGCGGCATCAACCCGGACACCTGGACCCATGGATCCGCGGCACAACGACAGCAGTGGTTCCAGACCGGGCTCCAGAGCGGAAACCCGAACGCCTGTGACACGTTCAACGTCGACCTCTGACCCCGGGGCATGAGAAGAGGCGGGGCGTCTTGCACCCCGCCTCCCGGCTATGCAGAAGCTAGATCGATCGCCGGTCGTGCCGCGTCTCCATGCGGCGATCGTCGCCATACCCCTCGCGCCAGTGCGAGTGCTCGGTCCCGTAGGTCGGGACGGTCCAGTAGGCGGGCGTGCCCCACACGCCGCTGACGTTCTCCTCGTAGCTGCGGTCGTAGTCCTGCTCCGGGTCGAACTCCGGCGCCTGCTCCAGTGTCTGCTTGTCGACCGGCAGGAACAGCTCGTTGCCGCTCCACTGCAGGCGCTCGAACGGCACGAGGACCGTCTTGGCACCGATGCCCAGGAAGCCGCCGATGTCCACCGTGCAGTAGCGGACGGTGTGCTCGTCGTAGTCGATGTAGAGGTCACCCACGGAGCCGATCGTCTGATCGTCCGAACCGATGATGCTCAGCCCCGTCAGGTCGCTGGCGCGAACCAGGTTCCACGTGGCGGAGGACGGGGCGGTGGCCGTGGCGGAATCGGTGGTACCGGTTCGGTCGTTCGTCTCGTACGTCATGCGTCGAAATACCCCCTGTCTGTGTTGCTGTTCTCTCTCGTCTCCAGTGCATCTGGCGTGCCTGCCAGATCAGCACGCGGCGACACGAAGGCAGCCACGTACCAGCCGGTCAGGCTGGCACTCGCGCGAACAGCAGGATGTGCCCGAGCGCGCCGCCCACGACGACCGCCGTGAGGGCGCCGAGAGCACGCACGTCGTCGACGCCGAAGGGAAGCGCAAGGCCCAGCGCAGCCCAAAGCGACCGTAGCAGCCGTGCTCCCGCGATGAGCGCAGCCAGGCCCAGCATGATGGCCGCCAGGCTCAGGGGCCTGGGCATGCCCAGCAGGGTCAGCAGTCCGGCGTTGCCGACAAGGAGGACCAGGCCCGCGGCAAGCAGCAGGGCGGCCTCCGCGATACCCACCATCAGGGCCCACGGACGTCGGCCATGGAGTCCGGAGGCGGTGCTGAGGAGGAAGGTGGCCGTTACTGCCAGGACCAGCACCTCGGCTTCGTGCCGCAGGATCTCGGCGCTGCCCAGGCTGGGATGGCGCATTACCTCGCCGATACTGCCGCCCAGCAGCATGGCGGCTGGCAGCAGGGCTGCCAGCCCCAGGGCGACGAACCACCGTGAAAGGTGCGACATCGGCTCCGCGATCTCCTACTTGCTCTACGCAGGCGGTTACGAAGCAAGTGGAGCGCCAGATGTCGTGGTGGGTCGGATGTTGTGATTGAGGTGGAAGACGTTTTCGGGATCGTACCGATCCTTCAGCGCGGCCATCGCAAGACGGTACGCGACGGTCAAACTACTCGACCAGCCGGGACTGCCATTGGACCGGAAGAACGGGGACGGGCGTCGTGACGCCCTTCAGCACCAGGACTCGCCGCTCCCCTGTCGCGACGGCCTGCCGAGCGCCTCCCAGCGTCGACTCGCTGACCAGGACCTCGCCGCCGGAGGCAGCGTCGGCGATCCGCGCGGCCACGTTCACGCCGGATCCCACGAAGTCCAGGCCGACCCGGTTGGCCTCCGCCTGGTGCAGCCCGATGCGCACGCGCAGCACCGGCTCGCCGTCCGAGCGTCGGTCGCCCTGATCCGCGAGGCGTCGCTGCATCTCCACCGCGGCCGCGATCGCCTGATCAGGTTCCGGGAATGCCAGGAAGAAGCCATCCCCGGTCGACTTCACCTCCACGCCGCCCTGCTCGGCCGTCGCCGATCGGACCAGGCGGTCGTGCTCGCGGAGCACGCCGTCCCACCTGTCGTCGCCCAGCTCCTCGGCGAGCCGTGTGGAGTCGACGATGTCGGTGAACACGAAGCTTCGCTCCACGCGCGTGGTCGCCATCCCCACCGGCAGCTCTCCGGCCACGGAGCGGAGCTCCTCGAGCAGCTCATCGGCCCGCGCCAGGTCCAGTCGCGCGCCAAGCGCCTCGAAGGCCGCCCGTGCTGCTCGGACCTCGAGCGCGGCACGGTCGGGCGCCTCATCCGCTCGGTACGCCGCCGCCAGCCACATTCGGGCGAGCGCCAGCTCGTACGGGGCGTCGAGGTCGTTCCACATGCCGATTGCCGCGTGCAGCCGGCCGATGGCGCCGTCTGTGTCGCCCTCCGCCAGGTCCGCCACGCCACCGGCAGAGGCTGCCTTCGCGCGCGCCGACGTCGTCTTGAAGTCCCCGGCCAGCGCATCCAGCTCATCGGCTGCGGCGCGCGCACCGGCCACGTCCCCGGCCGCCACCAGGATCTCGACGGCAGCCGGCAGCACAGTGAACCGCCACGCCGCGCTGTTCGGAGAGACGCGCCAGTTGGGCATGGGTGACGGCTCGACCAGCACGCGGCGGATGGAGGCAGCGGCATCGGCAGCCCTGCCCTGTGCCAGCCGAACCAGCGACAAGACGGGTTCCGGGTCCTGCCCGCTCGCGTGTGCATTCAGGAGGGCCTCTTCGGCGCCGGGCAGGTCGCCGCGGCGGCGGCGAATCTCGCCGATCTGGTACCAGGCCATGCCGGCCGCACCCGGCATGAAGCCGAGCAGCTCGTCGGTCGCCAGCAGGGCCTCCGCCTCCGCCTCCGGCCAGGTCCCGCGCAGGCACTTGATTTCGGAGCGGAAGAGACGGCACATTCCCGGGTAGCCGTTGATCCCCTCGCGACGGCACCAGCGGTCCTGCGCTTCGATCCACTGGCCAGCTCGGCGAAGGTCGCCGATACCGGCACAGCCCTCGATGGTGGCGCACGCGATGCCGCCGGCGATCTCGGGCTCCAGCTCGCCGCTGATGGCGGCGGCGGTCGCCTCGTCGGCGAGCGCCAACCCCTCGTCCACCCGACCCATGGAGAGGAGAATCGCCCCCTTCTCGCTCAGACCGAAGACCTCCAGGTCCCGGATCCCCAGGCGGCGGCCCAGCTCCAGGGCGCGCGACGCCTGTGCCAGCGCCTCGGGCTGGTCGCCCGCGATCGAGGCATGGAAGGCGCGGGTGGCGGCCAGCCAGCCGTGGGCGGCGTTCTCCGGCACCTCCTTCAGCAGCCGCTCGGCACTGTTCAGCCAGCCGGCCGCGACCGAGGTCGCCATGCGTCGCAGGTTGTCCCTCGCCAGACCGATCGCCGCGAGGACGGCGCCAGGGCCGTCCCCGGCGCGGGTCGCCACGGCGTAGGCCCGCTCCCGCGCGTCGATGGCCGCCGAGAAGTGCCCCGTCCACCACGCCGCGCTCGCGAGCAGCTCCAGTTCGGCAGCACCGAGGCCGCCGGCGGCGTCGGCCGCCGAAAGGTGCTCGAATGCGTCGCGCCACTGGTGCGCGGCCAGTTCCCCGCGGCCCTGCTCGACGAGGGACTCGCTGCCTGCCCCGCTCATCGCCCCAGTGTACGCAGCCTTCCCCCCTGGGCGTCAGCCGTGCTCTTCGAGGATCTGCCGGTGCTTGTCGAGCAGCGGCGGGATCTCGTCGCGCTCGGCCCGCGCCATGCCGCACTCCGTGCAGATGCCCCATGGCGCGCCGCCATTGCCGGGATGGCTCATCAGGTGAGCGTCGACCAGCCGGACCTGCTCTGCCGTGGTCCCCGGCTCCTGGTCCTCGGGGTGGTACGGCACCAGGGCGAAGTAGAGCTCCGTTCCGGGCCGAATCCGCAGGTTCCGAAGCGGCTCGAAGTAGGAGGCCTGGCGCTGGTACTGCGGAACGGTGAAGGCGAACCACGCGACCTGTCGCCGTGCCCGCGCGTTGAGCCGATTGACGACCTCCACCTGTGTCGCCAGCGATTCGGGTTCGGCGAAGTGCCGATGCTGGTAGTCGCCGTAGCAGAGGTGCAGGCCCACCGGCACGTCGGGCGGGACCTGCTCAATACACCGCGCCAGGCGCTCGACGATCCCATCCAGGTCGGGACCACCGGCCACGCCGAAGCCGGAGTCGAGGATGCCGAACTCGACCGCCACGTCCCACTGCACCGCCACACGGTCGTGCGGCAGCTCCCCGAGCAGCCGCTGCAGGTCGGCGAAGAGGGCCCGCTCGTAGGACGCCTCCAGCGCATCCTGCTGCTCGTCGACGACCCAGCTGCTGATCGAGGCCAGCGGGGTGGGGTACTCCACCTGGAAGCGCACGTCCGGTCCGATGATGCCCTGCGACTGCAGCCGCGCGAACGTCTTGAACGACTCGAGGTAGGCGTCGGCGTAGCCGAGGTTCGGCCACTCGACCTCGTCCGCGGCCACGCCATCGGCCAGGCGGACCTTCGGCATGCCCTCGTAGCCGGAGACGATGTCCTTGGTGCCGGCCTGCTCGAGGCCCGGTGTCTGCCAGAACTTCTGCAGCTGGAAGAAGATCCACTGCTGCCGATCGCCGGTCTCGCCATCGGGGATCCGCGTCACCCCGCGCGGGACGCGCGCAGCGATCTCGCGCATCACGCTCTCTGCATCGGCCAGGTTGACGCCGCCGTTGAAATGAACCGCGGTGGGTGGCAAGGGGAGCCTCCTTCCCTATCGGTCCTGGCTGGAGCACCGCTTCCACCCCGAGGAGGGTGGTCGGTTGCCGGGCCGTCGTCGAGCCAGGGCTCTCGGGCCACTCGTGATAGGCGCCGCATCGTCGGCTGCGGCGAGCCTAGCAGGCACGTCAACCCGCTTCGCCGGCCGACCCACGGGTACTTCGGCTCTTGCGCCCGGCACGGGTCTCGCGGACCGTCCACTGGCAAGCCACACAGACGGGAGGTTACGTGCTTCGAAGGCTGCTGCTATGGGCTGCCGTGGGAATCATCGCCGCGTTCCTGCTCATCCAGCTCGTCCCGTATGGGCGTGATCACGCCAACCCGCCGCTTACCGGCGAGCCGACCTGGGACAGCGCCACCACGCGTGCGCTCGCGGTGCGTGCCTGCTTCGACTGCCACAGCAACGAATCCGCGTGGCCTTGGTACACCAACGTGGCGCCGATCTCGTGGCTCGCCCAGCACGACGTCGATGAGGGGCGTGAAACGCTGAACTTCTCCGCCTGGGGACCCGGCCAGGAGGCGGACGACGCGGCGCATACCGTGGCGGAGGGTGAGATGCCGCCCTTCTACTACACCTGGCTCCACCCTGACGCCAGCCTCTCGGAGGCCGAGCGGCAGTCCCTGATCGAGGGGCTGACCGCAACGTTCGGCGGCGAGGGCGGCGAGGGCCGCGAAGGCGACGAGTAGCGGCGCCCGTCTCCGGCGCGGTGAGCGTGAATATCGCTGGGGGTGATGAACTGGAGGCTGGGCGGCCGAAACCAGGCCCCTCCGGCGCTGGCCGTTTAGACGACCAGCGCACCAGCGACCAGCGATCCCCCACTCCGGCCGGGGCACGGCCCAGATCAGGATCCGATCGCCGGGCTCGATTCCCTGCTGGCGCAGCAACGTCGCAGCCTGCGGCACCAGCTCCCCGATGTCGCGGTAGCTCCATGTCCGCGTTCGGAATGCCGGCTCGATGCGGAGCGCGGGCCGCTCGCTGTTGCGTGGCGACCTGGTGGACGAGCTCGGGAAGGGGTCTGCAGCATGATCGGCATCGCCATGGGACGTTTCTTGGGCGACCGCCACTGCGGCCTGACTGCGGCTGCCGGAGACCATCCGCAGACGCAACCGAACCCAGCGCTATGCAGCGCAAGGCACAATCCACGGTTTTCTTGACTGCCGCCGATGCCGAGGCCGATACTCCTCAAGCGCCAGAGGTCCCGTCGTGGGCAGAATCCTCATCGTCGCCAATCAGACCCTTGGTGGTCCCGAGCTTCACCGCGCGATCCGCGAGCGCATCGCGCGTGGCACCGCCGGCTTCTACGTCCTCGTCCCCCTGACCCTGCCACACGACGAAGCGCGAGAGTGGAGGAGGGGGTTCGAGGTCGATACCAGGGAGGGGATCACCCGGCTGGGCGGCGTCGTGCTCTCGGATGAGGACGCCTCTTCCGACCGAGCGGCCCGTGAGATGGAGGAGCACGCCCGCCGGCATGAGGCGCTCCTCGATGAGGCTCGCGCGCGCGCCGGCCGGCGCCTCGAGCAGATGGTCGATCAGATCCAGTCCGCGGGGGGCGAAGCCGAGGGCGAAGTAGGCGATCCCGATCCGCTGGTTGCCGTCCGGCATCTCCTCGAAGAACAGTCCTTCGAGGAGATCATCATCTCCACGCTCCCCACCGGCATCTCCCGCTGGCTGAGGATGGATGTGGCGAGCCGCCTCTCGCGGACGACCGATGCGCCGGTGACCACCCTCGAGGCGGAGACCGAGGACTAGCTCGCCGCGGTCCGGCGGCTCATCGCAGGCGCGTTCCGGTGTCCAGGGCGAAGAAGCGCAACACCGGCGGCAGGGCTAGGGTCGGCGCGCCGCCCGCTCGCCCGGGAGGGCGGACCAGCGGCCTGAACCGCCGCCCGGGCCGAATCCGCGCCGATCGGAGCGTTTGCCGCGCCGAGGTGGACGTCCGGGCGCGGACCCTCCCGCGTGCGCGCGAGCCGGTCGCAGGTGGCTTCCGCCGCCATGCCCACCGCTGCGCAGGCGGATGGGCTCCGGGCGGATGGATGCATCGGGCTCGAAGCCGGGAATCGCCACACGCTCCAGGGGATGGCCGAGCAGCCGCTCGATCTCGCGCAGCATCGGCGCCTCGTCGACGCAGACGAGGCTGATCGCGTCGCCCTCGATGCCCGCTCGACCGGTGCGGCCGATGCGGTGCACGTAGTCCGAAGCGACCATCGGCAGCTCGTAGTTGACGACGTGGGGCAGCTGCTCGATGTCGAGGCCGCGCGCTGCGACCTCGGTGGCGATCAGCAGCGTCACGCGCCCGGCCTTGAAGTCGTTCAGCGCCCGAACGCGCTGGGGCTGGGACTTGTTGCCGTGAATGGCGGCGGTCGCGATGCCGTCGGTCCAGAGCTGTTCGGCGAGCTTGTTGGCACCGTGCTTCGTCCGGGTGAAGACGAGCGCCTGCTCGATGGCGTGGGTGCGCACCAGGTGCGAGAGGAGCTCTCGCTTGCGGGACCGATCTACCGGGTGCACGACCTGGCGCACCAGGTCAACCGCGGTGTTTGCCGGTGTGGCCTGTACCGATGCGGGCCGGTCGAGCAGCCCTTCGGCCAGCCCGCGGATCTCCCTGGAGAATGTCGCGCTGAAGAGGAGGTTCTGGCGGCGGTCCGGCAGCAGCGCCAGCACCGATCGGATGTCGCGGATGAAGCCCATGTCGAGCATGCGGTCCGCCTCGTCCAGGACGAGGATCTCGACCTCGCGCAGGTCGATGGTTCCCTGGCGAGCGTGATCCAGCAGCCGCCCGGGCGTGGCGACGACGATCTCCACGCCGCGGCGTAGCGCCGCGGCCTGGCCGCCGAAGCCCACACCGCCGTAGATGGCGGTCGAGCGGTGTCGATTGGCGCCGTAGACACGGACGCTCTCCTCGACCTGCATGGCGAGCTCGCGCGTGGGGGCCAGGATGAGGGCGCGGATGCGCTGCCGGCCGCCGCGGGCGTTGCTCTCCAGTCGCTGCAGCATGGGCAGCACGAAGGCAGCGGTCTTGCCGGTGCCGGTCTGTGCTCCGGCGAGGAGGTCCCGGCCGGCGAGGACGAGCGGGATGGCCTGGCGTTGAACGGGGGTGGGCTCGGTGTAGCCCTGCGCCGACACGGCGCGGAGCAGTTCGGGCGCAAGCCCGAGCGATGAGAATGACAAGGGAAGGTAGCTCCTGACGAAGGCCCACCCGCAGTCGCGGGGCCCGGTCAGGGCGAGGTTGGAATCGGTATCGGGGCGGCGTGGAAGCCGCGGCGCGGACCGGAGCGCCAATCGAACACGTTTTCGAAAGCATACACCATTGGCGAGGGCCGTCCGCATATCGACGCGGTGGAGTACCCTTGAGTCCCCCACGGAAGGCGTTCATGACTCCCCAATGCATCCACGGTTTCCGCACTGACGAGTGCGCCTCTTGCCAATCCTGTCCCCACGGGCTGACCGTTGCCCGATGCGGCCGGTGTGCCGCCGCCTCAGCATCGACCCGCCGCGCCGTACCGGCCGCGGAACCGCAGGCCAGCGAGAAGTACGCCGGCTTCGAGATCTTCTACGACCCTGCCGTGAGCGGCTGGTACTACCGCGCCCCGGAGGGTGCCGCTGCATCGGCCCAGAGCTACCGATCCGTCTTCCTCGCCCGAAAGGCGGTTGACCGGGTAGCCACCAAGAGCCCTTCGTGATCGGTGCGGATGGCATCAGCGCCATCCAGGGCAAACGGCGCGAACCCGCGCGGGATGGGTCGTTGAGGCAGAGCCTCGGCGCCACCGCGGTGGAGCGCGCCACCGCGATCCTGCCATCGACGCGGCGCTCGGTGGAGCTGCCGGTGTACGTCCGCCGCGAGTCGCGCTGGGCGACTGAGCTGCCGAAGGAGTTCGGCGCGGTCCCCAACAAGCCGGCGTTCCAGCTCGACGGCGCTCCCCTCTACCCCGAGCTGCTGGTGGTGCGCCTCCTGGAGAACGCCGGCTGGGGCGCTGCCTGGCGCAAGACATGGAACGGCGTCGCCTACTGGCGCGACCTGAACGAGAAGGTTGAGCCGGGCCCCCTGGCACTCACCATCGTGGAGCAGATCGGCCGGCAGGCCGGCTACCTGGGCCCCTGGGATATCGTCGCCTGGCGCGAGCGCGAGCTGCGCCTCATCAGCTCCTGCCTGGCCGGGCGTCCGCGCGTCACCGCCTTCATGGCCGACTGGCTCGACGCCGCGCTCCGGCTGGGCATTCCCATCGGCTGCTTCGCCATCGTCGAGCACCAGGCCTCCACGCCCGCACGGCCCCCGCGCCGACGCTGAGGCGCGGATCGTGACCGCACGGCCGGCGGACGAGCCGGTCATCACCGCCCGCGGACTGACGAAGCGGTTCGGCTCGCTCGAGGCGGTCAAGGGGATCGACCTGGACGTGCAGCGCGGCGAGATCTTCGGCTTCCTTGGCCCGAACGGCGCCGGCAAGTCGACGACGATCAACATCCTCTGCACGCTCATGCGGCCGACGGCCGGCAGCGCACACGTGGCCGGCTACGACGTCGTCGCCCATCCGGGCGACGTTCGCGCCTCCATCGGCCTGGTCTTCCAGGATCCCAGTCTCGACGCCAACCTGACCGCCCGCGAGAACCTCGCCTTCCACGCGTTCATCTACGGCGTCCCCGGCGACGAGCGCGACGCGCGCATTGACGAGGTGCTCCAAATGGTGGAGCTGAGCGATCGCGCCAGGTCCATCGTCATGACCTTCTCCGGGGGCATGAAACGGCGCCTCGAGATCGCGCGCGGGATGCTGCATACCCCCGAGGTGCTCTTCCTGGACGAGCCCACCATCGGCCTGGATCCACAGACGCGCCGGCACATCTGGACCTACCTGCGCAAGCTGCGGGCGGAGGAAGGCGTCACCATCTTCATGACGACGCACTACATGGACGAGGCCGAGGAGTGCGATCGCATCGCGATCGTGGACGGCGGTAAGATCGTGGCGCTCGGCACGCCGACGGAGCTGAAGGCCCTGGTCGGCGGCGACGTCGTCACCCTGGCCACCCCCGACAACCAGGCGGCGGCAGCGGAGATCGCACGCATCTTCGAGCTCGAGCCGGCGATTGATAACGGCAGCATCCGGGTCGAGGTCACCGACGGCGCCGAGTTCATCCCGCGTCTCGTGCGTGAGACGAGCGTGCCGGTCACCTCGGTCGCCTCGCGCCGGCCGAGCCTGGACGACGTCTTCCTGAAGCTCACCGGCCACGCCATCCGCGAGGAGGAGGCCGGTGCCACCGATCACATGCGCATGTTCATGCGCGCACGGGGTGGTCGCTGATGAGCACCGAAGGGACGGTCCTGGCCGACGTTCGCCGGGCGCCCAGCCACCGGCGCAGCGTCGGCTTCTCGAACACCCTGCGCGGCATCTACATCGTCTGGTATCGGGATCTGCTGCGCTACTGGCGCGACCGGGTACGGGCCATCGTGGGCCTCGCCCAGCCGCTCCTCTTCCTGGTCGTCTTCGGCGCCGGACTCGGCTCGTCGCTGGGCGGCTCGTTCGGCGGAGCCGGTGGGGATGCCGGCGGGCTCTCGTACGCGCAGTTCGTCTACCCCGGCGTGGTCGGCATGGCGGTCCTCTTCAGCGCCATCTTCGGCGCGATGTCGATCGTCTGGGACCGCGAGTTCGGATTCCTCAAGGAGATCCTCGTTGCGCCCATCGACCGCTCGGCGGTCGCCATCGGCAAGGCCCTGGGCGGCGCGACACAGGCGATGATCCAGGGCGTGATCCTGCTCGTGCTTGCACCGGTCATCGGCGTCACGCTCGACGTCGGCACGGTCCTGCTCCTGCTGCCGTTCCTCTTCATCCTGGCCTTCGCGCTGTCCGCCATGGGCGTGGCGCTCGCCTCACGGATGAAGTCGATGCAGGGCTTCCAGATCGTCATGAACTTCCTGATGATGCCGATGTTCTTCCTCTCCGGATCCCTCTTCCCGCTGACGGGGGTGCCCGGCTGGATGGCCGTCCTCGGACGCCTGGACCCGGTGACCTACGGGATGGATCCAATCCGCCGCATCGTGCTGGGCGCCACCCTGCCGCCTGACGCGGTCAACGCGCTCGGCCTGACCATCTTCGACCGGGTGCTGCCCATCGGTCTGGAGGCGGTGATCCTGCTCGCCTTCGGCGGCGTGATGCTGGCCATCGGCGTCATGAACTTCCGCCGCAGGGACTAGCCCTGCGACTTTCCACAGGGGTGTAGGGTGGCCTTCTTCCACATCTGTTCAGGAGGCCCGGACATGGCCAAGTACCTCTACGTCGGGAGCTACACGGCGCAAGGCGCCAAGGGCACGTTGGCGAAGGGGGGCAGCGCTCGGCGCGCGGCAGCACGCAAGGCGGTGGAGTCCGTTGGGGGAACCGTCGAGTCGTTCTACTTCGGCTTCGGTGCGGACGACTTCTACCTGATCTACGAGGCGCCGAGCGCGGCGGCTGCGGCGGCCCTGGCCCTGACCGCCGGTGGCTCGGGCGGCCTCTCGGCCCGAACGATCCCGCTGATCACGCCCGAGGAGCTCGACGAGGCGTCGAAGATCCACCCCGACTACTCGCCGCCAGGCAGCTAGCTGCGCGGGTGCCGCCCCAGGCGGTACCCATGGGGCTCGCGCTGGTTTAGGATCGGGGCCGTCGCAGACGGCAGGCAATGAGCAGCTTCCCGGTCGGAACCGTCACGTTCCTGTTCACCGACATCGAGGGGTCGACGCGGCTACTTGCCGAGCTGGGCCCGGCCTACCGCGACCAGCTCGCCCGACACTTCGAGCTCCTCCGGCAGGCCCTCGTGGAGCACGACGGTGCCGAGGTGAACACGGAGGGCGACGCGCTCTTCGCCGCCTTCGGCTCGGCTGGCGCTGCGGTGCACGCCGCGGCCCGGATGCAGCGGCTCCTCGCTGCCGAGCCCTGGGCGAAGCCTGTGCGCGTGCGGATCGGGATGCACACCGGCGACGGACAGCCGTCCGGGCGTGACTATGTCGGCATCGACGTGAACCGGGCGTCGCGCATCGCGGACGCCGCCCACGGGGGGCAGGTGCTGATCTCCGAGGCCACCCGTGACCACGCCGCAGGCAGCCTCGGCGGCGACCTGCGACTGCGCGACCTGGGCGCGCATCGGCTCAGGGACCTCGACGGGAAGGTGCGCCTCTACCAACTGGTGATGGACGGCCATCCGGCCGAGTTCCCTCCGCCGCGCAGCCTCGAGATGATGCCGTCCAATTTGCCGGAGCAGCTGACCCGGTTCGTCGGACGCGACCGCGAACTGCGCGAGGCATCCGGACTGCTGCGCGCTACGCGTCTGCTCACCATGACCGGACCCGGTGGAACCGGCAAGACACGCCTCGCCATTCGTCTCGCACACGAGGTCAGCGCCGATTTCCCGGACGGCATCTACTTCGTGGCGCTTGCGGCGCTCCGCGAGCCCGAGCTGGTCCTGCCCGCCATCGCCACGACCTATGGGCTGCAGGAAGGAGAGAACCTGCGGGCGCGGCTGGCCGAGGCGATCGGCTCGAAGCGGCAACTGCTCGTGCTCGACAACTTCGAGCAGCTCCTGCCGGCGGCGCCTGACGTGGGGGAGCTGCTGACGGAGACGCCGCGGCTCACGATCCTCGCAACCAGCCGATCGCTGCTGGGCATCTACGGCGAGCGCGAGTACGACGTGCCCCCGCTCGCCCTTCCCGACCCGCTCCGGCTACCGCCCCTGGATGAGCTCGCACGCTCGGAGGCCGTGGCCATGTTCGTCGACCGAGCGCGCGCCGTCCGTCCCGACTTCGCCCTCACCGACGCGAATGCCGCCACGATTGCCGGGATCGCGGTGCAGCTGGAAGGCCTTCCCCTGGCACTCGAACTTGCCGCGGCCCGGGTCAGGCTGCTGCCGCTCGAGCAGCTGCGTCAGCGCCTGCACGACCGGCTGGCCCTGCTCGGGAGCGATCGCAGCGGATCCGACGGGAGCAACCGGCAGCGGACGCTTCGCGAGACGATCCAGTGGAGCTATGACCTGCTGACGCCCGAGGAAGCCTCCCTCTTCAATCGGCTCGGCGTCTTTCGCGGGGGCGCCCCCCTTGCGCTGCTTGCGGAAGTCCTGGAGGCCGATGACGACCTGGAGCTTGTCGGACGGCTCGGCTCCCTCGTCGACAAGAGCATTCTCCGCCGGACCGAAGCCGAGGATGAGCTCCGTGTCGACATGCTCGAGACGCTGCGCGAGTTCGCCGTGGACCGGCTCGAAGCGGCCGGTGAGCTGGACCGGCTGCAGGCGCGCCACGCCGACTCCTACGTGCGCTGGATCGAGGAGGCGGCTGGCCACCTGACCGGTGCGGAGGGTGGACACTGGCTCGACCAGATGGAGCGGGAGCACAACAACCTGCGCGGTGCGCTGACCTGGGCGATTGCCGGCCGGCACGCAGACCACTCGCTCCGCTTGGTTGCCGCCACCTGGCGCTTCTGGCAGATGCGCGGCCACATCGTCGAGGGTCGCGATCGCGCCGAACAGGTACTGCGCGCGGTCGGCGAGGACGATGCGGCCCTGCTCGTCCGGGCGCTGGAAGCCGCGGGTAGCCTGGCCTACTGGCAGGGAGACTTCGCCGGCGCTCGCCGCCACTACGAACGCTGGCTGGAGTCGGAGCGCCGGGCCGGGAACGATGCGGGCGTCGCCGAGGCGCTCTACAACATCTGCTTCACCTATTTCGTCTCGCGCGAGGACGCGGCCACCGGACGGCGACTGGCAATCGAAGCCCTGGAGATCTATCGCCGGCTTGGCAACGAGCGCGGCATCGCCCTGACGGTCTGGGCCCTGGGTGGGATCGAGCTGAGCGAGGACGAGCTCGACGCCGAAGCGGCCCGGGGCTACCTGGATGAGGCCAAGGAGCTACTCGGCAAGCTCGGCGACCGCCCGATGCAGGCCTGGGCCTACTTCATGTCGAGCGGCGTGAACACGCGAACCCGGAACGTGGCGGCCGCTCGGGAAGAGCTGAAGCAGGCGCTGCGGGCATTCATGATCCTGCGAGACCTGTCTGGCTACGCGATGTGCCTGCGTGCCACTGCACGCCTGGAATGGATGGAGGGCCGTGCCGCCTCGGCGGCCAGGCTGGCCGGCGCGTCGGCACACATCGAGCACGTGAGCGGCGCACAGCTCACCGGTTGGACCACTGAGGGCTGGTCCGAGGGCTTCGACGTCGAGCACCTGCGGACGGCGACGGACCTCGCGCCGGCTTGGCGCGAGGGCGAGTCCCTCGAGCCGGAGGCGGCCGCGGAGATGGCGCTCCAGATCGACTGAGACGCACACCGGGCTCGTCTCCGATGCCGGGACGGCGATCTCGTCATTGTCGTTGCAGCGGGGAGTATCGTTCCTCCCCGCTGCCATTGCGCGCTAGTCGCAGTCAGGAAGTGCGAGCGTGACCGTCGACATCCAGGGAGTCCCGCTGCACGCCGAGGAGCGTGGCGACGGCCGCGCCGCCTTCTTCTTCCCGGGCTGGCCATTGGACTGATCGATGCGCTCGCCCCTGGCGAGCAGGCGGTTGTCGGCGGCTCCTCATGGGGAGCCTACCTGGCGCTGGGCATCGCGCACCGCCGCCCACATCGGCGTCATGAACTTCAACCGCAGGGACTAGCCGAACCCGCATACTTTCCGCGTGCACTTCCGGCAGCTGGCTGACCGCCTGCGGCAGAGCCTCTGGTTCATTCCAGGCATTGGCCTCCTGCTCGCCGGGCTGGCGGCGGCGGCGATGCTCCTCCTGTCGCAGTGGATCACCTCCACCAACGGTCACCCGCCCATCATCTTCGGTGGTGGACCTGAAGGAGCGCGCGGCATCCTGCAGGCGATCGCCGGCTCGGTCGTCACCGTGGCCGGCGTGGTCTTCTCCATCACGGTGGTCGCGCTGCAGCTGACGAGCACCCAGTACTCGCCGCGCGTCCTGCGCAACTTCATGCGTGATCGCCCGACTCAGCTGACGCTGGCTGTCTTCATGGGGACGATCTTCTACTCGCTGCTCGTGCTGCGGACGGTGAGGTCCGCCGGCGACACCGGCGAGGAGGCCTTCGTCCCGGGGCTGGCCGTGACCGGGGCGGTGGTGCTGGTCTCCGTCTCCCTGCTCATGCTCATCTACTTCATTCACCACATCGGCAGTCGAATCCAGGTCAGCTCGATCATTGAGTCGGTCACGTCCGAGACGGTCGGGACGGTGTCGTCCGTCGAGCGCCTCTTCGAACCCCTGCGCGAGCGGGCCGTCGCCGGGAGGCTCAAGCTGGAGCAGCCGAGGCCGGTCCGCGCGCGCCGCAGTGGCTACCTGCAGTACCTCGACATCGGCGGCCTGCTGCGCACCGCCCGCGAGCACGGGCTGCGCGTGAACGTCCTCGTCCCGCCCGGCGGCTGGGTCCAGGCGGGCGCGCCCCTGTTCGAGGTGGACGGAGCAGACGGTGCGAGTGAGGCAGACCTGCAGGACTGGCTCGTCGCGAAGGCTGCGCTCGGGTCGCAACGTTCCATGCAGCAGGATGTCGGCTTCGGCGTGCAGCAGCTGGTGGATATCGCCGTCCGCGCGCTCTCTCCAGGCGTCAACGACCCGACGACCGCCACGCAGTGCATTGACCGCCTGACGCAGGTCCTGGTGGCGGTCGGTGAGAACGAGCCCCCGCCGGCGGTCATGGCCGATGAGGACGGAGCGCCGCGCCTGGCTCTCGCCTTCCCGGGATTCCTGGAGCTGCTGCAGCAGGCATTCGAGCAGGTGAGGCACTACGGCGCGGACGCACCGGTGGTGGTCCGGCACCTGGCACTGGCGCTGCGGATACTCCGGCAGAGCCTGCCGCCTCGATGCCACGAAGCGATCCACGGCGAGGCGGACATCCTCGCCCAGGATATTCGCTCCTTCGCCAAGCAGGACCGCGTCCGGATCGACCCGGTGATCCAGGCGGCGAAGAAGTAGCGGGCACGCGGGGCCCCCGCAGGAGACGTTTCAGGGCCACGCCGGCGGGTCCCGCCGCTTACGCTACCGGGGATGAGCAGCGACGAGACCACGCCAGTCACCATCGCCTACTACTACCGCGTCCGCTGGGGCCACCACGACGAGTGGCTCCGGCTCTTCCGGCGCAACCACTACCCCATCCTGGCCGAGCAGTTGAGCAGTGGCCGCTTCACCGACCTGCGCTGCTACCGGCCGCGCTTCCACGGCGACGGCGGCGCCGACTGGACCTTCATGGTCACCATCACCTATCGCGATTGGGCCTCGGTGGAGGGCCACTCGGATGCGGAGATCGCACAGCGGCTCTTCCCCGACCACGATCGGTTCCGCGCGGAGGAGCGCAGGCGCTTCGAGCTCATCGACGCCCACTGGGACCTGCCGCTCGACGAGATCGACCTCGCCGACGACAGCACCGACAATCCGCGCCGGTCCGGGCTGGGCTTCTCGCCGAACCGCTCCTGAGCGGTCCGGCCCTCAGGCTCCCTCCCCGGACTCGACCACGACCGGCTCAGCTTCCAGCTCGAGGCCGGCCATGGGTCCGGCGGACGGTTCGGGCTCCGCGTTCTCCCCCATCCGGCCGGCCGGCATGAGGACCAGCACGACCACTGCCGCGACGAGGGTGGTCACGATCCCGACCACGAAGGTCGCCGACGTGGCGATGGAGAATGCCTGGTAGATCCCGAACACGATGCCGTCGATGAAGGGCGCTACCACCGGCTGCACCGCCGCCGGCAGCCCGGCCAGGATCGCCGGCCCGAGGTCGCCGCCGACGCCACCCAGCTGGTTGAGGGCATCGGTTCCGCCCGACGCGAACTGGTCGGCCATCGCCTGCGGGACGCCCGCCCCAACCATCTGGCGCGGCACCTCGTCGAGGAAGACGGAGCTGAAGAGCGAGCCGACCACGGCCAGGCCGATGGTGCCGCCCAACTGCTGGAAGAGCGTCAGGCTCGATGTCGCCGCTCCGAGCTCGCGGACGGGCACGGCGTTCTGGACGACCAGCGTGAAGACGGCGAACGATGGGCCGATGCCCAGGCCGGCCACCGCCATCCAGAGCCAGATGAGCTCGTGCGGCGTGTCGGCCCGCAGGTTGGTCAGCAGGAAGAGGCCGAGCGCCGTCGTCGCCAGCGCGACCACGATGAGGGCCTTGTAGCGGCCGGTGCGCGCCACCAGCTGTCCCGCGCCCACCGCCGAGACGATCAGCCCGAAGAGCAGCGGCAGGATCTGGTAGCCGGATTCCGTGGCGGAGGTCTGCGCCACGAACTGGTACCAACGCGGCAGGAAGACGACCGCCGCGAAGAAGCCCATCGCGGCCAGGAAGAAGGCGATCACGCTGGCGGTGAAGGCGCGGATGCGGAAGAGCGCCAGCGGCACGATCGGTTCGCGGGCGCGCGACTCGACCCAGATGAAGACGGCGGTGAAGAAGGCGCCCAGGCCGATGAGGCCGCCCACCTCGACATCGGTCCATTCGCCGGACTGCTTGTTCGTGAAGCCGATGAGCATGGGCACCAGTGCCGCAACGAAGACGGCGGCACCCATGAAGTCGATGTGGCGATCCGCGTCATCCTCGTGGTGGGCGGGCAGGGTACGCCAGATCACGTAGAGCACCACCGCGCCGATGGGTACGTTGACGTAGAAGATCCAGTGCCAGCTGAAGTTGTCGGTGATGAGGCCGCCCAGGGCGGGACCGATGAGGCTGGAGAGGCCGAAGACCGCCCCGAAGAAGCCCTGGTACTTGCCACGCTCAGATGGCGCGAAGATGTCGCCGATGATCGCCAGCGCCACCGGGAAGAGCGCGCCGGCGCCCAGGCCCTGCAGCGCCCGGAAGCCGATGAACTGGTACATCTCGCCCGACAGCCCGGCCAGGATCGAGCCGAGCAGGAAGATGGCGACGCCGATCAGGAAGATCGGCCGGCGGCCGTAGATGTCGGACAGCTTGCCGTACATCGGCCCGGAGACGGTCGCCGTCAGCAGGTAGCTGGTGAAGGCCCAGGTGTAGACGTCATTGCCCTGCAGGTCGGTCACGATGCGCGGCAGAGCGGTGCCCACGATCGTCTGGTCCAGGGCTGCCAGGAAGATGCCCAGCAGGACGGCGATCAGGATCTCGATCCGGGTCCGGTGCGGCAGCTCGATCGGCGCGCGGTCGCGCGTCGAGACGGCCGGTTGGGTGGTGGCGGTCATGGGAGCTTGATTCCTCTCGGTGCGCCCGGGGCGCGAGCGCGCCTGCCTGCCGGACGCCGGGGAGTGTAGCCCGCCTTCGTGGAGCGGGCATCGGCGGAATGTCTTACAGCGCCGATCGCGGGGCGGGGCGCCGGTCGCGGGGCTGGGCGCCGGTCGCGGGGCTGGGCGCCGGTCGCGGGGCTGGGCGCCGGTCGCGGGGCTGGGCGCCGGTCGCGGGGCTGGGCGCCGAATTATCAGTGCCAGTGATGAACTGGAGAATGGGCGGCCGCTGGGCCGCCGCCCTATCAGTCCGGGCGATAGACCGGGGAACGAAAGGTGGGAACAGCGGCCTAACAGCCGTCTCGTTCGCCAGATCATCAGCCGGAGTGATATTCCGATCGTGTTCCGATCGCGGCGTTGCTCATCTTGTCAGGTGCGATTCACAGTCACGTTAGGCGCGTTCCGGGCGTCCGCGGCGGCCTGGAGGGCAGCAGGCTGAGCCTGGGCGGCGTGCGCGATCGCGGCTTTCCTCCGGAGGAACTCGCATAAGGTGACTCCCAGTCGCATCTGACGAGATGCCGACACGCGAGATGCCGACACGCGAGACGGCGGTCCACGAGACACCCGTCCGCACCCCGACGCCGATCGCGAGTACCATGCCTCTCCCCATGGCCAGTTCCACGACCACGCGCCTCTCGGTGCGCAGCGACCTGCGCAACGTGGCGATCATCGCGCACGTCGACCACGGCAAGACGACGCTGGTCGACGGCCTGCTGCGCCAGACGGGCACCTTCCGCGCGAACGAGACGCTGGTCGACCGCGTGCTCGACTCCGGCGACCTGGAGCGCGAAAAGGGCATCACCATCCTGGCCAAGCAGACAACCGTCGAGTACGGCGGCGTCCAGATCAACATCGTCGACACGCCCGGTCACGCCGACTTCGGCGGTGAGGTGGAGCGCGGCCTCCTGATGGTCGACGCGGTGCTCCTCCTGGTCGATGCCAGCGAGGGACCGCTGCCGCAGACGCGCTACGTCCTGCAGAAGGCGATGCAGCGCCACCTGCCGGTGATCGTCGCACTCAACAAGATCGACCGGTCCGACGCGCGTCCGGCGGAGGTCCTCGACGCGGTCTACGAGCTCTTCATCGACCTCGGGGCCGATGAGCACCAGATCGACTTCCCGGTCGTCTACACCAACGCCAAGGCCGGCACGGCCACCCGCGAGCTCTCACGGCCCGGCAACGACCTGCTGCCGCTGCTCGACCTGCTGCTGGAGGTGACGCCGCCGCCGGCCTACCAGCCGGACCACCCGCTGCAGCTGCTGGTGACCAACCTGACCGCCAACGACTACGTCGGTCGAATGGCGGTGGGACGCATCCGCAACGGAGCAATTCGGATCGGCCAACGGGTCAGCGTGGTGCGCGAGGAGGCGGAGGAGCGCGACGGCACCATCGAGCCGGGGCGGGTCGTCACGCTGCACGGCACCGTTACCAGCCTGCAGACCGCACACGGCATCGATCGCGTGGACATCAGCGAGGCGCGGCCCGGCGACATCGTGTCGGTCGCGGGGCTGCCGGAGGTGACCATCGGCGACACGATCACCGATCCGCAGGACCCGCGTCCGCTCCCCCGCCTGGACGTGGACGCGCCCACGCTGCGCATGACCTTCGGCGTGAACACCTCGCCGCTCGCCGGCCGCGACGGCAAGTACGTCACCTCGCGGCAGCTCAAGACGCGGCTCGACCGCGAGGTCCTGGGCAACGTCTCGATCGAGGTGGCGCCGACCGAGTCCGCCGACACGTTCGAGGTTCGCGGCCGCGGCGAGCTGCAGCTGGCAGTCCTGATCGAGCAGATGCGCCGCGAGGGGTACGAGCTGACCGTCTCGCGCCCGGAGGTGATCCTCCACGAGCGCAACGGTGAACGCCAGGAGCCCTACGAGCGGGTGACGATCGACATCCCGCCCGACTTCATCGGCCCGGTGCAGACCGCCCTTGCCGGGCGCAAGGGGCGGCTGGAGCAGATGTCGACCGATGCCGACGGGCGGGCCCGCCTCGAGTACATCGTCCCGGTCCGCGGGCTGATCGGCTACCGCGGCCAGCTGCTGACCGACACGCGCGGCACGGCCCTCATGCACCAGATCGGCGAGGGGTACGGGCCGTGGGCCGGCGAGGTGACGCATCGGACCAGCGGGGTGCTGGTGGCGGATCGGGCCGGCCTCTCCAACGCCTATGCGCTGGCGAACCTGGAAGAGCGGTCGGAGCTCTTCATCGGCACCGGGGTGGAGGTCTACGAGGGCATGATCGTGGGCGAGAACGCGAGGCCCGGCGACATGAACGTCAATCCCGACCAAGTCGAAGCAGCTCACCAACATGCGGACCCACTCACACGACGACTCGCTGCGCCTGACCCCGCCGAGGCCGATGACGCTGGAGTCGGCCATCGAGTTCATCGCCGCCGACGAGCTGGTCGAGGTCACGCCGTCCGCCATTCGCCTCCGGAAGCGGACCCTGCCGGCTGGCGATCGCAAGCGCTGAGACGCAAACCTCGACCGCGCGCCTTACGACGAGGCGCCGAGGGGGAAGCGCGCCAGGACGTCGTCCGATTGATCCACCGCCCATAGCGCTCCGTCGACGGCGACCACGCCTGAGGACTCGGGTCCCAGCCGCCACGTCCCACCGACCTCCAGGTTTGCCGGATCCAGGCGCAGGATGGAGCCGCCGTTCAGGCCCAGCTCGTCATTCGACACGTTCGCGCTGAGCCACACGGCCGAATCTGTGACCCACAGGTCGTTGACGAGCGTCATGTCCGGCAGCGACAGGTCCGCGAGGACCTCCAGGGTCGTCGGATCCAGGAGCAGCACGGCCCCCGGTACCGCCACCCAGACGCCTATGCCGGTTGCCGCGATCCGGCTGCGCCCGGGGACCTGAACACCAAGGTCCCCCTCCTGGAGCTCTCCCCCCGCGATCGGCCACCGCCACGCGGTCCCATTGCCGCGGATCCCGTAGACGGCAGACTCGTTCGCCGCCAGTGCTACGGGTCCCAGGCCGGAGGCCACCGCATCCGTCGCCGTCAGGCTCACCGGATCCGTGGAGCGCAGCGTCCCGCTCAGGTCAACCGCCCAGACCAGGCCGCCACCCACGGCGACGTTGTGGTGAACCGGCACCTGGACCCTGGCATCGACGCCGTTGCCCGCGGTGTCGACCCGGACCAGCTCGTCGTCCGACTCGGGGTCGCCGTTGAGGACGCTGACCCACAGCTCGTCGCCCAGCGTGACCAGCGTCACGGGGCGGCTGCCGACGTCGATCTCCGCCGTCACCCGGTTCGTGGCCGGATCCACCCGCTGCAGCACGTCACCAATCGTGCTCGCCACCCACACGGAGCCGTCGGCCACCGCCACGCCGCGTGGGCCGCCCGCCATGGGGATGACAGCATCGGCGCCGGCATAGTCCTCCGCGGCAGGCGACACGTCCTGCGACGGGGACGCGCTGACGGAGTGTGGGCCAGGCGATGTCGTGGGCGTTGCGGCCGCTCCCGCTTCGCACGCGGTGAGCATCACCGCAATCAGCGCAGACAACGATCGTCGTGGTCCGGATGTCATGAGTCCACCTCCTGTGTGATGGACCCGGCCACCCGTCGCTGCGGGTCAATCCGGCCGGTATGGAACGTTCAGCTCCGCCACGCGCTCCAAGGTCATGCCGCCGTCTCCGTCGACGGCCGCCTGCGCGGACCGATAGGCCCGGACGGAATCGCTTTCTGCCGTGCCGGCATCCAGGACCCACTCGAGCGCATCCAGCGGCGGGGGCGCCCGATCGGTAGCCTGGATTGAGATGCCGGCCCGCGAGCCGAGCTGCACGCCCGCCGCGCGGCCAAGGCCGGCCGAGAGGTTGTCCCGCCGCTCGCCGCATCCACCGCCGGCCGTGCCGCTCCAGGCCCACAGCGCCACGCGTCCGTCGCGCGGCGTCGTGTCGTACAGGCGAACCGCGTAGCAGCTGCCGGCGTCATCGGGCTCGGCCGTCACGAATACCCCAGACAGCGGCGGGATCTCCGCGGGTCCGCCCACTGCAGGTGCCATCACCGCTCGCAGGCCGATCGCAACCGCGAGGACGACCGCGGCGGCGAGGGCAATGGTGACGACGAGGCGCACGCGTGCGCCGGACGCCAGCTGCTGCTCCAGGCGTCTCAGGGCCACGTCCTCCGGGACGGCCGATCGCTCGTAGGCATCGGCCAGCTGATGGATCGAGCGCTGCAGGCCGGGCTCGTTGTCGTCGTCGTGGGGTTTCATCGGGCCTCCTCCGCCAGGGCGCGGCGCAGCCGGCTTCGCGCCAGCCGCAGTCTGGAGCGCACTGTCTCCAGCGGTACATCGAGCAGCTCGGCCACCTCAGCGACGCTGTAGCCGGCCTCGTAGTGCAGGGCCACGGCGGCGCGCTGGGGAGCGGGCAGCGCTCGCAGGCTGGTCAGCAGGTCCAGCACGGCGCCACTTGGCACGCCCGGCGCCTCGCCCGGTTGGTCGGCGACGTGCCGGAGCATCCGTCGTACCCAGGTACGCCGGCGATCGTTCGTCCGAATCGCCTCGCGAACCACGATCGCATCCAGCCAGGGCTTGAGCCGCTCGTCATCGCGCAGGCGCTCGCGGCTTCGCCAGGCGCGCAGGAGCGCGTCCTGGACGGCGTCCTGCGCCTCAGATCGGTCAAGGCAGACGAGTCCCGCCAGCCGCACCAGGCGCCGGTAGTGCAGCGCCACGAAGGTGTCGAGGGTCAGCTGGTCTTCGCGGTCCACCCGCTCATGTTGCGCCCCGAACGATCGCGACAGATCCGGCACGGGGCGCTCCGGGTCATGGTGCATCTACCTGTAATGACCCGGTGGCACGGCGGATCGGGTCAATCCCCGAGCGCGCCTGGCCATGTGCATGGCGGGCCGGCCGCGCTCGGCATAGGCCCTCCAGCCCTGCTGATCCTGAATGGGGCCCGCTCCTTATCTGGAGCTCAGATCCCAGCATTGCCCGCTCGGGTTGGCGACGGTGGCAGTGCGCGGCCCCTAGGGCCGGTCCACGCGACTGCAGCAGCTCGGCGACCGCGTCGCATCGTCCACGGCGAGCGTCAACATCATCCGAACCGGGTTCACGCCCCCCACCGGCGTCGACCGGGTTGATTGCGCTCGTGGCGGCGGGCTTCGTGACGGGGAGCTTCAGGAAGCCGAGAAGGGGCTCCAGACCTCACGCCAGTGTTTCGACGCAGGCTCAGCTGGTGGCAAGAAGCGCGGCCTGCGCCAGCGAGCGGTCCTGAGCGACAACGTAGATAAAGACGCCATCGCGCGCTGCGGCCCAACCACGGCTTCCGTCGGGCCCCGTGCCGGTGGCTGCCGGCAACTGGTCAAGGGGCACCACCACCCAGCCGCTGGTAGCTGCGAGCCAGGCCGAAAGGATCGTGTCTGCATTGCGACCCGGTATGGCCCAGCGGCCGATTGCCAGGGCACCAGAGCCATCGACCGCCATCACGAGGGACACGTCGCGGCTTTCGACGCCGAGCTCCTCGAGCATCGCACGGAACTCGTCTGCGCCGCTGCCTTCGAACTCAGCCGGCCCGTCGTAGGTGGTCACGGTCAGGTCAACACCGCCGATGCGCGTGGGAAGCACGACTCCCGCCCCGAGGCCGTTGGTTTCACCCGAACCGCTGGGGCCGGACGCCTCGAACGAGCTTCCTCCCTGCGCTGTACCGACCATCGGAGTGGGCGGAGAATCACGACGGGAAGCATGCGGCTGCCCGCAGGCGGTCAGGAGCATCGCGGCGGCAACCGAGAGCGCGACGAACGTGGCTCGGGGCAGGGCCAGGAGGCCCCGCCCCGAACGCCTCATCGGGAGAGCGATCACGGAGTCAGGTTGCCTACCAAGAGGTCGAGCAGGTCGCGGATCACCACCTGGTCGTCACAGTCCACGACCCAGTCGGTATTGTCCGCGGTTGCGCCGCAGCCATCGACGTGCTCTCGCAGGTGCGCGAGTTCGCGAAGCGCCTGGTCGACCTTGCCCTGCAGGACGCGCTTCTCGACGTTGTCGAGCTGCGCCTGCATGGCCGTCTGGTGGCCGTTGCCCTTGAATGCCGATGCATCGAGCCCGGCGATGGCTGCCTGCAGGAACTCTGAGTCCGAGCCATCAGGGATGCCGTCATCGTCCGTATCGGGATCCAGCGGATCGGTTCCGAGTGCGACCTCGAGGCCGTCGTTGAGTCCGTCATCGTCCGTATCCGGATCCAGCGGATCGGTACCGTGGAGGTGAACTTCGTCGCCATCAGTCAATCCGTCACCATCGGTGTCGGGATTGAAGGGATCAGTGCCGGCAGCGATCTCGTCGCCGTCATTCAGCCCGTCGTCGTCAGTGTCCGCGTCGAGGGGGTCCGTCCCGTAGACCTCGACTTCCTGGCCGTCGGTCAGCCCGTCGTCGTCAGTGTCTGCATCCAGGGGATCAGTTCCCAGGATCGCCTCTTCGCCATCGGTCAATCCGTCGTCATCGGAATCTGGATCGAAGCTGAAGGTGATGGCGCCCAGGGCCGGGATCGGCGGGACGCTGGCCACCTGCGGCGAGGTCAGCGGGAAGGGCAGGTTGCCGGCCGCGATCTGGGATCCGACGCCGGGGTCCAGGCCGATGAGGTCGGCTATCGCGTCGCTCACCAGCGTGTCCACGCCGTTGTCGCTCAGCAGCGAACCGATGCTGCCCGAGAAGATGCCGATGCTGAAGTCGTCGAAGAAGACGTTCAGGAAATCGGAAAGGTCGACGTCGATCTCGGCGTTTGCCGCGACCGACAGCCAGTGCATCACCGGCGAAAGCGTCACGTCGACGCTGGCCGTCGGGTCGGAGCTGAGGCTGACGTCGACCTGGTTGGTCTGCCCCGCGGTCTGCCATTCGGTGACACCGACGCCCGGGACGACGAGTGGACTGGTGAGGTCCGCACCCGCCACCTGGACGACAGCGCGCGCCACCCCAGGCCAGCGAAGCCACCCGAGGGAACCGGACCAAGGGTCATGCTGCCGTCGAGCGATGCGTCGGCCACCGTCCCGGTGATGGTGCTGAAGTTGATCGTGTCGCTGCTCAGCGGAACGACGACCGGGGCGTCGCCCGACATGAGCGCGGCGAAGTCGGCGAAACCCTGGGCGAGCGTCACGCCGTGCAGCGTCCCGCCAGTACAGAGGACCTCCACCACGCAACCGTCGAAGTCAATGGTGCTCGCCTCGACGTCGAGGCTCAGCTCGTCACCCGGGTCGTTCGTGGGGGTGTAGGTCACGCTGATCGGAACGCTGCTGCTGGGCAGCACGTCCGCGGGGTCGTAGCTGAAGGTCACGTCGACGCCCATCGCGACGCGGATGTGGGCGGTGCCAACGACGTGGACCGAGTAGGAGGCCACGTCGAAGCAGACGGGGATGCAGGCCTCCTCGCTATCGCCGTCCGACACGTCGAACGGCACATCGGCCTCGAAGCCGAGCTGGCGATGGAAAGTGGTGCTCACCGGGTCCGGGTTGGCGAGCACCGCCGCCGGAGCCACGTTTCCCGCGAATACGAGAAGCAGTGAGGAGACAAGGACGGCCGAACGCCGCCGATGGGTGCCCATGGATTCCCTCCATTCCGATCGCCAGCGACAGCGTCACGTCGAAAGCCGAGGGGGCGGCAGCTGCCCGGCGGACGAGGTCTGGCGATCGTTCGAGGATGGAGCCTGGAGCCGGCCGTGGCGCACGAAGTTAGTACCGGGCCGGCTGGTATTTTCGCGCCTCGTCGCCGTAGTCTTAGCGCGGAGATGAGCGCTAACGTGGCGGTGTGACCGAACAGGAGACCGTGGCCGTCCCGCTCGCAGCGCCAATGCGCCGGCTGCCGGGCCCGATCGCCCTTGGCGGCCTGGAGTTCCTGCTACGAACCATCAGCAAGCGGTACGGCGCGCTGCAGTGGTTCCTGGAGGTGATGCCGGCCGGACCAGCCGACGCCTTCTCGCGTGCGCGTGCCCTGCGCGCGGCCCGCCACGCTGCGCGGACGGTTCCTGCCTACCGGGCCTTCCTGGCCGATGCGGGCGTCGACGCCCGACACATCCGGAGCCTGGTTCAGCTGCCGGAGACCGACAAGCGAGACTACATCGACCGCTACGCGCTGCCGGAACGCTGCGTCGGCGGCGAGCTGCCGTTGGTCGGCACCACCATCGACGAGAGCTCGGGGTCCACCGGTACGCCGTACAACTGGGTGCGCAGCGCGCAGGAGCGCCAGCACGTGCGGCGCATGATCGCCTTCTTCGCACGCTACACCTTCGGGGACCAGCCGCTGGTCGTGCTCAACTCGTTCTCGATGGGCGCCTGGGCGACCGGCATGACGACGGCCATCGCGCTGGAGCAGCGCGGCATGGTCAAGGCCACCGGGCCGGACATCGACAAAGTGCTCGGCACCATCCAGCAGCTCGGACCCAGGCACCGATATCTCCTCGTCGGCTACCCGCCCTTCATCAAGGTCCTCATGGACGAGGGCGAGCGGCGCGGCATCGACTGGTCCGCCTACGACCTGCACGCCCTGCTGGGCGGCGAAGGCAACTCGGAGGCGCTGCGTGACTACCTGCTGCGCCGGTTCGCATCGGTCTATTCGGGTTACGGAGTGACCGATGTCGAGATCGGCCTGGCGGCCGAAACGCCCATCTGCATCGCGCTGCGCCGGCTGGCGATGGAGCGGCCGGACGTTGCGCAGGCCGTCTTCGGCGAGACCGATCGGAGTCCCATGGTCTTCCAGTACAACCCGTTTTTCCACCACGTCGAGGTCAACGCACGCCGTGAGCTGCTTTTCACCGTCGCGCGCCACGGCACCTTGTCACCGAAGATCCGCTACAACCCGCACGATGAAGGCGGCGTGCTGCGCGACGACGAGCTGCGGGTGCGCCTGGCGAGCGTCGGCACCCAGCTCGAGGATCTGCTTCCTCCGGGCGGCCGCCGCCTGATCCGCATGCCGTACCTGTTCGTCTTCGGGCGCAAGGACAGCACGGTGTCGGTGATGGGCGCCAACATCTACCCCGAGGACATCGAGGCGACGATCTACTCGGCGCCCGAGATCGCGCGGCGCATCCTCTCCTACCAGCTATCGCTGCGGGAGGAGCGCCCCGGCGAGACGCGGCCGCAGGTGGCCATCCAGCTCCTGGCCGACGAGCCGACCGATCCCTTCCGCGACACGGTGGCCACGCTGCTGACCGATGGTGTGCGGAACCTCAACCGCGATTACCGTGAGGCGTTCGGCGAGTACGCCGCGCTCATGCCGTTCACGGTGCAGCTCTACCGCCGCGGCGAGGGACCGTTCGCCGGCAGCGACAAGCGCATCAAGTTCCGGTACATCGCCAGGGCCTGAGACCGGTCCGCGGCGCTGGCCGCCGGCGCAGGCGACCTCTAGACCCCTTCGCGGCTCCCCAGCCAGTGGTAGCCGTACGGCGGCAGCTCGATGGTCAGCCGCCCGCCCTGGGGCAGCGGCTGTCCGCCATCCGCGGCCCGAACAGGTGATGCCAGCGGCTACCTCCGGCGTCCTTCGGCAGCTGGATGGTCGCCTTGGCCGGCTCCGACGAGAAGTTGTGCACCGCCAGCACGCTGCCCTTCATCCAGGTCGCCACGTGCGCCAGGACCGGCGGAGTTCCGTGTCCCCAGCACGCGCCAGTCGCCCCAGCCGAACTCCGGCCACTCCTTGCGGGTGCGGATGGCTCGCTCCATCCAGTTGAGGAACGAGTGCGGATCGCGCCGCTGGTCCTCGACGTTGACCTTGCGGTAGCCGAACGGGCCGTCGCGCAGCGGCTGGCGGGACAGCTCGTCGGGGTCCGCCGTCGAGAAGCCGCCGTTGGCGTCGGGCGACCACTGCATCGGCAGCCGAATCGCGGCCCGATCCGGCATGGCTCGAGGTTGTCGCCCAGGCCGATCTCCTCGCCGTAGAACAGGACCGGCGTGCCGGGCAGCGAGAAGAGCAGCGAGTAGGCAAGCTCCATCCGTCGCCGATCGCCGTCGACCATGGGCGGAAACCGCCGTCGGATGCCGCGCTCGTAGAGCCGCATCGACTTGCGCGGAGCGAAGGCGGCGAACACCTCGTCGCGCTCTGCATCGGTCAGCTTGTCGAGGGACGCCTCGTCGTGGTTCTTGATGAAGTTCGCCCACTGCGCCTGCGGCGGGATGGGCGGCAGGCGACTGCAGCGCGTCGGCCACCGGCGTGGCGTCATGGCGGACGAACGACAGGTAGAGCGCCTCGTTGGTGATGAAGCTGAAGAGCATGTCCATCTCGTTGCCGCGCTCACCGAAGTAGTGGCCGATCTTGTCCTTCGGCTCGTTCGCCTCCGCCAGGAACATCGCGTCGCCACGGCGGCGGGTCATGAAGTCGCCGAGGTCGCGAAGGTAGTCGTGCGGGTCCTTGACCGCCGGATGGTCGGGGTCCACCTGCTCGATCACGAACGGCACGGCGTCGACCCGGAACCCCGATAGCCCCAGCTCCAGCCAGTAGCCGACCACCTTCTGGATCTCGTTGCGCACGTCGGGGTTGTTGATGTTCAGGTCCGGCTGGTGCCAGTAGAAGCGGTGCATGTACCAGCGCCTGGCAGCGCGGTCGTAGCTCCAGATTCCCTTCTGCTTGCCCGGGAAGATGACGCCGTCGTCCGCGTTGGCGGGCTTCTCATCGGCCCAGACGTAGAAGTCCTTGAATCGAGGGTCCCCCTTGCGCGACAGCTGGAACCAGGGGTGGTCGATCGAGGTGTGGTTGACGACCAGGTCGGCGATGACCCGGATGCCCCGCTCTCGGGCAGTCCGGATCAGCTCGACCATGTCGCCCAGGCTGCCGTACTTGTTGGCGACGTTGTAGTAGTCGGCCACGTCGTAGCCGTAGTCGCGCTCGGGGGACGGGTAGATGGGCATCAACCAGAGGCAGGTGACGCCCAGGCCGGCGAGGTAGTCGATCCGCTGCGTCAGGCCGTCGAGGTCGCCGACACCGTCGCCACTCGAGTCCAGGAAGGCCTGCGTGTCGACGCAGTAGATGATGGCGTTCTTCCACCACAGGTCGCTGGTTGCTTCGAGTCGCATGAAGTCGCTCGCTCATGCACGGAGCGTGCCCCGTGACCTCGCTCGCCTCAGAGGTAGGAGAGCGACCCAAGCGAGGAGGCGTGCTCGTTCAGCGCGTTCAGCTCCTGCAGGTCCTCTTCGGCCAGGCGGAAGTCGAAGATGCCCAGGTTTTCCTCCAGGTGCTCACGCTGGTTGGCCTTGGGGATGGGGACCGTCCCCATCTGGACGTTCCAGCGCAGCAGCACCTGCGCGGGCGTCTTGTCGTGCCGTTGGGCGATCGCCTGCAGCTTCGGATCGTCCAGCCGCCGGCCGCGCGTCAACGGGCTGTAGGCCTGGATCACGATCCCGTGGTCGCGGCACCAGTCCAGCACGTCGCGGCTCCAGCCGAAGGGCGACCACTCGATCTGGTTGACCGCCGGCGTCTCGCCGCTCGAGCGGATGAGCTCGTCCAGCAGGTCGGTGCCGTAGTTGCTGACGCCGATGTCGCCGGCCATGCCCTCCTCGCGCGCGCGCAGCAGCCCCTCCCACAGCTCCTGGCCCGCGCCTTCCGGTGGAGGCCGATGGATCAGCATCAGGTCGGCCCGCTCCACCCGCAGCTCGTCCAGGTTGCGCCGGGTGGCCTCGTAGGCGTCCTCGTGCTCCTCGACCTTGGTGACGAGGTAGAGCTCCTCGCGCGGCACGTCGGTGGTTCGCAGCGCTTCGCCGATCCCCGGCTGCGTGCCGTAGTCGCCGGACGTGTCGATCATGCGGTAGCCGAGCTCCAGCGCCTGGCGGACCGTTGCCGCGGTGTTATCCGTGAGCTGCCACGTGCCGAGACCCAGCACGGGCATGGCGCCGTCTGTCCGCAGCTGAACGGTCGTGTTGGTGTCCATGGCGTCCCACACCAGCCGATCCCGTGCCACGTGTCCTTGGCTATCCGCGGTGTGCCGAGTAGAGGTGCACCGGGCCCCCGATCCCCTTGAGCTCGACCGGCCCGATCTCGGTGAAGCGGCAGGCAGCCTTGGAGGACGATGCCTCGTCCACCACCTCCTGGGTGACCAGCACCTCGCTGGGGCGTGCGTACTCCGCGATCCGCGAAGCCAGGTTGACGGTCCGTCCAAAGTAGTCTCCCTCCTGGAACAGGACCGGACCGGCGTGCAGCCCGACGTGCGCCGGTGGCAGGCCGACCTCGCGCACGCCGTCGACCATCTCGAGCGCGGCCAGCACGCCCAGGCCCGGGTCGCGGAAGTGGACCATGACGCCGTCGCCCAGCCACTTCACCGGCTTCCCACCGCGCTCCACGGAGGTGCGAGTCACGAGCCGATTCAGGCCCTCGGCGAGGTCGGCCGCGGCCGCATCGCCACGTTCCGAGGTCATGCGGGTATAGCCGGTGATGTCCAGGAAGCAGATCGCGGGCGGGCGGTTCACCCGGGTGATGAGGCCGGCATCGGTCAGGATGGACTCGAAGCCGCTGATCACGTTCGCCGTCCATGCCTGTGCCTGCTGGGCGTGCCAGATTGCGAGCACCGCCTGGTCACCTGCCTCGTCCACCTCGGCCGCGTCGGTGCTGGTCGAGGCTGCGGCTACTTCGGCAACGTTCGCGCCGCGCGCGAGCATCGGCTCCATGAGGTCGGTCCGCCACGCCGCTCCGTGCGTCTCGGCAGCACGACGCAGACCATCCCCCAGGACCCGTAGCGCCCGGTCGACGGAGCGGTGGCTCATCCCCGTCGCCAGCTGCAGCCTGACGAAGGGGACCACCAGCAGCTCATCCTCGCGAATCCGGTCGTCCGGATCGGGAACCGCGCCTCCGGTTGCCTCGCGGATGATCATCAGCAACTCCTGCGGAAGGCCCGTTCGCTCGCTCACCTGGCGGAACGTCTCGGTCCCGAGCGTCGCGAAGCGCTGGTAGCTGGGCAGGTCCATGAAGTCGAGGGACAGGTAGCTGCTCTCCAGGCCGCTGGCGAGGGCTTCCAGCTCGATACCGGCACGCTGCAGCGTCAGGGCCATCTTCGCCCGGCGGACGTCGCCCTTCGTCAGACGGTCGTCGTCATCCGGCGCAATGACCTTCAGGCCGATGAGGCGGTCCAGGTACGCGCGCTCGACACCGGCCCGCATGGCTGCATCGTCGCGCGAGAACTCGCCCATCGGCCTCAGCATATCCGCCGAAGGGCGTGGCTGGGTGAAAGGCGCTAGGCCGGCTGATCCATCTTGAGCAGGCCAAACATGGCGCCCTGCGGATCGGTCACGATCGCGAAGCGTCCGCCCGGCATGGGCGACGGAGCCACCACCTCGTTCGCGCCGGCCTCGCGCGCCCGTCGGAACGCCTCGTCCACGTCCGCGACGCTGAAGTACGGCATCCAGTAGCTGGGCATCCCGGCAGGGACCATGGCGCTCATCTCCATGCCGCCAAGGATGCTCTCGCCATCGGCCTTGAACTCGTGGTAGTCCGGCTGGCCTTCGCCCATGGGCGAGGTGGTGGTCGACCAACCGAAGACATCAGCGTAGAAGGCGCTCGCGGTGTCGAAGCCGCGGGCGTTGAGCTCGGCCCAGCCAAAGCTGCCGACATCGGCGGTCCGGAAGCTGCCCGTGCCGGCGGGCTGCCAAGCCGAGATGACCGCGCCGGTCGGGTCGGCGAAGACGGCCATCCTGCCCATGGCGCCAACGTCGAATGCAGGCGCCAGGACGCTCCCGCCGGCCGCCTGGACCTTCTCGCCCAGGGCGGCGGCGTCATCGGTGCCGATGTAGAGGTTCCAGCTGGTGGGCGCATCGGGGTTCATCTTCCCGCCGATGCCGGCCACGTCCTCTCCGCCATCGGCCAGGTGCGCGATGCCGTAGCCCCCGTACTGCGGATCTTCGCTCACCTCGATGTTCCAGCCGAGGAGCTTCCCGTAGAACTCGCGCGATGCCGCCGGGTCCGAGCTCGACAGGTCCACCCATGCTGGGCGTCCTGCTCGTGGGTTCGTGCCGCCTGCCATGGCCGGTCTCTCCTCCGACGCAACCCTGCGTCCTTCCGAGCCGATGCGTCGGCTCACACAACCAACTACACCCCAACCGTGTAGCCGGTTCACCCCGTTGCCGTGGCGCCTACGGGGCGCCGATGTAGTCCACCGTGACCTTCGACACCGCTAGGTCTTCTCCGGCGGCCCCGTAGCCATCACACCAGGCGGTGTAGGCATGCAGCTCGTTGTCGACCTGCGGGCTGGCAATCGAAGGCGCCTCGAGGACCGCCAGGGCCTGCGTCGCGGCCACTCCCGAACCAGGGGTTGCCGCCATGGGGACCAGTGGGCCGCCAGGTTGCGTTCGGTAGAGGCCGCAGTGGCCCTCGTAGCTGGAGGTGGCATCGGAGATCCAACCGGTGAAGCCAACCACCGTTGCGCTATCCGGCAGGTGGATCGGACAGGTCAGTACGCCATAGCCGGCGGTAATGAAGCGGAAGCCGATGGTGCCGTCATACGACGTGGCGCTGCTGATCGGCTGCATGTCCGAACCGGCGCAGCTGTAGTGCTGCATCTGGTCGGAACGGGCGAACGACGCTGGGTCGAGTCCGCCCAGGGTGTCCGCGTCAATCGCATCAGTCTTCGCCATGAACTCAGTCGAATCAAGCCCATCGAGCTTCGTGGCATTGACGACCGGCTGCTTCCCCGGGCCAAGCGCTCCGAGTCGATTCATGAACGCGGCCATCTGCTCACGTGTGACGTAGCCCTGCGGACAATACTTGCCACCGCCGCAGCCACCGGTAACCCCGGCATCGGCAATCGCGCTGATGTCACTGTGAAAAGGGTTGGAGCTCGGAACGTCGGAAAATTGATGCGACGCCAGCGCCCACATCGGGATTGCAAGCGCTGCGGCGGCAATCACCAGCGGCAGGACTAGCCGTCGGGGCCGCCAGGTCGTCCTGCCGGTGCGGCCAAAGTGGAGCTTGCCAAATGTGCGCACGGTCCGGGCCTCCCAAGCGAGAAGATGTCGTCGAGGCCACCCTACGCCCGCACCACAACCAGCGACGGGCGAGCCGACAGCGGACGCTCCGTCTCGGTTGCGCCTGCCGCGATCGATCAACATGCACCCAAATCCCATGCAGAGGACGAGCATGCTCAACGACCACCCGGTCTTCCCCATCCTGCTCTCGAAGGATCTCGACGCGAGCCGACACTTCTACCACGAGATCCTGGGGCTGCCGATCCTCCGCGAAGATCCCGGCGACCGGATCGTGTTCGGCAGCGGCGGGGGAACCCAGCTGGTCTGCACGAGCAGCACGACCGGCACGCGGGACACCCAGACGCAGATGGCCTGGAAGGTACCGGATGTCAAGGCTGCGCGGGACGAGCTCAGGGCTCGCGGGGTCCGCATCGAGGAGTACACCGCCCCCGATCCGGTGACCCACGATGGCATCGCGGACATGGGGCACTCGTGGGCCGCGTGGTTCATCGATCCCAGCGGGAACGTACTCGCGCTCGTCGAGCCAAAAGGCTAGTGGCCGTCGCTTCACCACCTGACGCGGTCGGCCATCTGGGACGATACGGACGCCATCAACCGCTTCCTCGCCGGCTGACGGCCTGGCCTACGCAGGCGCGACGTTGCGCAGCACCTCGCAGATCTCCTCGCCGTAGCGATCGACCTTGACCGGCCCCATCCCGGCGACGCCGGCGAGCGCCGAGTCGTTCGCGGGGTTGGCCGCCGCGATTGCGCGAAGCGTCGCGTCGTGCGCGACGACGTAGGCTGGGACGCCGTCGCGTCGTGCTCGGTCGCGACGCCACTCAGCCAGCTTCGCGAACCGCTCCTGCTCGTGCTCCGAGGCCGGCGCGACGACGGGTCGCGGACGCCTCCCGCCGCTCGGCCGCGACGGTGCTCGGTGGGACGCCAGACCCGCGGACGACGTCAGCTCGGCCAGGAAGCGGCTCGGCCGCTGATCGCCGACGTGGCCGCGCTGGCTGGTGCGTGTCGCGGACCAGGACAGGGCGAGGTGCTCCTTCGCCCGGGTGACGGCCACGTAGAGCAGCCGTCGCTCCTCCTCGATGGCCACGTCGCTCTTGAAGGCATGGCGGATGGGCAGGCTTCCCTCTTCGAGCATGGGCAGGAAGACCGCCTGCCACTCGGCGCCTTTCGCGCCGTGGATCGTGGAGAGGGTCACGCCGTCGGCCCGTCCATCGGCCTCGACGCTGGCGAGGCGGCTTAGCTCGGCGACGAGGTCCGGTACGTCGGCGCCGGGGTGCTCCGTCGCGTAGCGGGCGACGATGGCCAGCAGCGTCTCGAAGCTCTGCTGCCGCTCGGCGGCCGCCGGATCGTCACGCGGAGCGTCGGGCGCGTAGCCCAGCTCGCGCCAGCGTTCGGCCGCGTACGCCTCCAGGTCGCTCCGGCCGGTTGCGGTAGCCAGGGCACGGACGGCGGCACGCACGTCGGCCGATTGGAAGAAGGGGACGCCCGTGAAGCGGAAGGGAATGCCATCGGCACGCAGGCGTGTAGCGATCGGCTCCAGCTGGTAGTTCGTCCGCGTCAGGACGGCAATCTCGCTCGCCGGCGTGCCGGCGTCCCGGCGCGCGCGGATGGCGGTGGACAGCTTGTCCAGCTCCGCTCCCTCGTTGGCGTGGCGACGAATCTCCGGCTCGGGGCCGTCGGGAGAGGTCGATACCAGCTGGGGCCCGCTCCCCGCCCGGACCAGGCGATTGGCCAGGGCGAGCACCTGCGGGGTGCTGCGGTAGTTCCGGACGAGGCTGACCGTGGCAGCGTCCGGGAAGCGCCGCTTGAACTCCAGCAGGTACGACGGGGTGGCGCCGGTGAACGAGTAGATGGTCTGGTTCGGGTCCCCCACCACGGCAATGTCACGCCGATCACCGAGCCAAGCCTCCAGGAGCGCCTGCTGCAGCGGGTTGGTGTCCTGGTACTCGTCGACGCTGAACCACGCGTAGCGACGCCGCACCAGGCTGGCAGCCGCGGGATCGGCCTCGTAGAGGCGAACCGCCTCCTCGAGCAGGTCCTCGAAGTCGAGCCGGCCGGATCGTTCCTTGGCCCGTTCGTAGTCGGCATAGAGGCGGCCCATCAGGTCGACCGGGATCGGCGGCGAGCGGTCACCCTGCTGTGCCCGGCGCGCGTACTCCCCTGGCACGATCCGGCGGTTCTTGGCCCACTCGATCTCGTCGGCCAGGTCCTTCGTGGCGGTGAAGCGGTAGTTGCCAGGCAGCCCTCTCGCCAGCGGACGGACGAGGGGCAGCTTCGATTCGACGAGCGGCGGAAGCTCGCGGCCGCGCGTCGCGGGCCAGAAGTGGCGCAGCTGCGCGAGCGCCGCCGCGTGCAGCGTGTTGGCCGTGGCGTGCCGCAGTCCCAGCCCGCGCAGCCGGCCCTCCATCTCCCGCGCGGCCTTCGTGGTGAACGAGACGACCAGCACCTGCCGCTCGTCCACGCCAGCGGTCGCCACCGCGTAGGCCACGCGGTGGCTGATGACGCGCGTCTTGCCGGTCCCCGCGCCCGCCAGGATGACGACGGGACCGATCACCGCCTCCGCCGCCTCGCGCTGCTCCGGGTTGAGGTCGGCGAGGACCTGCTCCGCGCTGACCGCGCTCCCGGGAGCCGTGGTCAAGCGGCTGGCTTCCCGCCCAGCAGGGCCAGCAGCGCGTGGACGCGCCGGTCGATCTCGTTCAGCTGGTGGAGGATCCTGGCCCGGTCGCTGTGCCCCCGGTAGGCCCCGAGCCGGCTCACGCGATCGGCCAGGTCGCCGGCGAGCCCTTCGTAGTCCACGGCCTCGCTGCCGGGCTCCACCGCGGTCTCCCCCATCTCCCGGCGCCGAGCTTCGAGGTGGTCGCTGAGTGGCATCTTCACTCCCCGTTCCGTCTGCCGCGCCGATGGGCAACTCCTCGGCGACGGCCTCCCCACAACGATACTCGCCCTGGCGCGACAGCTCGGCTGTCGCGCCGACCCTCCCTATCCACGTTTCTTGCGGGGCGAGTAGGATCGGAGGATATGACCGACGCGACCGACTTCGATCGAACGATCCTGCACGAGCTGACGCCCGAGGCGGAGCGGCTGCTCGCCCGCCACATGGGCGTGGCGCAGGACTGGTACCCGCACGAGTACGTCCCCTACCGGCTCGGCCGCGACTACGACCGCGAACCGTGGACGCCCGAGCAGCCGCGGCTGACCGGCGTGGCACAGACCGCGTTCGAGATCGGCCTGCTGACCGAGGACAACCTGCCGAGCTACCACCGCCTGATTCACCGCGAGTTCGGCAAGGGCGACGGTGCCTGGATGGCCTGGGTGGGCCGATGGACGGCCGAGGAGGGGCGGCATGCCATCGTGCTGCGGGACTACCTGACGGTGACCCGCAACATCGATCCGGTGGCCCTCGAACAGGGCCGCATGACGACCACCCAGCAGGGCTTCGATTTCGCCGGCAACAGCGTGCTGCACAGCTTCGTCTACGTGGCGTTCCAGGAGCTCGCCACCCGGATCTCACACCGCAACACGGGCCGCTACTCCGATGACCCGGTGGCGGACCGCATCATGGTCCGCATCTCGACCGATGAGAACCTCCACATGGTCTTCTACCGCGACATGGTGGCGGCCGCGCTGGCGCTGCAGCCATCGGCGACCATCTGCGCCATCACCGATGAGGTGCTCGGCTTCAAGATGCCCGGCATCGGCATCCCCGGCTTCCGTCGCAAGGCGGCGGAGATCGCCAAGGCCGGCATCTACGACATTCGCGCCCACCGCGACGAGGTCCTGCTGCCGCTCCTCAGCCACTGGAAGGTCTTCGAGCTGGACGGGCTCGACCCCGAAGCGGAAACGGCGCGAACGAAGCTGGCCGAGCACCTCGAGTCGCTGGACGTCGCGGCGAAGCGCTCCGAGGAGCGGCGCCGAGAGAGGGAGCTCCCCGCCGGCGGCTAGCCGGACCCGTCAGCGACGCGCGACCAGCGCCGGGCCGGTGACCGGCATCGGCTTCCGGGAGAGGACCAGGTCGAGCGTCATGCGCGTGCCGCCGTGGATGTCGCGCCTTGTCGGCCAGGGCAGCCGGGACACGTGCCTGGAGGGCGTTGAGCGCGGCCGCCTCGGTCGTCGGGGCCGGCCCGGTCGCCTGCTGGACCCTTCTTCGACTTCAGGCCGCGCCGGTACGCCGCTTCCCGACTCCTCGCCGAAACGCTCGCCGCGGACGTAGGCGGTGAGCAAGATAGATCGGTCCCAACGATGCCCTAAGGCTTGTTGGGGTCCGGGATCGCAACATCTATCGAATGCCGGTGAGCACAGGAGCCGCACGCGGGAGGCCCCCAGGCTCAGCACAAACCGATAGATGTGACAGACCCGCACCGGGCAGCGGCTTGGGGTGCGCCCTGACCCCATAGATGAGCCTGCTGGGAAGCGAGATGAACGCTGCGGGGGGTGCCGCACTCATACTCCGTGATCGATCCCATGATGAGGACCGATCAGACGGGAGCGAGGGATGGAGCGGAGGCTCGTCGAGCGGGCGATGCACGGCGACGAGGAGGCGTTCGACCTGCTGGTCGGGCGCATCGGGGACCGCCTCTACTCCGTGGCGCGCCGGATCCTGCGCGACACGACCCTGGCACAGGACGCCACGCAGCAGGCGCTGCTTGACACGTGGCGAAACCTTCCAAAGCTCAGGGATCCCGATCGCTTCGAGGCATGGGCCTATCGGCTCCTGGTGAACGCATGTCATGCCGAAGCGCGCCGCGAAGGACGTCAGCGCGGCAACCTTCGACTGCTGCCTCACGACGAGCCGACAGTTCCGGATCCTGCCTCGCACATCGCCAATCACGATCAGCTCGACCGCGCGTTCGGCCAGCTCAGCGTTGAGCACCGATCCGTGGTCGTGTTGGTCCATTACCTCGGACTGACGCCAACCGAGGCGGCCGATGCCATGGGGACGCCCGCCGGCACCGCCCGCTCGCGGCTGCACTACGCACTCGAACAGATGCGCACGGCGCTGCAGGCCGATGCGCGAATCAGCGAACAGCGAGGCACGGCATGACGCGCAACGACCAGTTCATCGAGCGGTTGGAGGCGTACCTCGACGAGCACGAGGGCATCACTCCCCTGCCCGATGCGGTTAGTGACGCTGTCCGCGGCCGGCTTCCGAAGACACGACAGGACCGGCCCCTTCGCGGGCTGGCGAGGTTGATGACCATGAACAGCACCGTGCGTTACGGGATCGCCGCAGCCGTGGTTGGACTGGTGGCGCTCGTGGGATGGAACGTCCTGAACAAGAGCGCCGTCGGTCCGCCATCGACGACCGCGACACCAGTATCGACGTCAACGCCGCAGGCTTCCGCACCGCCTGCCGCCATGCCCGCCCAGTTGCAGGGGCAGCACTACTACGGGCCCGCAGGTGATGCGTCGACCGCAGGCACCATCGATACCGCAGAGCTCGTGATCAACCCGAGCGGGCTGAGCATCAACGGCAACGGGGCCAGGTCTCAGTACTTCTCGATCCCCACGTCGGTGGGATCGGACCGCTTCACGCTGCGATCGACGAACAGCAGCCAGGGGTGCCAGGAGGGCGATGAGGGGACCTACACCTGGCAGCTGTCGGAACTCGGCGCCAAGCTGCTCCTGACCGCCGAGGATGACGCCTGCGCCGATCGTGCCGCCGCGCTCTCCGGCGTCTGGCTGCACAACGGCTGCAAGAATGCCGACGGCTTCTGCCCCGGCGACCTCGACCCGGGCTCGTACGTGTCCGGCTACTTCCGGGCGCGGACGACAGGCGGGGCGTGGGAGCCCCGCATCGGGAGGTTCTCCTACAGCGTCCCCGACGGCTGGTCGGCCTTCGCCGATTGGCCCGACGGTTACGGGCTGACGCCGCAGGCGGAGTATGCCGCCTTCGATGGTTCGGACTGCTACGACTGCGCGGGGGCGCGGGACACGATCATGGTCCTGGTCGACTTCGGCGCGGCTGCCGAGGACTGCTCGGATGCGAACGTGGAGGGCGTCGGCTCGCGTGCCGAGGACCTGGTTGCGTGGCTGACGCAGCATCCGGGCCTGGTGATCAGCGACGTCAGCCAGACGACGATCGATGGGCGCGCGGCAACGTCCCTGGCCGTCAGCGCGGCAAGCGACTGGACGGTCACCTGCGGCGAGGCCGATCCCTTCGTGGCAGTGCCGGTCTTCTTCAAGGAGACGGGTGCCGCGTACGCGCTGCCCCATGGCGACACGTGGCAGCTCTTCGTCTTCGACGTCGGGCCTGATCACACGGTGGTCGTCGTGGTCGACGCGGCGGGCATGAATGACTCGAGCGCGTTCCTCGAGCAGGCCATGCCCATCATCGAGACGTTCGCCTTCCACGAGTAGACCGATGCGAGAGCCGCTCGCTCCGACGGGCGGCTCTCGCCAGCGTTGCCGCGTCCGGCGCCCGAGCGCGGACGCGGCAACCTCTCTGGATTTCGAAACCTATTGAGCATGCCACCCCCTCGTCGCATCCCCGACATGCACTGAAGCGACCGCTCTGCCAATAGGTTTGGCAATGCCGTGCAGCTCACCACCGTCCGCGCGCGGAAGCAGCGTGTCGGCGCACCGCTACGACTCAAGGTGCTCAATAGGTCTGAAAGGGCGATCCGGAGGCCAGTGCGAGATGCGTCATGACGTCCACTGCGCGTCGATCAGGCGCGCGTGGTCCTCCCCCAGCCGCCTTCGCCCCCGGCCGTGTGACTACCCGCGCCGGCCCACCAGGTACCAGGTCTCCATCTCGCCCTTGCCCTTGACCGGGACCGTGCCGCGCGGCTCGCACACGAACTCGTCGCCCAGCAGGTCGTAGGTGGCCCGCGTGATCTGGATGCGACCGGGCGTGCCGTCGGTCTGCATGCGGCCGGCGGTGTTCACCGCGTCGCCCCACAGGTCGTAGAGGAACCGCTTGCGACCGATGACGCCGGCCACCACCGGCCCCGAGTTGATCCCGATCCGCAGCTCGAACCCCAGCGAGCCGACCGCGCCCTCCTCTCGCACCGCCTCCAGCATGTCCAGTCCCAGCAGCGCCAGTGCCCGGGCGTGGTCCGCACGCGGCTCCGGGATCCCGGCAGCCACCATGTAGCAGTCGCCGATGGTCTTGATCTTCTCGAGCTGGTAGCGATCGGCCAGGTCGTCGAAGTGGCCGAACAGCCGGTCCAGCATCTCCACCACGCGCGCGGGTGAGACGCGCTCCGCCATCGGCGTGAAGTCCACGACATCGGCGAAGAGGATGGAGGCCGATGTGAAGGCATCGGCGATCGTCTGGGGCGCCGCCTTCAGCTTGTCGGCGATGGAGCGCGGCAGGATGTTGAGGAGCAGCGTCTCCGCCCGGTCCTGGGCCTCCTGGCGCTGCCTGGCAAAGACGGCGAGCAGGGTGAAGACCACCGCGCCGCCCACGACCACGTTGAGGGCCAGCATGGTGGTGCTGAACCAGGTCGGCAGCTGCGACAGGCCACCGCTCAGCTCGCCCGCGATGCCCGCCCCCAGGAAGGCGGCCGCGAAGAGTGCGAACCAGCCGATGCTGGCGCGCACGCTGCCGAACACGAGCGCGCCCATCGGTCCGAGCAGGCCCCACAGGCCAACCGCGCCCGACATCAGGAGGCCGCCGGTGGGCCACATCGAGAGTGTGGGCGCCAGGATGATGTCGAGCAGCTGGATTCGGAGCAGGAGCTCGAAGTTCCGCGTGCGGGCGAACAGGCCGATGGAGGCCACCGAGACCACGAAGTAGGCGAACGCCACCGATCCGGCGGGTGCGCCGAGGGCCAGGTAGAGGGTGGCCCACGTGAGCGAGATGGGCCAGATGAGCACCGCCAGGTAGACCAGCAGCGCCTTGCGGCCCCGCGTCTCCGCGTCGTCGTTC
>CAVZPD010000002.1:0-54677 GCA_963777045.1 uncultured Chloroflexia bacterium
GCGCACGTAGCGCAACGGGACCCCGGTCAGGCGGTCGGCGTGGGCCAGGCGGCTGAGGCCATGGCGGCGCAGGACGCCGTAGACGGTCGATCGTGGATGGCCGAGCAGTGGCCCCAGGCGGTGGGGTCCGACCCGCAGCCGGCGGCGATAGCGCAGGATGCGGCGCACCTGGCCATCGGGCAGGGCCCGCGGCCGGTGCTGTGGTCGCGGCGAGCGATCCTCGAGTCCGCCGGCGCCTTCGGCCCGGTAGCGGCGCAGCCACTTGTAAGCGGTAGCCCGGCTGACGCCCAGCGTCTCGGCCGCAATCGCCGGCGACCAGCCCTCGAGCACGATGCGCTCGACGAGCAGCCGTCGGCCAAAGGGCGTCAGCCTGGCGCTAGGATGAAGCATGAGAGCCCTCCTGTCGGTGTGGAGCTGTTGACACCCCATACCGAGCACGAGGGCTCTCAATCTGTCAACGATCTAAGTGGGAACGACACTTAGTCAGACATCGCGTCCGCCTCCGCAATCCACCTCTCGCGTCGCACGATTCGAAGTGGCCACTGGTGTTGGCTTGGCTACAGGGTCGCCCACCAAACCGCCCCGCTACGGCCGATTGGCCGTGACCGTATAACTGTCGTGATTTTGCTCGGTCCTCCACGCTCGCATCACAGCGCTCAGGGCCGAAACGCTTGACATGCAAGAGGTCACTGGTTCGAGTCCAGTGTCGCCCACCAATCCCCTCGGCGTGCACGAGAAGTCTGCGATTCCCAGCGCCCTTCGCCTCAGCGTTGATCGTTGCGAGGCGCGAGTCCGTCTCCGTCACGACCCGCGGCGGAAAGAACTGGCCGCCCGGAGCGGACGGCCAGTTCGGTCTCCTGGAGGTCAGCTCGAGGAGGTCAGCTGGAGGACGGTTCCGCGCTCTCGGACGCCTCCATGCTGGATGCGGGCTCCATGCTGCCGGAGGCATCGGCGCAGGCATTGAGGTGCGCCAGCTCCGGGTTGGCGCGGCAGCGGCCCTCCAGGAAGGCGAGTGCGTCCGCGTCGCTCAGGTCGGGGACGGCCAGGATGGCCTGCGCCACCCACTGGTCGACCGAGTCACAGGCCGACAGCGTCTCGTCGAGGGTCGCGCTGGCCTGGTCCAGGTTCTGAAGGTCGTTGAGCTGATCCTGCGACAGCGAGGCGAAAGCCTCCGAGCAGGTCGTCGCCGTTGCGTTGCTCTCGTCGGGCGAGGTCGTCACGTTGCCGGCGCCGGAGCAGGCGGCGAGCAGCAGGGCGGCAATCGCGACGGGAAGTAGGCGTTTCATCGTCTTCCCCCTTCTGGCTGGGTGTATGCCCACGCAGTCGCAAATCGCGTGCCGGTAAGGTGAGCGGCCCGTGGCGGCGATTCGGCGCCGAGGTTCAGACGAAGAGGAAAAGGAGGCCGGCGAAGATGAACGGCGTGCAGGCAGCCACGATGAACGCCTTCTCCAGTTTCGTGATCTCACGTGGTTCCATGAAGCTGGCTCCATTGCACGCCACGCGCCAAGCCGCCGACCATCGGTGCGCGACTGCACCGCTTGTTCGACTCAGAGCCGGAGGACCCCCCGCAGGTCCGCCAGGAAGACGGTCGCCCCGCTGTTGCGGACGAAGCTCTTCTGGTCGCCGCCGGATACCTCCGCCGGCACTTCCACATCGCGCGCGGAGCACTCTCGACCGATGATGTCGAGCACCGCCTGCTCCGTCGGCTCATCCTCGACGGCGATCAGCAGGGTGGTGTTCTCGGCGTGGAAGTAGCCGCCGAACGATGGGATCTCCGTGAGCCGATGCCCCTCGCTCCGTAGCACCTCGACGAGGTGCTCGGCGTCCAGGTTGTTCACGATAGCGATGATCAGTCTGGCCATCGGGCTGCTCCTGTCGTGTGGGGCGGGCGCAACGCGGCCCGACAACTCTCGTCAACGTCAAGGCTAGCGCGTTGGCGCAGCCCCGGAACGCCGGACTGCGTCGACGGCCATGGAGCTCAGCGCAGGGGAGAGGCGGGAGGACCGTCGGCCACGAAGACCCGCACCAGGCCTGCGAGCCCGGAGGCCTGCGCCTCGGCTGCCATCGCCGCATCCGCCCGGGCCGCCGCTCGGCGCCGGACGAGCTCGCTGTACTCGATCGTTGCCGCGATCAGCGCCACGATGGTCAGGAGCTGCGCCGTCACGTTCGGGTCAGGCTGCATGCAGGCATGCTGCCACCACACACGTGGACGGCAACTGTACGAACGTCCCGAACGACACCCGGACGGCGATGCTCAGTCTGGTCGGCGTTGGGTCAGGCGCATGCCGAGGAACACCGCCAGCACCGAGCCGCCTATCGCGGCCATCCACGCCAGGTCCTGGAGAACGAGGAGGCTCATGCGGGAAGGGTCCCGGGCAGGCAGCAGCGACCATAGGGCCAGATGTCACTTCGTTCAGCGTGCCTCCTGGGCCTCCCCGATAGCCCGGAGGTCAATAACCGCGGAGTTTCGCGTCTGGCAGCCGGCGCGATCGCGTCGTGAGCCGCATCATGGCTGCGTGGAAGCCAGCCAACCGGCCGCGTCGACTTCCGCGTCGCCAGGAGGATCTCACCGGATGCACCGATGCATGGGTCGCGCGTTCGTGGTGCTCGCGCTGCTCGTCTCCGCCTGCACCTCGACTGGCACTGATCGGGGTTCGCCCGCCGGCACGGAGGGCAGCCATGCGCCAGCCGGCGTGATCCGCCTCTACACCTCGGTGACGCAAGACACGGTCGATGCGGTGCTCGCGGCGTTCTCCGACGCCTTTCCGTCGGTGACCGTGGAAACCTTCCGGGCGCCGACGGGGGAGCTGGACGCCCGCATCGCCAGCGAACGCCGCAGCGGTGAGATCCTGGGCGATGTGCTGTGGGGCACCGATCCGCTCTCGATGGAGGCGTACGCGGCGGACGATCTCTTCCAGCGCTGGACGCCCGATGAGGCGGATGCCGTGGCCGCGGAATACCGCACCGACACCTCGTGGGGGACGCGCATCCTGAACATGGTGATCGTGACGGGAGCCGATGCGCAGCCGCAACCCACCGACTGGTCCGACCTGGCGGACCCGGTCTACGCTGGGAGCGTCGTGATCCCTGATCCGGGATTCGCCGGGTCCGCCTTCGGTGCCCTCGGCTACTTCGCCACTTCACCCGACTATGGAATGGACTACTACCGCGATCTCAAGGCGAACGGGGCCATCCAGGTCCAGGCCATCCCCGAGGTCCTGACCGATGTGGCCGAAGGCGCGTACGCGGCCGGCATGACCCTGGACAAGGTCGCGCGCGACGCGATCGCTCAGGGATCGCCTGTGAACCTGGTGTGGCCGGAATCGGGAGCCATCGCCATCTACAGCCCAATTGCCGTGTTCGCCGGCAGTACCAACCCCGATGCCGCGAGGGCTTTCGCGAACTTCGTCCTCGGAACGGCGGCCCAGGAGGCAATCGCGTCGACCGGCTGGCAACCCATCCGCAGCGACGTCAGCGGCGGGCCTCCCGTGGAGGGAGCCCAGGTTGCCCCGGACTGGTCGGCCGTCTTCGAGCAGCAGGAGCAGCTGTTGGAGCAGTACCGCACTATCTTCGGAGGCTGATGCATCGTGCCTGGGCCCCGAACCCTGTCACGTGTCGGCGGTTGGCTGGCCCTGTCGATTGCGCTTGCGGCGCTGGTCGCCTGGCCCCTCCTGCGCCTGGCCCTGGAGGGCCTCTCGGCGGGGCCATCCGAGCTGGTGGCCGCCGTCGGTTCCGTCGGAGTGGGCGCTGTGGCGAACAGCGCCTGGACGTCGGTGCTCGCCACGATCGTGGCTGTCGCCATCGGCCTTGGCCTCGCGCTGATCACCGAGCGCGGTGTGGGCGCGGCTCGCGGCTGGTTGCGCGTGGCCATCCTGGTTCCGTTGCTCGTCCCCGACTTCGTGACCGCCATCAGCTGGGGCAGGGCCTACGGCCCGGCGGGGCTGACATCGCGATTGCTCGGTTGGGACATGCCCGGCCTGTACGGACCGTTCGGGATCGTGCTGGTGCTTGCGGTCGGCGCCGTTCCGCTGGCGTACCTCGTCACCGTGGCCGGGATGCGGGTGCGCGCCGAGCCCGACCTCGAGCGGGCCGCGCGGGTGAGCGGTGCCGGTCGCATGGCGGCCTTCACGACCGTCACGCTTCCGCTCCTGCGTCCGGTCCTGGTCGCGGCTGCGGGCCTGGTCTTCGTCAGCAGCATGAACGCGTTCGGCACGCCGGCCGTGCTCGGCCGTCCCGCCGGCTTCGGGACCATGACCACGCGCATCTACCAGGATCTCGCCTTCGCCGCGAGCGACAGCGCCTTCCTGCGGGTGATCGGCCTGGCGCTGCTGCTGGTGGCAGTCGCTCTCGCCGTCGTGGCCGCCGTGGATCGCGTCTCGCCGGCCATCGAGCGCAGTGGGGCCAATCCCGGGTCGCCTCCAGCATCGGTCCGCGTGCCACCCGTGGCCATGGCCGCCGCCTGGACGTTCGTCCTCGTCACCGTGCTGGTGCCCCTCGTGGCGTTAGTGCTGACCGCCCTCACCCGCGCTGTCGGGCTGCCGCCGCTGCCGGAGAACCTGACGCTGGCCAACTTCGGCCGTGCGCTCGACTCCCAGGCGCTCGGCGGCCTGCGCAACAGCCTGCTGCTGGCCACGGCTGCAGCCACCGTGGCCCTCCTGCTCGCCTTCCTCGGGACCATGCTGTTGCGAGGTGGACGACGGCGGCGAATCGGAACCGCGGTCACGCTCACCTTCGCATTGCCCGGATCGGTCCTGGCGGTCGCGGTCCTGCTGGCTTACGGAGCGAGTCTTCGGGACACCCTCGCCATCATCCTGGTCGCCTACCTGGCCAAGCTGTGGGCGCTCGGCCAGCGGCCGCTCTCCGCGGCGGCGGAGCGCGTCCCGGACGATCTCCTGCGCGCGGCACGGGCGAGCGGCGCTGGCGCCGCAATGACTGCCTGGACGATCGCGGTACCGCTGCTCGCGCCCGTGCTTGCTGCGGGTTGGCTGCTCGTCTGGGTCTTTGCCCTCCATGAGGTGACGATCTCCGCGTTGCTCTACGGGCCGGGAACGGCCACGCTTGCGGTCGTGATCCTCAACCTGCAGCAGCTCGGCGATCCGGTGGTCACCAGCGCCCTCGCCGTCATCCTCACCGGTCTCGTGGCCACGGCCGCCGCTGCGCTGCTCCTGCTGCGACGAAGCGGCTGGTCCTGGATCCGGCTGGCGTGATGCATTCGGCCCTCTCCGCGGAGGCGCTGCGCGTCGCGTACGGCAGCCAGGTGGTCCTCGACGGGATCGAGCTGGAGGTGCGCGCCGGCGAGACCGTGTCGCTGCTCGGCCCCTCGGGCTCCGGCAAGACGACACTGCTCTACGCCATCGCCGGCTTCGTCGAGCCCGATGCCGGCATCATCCGACTCAACGGCCGCTCCGTTGCGGGGGAAGGCCAGTCGGTGCCGCCGGAGGAGCGCGACATCGCCGTCGTCTTCCAGAACTACGCCCTCTGGCCACACCTGACGGCCCTGCAAACCGTTGCGTACCCCCTGCGCAGGCGGCGGATGCCTTCAGCCGAGGCCGATGCGCGAGCCACCGAGCTACTGGAGCTGATGGGCGTCGGCGACCTGGGCGATCGGCGTCCGACCCTCCTGTCGGGCGGGGAGCAGCAGCGGGTCGGCGTCGCACGTGCGCTGGCCCGACAGGCGAGCCTCATCCTGCTCGACGAACCGACCGCCCACCTCGATACGCCGCTCCGGGTACGCCTCCTGGCGGAGCTGAGTGAGCAGCGCCGAACATCCGGCGCGGCCGCGCTCTACGCCACCCACGACGTGGGCGAGGCGCTCGCCGTTGCTGACCGCGTCGCGGTGCTCCGCAACGGTCGCCTCGTCCAGCTTGCGCCGCCAACCCAGATCTACGAGGAGCCGGTCGATCCCTGGGTGGCGGGCCTGACGGGTCCTGCCTCCATCCTCGCCGCGAGCATCCTCGGGAGCAACGGCGGACAGGCGCAGCTCCGATTGGGGGAGGCGATCGCCAGCGTCTCGCTGGCCGCCTCGCGCAGCCTCGTTCAGGGGATGGCTCTCGACCTGCTCGTGCGGCCCGACTGGGCCTCCCTCGGAGGAGAGCTCACGGGCGTCGTCACTGCCGCGTTCTACCGCGGCCCGCACACCGACTACCGGCTCGCCACGGGCGCGGGTGAGGTGGAGCTTCGTGAACCGGGCCCGCCTCGCCTGGCGCCGGGTGATGAGACGGGCTGGAGCCTTCGACGGGGATGGGCGCTGCCAGCCGCCAACACCTGATTGGGCGAGCGCTCGCCGCGGCTACGCGATCAGCAGCAGCGAGACGACGTTGGCGGCGCAGCCGAGGAGCCCCATGCTGGTGGCGGCGGCACCGAGCCACACGAAGAGGCGCGGGAAGCGGGTGACGGTGGCCGCGGCGACGACGAGGACCAGGATCAGGGCCGTGGCCTTGAGGGCCAGCACCCCGGCCAGTCCGGCAGCGTGGTAGGCCATGACCGCCACGCCGTTCGACTCCAGGCCAATGCCATGGATCGACTCGCCGACGGTGAACGTCGCCGCGTCGGCGAGCTGCGCCAAGACCAGGATGAGGAGGATGACCCGCGGTCCCATGCCCCTCGAGATTGCAGGACTTCGGCCAGATCTCAGGTGATCCCCGCGGCACGCCGGCTGCTGCCCCTCGGCCGTCCTGCGCGCACGGACGCACGAGGACAGGGAACGGACCTTCAACCAGCTGGTTGCCGACCTCCGTTCGGCGCGCGCTCGGATCGCCTCAGGCATGGCACGCTGACTGCAGCCACCTCGCCGCCGTGAGCCGAGCTGCAACGGAGGAGACAGGGGGACTGAGACGTGGTCGAGGCCGAGGGCAAACGGCGAATCACCATCACACCCGAGCGGGAGGCCGAAGAGGCTGACCGCCGCTGGTTCACTCCAGAGGAGGAAGCCGGGGTCTTCGAGGTGGACCCGTGGACGAGCGTGCTGGACGACTGGGCCGAGGAGATCGAGCACCCCTTCCAGTACCCGAGCGGTTTGCCCTAGCCGGAATCGCGCAGGAACGCCTCGACATCGCACCGCTGCGGCATCCCCTCCCGCGCGCCGGCGGCTCGCACCGATAGGGCGGCTGCCGCGTTCGCGGCGCGTGCTGCGTCCGGCAACCTCGCCCCGGCGCACAGCCAGGCGGCCAGGACGCCGCTGAACGTGTCGCCGGCGCCGGTCGTGTCCCGCACGTCGGCCACGCGTCGGCCGTGAATCGAGGTCTGGCCGGACGCGTCGACCAGCATGCAACCCAGCTCGCCCATGGTGACCAGCACCGCGCGAGCTCCGTCCGAGAGTAGCCGCCGAGCGGCATCCGCCAGGTCGTCGGTCCCCGCCAGCTCGACCAGCTCGACGCGGTTCGGGGTCAGGATGGGACCGGCGCGCAGGATCGGGGCCGGCAGCGGAGCGGCCGGGGCTGGGTTCACGACGACCGCCGCTCCCGCCGCAGCAGCCATTTCGACCCCGCGGGCCACCGCTTCCATGGGTACCTCCAGTGACGCGAGGAGGACGTCGGCAGGCTTCGGCGAGAGGGCGGTGACCGCTGCCTGTACGTCGCTGGCCGACAAGCGGCCATTGGTGCCCGGTGCGACCACGATCTGGTTCTGGCCGGTCGGATCGACCGCGATGATGGCCACGCCCGACGCGCCAGGCTTGGTGAGCACGCGGCCTAGCTCGATACCCTCGGCGCGAAGCGCCTCGAGGCCGATCCTTCCTTCCGCGTCGTCGCCGACCGCGCCGATCATGTGGACCCGCGCTCCCACGCGCGCGGCGGCCACGGCCTGGTTGGCTCCCTTGCCTCCCGGATGTCGCTCCAGCTCCCCGCCCAGCACCGTCTCGCCTGCGGCCGGCAGGCGCGCGGCGGCGACGACGATGTCGAGGTTGATCGAACCGAGCACCAGGACGCGGCCGCTCATCGCTCCGTCTCCAGCACCCGGGCGAGGCAATCGGCGAGCATCTCCATCTCGGAGACGTGGTTGTAGGCGGCGGCGCTGACGCGCAGCAGCCGCCGCCAGCGTTCGCCCTCGGGCCGCTGCGGCCAGGGAGTGACCATGACCTGGATCCCGGCGGCCAGGAACGCAGAGTGAACGGGATCACCGTAGAGATCGACGCCCTGTACCACGCCGGGACTCGCTTCCCACGGCAGCGGGACCGAGGCCATGGAGCCCACCATCGCGTCGGGCGCCGGCGCCGGCTCGCCCAGGACCTCACAGAGGAGATCGCGCGCGCGCAGCGCGAGCTCGTGGTTCCGCTGCCGAAGCCCCGACCAGCCGCCTTCCACGAGCGAGGCGCCGAATTCCAGCGCGGCGGGCACCGCGAGCCAGGCGGTGGGGTCGGAGGTCCCCTGCCAGTCGAACTCCAGGCGGAAGCGTGAGCGGTCGTCGCGCGACGAGTTCGCGCCATGGGAGATGACGAGCGGACGGACCGATGCCTGCCGATCCGGCCGGACCCAGAGGAATGCCGCCCCCTTCGGGGTGCAGACCCACTTGTGCAGGTTCCCGGTGTAGTAGGCGGCGCCCAGCCCGGCGAGGTCCAGCTCGAGCATCCCCGGCGCGTGCGCACCGTCGACCAGGACGTCGACGCCGGCGCGTCCGAGCTCATGCACCAGCCGTGGCATCGGCAGGACCAGTCCGGTGGCCGAGGTGACGTGGTCGAGCACCGCCAGGCGAGTTCGCGGCGTGACGGCCGCCAGGATCGGCTCGACAAGCTCATCGGCGGATGCAAGTGGAAACGGCACCGGAACCGTGACCAGCCGAGCGTCTGCGCGGTCCGCCACGAACTGCATGGCGTTCCGGACGGCGTTGTACTCGTGGTCGATGGTGAGCAGCTCGTCGCCCGGTGCGAGCTGGAGCGAGCGCAGGACGGTGTTGACCCCGCTCGTCGCGTTGGGCAGGAAGGCGAGGTCGTCGGCATCGGCCTTCAGGAAGCGCCCCAGCGATGCCCGAGCCCCGTCCATGGCGGGCTCCAGCTCCTCCGCCATGAAGCGTACCGGCTCGGCCTCGAGCCGCGCGCGCCAGCCCTGCTGCGCCTCGAGCACCGGCCGCGGCGCGGCGCCGAACGAGCCGTGGTTCAGGAAGGTGACCCCGGGGTCCAGCTCCCAGTGCCGCGCGTGCTCCGACAGCATCCGGGCTATCGTAGACCGATGTCCACGCGACGCCCGGACCTCCCACGGCCATCGGCCGTCGTCCTTGACCTGGACGGCACGCTGGTCGACACCGTGGAGACGCGCATTCGTGCCTGGCTGGCGGTCTTCGCCGAGTTCGACATCCCGGCGCGCCGTGACCAGGTCGCCGTCCTGATCGGGGCCGATGGGCGCCGGCTGGCTCGCGAGGTGGCCAGCGATGCCGGGCTCGAGCTGCCGCAGGGCCGCGACGAGGAGATCGATCGCCGATCCGGCGAGATCTACAGCCGGCTCAACCGCCAGCCGCGTCCACTGCCCGGCGTCGCCGAGCTGCTCGGCCGGCTCGACGAGCGCGAGATCCGATGGGCGATCGCCACCTCCTCGCGGAAGGAGCAGGTTGGTCCCTCCGTCGACGCGCTGGGCCTGTCACAGCCGCCGCGGGTCGTGGACGGTTCGCACGTCGAGCAGGCGAAACCGGCACCGGATCTCCTGCTGCGCGCGGCGGAAGAGCTGGAGGTTGCGCCCGATCGCTGCTGGTACATCGGCGATTCGACCTGGGACATGCAGGCGACCGTGGCGGCCGGGATGACGGGAGTGGCGGTCACCGCCGGATCGGCCGTGAGCTCGGCAGAGCTCGAAGACGCCGGCGCCACCCTGGTGGTCCGCGTGCTGTCCGACCTGCTGCCGCTGGTCTAGCAGCCGGCATGCCCCTCGAGGAGTACCGGGCCAAGCGACGTTTCGACCGAACGCCGGAGCCGGCGCCGGGCGATCTCGCCGATGGGAGCGGCCGGTTCGTCGTCCAGCGTCACCGCGCGACGGCGCTGCACTACGACTTCCGGCTGGAGGTCGGGGGCGTGCTTGTCAGCTGGGCGGTGCCCAAGGGCCCGACGCTCGACCCCGGCGAGCGTCGCCTGGCGATGCGTACCGAGGATCACCCCATCGAGTACCTGCCCTTCGAGGGCGTCATTCCCGAGAAGGAGTACGGGGCCGGCGACGTCATCGTGTGGGACTGGGGTACGTTCGAGCCGGAGGAGACCGATGACGCCGCCTCGGCGATCCGCGCCGGCGAGCTCAAGTTCCGCCTCTTCGGCGAGCGGCTGCGCGGCCGCTTCACGATCGTGCGGACCGGCCGGCGCGACGCCCACGGGCGCACCGAGGAGCGCGAGCAGTGGCTGCTCATCCACAAGCGCGATGCCGCCGCCGTCCCTGGCTGGAAGGCGGAGGACCACCCGGAGAGCGTGCAGACGGGGCGCACCAACGACGAGGTGCGCGACGGCGCCGCTCCACGCTTCGAGCTGCAGCCGCCGCGCCCTGGTGCCGCCGCCGACCTGTCGGCTGCGCGCGAGGCGCCGATGCCCGACTTCGTGCCGCCCATGCTGGCGACCCTCACCGACGGCGCGTTCGACGACCCGGCCTGGCTGTTCGAGGTGAAGTGGGACGGCTACCGCGTCCAGGCCACGATCCGTGACGGTCGGGTACGGCTCTGGACCCGCAAACGCGTGGATGCGGCGGCGTACTTTCCGGACCTCGCTGCCGAGGCGGGCTGGATCGCCGCGCGCGACGCGATCGTCGACGGAGAGGTGGTTGCCCTCGACGACGAGGGACGGCCGAGCTTCAGCCTCCTCCAGGACCGCACCGGCCTCAAGGGAGTGGCTGGCTCCGCTCGCCGGACCGATCCCGACGCTCCCCGCAAGAGCGCCGATGAGCGCCGCACAATCCCACTCACCTTCATGGTCTTCGACCTGCTCCACCTCGACGGTCGTTCGCTGGTCAACGTCCCGCTGGAGGACCGCAAGCGCGCGCTGCGCGCGGCCCTCCTGCCCCATCCCATGGTGCGCTACGCCTCCCACGTCCTGGCCGATGGCGTCGACTTCACCGAGGCGGCACACCAGCAGCGGCTCGAGGGCGTCATGGCCAAGCGGCGCGCCAGCGTGTACCAGCCGGGGAAGCGCAGCCGGGACTGGCTGAAGATCAAGCTTCGGCGCGAGCAGGAGCTGGTCGTGGTCGGCTGGCTGCCCGGTCAGGGGACGCACAAGGATCTCGGATCGCTCATCGTGGCGGTCAATCGCGACGGCGAGCTGCGCCATGCTGGCCAGGTGGGCAGCGGCATCGATCGTCGTCGTCGGCGCGAGCTCCTCGCCGCCATGGAGCCGATCCGGCGCGAGAGCTCGCCGCTCGCCACCCCGCCCCGCCTCCCGCAGGCGCGCTGGGTGGAGCCGCGGATTGTCATCTCCGCCGAGTTCGCCGAGTGGACCAGCGACGAGCTGCTCCGGCAACCCGCTTTCAAGGGCGTGGTGATCGACCGCAATCCGGCGCACGTCGTGCGCGAGGTCGCGGTGCCGGCGGCGCGAGCGGCGCACGGTTCGCGCCGTCCCAGCGCGCGAGCGGCTCCCGGTCGTGCCGTTGCCGGCGTCGCGACGGAGGCGGTCGCGGCCCTCGACGCGCTGTCGCGCGACGGCCATTGGCGGGTCGATGGAGAGGAGGTTCGGCTGACCAACCTGGACAAGGTGCTGGTGCCGGCATCGGACGGCCACGATGCCGTGACGAAGCGCGACGTCATCCGCTACTACGTCAGCATCGGCCCCACCCTGGTGCCCTACCTCGCCGACCGGGGACTGACGCTGCAACGCTTCCCGGACGGGATCGGCAAGAAGGGGTTCTGGCAGAAGGACCTGCCCGGTCATGCCCCCGACTGGGTCGCGCGCTGGGACTACGTCGGGCACGAAGGCGCGAAGACCTACGTCGTGGCCGATCGAGTGGCGACGCTCGCCTGGCTGGGACAGGAGGCGGCGCTGGAGCTTCACCCCTGGACCTCGCGTACCGAGGCGCCGCACCAACCGACCTACGCCCTCATCGACATCGATCCCGGACCGAGCACCAGCTGGGAGGAGGTGCTGGTCCTCGCGCGGCTGTACCGAACGGCGCTCGAGCACCTGAAGGTCATCGGCCTGCCAAAGGTGACGGGCAAGCGCGGCATCCAGGTCTGGATCCCCATCCGGCGCGGCTACGAATTCGACGACACGCGCAGCTGGGTGGAGCAGCTCTCGCGCACCATCGGCGGGCTCGTGCCGGACCTGGTGAGCTGGGAGTGGACGAAGCGCGACCGCAAGGGACGAGCGCGGCTCGACTATACGCAGAACGCGGTCAACAAGACGCTCGTCGCACCGTACGCCATCCGCCCCGCACCCGGTGCGCCGGTCTCGATGCCGATCCGGTGGGACGAGCTCGAGGATCGCGCGTTGCGCCCGGACCGATGGACGATCGGTACGGCGCTCGACCGGCTTGCCGAAGTGGGCGACCTCTTCGCTCCGGCCCTGACCCTGGAGCAGGATCTGCCCTCGATCTGATGTGGGGCAACAGTGAGAAGCACCGCTGGCGCTTCCCCCCCGGGACGCTCTGCGGTGCTTCTGTTGACGGCGCGGATGAACCCTAGAAGGGCCAGCCGCCGCCGGTGCTGCAACTGCGCATTGGTGTTCTCCCACTCCTGGTTTGCCACGCGCCGGCGTGGCGTTCGGCCTCAGGCTCGGCTCGGGAGCGGCGGCGAACAATCACCCATAGGTACAGGGGGTTGCGCGGCACCCGGTACTTTCGGTGCCCGGTCGGGTCAAGTCACGCTTGCCAGCACATGTACACTGCCGTCATGCCACGCACGAAGACGGTCGCGCGCGCGACCGAGCAGGACGCCGCCCTCGCGCGACAGATCGGCGGCCGCATCCGAGAGGCGCGGCATCGAGCCGGGCTCACGCAGCAGCAGCTGGCGGGCGAGCGCTACACGAAGGCCTACGTCAGCGCCCTGGAGACCGGCATCGCCCGTCCATCGATGATCGCCCTGAGCTATCTTGCCGAGCGGCTCGGCCTGCCGCCCAGCCACTTCCTGGACGAGCAGTCACCGGCATGGACCCGCCTCGAGGTGGATATGCGGCTGGCCTCCGGCGAGTGGCAGAAGGCGGCCGACGGCTACGCGACCCTCCTGAACGAAATGGTCGACGACCAGGCCCGTGCAGAGGTGCTCCGCGGCAGGGCGGAGGCGCTTGCGCGATTGGATCGCGGCCGGGAAGCGGTGACCGCCGCCGCAGAGGCGACGCGCATCTTCACGACCCTCTCCCGACCTGCCGACGAGGCCCTGGCGCGCTACTGGCTTGCCTACGGCCTCTTCCTTTCCGATGCCGAGGCCGACGCGCGCAGCATGCTCATCGGGCTGCTCGAGCGGGTGCGGGCGGGACTGAGGGTTGAGCCGGAGTTCGAGATGCGCCTCCTGATTGCCCTGGCCTCGGTCGAATCCCGCACCGGCCACTACTCCGACTCGCTCGCCCATCTCGAGACCGCGCGGGGCATGGCCGACGACCTCGACGATCGCCGGCGCGCCATGTTCCTGTTCAACCTGGCGATCAGCTCTCGCGAGACCGGGGACATGGAGGCCGCCATCCGCTGCGGGACGCAGGGCCTCGCGCTCCTGCGCGCCGCCGGCTCGGGATTCGAATCTGCACAGATCGAGAACGACCTCGCCCTTGCCTACCTGGCCAACGGCGACGTCGCCCGCGCCCGAGACCTCGTGGCAGAGGCGCGGCGCGAGTTCGAGACTGCCGGCGATGCACGGTACCTCGCCGCGGTGCTCGATACACAAGCCCGGGTGGAGCTCGCGTCGGGCAGCCCCGGTGAGGCACGTAGCCTCGCGCGGCGAGCCATGGAGCTCGCCCGCCAGACGAACAACCGGACGGCTGAGCTGGCTGCCATGCTCACCGAGGCACGCGCCCTCCGCCAGGTGGGGGAGCACGAGGAGGCGGAGGCGCGCTACGGCGATGCCGCGCAGCTCGCCCGTGACTCGGGCGCGGTTGCCCGTCTCAAGGAGGTCCTGCGTGAGTGGGCGGACCTGCGCGCCGATTCCGGCGACCACCGTGGCGCGTACGAGCTGTCAAGCGAGGCATTGGCGGTCAACTAGCCAGGGGCAAGAGTCAATTGTGTATTGACAGGTGCACTCTGGTGCGGCTAGGCTCCGATCAACGAGTCGGTGTGGGCACCCATCGCTAACCCCGGTGGACCGGCTCGAGCACTGGGGGACCATCGGGATCGGAGAGCGGGCACATCTCCGATCCCGTTACCTTTTCCGGCGTCCGCTACGATGGCGACATGCCGCGACGCCTCTTCATCATCAATGCTCCCGACCGCTTCGTACCCGGCACCATCGGGGATCCCGGTGCCCGCACCTTCTTCCTGCAGGCCCGCAAGGGCGACGCGGTGGTCAGCGTGGCACTCGAGAAGGCGCAGGTCGCCGTGCTGGCCGACAGGTTGTCGGAGCTACTGGCATCCGTGCTGGATGAGCCGGCTCCGGTTCCCGAGCCGGACGACCGCCCGCTCGACGAGCCACTGATCGACCTCTTCCGGGTGGGACCGATGGCCCTGGCCTGGGACACCGATTCGGCGCGCGTCGTGATCGAGGCCCAGCCGCTGAACGATGCCGGTGACTACATCGAGGTGCCCGACGAGGCCGAGGAGGGTCCGGATCTGGTGCGCGTCAGCATCGAACCATCCCAGGCGCGGGAATTCGTTCGACGCGCGTCCGCACTGGTGGCCGCGGGACGGCCCACGTGCCCCTTCTGCGGCGAAGTCCTCGAATCGACGGGCCACTTCTGCGCCCAGACGCGCGCCCACCTCAACTGAGATGGGCGATCGTGCTCGCCGGACGGTTGCGCCCGCCCCGCTGCATGCCGGGTTCGATGAACCGATGCGCGTCGACTGGCTTTCCCGCGCAGATCTGCAACCCGGCGTGCCCGGCAGAGTGGGCCTGACCTTCCTGCCCGGGAAGCAGGGTGCCTCGTCACGCTATCCGGGCCACACCTATCGACGAGATGCCGAGCGCGACCTGGCGGCGCTCCGGGCCCAGGGCGTCCGGACGCTGGTCCTCCTGGTCGAGGACGCGGAGCTTGAGCAGTGGAGCACTCCTGCCATGGCGACGCTTGGCGAGCGCGTCGGACTCGCGGTGCTGCGGTTCCCGATTCCGGACGGTGAAGCTCCGACGCTCGAGACGATGGCGGAGATCCAGGGCGCACTGCATCGCGCGCGGAGCTCGGGTGACGTGGCGGTGGCCTGCATGGGCGGGGTGGGACGGACCGGCATGGTCGCGGCGTGTGCGCTGGTCGATGCCGGCTGCTCCGCGCTGCAGGCGATTGCGCGCGTGCGTGAGGTCCGCCACCCGACCGCAGTTGAGACCGAAGCGCAGGAGCGCCTGGTGGCCAGCTGGGAGCTGCGGAGGCGCGGCCTCCCGGGCGCATCGGCTCCTCCCTCTTCCGCGTAGCCGGATCGTCCTGCCGGAGTACTGCACCACACCGCACCAGCCGTCGAAACGCGCGAAATCACGCGTGCGCTCTGGGCCGGAGGTACCACCTTCTCATAGGCAGCGGGGGGTAGGACGGTCATGCTCGGCGCATCAATTCGTATTCATCGGATGCGCCCGAAATGAACTTCCTGAACCGATCCAACCAGATGACTCCGACCCGCCGCGTCATGACCGCCGCCGGCGCGGCCACCATCGCCCTGAGCCTGGTGATGTCAATCGCCCCCGCGCTCGCGGCCAACGCCGGGACCCTCAAGATCTTCGACGCGGCCACCGACACGGAGGTCGGCAACAATCCGCACGTCTGCAGCGCCTTCTACGGTCTCTTCGTGAGCGATGCGCTCACCGAAGCTCACTGGCAGCTTCTCGATCTCGATGCAGACGATGCCGTCGTCGCCGCCGGCGATTATCCGGCCTCCGGGCCGGCCGTCACGAGCGACCTCAGCCCCGCGCCTGGCCACTACCGCCTCGAGTGGACACCAACCGGAACCGCCGGCAAGAGCAAGGTCCTGTGGGTGGATGCGACCTGCGGCTCGCCTGTGAGCCCCGTCGAGACCGCGACCCCGACCCCGACGCCGACCCCGAGCCCGACGCCCAGCGAGGTGACGGTGCCCAGCGATGACCCGACCCCGACCCCGACGCCGACCCCGACGCCCAGCGAGGTGACGGCGCCAAGCGATGACCCGACCCCGACGCCGACCCCGACGCCCAGCGAGGTGACGGCGCCAAGCGATGACCCGACCCCGACCCCGACCCAGAGCCCGGTCGAGCAGGACGTCGAGGGAAGCCAGTCGACTCCCGCGCCCTCGCAGGCCGAGCAGGAGGTGCAGGCGGGCCAGAGTGGACCGGCGACCAGCCTCCCGGACACCGCAGTTCCTGTGACCGAGAGCGGCGTTCTCGCGACGATCGGCCTGCTGCTGATCATCGCCGCTCACGCGGGCACGAGGCGCGAGCGACAGCTGCCCGTCGCGTAACGCCGGCCGGGCGCATCCGGCCTTCCGCGAAAGTGCCCCTTGGCCGCCCGGCCGGGGGCACTTTCGTTCAGTTCGCCATGAGCGAGAGCCGCGTCTCCTGTGACGAGGCCACCTCAACGAAGCGGCAGATCGCATTCGCCAGACGCATCTGGAAGGGAGTGTGGACCCGCACGCGGAGCAGGTCGGGCGAAGCGACGATCACGGAGAGGCATCGGCCCCTCGAGGTGGCCACGTTCAGGCGGTTGAGGGAGTAGAGGAATTCCATGCTCCGTGGCATCTCATCCTGGGACGAGGTCGCCATCGAGTAGATGACGACCGCCGCCTGCTGACCCTGGATCTTGTCCACCGTCCCGATCCGAGGTTCGCCGCCGCGGGCCGCCGCGGCGGCACGCCAGGCGTTCGCGGAGCAGCTCCACCTGCGCGTTGTACGGCGCCACGACCAGGATGTCGGCGGGCGCCAACGGACCGAGGACCCCCATGTGGTTCATCCAGCGTCCCGCGAGCAGATCGGCGTACAGCTGCAGGACGACGTCGGCCTCCTCGGCCGACGAGTTCCGATTGCCGGCATGCGACACCGGGATCCACCTCACCCCGGTCCCGGTGAGGCGGCCGGGGGCATATACGTTCAGGGTCTGCGTGCCCGGCGCCGACCGCAGCTGCCTCGCATAGAAGGCCTCGCTGGTGAACGCGTTCACGTCCTCGTGCAAGCGGTACGTGATCGGCAGGAAGAGGCCCCGAGTGCCGGGAATGACCGGCTCGCCATCGAGGACGTGCTCGAGCGACGACACGTCGACGCCCTCCGGATGCGCACCCTTCTTGACCTGCGACAGCTGCTGCGGGTCGCCGAGCAGCACGAGGTTGCGCGCCGCCCCGGAAACGGCCAACAGGTTGGCGAGGGACATCTGCCCGGCCTCGTCGACGAAGAGCGTGTCGACGATCCCGTCGAAGTCGGCGCGGGACCACATCCAGGCCGTGCCCGCCGCGAGCAGCGCGCTGCCGCTACGCAGGGCATCGGCCACCGGCCCGTTGCTCGTCTCGTGCTGGTATCGCCAGGCCTCGCCGGGTTTCTCGCCGGACTCCAGCTTGCGGACGGCGTCGACGCTGATACCGCGAAGGGTCGCGTGCTCCATGACCTCGTCGAGCAGGTTCGTCAGCGCGCGGTGGGTGAATGCGGTGATCCCAACGGATCGGCCCGCTGCCAGCAGCGCGAGGATCATCTCCGCCCCGCTGTAGGTCTTGCCCGAGCCCGGCGGCCCCTGCACGGGCAGGATGCTCCCCTCCAGCGCAAGGACGAGTTGCCGGGCGGTTTCGCTGATGTCGACCTCATCGCGAGCGAGCGCAGCGCCTGGCGACTGGCCCGCTCGGGGCAGCTCCCCAAGCAGGAAGTCGCGAGCGGCGCGCCATGGCCCCGGTCCGCGCAGCCCGTGCTCCAGCACCCAGGTCCCGAGCCGCTCGAGGGCACCCTTCTGCGCATCGCCGACGACCGGGCCCTTGGGGATGAGCGACGTGGGGCGGGTCAGGTCCGGGCGGCGCGACGTCCTGAGATCCAGCGTCCCTTGCAGGGGGTCGAGGGCGACGATCTTCCCCGCGCCTCTGCCTGTGCGCGGGTCGACCGGCTCGTCACCGACCTTCAGCCGATACGGCTGCTCCGGATCGAAGGCGTAGCGGTGAACGACCGAGCGCGCCGGCTGGTCGACCTCGGTAACCCAGGTCAGTTGGCCGATAGCCTCCTCGTCCCTCGACGCGAGCTCCTCGTCGGATCGGCTGCAACGATCGAAGAAGGCCCACCAATCCACCTTTTCTTCACGCCGATGCCACTCGAGGAGGTTGGCCAGCAGCCAGCGCGCCTCCAGCTCGGCGTCCGTCGATCGCATCTGCGCGTCCACCGGCACGTCGATGAGGAGCCGATCGGCCAGCTCGCGGATGCGTGCATCTCGGTCGCTCGGCGGTCGCTCGGCGTCCTCATCGGGGACGAGACGGGGCAGTCCCGGCAGCCCCAGCTGGAGGGCGAGCCGGTGCCGCCGCTGCTCGAGCCAGGTGCGCAGGTCGGCGGTCGAGCGACAGTCGTCCTGGTTGTAGAGGCCGATCTGGTCGAGGATGGCCTGGTCCGGGGAACCGGCGCTCACCGAGCGGATGTAGCGCTCGTAGGCGACGACCGAGGAGCCGGCGTCCTTGAGCGGCGCCTCGCGATCGAGCGCGTAGAGCGGCTCCAGCTTCTTGATCGAGTAGCTCTCGATGCCGATGCGCATCCCCTGCCGCACGACCTTGAAGAGGTCGACGAAGAGGTCGCAGCGGAGGATGCGGTCGACCTCCGCCTCGCGCGTGCCGTGGCGGGTCGAGAGCATCCCCATCCGGCCGCGCTCGTAGGCGGCGTAGTGGTAGACGTGCATGGCGGGGTCGTCCTGCCAGCGCCGCATCACGAAGTCGATGAAGCCCTCGAACGCAACCTTCTCCTCGGCGCGCGAGTGACCCCACCAGGCGTGGAACGTCGGAGACCCGGACGCGGAGCTGGTTGCCGGGTCCCAGACGCCGAAGAGGTACTCGAGGCCGTCCTCCTCGGCGAAGGGGTCGCCTTCGATATCGAAGAAGAGGTCGCCCCGCGACGGCGGCGGCAGGGCGGCCAGCCCGCGGTTCGGTTCGAGCGGCAGGAACTCCAGGTCCGGCAGCTCCTTCCCGCGAGAGCTCAGCTGCAGCCGCGCCTGCTGGTGCATGGCGCCCATCGCCGCATCGCCGATACCGTCCACCTCGGGCAGTGGTGGCTGCAGCTCGGCAAGCTGTCTGAGGGTGGTGATGCCGGCCGCTGACAGGCGACGAACCTGGTCCGAGCGGACAGACGCGACCAGGCTGAGGTGGTCCGCCCCGCGGCGGAGCCGGGTGCAGTGCGGCTCCCAGCGGCAGACGTCGCAGTGGCCTACCGGCGGCGGAACCTGCGGCAACGGATACGGGAGTGTCTGATCGCCGCCAAGCGCCTCCTCGAAGCGCGCCTTCACGCTCCGGTAGTAGGCCAGGTAGTCGTCCAGCCGTTCCGACTCGACCCGGTTGCCGCTGCCGCCCAGCGCGACCTGCATGCGCTCGGGCATCCGGCCCTGCGCCCGCGCCAGGAGGTCGGAGTAGACGCACATCTGCAGGAGGGCGCTCCCCTTGACCTTGCGGGCGAGCTTCGTGTCGGCCACTTCGTAGTGGTGATCCCCAAGGTCAGAGGCACCGTCGGTTCGCAGCAGGAAGTCCGCGTACCCCCGCCAGCGGCCGTCGAAGAGGGTCGCCTGGTAGATCACGTCGACGCCCTCGCGCATGAGCCGCAGCGTCAGATCCGCATCCGCCCGGATGCGTTCCAGGCGCCCGAGGTGCGCGACCTCGTCGCGCGGGTATCGGCCATCCACCACCCGCAACCCCTCGCGCTCGAGGTGCGCGCGGTAGCGCCGCTCGTGCTCCTCGCCGCGCTCCCTGAGCACCTCCAGCTCCTCGTCCACGCGTACCTCCGCCCGCAACATCCCCCGCAGCGATGCGCGGTCGAGGGTGGTGAGGTGCTCGCAGGCAAGGAAGCCGACCAGGTCGGTTGCGCTGTAGATGGTGCGGCCGTCGATCTCCTCTATGGCCGTGCTCCTCCCGTCATGATCGGCAGCCTACGGGACCGACGCGACAGCTTGTCGGTCGCAACCGCGCGACCGTCACTCGCCCCCCGAGGCGGAGGGGATCGGAGGCGGTTGATCGCGGACGAAGGTGAGCGCCCACGAGCAATCGGACGTGACCGTGACGAAGATGTCGCCGCGCAGATCGGGATGCTCGCGGAAGAACTGGCTGTACAGGTCACCCGGAGCGGGGTAGGTCCCGATCGTGGTCCGGATGGCGGGAATCGCCTGCCCGGACCCGGCCCGCAGGTCGACGGCGAAGCTGCAGCCATCGGGCCCCAGGCTGGCTGCGATCCAGCGGACGGTGACGGCGCCGTCATCGGGCAGGAGGACCGGTCCGTATTCTCCCGACGCATCGTGCGCGTAGCCGGCCAGGTACGGGTTGTCCTCGATCGCAAAGCCCGCCGGAATGAGGTACGGATCGGGCTCGAAGCCGGCGGCGACCCAGCCCTCCACGAATGATGGTTCGTCCGGATCCGCGTCGCGCACCAGGTACCAGCCCACCTCGTCGATGAAGACGGGTCCCATCCCGATCAGCAGCCGTGCGTCGACCCCGAGCGAGGTGATGACGCGCTGGTCCACGCCCGCGCGCGACCTTACCCGCAGGCCAGGTGCGTTGGTGGTCGCCGTGGCGCCGGCCGTGAAGTGCGGCACGTCGGCGAGGCCGGGGGTGGGAGCAGCGGTCGCCCGTGGACTCGGCGAGGCGGTCGGCGCCAGGCTTTGGGAGGGTTGAGGCATCGCGGTGTGCGTGGCGATTGGCGTCGGACCGGCGGTCGTCGTCTGGCTGACCGTGCAGGCCCCGACGACCAGGGCGATCAGGGCTGGCAGAGCGGCTCGGCGCATCGAATTGTGCCCCCTCGGAAGTGCGGCTCCGATCAGTATGTCACCCGCCGACCTTCACCAGTGCTTCACCATATCGTCGTAGAGTTGGGCCATGGCAACGAAGACCGACAAGAACGACAAGACCGATGCTGAGTGGCGCAGCGAGCTGACCCCCGAGCAGTTCCACGTCCTCCGCGAGAAGGGAACGGAGCGCGCCTTCACCGGTGCCTACTGGGACGAGCACACCCCCGGTGTATACCGATGCGCCGCTTGCGGCGCCGAGCTCTTCCGCAGCGACACCAAGTTCGAGTCCGGCTCCGGCTGGCCCTCCTTCTTCGAACCGGCGGAGTCCGATGCCGTTGAGACGGAGACGGATCGGTCCTGGTTCATGAGCCGGACCGAGGTCCACTGTGCGGCGTGCGGCGGCCACCTCGGCCACGTCTTCGACGATGGTCCGGCGCCCACCGGGCAGCGCTACTGCATCAACTCGGCGGCGCTCAACCTCGACCCGGCAGGCGACGAAAAGCCGGAGTAGCGCCTCCGTACCGGAGTAGCGCCTCAGCCCCGGAGTAGCGCCTCCGCGCGCCGCCGCGATAGATCGACCGATCTGAGCCAGGTCCGCTTGCCAGGCCCGATTCTGACCGGTCTATCGGCCCGGCTGGAGCGTGGATGCCACCCCTGGGTATGGCTGAGGCGCCGGGTGCACCGATAGACCTGCCGTCCAGACGCCCGAATCGGCCACGGGGCGCGATATGGCAGATCTATCGGCCTCGGGGAGGTCAGTTGGCTGTCGCGACGGACAGCTGTCACGCGGCCGGGCTAGCCTTTCGGCATGACCAGGCGGATTCTCTCGATCGACGGCGGCGGGGTGCGGGGCGTCATCCCCGCGGTCGTCCTGGCCGCCATGGAAGCGGCCACCGGCTCGACGGTCCGTGACGAGTTCGACTTCCTGGCCGGTACGTCCACCGGCGCGCTGATCGCGGGCGCCGCGGCCAGCGGCATGCCGGCCGCCGAGATCGTGGATTTGTACGCGAAACGAGCCCCGCAGCTCTTCCGCCGAACGCCGCTCGTCACGACCCTGCGGCGCGTGGTCTCCGGGCACGCCTACGAGGTCGGCGAGCTGCATCGGCTCATCCGCCGCGAGATGGACCGCCACGGGGCGGGGGAGTGGCGGCTCAACGACGTCCCGAACGACATCATGGTGACTGCCAAGGGCCTGCCGGACGGGCACCAGTGGTACTTCGTCCGCGATATCCCCGATCAGAATGCCTGTCGCACCGGCGACCTGCGCCTGGTCGACTGCCTCACGGCCTCGGCGGCGGCGCCAACCTACTTCCAGCCAGCCACGATACGTGGGCTGGAGGATCGGGGCCCGATGGTGGACGGCGGTACCGGCGTGGCCGGGAACCCCGTCTACCAGGCCTGCGTGGAGGCCTTCGGCTACTCACGGGGCTACGATCCCGCCGACACGGTGGTCGTCTCGCTCGGGACCGGCCAGTTCTTCGACCGCCGCCGGCCGACCTGGCTCTACAGCTGGCTCGGCTGGGTCCTGGCGGAGCTGCTGCGCTCGCCCGGGGAGCAGCAGACGGAGCTGGTGGACCGCCACTTCCCCGACGCGACCTTCTACCGCATCGACGTGCGCCTGCTGCGCGACGTGCCACTCGACGATGCCCGGCGCATCGGGGAGCTGCGCGAGGTCGGGGAGCAGCTCGCCGCACGGATCGACTGGCCGGCAATCCTGGCGGGGAAGGACCCGGAATGGCTCGTCACGCAGCAACGCCGCGGTGCCAGGGGCTACGCGCAGGAGCTGTGACGAGGGCTCAGAGCGGGAGAGAGGCGAGCACCGCCACCACGCCGACGAGCGCGCTTCCCGCCCCGATCAGCAGCGCCTTGCGCCGATCGGCACGGCGCGCCGCCCGATCCTCGACCGACGAGGTGCGGCTGTGGCCGGCCTCCTCGAAGTTGAAGACGCCGCGCCAACCGTAGTCGGCGCAGAAGCGGGTGGCGGCCTGCAGGTAGCCTGCGGCTCCCACGGCGGCTGGTGCGAAGAGGACGAGTCGGCTCCAGGTTGGCGCATCGACCGAGACGAGAACGACACCCAGCACCAGGGTGGCTGCCGCACCGGCGTGCCCAGCCGCCCGGCGGCGCGCGATCTCGGCCGGGCCGATGTTGCATGCCCCGGCGCGGTACTGGTCGACGTAGGTCATCCCTAGCTCGCTCATACCCAGTGTACGGAACCAGGTTACGCGCGGATCGTTGGGTCTCGTCGATAGACGGCGGTGCGCCAGAACCAGCCTGCGTGAGCACTGCTCAGCTCGAGCCCGGCAGCGCGAAGCAGGCTGTCGATCAGCGACTGCCGGTGGACGTGCATCCGATACGGATTGCGGAAGAGTCGATAGCCGAGGTTGCCCAGCGTCGCCAGCAGGCGCGTCCACCATCGGTCCACCGGGTGGACCACCCCGTACAGGCGTCGTGCGTGAGCGCTCGAGAGGCCGATGAGCCGCCGTGCATCCGGGTAGCAGCAGATGACGCGATCGAGCGTGACGATGTCCGCCGGCCCGACCTCGTCGGCAAGCACGGTGAAGTCGCCGTGCAGGTAGGCGGTGCGATCCTTCCAGCCGAGCTCTTCGGCCTCGGCCTGCGCCACCGCCAGGTACGGGCCCGATGCGTCGACGTCCGTGCTGTGCGCAACACCAGCCTTGAGCAGCTCCAGCTGGATGGCACCGATGCCACCACCGATATCGAGCAGCGTTGCGCCCTCCACGCCCTCCGCGACGAGCTCGTCGAGGAGGCGCCCGGTGGTGGCATCCGGCCCTTCGGCACGGTACGCCAGCAGGTCGCGTCGGGCCTCCTCGTCGTTGAACTGGGCGTCGTAGTCGACGCGGCAGCAGCAACCCGGATCCGGCATGGGACCGAGTGTAGACCGACGCGGACGTCGCCTCATGCAGGTGAGGGCCGCACGAGCCTTCCGAACAGCGCCGCTCACCGCCCCGTGCGGCTGTGGACCTGCAGGAGGCGTTCAGGGGCGGGCTGTGGACGGCTCGCGCGGCTGTGGTCTGCACCCGGCGATCCGGCTCTCGTCGATCGGCTCTCGTCGATCGGCCCTAGGCGAGTATCCGCGTGCCGCTCTCCCCGGCCAGCGCCCGCTCCATGTTGTGTGGCGAGGTGATGATCGCCTCGCCGCCGGTGTGCTCCAGGAACTCGATGCAGGCCTCGATCTTGGGCGCCATGGAGCCGGGCGAAAAGTGGGTCCCCGCCGCCAGGTACTCCTTGGCCTCGGCCAGCGTCATGCTGTCGAGCCAGCGCTGCTCCGGCTTCCCCCAATCGAGCGCGACGCGGTCGACGGCGGTCGAGATCATGAACACGTCGGCGCGCAGGTTGATGGCCAGCAGCGCCGAGGCGAAGTCCTTGTCGATCACCGCCGCCACTCCCCGGAGGTCGCCATGCTCATCGGTGACGACGGGGATGCCGCCGCCACCGACCGTGATCACGATGAAGTCGTCGCGCAGCAGCGCCTTGACGGCACGCTCCTCGACGATGCGCAGCGGCCGGGGCGATGCGACGACGCGCCGCCAGCCACGGCCGGCATCCTCGCGCACGTCCCATCCGTCCCGCTCCCTCCGGGCCGTGGCCGTCGCCTCGTCCATGAAGGTACCAATGGGCTTTGACGGTTTTGCGAAGGCGGGATCGTCGGCCGCGACCTCGACCTGCGTCACCACGGTGACCGCCTGGCGGTCGATGCGCAGCTGCCGGAAGTCGTGGGCCAGGTTCTGCTGCAGCTCGTAGCCGATGGCGCCCTGGGTATCGGCGTCGCAGACGTCGAGCGGGACCTCGTGCAGCTCGTGGCTGGCCAGCTCCGAGCGACGCAGGATGAAGCCCACCTGCGGGCCGTTGCCGTGGCCGATCGCCACGTTCCAGCCGTCCTTGATGATCCGCGCGATGTGGCCGCTCGTCTCCCCGAGCGCCAGGTACTGATCCGGCACCGACTGGTGCTGCGCGTCCAGGATGAGCGAGTTGCCGCCGATGGCGACCACCAGCGTGTTCTTGGCCATCAGCCGGCACCTCCGCCCATGGTCAGCGCCATGACCGCCTTCTGGGCATGGAGCCGATTCTCGGCCTGGTCGAAGACCGCCGAATGCGGCCCGTCGATGACGCCGTCGGTGACCTCCACGTTGCGGTCGGCGGGCAGCGGGTGCATGTAGAGCGCCTCATCGGCTGCCAGGTCCATGCGACGCTCGTCGGTGATCCAGTCGCTGTACCTGGCGATCATCTGCGCGCCGTCGGCCTCGTCGCTGGCGGTGAGCATCGCGCCCCACGACTTGGCGTACACGACGTCGGCCCCGCCGAAGCCGGCGTCGAAGTCGTCCATCAGCTCGAGCGAGCCGCCCGAGCGCCGCGCATTGGCCTGCGCCAGGTCGACCACGTCGGGCATCAGCTTGAACTCCGGCGGGTGGACCAGCCGCACGTTCATGCCGAAGCGGGTCGCGAGGGTGACGAGGTCCTGCGGCACGCTGATCGGCTTCTGGTACGAGGACGCGTAGGCCCACGAGATGTCGAGCGTGCGGCCGCGCAGGTTTCCCAGCTTCTCGCGCATGGTCATCAGGTCGGCCAGCGCCTGGTGCGGGTGCCACAGGTCGCACTGCATGTTGAGGACGGGGACGCGCGACGCCGCGGCCACCTCGCGGATGTAGGCGTTGCCGACGCCCCAGTCCACGTTGCGGATGGCGAGGCCGTCGTTGTAGCGGCCCAGGATCTCGCCGATCTCGGTCGCGGTGTCGCCGTGGGCGATCTGCGTGGTGCGGCTCTCGATGAACTGGGCATGCCCGCCCAGCTGCGCCATGCCCGCCTCGAACGACGCGCGCGTGCGCGTTGAGCTGAAGAAGAAGAGCATCGCCAGCACGCGGTCACGGAGCAGGGGATGGGGGATCCCCAGCGCCCGCTCCAGCTTGAGGCGAGCGGCAACCTCCAGGACCGTCTCGATCTCCTCGACGGTCCAGTCGTTGAGGGTGATCAGGTCGCGCCCCCGTAGTCCGGTCTGCATCGGTCAGTCCTCCCGCCCCTACTCGGCCGCGCCGAGGACCAGGGCAAGGAGCGCCATGCGCAGCACGACGCCATTGCTCGCCTCGGCCCAGTAGCGCTGGTGGCGTGTCTCGTCGACGTCGGCGGTGAGCTCGTCCATGCGCGGCAGGGAGTGCAGGATCATCGAGCTGCGCTTCGCCTTCTCGCGCATCAGCTTGGCAGTGACCTGGTACTCCTTCGGCGTGAGCGCCACCTTCTCGCCACGTTCGACGCGGGACTGGGTGTAGTCGGCCTGGACGACCGGCTCCATGTAGATGATGTCCGCCTCGCCGATGACCTCGGGGACCGACTCGGCCTCGCGGTACGCCACGCTCATCTCGTCGAGCTCGGCCTTGAACTCGGGCTTGAGCGCCATGTCGGGTGGCGAGACGACGATCGCTTCGGCGTCGAACTGCGAGAGCGCATGCAGGATCGAGTGCATGGTGCGCATCCGCATGTCGCCGATGAGCAGATAGGTCAGACCGTCGAGCGTGCCGCGCTCGAGCAGGACGGTGTACAGGTCGGTCAGGACCTGGGTCGGGTGCTGGCCCCAGCCGTCACCGCAGTTGATGATCGGGACCGATGACCACTTCGCGGCCTCGGCGGGTGCGCCCTCCGTGAAGTGCCGGATGGCGATCACGTCGCCGTACGACTCGAGCATGCGGAAGGTGTCCTTGAGCGACTCCTGGTAGAAGTCGCCGGCGCGCGTCATCTTCGCGTCGCTGAAGCCCAGGACGTGCCCGCCCAGCCGGTGCATGGCCGCCTCCGTCGAGAGCCGGGTGCGGGTCGACGGCTGGTAGAAGGCGGTGAGGAGCGTCTTCTCGCGCAGCAGGTCCGTGTTTCGCCGGTTCGCGGCGTGCGGCCGAAGGTCGTTGGCGACCTCGAAGACGCGGAAGAAGTCCTCGCGCGAAAAGTCCTTGAGAGTCAGGATGTCCCGACCGATGAAGCTCCTCATGGATGCCCTCCGTTGGCAGACGCTTGCCGGCGTACGCCGGTGAAGATGACGGCGACCGATTCGCCGGGGCGGATCTCGCCACGTCGCTGCAGTTCGATGACGCCGGCCAGCCCGGCGGTGCCGGTGTGGTCGGCATCGATGGCGGTGGCCACGCGGCCCGCCTGGTTGGCCTCTTCCAGCGTGGCCTCGTCGACCACCAGCGGCTGGCCGTCGGTCAGCAGCATTCCGCGCGTGACGGCCAGCCAGTCGTAGGTTTCGTCGTCCAGGATCCCGTGAGCGACGCTGTGCGGTGCCGACTCCCACGGCCACATGAAGTCGCCCCGATGTCGCGCAGCGGCGGCCAGTGATTCGTCCACGGCCTTGGGTGTCGGGTTCGAGCCGAGGGAGGCAGCCACGCGCTGGTGGGCGCGCGCGAGCGGCGCCGCGCCGACTGTCTGCACCGTGTGGATGCGGGGCGGCCGGCTGATGACACCCAGGCGATGCGCTTCGAGCAGTGAGCCGATGAGGGCCGAGGCCAACGCCCCGCCACCCACCTGCACGACCACGTGGTCGAGGGGCTCGCCGCGTGCCACGAGGTCGCTCACGATCTCCCAGCCGAGCGTCATGCCGCCCTCGATCGCCATCCCGTTCAGGTTGCCCTGGCAGGTGAACGGGAAGGCACCGGCGTGCAGCGCGGCGAGCAGCCGGCGATAGGTGGGGTCGCCGGCTTCGCCCGCCTCGCGCGAGCAGACGACGATCTCCGCGGACAGCGCGCGGAGCCGTTCAACCACGCCCGCGTCGGCGTCTGGCGGGATGAAGACCCGCAGCGGCCGTTCTGCTGCGTGCGCGACGACCGCTGCGGCCAGCGCGGCGTTTCCGCAGCTCGCGATGGCGAGGGGGTAGGCCGCCGTCGGCGACGCGTCGCCCGCCAGCTCCAGCTCCAGGAGCGTGCCGAAGAGGTGGCGCGCCTTGTGGGACCCGGCGACGTTGCCTGTCTCGTCCTTGACCAGCAGCGGCCCCGACAGGCCGAGCTGCGCAGCAAGCCCATCGGCCGGCAGGAGCGGCGTCACACGGAACCCGTGTCCGTCCACGCCGGCCACGCGCGCATCCATGCGGCGGATGAGCGAGACGACCTCGCCATCGGACCAGCCGTTCATTCGCGCGCGGTGGTACCCGTAGCTCAAGGCGCGGTAGCGGACGAAGGGGTTCGCGTCGTCGCCGGCAGGGAAGTGCAGCCGAGCGGCGTCCAGCTCCCGCTCCAGCACGTGGTCGACGTCGTCCCCCGGGCGCGCCATGGGGCAGGCGAGCAGGACGGCGTCGTCCTCCGGGAGCCGGTAGCCGCAGCCGTGGCAGACGAGCCGGATGGGAAGACTGCCGCTCGTCGTGTGGGGGTGGCTGGCCAGCGAGGAGGAGAGCGGGATCATGCGACCCTCGCCACTCCCGTGCGCTGGTTGAACTCGCCAATCAGTTCGTCCCAGACGGGGAGGAAGCGTCGGATGCGGTCCCAGGTCTCCTGGCGCCGTCGTGACTCGAAGGCCGGAAGGGGCACGCCCTGCTGCTCCACCCAGGTGTAGTAGCCGAGGTTGAAGATTCTCGTGCGGTCGCGTGAGCCGAGCTCCAGCACGTGCTCGCTGTCGGCCCCCAGCAGGTGCTCCCCGAAGACGGTGCCGGCGGCGGCGTCGTCGAAGCCGCCTGGGAAGTCGCGGCGCAGCGCCTTGTCGAGCTCGGTGGCGTACATCGCGGCGCCATCGGTCGCGACTGTGAGGAGCAGGTCATCGGGACCGAGGTTCGCGTCACGCGCGAGCTTGATGGCCGCCACGATGTTGCAGATGCTGGACAGGCCCAGCGAGCCGAGCTGGTCGAGCAGCTCGGCGGGCACCTCGTGGCGTTCCGCGAGGAATCCGCGGCCTGTCGGCGTGTTGAAGAGGACGTTGAGCTGGTCCGTGGCGCGATCGCTCACCGCCACGACGTAGTCGCTGTTCATGACGTTGTGGATCAGCGGGATGTGCTTGTCGCCGATGCCCTGGATGTTGTGCTCGCCGAACCCGTTCTCAAGCATGGTCGGGCACTCCAGCGCTTCCACGGCCACGATGCGCGTGTCGTGGTGCTGCTTGAGGTAGTCGCCGGCCCCCAGCGTCCCGGCCGACCCGCTGGCCGACACGAATCCCCACGGACGCGCACCCGGACGCTGCGCCGCATACGCCGTCGCGAGGCGCTCGAGCGCTCGTCCGGTGGCGAGGTAGTGGATCAGGTGGTTTCCGAACTCGGCGAACTGGTTGAGGATGACGTTCTGGGGGTCTTCGGCCAGGGTCGCGCAGCGGTCGTAGATCTCCTTGACGTTGCTCTCGGTCCCCGGCGTGCGGATGATGTCCGCCGGATCGGCCACCCATCGGCCCAGCCAGTCGAACCGCTCCTGGCTCATGCCCTCCGGCAGTACCGCCACGCCGCGGCAGCCCATGATCCGGCTGATCGCGACCCCGCCCCGGCAGTAGTTGCCGGTCGAGGGCCACACGGCGCGCTGGCTGGTGGGATCGAACTGGCCGGTGACGATTCGCGGCGCGAGCACGCCGTAGGCGGCGAGCACCTTGTGCGAGTGGATCATCGGGAAGCGGTCGGCAAGCGCGACCAGGATCGGCGCCTCGACGCCCGTCAGCGACCGCGGCAGCACCAGGTGCTCGGGCAGGTCGACGATGCCGCGGCGATCGGCGGCGTTGTGCCAGTGGACCCTGAACAGGTTTCGGGGATCGGCGGCGTCGGGGTCCACGCCCGCCAGCGTGCTTCGCAGCTCCGCCGCGTGGGCGAGCGGATCGGCGAGCTGCGCGAAGGTCGGCATCACGATCCGGTTCTCCCGGAATCGCGCCAGCGCGCGCTCGTAAGCGCGCGCGTCGAGCACCTCGCTGGCCAGGCCCAGCTCGTCCATCTGCGGTAACTCCGTTTGGCGACCGACGGCCCTGTCGCGGCGGGACCAACGGCACGCGCCGCCGCCGTGGCCTGCCCATAGAGTCGTGAACGGACCGGACCAGGGCCTAGGGCCACATGGCCCGCCCCCGGCAGGCTGAGGCGACCGAATGCGGCTGACGCTCAACGGGCGCGAGATCGACATCGAGGCGCGGCCCACGAGCAGCCTCCTGGAGCTGCTGCGCGAGGGGTGCGGCCTGCGATCCATGAAGGACGGATGCGCGCCCGAGGGGTCGTGTGGCGCCTGCACCGTCATGGTCGACGGACGGCCGGTCGTGTCGTGTGCCCAGCCCGCCGAACGAGCGGCAGGGCGCACCGTCGTCACGCTCGAGGGCCTCCCGCCGGACGTCCGCGCTGCATGGGCCGATGCCTTCCTCGCCAGCGGCGGTTCGCAGTGCGGCTACTGCACGCCGGGGATCGTCATGAAGGCCGAGGGCCTCCTGGCCCGGGAGCCGAATCCGTCGCGCGACGAGATCGCGAAGGCGCTGGCCGGCAACCTCTGCCGCTGCACCGGGTACGTCAAGGTGATCGAGGCCATCGAGGCGGTTGCCGCGCGGCGCCGGGGGACCGCGCTCGCCGGGGCCGAGCCCCCCCGTCCGATCGACCCCGCCGAGCAGTGCCTGGTCGGCGCGCACGTGCCGCGTTACGAGGGACGCGCGCAGATCCTCGGGGAGCTGCCGTTCATCGCCGACATGGAGGCGCCGGGCATGCTGCACGCCGCGGTTCGATTCGCCGACCATCCGCGGGCCGTCGTGCTGCGCATCGACACCCGGGCGGCGCAGGCCAACCCGGGCGTCGTCCGGGTCGCGACGTGGCGCGACATCCCCGGCGAGCGCCACCAGGGGCTGATCGAGCGAGACTGGCCGGTGCTCGTGGCGGAGGGCGAGACGACGCGCTACCTGGGCGACGTGCTGGTCGCCATTGCCGCGACCTCGCGCGCGGCGGCGCGCGCCGCCGCCGCCCTGGTGGAGGTGGAGTACGAAGTGCTGGAGCCGGTCACCGACCCGTTCGACGCCCTCGCTCCCGAGGCACCGCCGATCCACCCCGGCGGCAACCTCCTCTCCGCCTCGGAGGTGCGACGCGGTGACGTGGAGGCGGCACTGGCGACCGCGGCGCACGTTGCCAGCGACACGTTCCGAACGCAGCGCATCGAGCATGCCTTCCTTGAGCCGGAAGCGGCCTTCGCCGTTCCCGACGGTGGGAACGGCTCCGCACCGCGTCTCCGCCTCTATTCCCCAGGGCAGGGTGCCTGGGACGATCGACGCCAGGTCGCCTCGCTGCTCGGCATTCCGGAGGGGGACGTGCGCGTGACCCAGGTGCCGACCGGCGGCGCATTCGGCGGCAAGGAGGACCTGGGGGCCCAGGGTCCCGCGTCGTTGCTGGCGTTCCTGACCGGACGCCCCGTCCTGCTCGCCCTCTCCCGCGCCGAGAGCCTGCGCTTCCACCCCAAGCGCCACCCGGTGACGGTCGAGATGACCGTCGGGTGTGACGAGGATGGCCGGCTACTGGCGGTCCGGGCACGCATCACCGGGGACACGGGTGCCTACGCGAGCGTCGGGGCAAAGGTGCTTGAGCGCGCCGCCGGCCACGCCTGCGGTGCGTATCGCGTGCCGAACGTGGACGTGACCTCGCGCGCGGTCTACACCAACAACCCGCCGTGCGGGGCCATGCGCGGCTTCGGGGTGCCCCAGGTCACCTTCGCCGTCGAGGGGCTCGTGGACCTGCTCGCCGAACGCGTCGGGCTCGACGCCTGGGAGATGCGCTGGCGCAACGCGCTGGAGACGGGGGACCGCTTCGGTACCGGCCAACGACTCGGCCCCGGCGTGGGACTGAAGCGGACCCTGCTCGCGGTTCGTGACGCCTACCGCGCGGCGCCCACCGCCGGGATCGCCTGCGGGGCGAAGAACACCGGGATCGGCAACGGGATGGTCGACGCCGGCCGCGCCGTCCTGCGGCCCGAGGCGGATGGCAGCGTCACCCTCTTCCACTCGTGGACGGAGATGGGCCAGGGGATCCACACCGCACTGGCCCAGATCGCCGCGGAGGAGCTGCGCCTGCCGCTGGAGCGCATCCGGGTCGAGGTCGATACGGCGCACGAGCTGGACACCGGCGAGACGACGGCTTCGCGCGCGACCCTGCTGGGTGGCCGCGCGGTCATCGCCGCCGCGGCTCGGCTCATGCTGGTGCGCGGCGACCGGCCGCTCGAGGAGCTCGCCGGCCAGGAGTTCTCCGGCGAGTTCCGCGTCGACTGGACGACGCCCCTGCAGCCCGATGACCCGGACCCGGTGACTCACGTCGCCTACGGCTGGGCGACCCAGGTGGTGATCCTGGACGACCAGGGCCGGCTCGAGCGCGTCATCGCCGCCCAGGACGTGGGCCGGGCCGTCAACCGCCTGGCCGTGGAGGGGCAGGTCGAGGGCGGAGTCCACATGGGCCTCGGGTACGCCCTCTCGGAGGACTACCCGATGGAGGGCGGGCGTCCCACGGCTGCCTCCCTCAAGGACCTGCACATCCTGCCCGCCGCCGCCATGCCACCGGTCGACGTCCTGCTCATCGAGGAGCCGCAGCCGGAGGGTCCCTACGGGGCCAAGGGGGCGGGCGAGACCGTCCTGGTGCCGACCGCCGCGGCCGTGGCGGGCGCACTCTACCGCTTCGACGGCATCCGACGCCGCAGCCTGCCCATGCGCGACTCCGCGGCGGCGCTGGCCGCGGTCCCCAGGCTGGCACGCGAGCGGCGGCCGGCGGACCTGGTTCGATGACCATCCTGCTGACCGGCGGCACGCTCGTGCGATCACTGGATCCGCCCCGCGTCGAGCCTGGAGACCTGCTGGTGCGAGAGCGCCACCTCGTCGAGCCCATGCCGGCCGGGAGCGACGGCGCAGCGGTGCCGGCCGAGCGGATCGACTGCAGCGGCTGCCTGGTCATCCCGGGCAACGTCTGCGCCCACACCCATGCCTACTCGGCCCTCGCCCGCGGCATGCCCTACCGCCTGGCCCCTCCGTCGAGCTTCCTGGAGATCCTGCAGCGCGTCTGGTGGCGCCTCGATCGTGCCCTCGAACCGGAGACCATCCGCGCATCGGCGCTCGTCGCCGCGCAGGAGGCGCTCCTCAGCGGGACGACCACGCTGGTCGACCATCACGCCTCGCCGAATGCGATCGATGGCTCGCTCGACATCATCGCGGAGGCGTTCGAGGAGGTCGGCATCCGCGGCCTGCTCTGCTACGAGACATCGGATCGCGACGGTGCGAGCCGTGCCCGGGATGGGGTCGAGGAGAACCGTCGCTTCCTGCGCCGGACCGATGAGCGCCGCTGGCCGCTCGCACGCGGCATGGTTGGCGCCCACGCCTCGTTCACCCTCTCCGACGAGACGCTGGCGGCGTGCGCCTCCCTCGCCAGGGAGGCCGGTACCGGGATCCATCTGCACGTGGCCGAGGACGCGCTCGACGAGGCCGATGCCGTCGCGCGATCCGGGCGACGCGTCGCACATCGGCTCCATGCGGCTGGCGCGCTCGACGAGCGCGCACTGCTGGCGCACGCGGTCCACGTCGATCCGTCGGAGGCGGAGCTGATCCGAGCGACTCGGGCGACCGTGGTCCACAACCCGCGCTCCAACATGAACAATGCCGTGGGGCGAGCGCCGCTCGGCTGGCTCCAGGGGCGGCTGGCGCTCGGCAGCGACGGCATCTCCGGCGACATGTTCGACGAGGGGCGGGCCGCATACCTCAGACGGCGCGAGGATGGACTGGACGCCAGCCCCTCCCTCCCGCTCGAGGTCCTGGCGCGGGGCGCGAGCGTGGCGGGACGCGCCTTCGGCGAGCCACTGCTCGGCCACCTCGATCCCGGGGCGCCGGCAGACCTGGTCGTCCTCGACTACGCGCCGCCCACCCCGTTGCTGGCGGAGAACCTGGCAGGGCACTGGGCCTTCGGCCTGGGAGCGCTGCAGGTGCGCGACGTCATGGTGGGCGGCCGGCTCGTGGTCCGTAACGGGCAACCGACCCGCGTCGATCCGCAGGAGATCGCCGCCGAGGCGCGCCGGGCGGCGACACGGTTGTGGGGCCGCATGGAGGCCATCGCGCCACATCCCTTCGCGCCCAGCCTGCTGCTGGCGACCTTGGGGGGCAGCTGATGGCCGACCTGCGCGTCGACATCTGCGGGATCGAGCTGCGGAACCCGATCCTGCCCGCGGCCGGGCCCCCGGTCCGCGATGGTGCCGCCCTGCTGGCATGCGCCCAGGGGGGCGCCGGCGCGCTGGTCGCCAAGACGATCTCGACCCGCGCCGCGGAACCGCCCATCCCGAACATGGCCGAGATCCCGCACGGCATGGTCAACACCGAGCTGTGGTCCGAGCTGCCGCCCGAACAGTGGCTGGATCGCGAGTACGCGATCGCGCGCACCGCGAACCTGCCGCTCATCGTGAGCATGGGCTACACCGCCGACGAGATCGCCGAGCTGGCGCCGCGCGTGAAGCCGTTCGCCGATGCCGTGGAGCTGTCCACGCACTACATCGGCGAGGACGCTGGCCCCATGGTCGGCGCCATCCGCGCCGCCAAGGCGGCGCTCGACGTGCCGGTCTTCGTGAAGCTCAGCCCGCACGGCCAGGACATGGGCCACGCTGCGCGCCTGGCGGCCGATGCCGGAGCGGACGGGATCGCCGCCATCAACAGCTTCGGCCCGGTCCTCTCCATCGACATCGAGACGGCGCGGCCGCAGCTCGGCGGTCCGAACGGGCACGGATGGCTCTCCGGGCCGGCGATCAAGCCGCTTGCGGTGCGCTGCGTACGCGAGATCGCACGTGCGGTCGACCTGCCCGTCATCGGCGTCGGAGGCGTCTCACGCGGTACCGACGTGGTCGAGTTCCTCATGGCCGGCGCATCGGCGGTTCAGGTCTGCACGGCGGCGATCCTGCGTGGCCCCTCCGTCTTCGGCCGCATCGCCGGGGAGCTTGACGCCTGGCTGGACGCGCACGGCCACGCATCGGTCCGGGAGGTCCATGGCATTGCGCTGCAGCAGGCCATGCCGGCCCGGCCCCTGGCGCCCCTCATCGACGCCGATGCCTGCAATGACTGCGGCCTGTGCCTGACCTCCTGCGCCTACGGCGCGATTCACGTCGTCGACGGCCGCATCGCACTCGAGGGCGAGCAATGCAGCCGCTGCGGCCTGTGCGTCACGCGTTGCCGGCGCGACGCCATCCACTGGCCCTCGAACGGCCCCGCGGCGTCAGCGGCACCGCCGGCGGGGGAGGGTTGACGTGACGCCGATGGCCGGGCTTCGCCCTTGCGGCGGACGGGCGGAGTCCCTACCCTGAGGATTCCATGACCCGAGTGCCCGTCGGTGTCGCCCAGCGCCGACTGTCGTTTGCCCTCTCACCGCTGCTGGCGGCGCTTCTCCTGCTGCCCTTCGGGGCCGTGGCGGCGGGCCGCGACATGACCACTGCGGACGTCTCGACGGGGCCGACCCTGCCCATCGGTTACGACATCTCGTACCCCCAGTGCGGTGCGCCGCTGCCAAGTGACGTGGCGTTCGGAATCGTGGGGGTCAACGGCGGCCGGGTCTACGCCCCGAACCCATGCCTGGCGCCGGAAGCGCTCGAGCAGAGTCAGCTCGCGTGGGCCGGACGCGAGGCGGAGCTCTACGCGAATACGGCGAACCCGGGGCCGGAGCAGAGCGACTACTGGCCGACGGGCCAGACCTCACCCCGCGTGTGCAGTCCCGATGACGTCGACAGCGTCGACTGCGCGTACGACTACGGCTGGAACGCCGCCGCCGACTCCTACGCCAGCGCCCTGGCCGCCTACGTGGGCCTCGGCTGGGCCGATGCCGATGCCACCCGCATCCCGACCGCCAATCGATGGTGGCTGGACGTGGAGGTGGCCAACTCGTGGCGCAGCGACGAGGAGCGCAACGTCGCCGCGCTGCAGGGTGCGGTCGACTACCTCGAGTCGATGGAAGTGGGGGGCGTCGGCTTCTACTCGGCGCCGAGGATGTGGCAGAAGATCACCGGCGGAACCGATGCGTTCGCCGACCATCCCTCGTGGACGGCGGGGGCCAGCACCATGGCGCAGGCACGGCAGGTCTGCCAGCAGCCGGGCTTCACCGGTGGCCGCGTCGAGATGGCGCAGTACTTCGCCAACGGGTTCGACGCGAACCACCGCTGCTGAGGTCGCTCAGGCGAAGAACTCGTTGATCGCGGCCGTGTCGTCGGAGAACGCCCAGCGTGCCGTGATCTTGCCGTCGCGCACGTGGTAGATCTCCGCGGTGCGGTAGTCGAGGGTCTTCCCGTTGCGCGTCGCGTGGGCGCTCACCAGGGCGATGGTGTGATCGTCGTTGGCGACCACGTCGTGCAGCTCGCCGCTGATCTCGAAGTCCGGCGCCTGCCCGCCCGTGTATCGTGCGGCGAGATCCTCCTTGCTGAGCGGCGCATCGCGTCCGATCTCGTACCAGGCGACGTCATCGGCCAGCATCTCGGCCATGGTCGCGTTGTCCCCGCTGTTCATGGCATCGAAACCACGGCGGGCCAATGCGGCGTTGGGATGCTCAGGCATGGGTGCTCCTCATCGGTGGCGAAGAACGCAAGCGTACGACGGTTCCGCAAGCGGACGCCGGCACCCAGCTCGTCGCGCTGCGCGAAGTTGCGTTGCATCTCGGCGCGGACCGCTTCGAATCCGGATGCCGTCGTGCCGTGGAGCTGCATGGAGCGGCACTCCAGGAGGTCTAAGATCGACGCATGGCGGAGCTCGACGGGACGAAGCGCAGGCAGCTGAGGGACAGTGCGTTCGCCTACATCGACGGACGCGGCCGGCGGCGGCTGCCGATCAACGACGCTGCCCACGTGCGCAACGCGCTGTCGCGCTTCAACCAGGTCATCTTCGAGAGCCCCGAGGCCAGGGATCGCGCCCGGACGCGGCTGCTGCGCGCGGCCAGCCGGCATGGCATCGTGCCGGTCGGATTCGTGGAGGGGCAGCTGCGCGCCGGTTCCGAGAGCCGGCTGCCGAACGGCGCCGTGACCTTCCTGATGCTCGACATCGTCGATTCGACCGGGCTGCTCCACCGGCTCGAGGACCGATACGCGCGCCTGCTCAGCGACCTGCGGCGGCTCACCCGAGCGACGGTCCAGCGGGCCGGCGGGGTGGAGGTGGATGCGCGCGGCGACGAGTACTTCGCCGTCTTCCGACGCTCGTCGGAGGCGATCGCCGCCGCGCTGGCAGATCCGCTCGTCCGTCGCCGAGCGTGACTGGCCGGACGGGACGGCGCTGCAGCTCCGCTACGGCATCCACAGTGGCCGGCCGACGCTGACCGAATCGGGCTACGTCGGGCTGGCGGTCCATGCCGTGCGGCGCATCTGCTCCGCGGCCGCGCCGGACCAGGTGCTCGCATCGCGCTCGGCGGTGGCACCGGTCCGGGCGAACGGGCGCCCGGCCTTCGCGCTGGTGGAACTTGGTCCACATCGGTTGAAGGGCCTGCCGGAATCCGAGCACCTCTTCGAGGTGACCGTGAATTGAGCGAGCGCTTCCGCGACATGCAGGTCACCGGGTTCGGCCACCCGGGCAGCGAGCTGTGCCGCGAGCTGACGGACCTCGTGCTGGCCGGGACCAAGACCGCCACCGCCGGATTGCTGGTCGAGCTGGAGCTGGATGGCGACGAGATGCCGGTGCCCGGCATGCGCGAGGTCGTGGTCGACGCGGACGGCAGGTACGCCTGCGTCATCGAGACGACCGAATGCCGCGTCGTCCGCATGGCGGAGGTGGACGACCAGTTCGCGCGCGACGAGGGCGAGGGCTTCGCCGATGCCGCCGACTGGCGCACCGCGCACGAGGGGTTCTGGAACGGCTACCTGGACGAGATCCGCGACCGGCTCGGCGATCCAGCCTTCTCCCTCACCGATGACACCATGGTCATCTGCCAGCGCTTCCGGCTGGCCGAGCGCTTCCCGGAGCCGATCTCCCCCTGATCGCGGCCCGGCGCCCGCCCCGTTGCGCGCTGCGCAACGATCTGCGCCTGACGGCGCGCCCGGGGGCCATTCCGGAGTGGATCGTTGCGCTGGCCGCAACGTTCAGCGCGGGAAGGGGCGCTCGTGCTGGTTTCGTTGCGTGGACTGCAACAATCCGCGCCAGACGGCGCGCCCAGGGGCCATTCCGGAGTGGATCGTTGCGCTGGCCGCAACGTTCAGCGCGGGAAGGGGCGCTCGTGCTGGTTTCGTTGCGTGGACTGCAACAATTCGCGCCGGAACGCCGGCCGGGGGGACGAGCCGGTGCGATCCGTTGCACATGGCGCAACGCCCTAGATCCGCGCTCCGCTGGTGTCGGGCGGCTCGGGACGGTCGACCGGGTCATCCAGCCCTTCCACGGTCAGGCCCTCGGCCGATGCCCACGCATCGCGCAGCGGCTCCTCGATCTGGGTGACGGGGCGCGGCCGATTGACCACCAGGTGGTCGACCCCGGCCAGCAGGCCGGCGACCACGTGACCCGCCGCCGGGTTCGAGGGGAGCGGCTTTCCCTCGGTGGGCGGTGGTGGGCGTCCGTCCGGCTTCTGCATCGGTCCATCCATCCTACGCGGCATTGACGGCAGGAGCCATCCTGTACGGAAATCACGCTGGACGGAGGACTGCACCAATGGCGCCAGGTGACGTCGAGCACGCAGCGAGCCAGGAGGAACCGGCAACGCCTGCGATGCGTCTGCAGATTCTCTCGACCGAGCACTGGAGCCTCCTCGCGTCCCGGGGCCTCGCCTGGAACGAGTCGTTTGCCCGCGCGGGCATGTTCCTCTCCACGCTCTCGTTCACGGCAGTCGCGCTGGCACTGGTGGCCCAGGCGACGACCTTCAACGGCGACTTCCGGCTCTTCGCCCTGGTGGTGCTGCCGGTGGTGCTGTTCCTCGGCATCGGCACGCTCCTCCGGCTCGACCACGCGAACTACCACGATGCGCAATGCATCGTCGGGATGAACCGAATCCGCGCCAAGTACGCGCAGATGGCACCCGACCTGGCCGAGCTGTTCGTCATGGGCGTGACCGACGATGAGCGTGGCATCGCACGGACCATGGGTTTGATTCCGTGGCGCTCGACGCCCATGAACCTGATCGCCGCCACTCCCGTCGTGGTCGGCGTCTTGAACGCGGTGCTCTTCGCGACGATCGTCGCGTTTGGTGCCATGCAGCTGGGCGTTGCCGGGGGTTGGGTGGTGGCAGTTGCCGCCGCCAGCTTTGCAGCAGCCCTGGTCGTGCTTGCGATCTACGCGCGACGCCTGATGGTCGTCTCCATCAGGCAGCATCGCCCGTTGTTCCCGGGTTAGCGTCCGACCAGGAGAGTCCGTTGAGTGGCAACTGAAGACCGGCATCGGTTCTGCACGGTGTGAAGCCAGGACGCAACAGAGGCGACCATGCCGTACGACAAGATCTCGGACCTGCCGGAGTCACAGGTGGACCAGTACAGCCACCACCAGAAGGAGGCCTTCCTGGAGGCCTACAACAGCGCCATGGACGAGTACGGTGAGGAGAGCCGCGCTTTCGCCGTGGCGCACAACGCCGCACAGAACGCGCCGAAGGACGATCCCAACCCGGACGACTGAGCGCTCAGCAGCCTCCGCCTGACCCGCTTGGTCCTGGCGCCACCGACGGCGCCGGCCCGTCGAAGGCGTCCGCCACGCTGTGCTGCACGCGCTGCACGTCCGGTGGCGTGAGCGTCACGTTGTAGTCGTCGAAGAGCACGTGGCTCTCCAGCGGACCCGTCCGGATCGAGATCATGTCCGGGACGTCCTCCAGCGGCAGGTTGGTCCAGATCGACTCTTTCGCCACGTCCAGCACCGAGGACAGGTTTCCCAGCAGGTTGCAGGTGATCTCGCGCTGCAGGGCACGGATGACCTGCTGCTGCCGGTACATGCGCTGCAGATCGCCGTCCTGGTGTCGCGTTCGGGCGTAGGCCAGCGCGTTCCAGCCGTCCAGGTGCTGATTTCCGGCCGGGAAGGAGATCTCCACGGCTCCGCTACCGTCGGGGTTCGGATAGTTCGCGTCGTAGACCGGCTGTGGGGCGTTGATGTCGATCCCGCCGATGGCGTCGACCATGTCCACGAACCCGTTGAGGTCGGCGACCACCATGCCATCGAGCTGCACGCCGAAGAACTGCTCGGCGGCACCGCTCAGTGCGTTGAGGCCGCGCGTCACGTCGTCCTCAGCAGGAAAGAGGTCGGGATGCTGGTTGGCGTAGACGTAGAGAGCGTTGAAGTAGTCGTCCATCAGGCAGCCGCACTCGAAGGCCGAGGCCGCGGGCTCGGGCAGCGGCACCCCGCGCGTGTAGCGCGGTACGGAGAAGCCTGCGACGCGTCCGCTGGCGAGCTCCACGGAGACGAGGATGATGGCGTCGGCGCGCATGCTCCAGCGGCCGGGCCCGGCATCCGAGCCGAGGAGGAGGATGTTCAGCCGTCCGTCGGCGGCCCAGTTGGGCACCGGGGTGGGGGAGGGCGACTGCGCCAGGGTGGGCCGCGCCGTCTCGCCGTGGGTCGGCTCCTGCGTCGGCTGTAGCGAGGGGGCTGGGCCGCCGCCCGCTCCCCGTGGTCCGCCTTCGTCGAAGACCGCGATCAGGGTTTCCCGGGCGCTCCAGCCAAGCGACGCCACCCAGCCCTGCATGAAGGCCGTGCTGCCCAGCAGCAGGGCGAGCAGCGCGAGCGAGACGACCGTCGCTGCCGGCGTCCACCTGCGCCCGCCGATGCCGCGCGCGACGAGGTAGGCATCGGCGATGGCCCAGGCCCGGTAGAGGAGCAGCAGCAGGCTCAGGATGATGACGACCAGCAGCAGGTCGATGGAGAGGCCGATGCGGAGGAAGATGCGCCGGTCGATGAACCAGATGGCGGCCACGGCGACCAGGAGCAGCACCGCCGGAATGGCCGTCAGCGCGCCCCGCCGCGCCCGACCGGCGGCGGCCTGCCCGAGGCCGGGGATGAGGAAGGAGAGGACGGCAGCCGCCGCGGCCCCGAAGGGCCCGTCCAGCGTGGGGCGCGGACGCGCCAGCGGTCGGTCGTCTCGGTCTCCCGGCACCGGCAGAGGATAGGCCAACGCGGTCCCGCGGCGTCGGGCGAAGGGCGCTAAGGTGTGGTCGCCGCCGCGTCGCTGGTCGCATCGCTGCTACGAGCCGCACGCCATGCGCGCCGGCGCCTCCCGGAGGTCATCGGCTCACCGTGCGCCGACCAGGGCTGACCAGGGCCCCCGGGTCAGACCGCGACGGCCTCCACGCCCAGGAGCCCGGGGAGGATGTTCCCGAAGAAGAATCCGGCAATGCCGGCAAAGGCGGCCAGCAGCAGGATTTCCATGCCGGAGCGCAGCCAGTTGCGCCGCGTCCAGCGGGACTTCACGACGCCGACTGCGAACAGGACGCCGCCGGTCGCCACGATCGAGCCGATGACGCCGGACTCGACTGGAAGCAGCAGGTAGGGGACGATCGGCACCGCGGCTCCCACTCCGAACGACGCTCCCATGATCAGCGCGCCCTGCAGCGGGCTGCCCTCGGCATGCTCACCGGTGAGGCCGAGCTCCTTCTCGACCATCGTCTTGAGCAGGACGTCGGGATGCCGAGCGATGACGCCGGCCACCGACACCGCTTCCTCGCGCGGCAGGCCATCTTCCTCGAACATGTAGGCCATCTCCGCCTCGGCCTCGCCGGGCCGCTCCCGGACCTCCTCGCGCTCACCGACGATCTGGGCCTCGAAGATCTCCCGCTGGCTCTTGCTGCTCATGTACTCGCCGGCGGCCATGCTGAACACGCCCGCAAGCCCGGACGCGATCCCGGCAATCAGCACCGGGAAGCGATTCGCTGAGGCGCCGGCCACGGTCGAGACGACGGCGAGGGTGCTCACCAGCCCGTCCTGTGCACCGAAGATCGCCTCGCGGATCTCGCCCAGCAGGCTGGCCCTCGACCGTTCCTCGGCGAGATGCTCCTGGAGCCAGGCGCGGTCGAACTCGTGCGCCTCCAGGCCGTTGCGAGCTTCGTTGGATTCGGCCATCTGCCCCTCGTGGCGTGGGATGAGGATCAACGTGCGAAGGAGCCATGGTACGTTGCGGGCAATCTCCGTTGCGGCGGTCGCCGAGCATTGACCAGCTCCGAACGAGTTCCCTACCAGCGGCACGTCTTCGTGTGCACCTCCGGCGACTGGTGCCCGGGGGTGGACGGCGACGGCCTCGGCGTGCACCAGGCCCTGAAGAAGGCCGTCGCGCGTCGTGGGCTCGACACCGCCGTGCGCGTCAACAACTCAGGCTGCCTCAACCAGTGCGGCCATGGACCCATGGTCGTGGTCTATCCGGATGCCGTCTGGTACGCCGGCGTCAAGGCCGATGACGTGGAGGAGATCGTCGAGTCGCACCTCGTCAACGGCGTGCCGGTGGATCGGCTCCGCTACCGGCCGGCGACGCCCGGCGCCAACAAGCTGCCTCGCGACTCGCAGGGTCGCGCCGTCCCAGACGATGCCGAGGGCCGCGGGCTGATCAGCGGGCCTACACTGCACCCATGAGCCAGAGCCGAATCGCGGGGGTCGAAGCCGTGCGCGGGCACGGCGCTGAAGATCACCACGAGGTGGCCATCCGCTTCGAGCACCGCGAGGCGCTGATCTACACCCTTGGCAAGGCCGCCGAGCTGGAGCACCTGGTCATGTGCCAGTACCTCTACGCAGCCTTCAGCCTCAAGGAGTCCGAAGCCGAGGGATTGGCGGCCGAGCACGTCCCGACGGTCAAGCGCTGGAAGCGCGAGCTGCTGGCCATCGGCGGGCAGGAGATGCTGCACCTGGCGCTGGTGCAGAACCTGCTCACCGCGGTGGGTGCCGCGCCCCGCCTGGCACGGCCCAACCTGCCGTTGCCGCCGCGCGCCTACCCGGCAGGGGTGCAGATCGCCCTCCTGCCCTTCGGCGAGGCAGCCCTCCGCCACTTCGCCTTCCTGGAGCGGCCGGAAGGCCACGACATGACCGATGCCGATGAGTTCGCCGCCCTCGAGAAGGCCGTCGAGCTGCCGCCCCCGGAGGCCGATGAGATCGGGCCCCGGCTGCAGGAGTTCGACACCATCGGGCACCTGTATCGGTCCATCCAGGATGGGATCGCCGGCCTGGCCGAGAAGCTGGGGGAGGACGGGCTGTTCATCGGTCCACCCAAGGCGCAGGCCACCTCGAAGGACTTCCGCTGGGAGGAGCTGGTGGCGGTCCACGACGTCGCGTCGGCGCACGCGGCCATCGAGACGATCGTGGAGCAGGGCGAGGGCGCCCGCGGGGACTGGCGCGATGCCCACTTCGGGCGCCTCATCCGCATGCTCGACGAGTACGTGGCGCTGCGCGAGGCGGATCCCTCGTTCGAGCCGGCGCGCCCGGTCGTGCTGGCGCACGTGCGCGAGCCCTCGTCCGGCGCCGAGGTCACGCTCATCGAGGACCCGTTCACCGCGCGGCTGGCCGACCTGCTGAACGCGACCTACGAGGTGCTGCTGCAGCTCCTGTCACGGTACTTCGCCAACGCCGGCGAGACGGAGGAGCAGCTGGCGGTCCTCGCCGACGTGGCCGTCACGCTGATGTTCGCCACCATCAAGCCGCTCGGCTCCGTCGTCGCGCGCCTGCCGGTCGGCCCTTCCCATCCGGGCGTGACAGCCGGACCGGCGCTCGAGCTCTTCTACGACGTCGACTACCTGCTGCCGCACCGCGCGGCGGCCTGGACGATCATGACCGAGCGCCTGCGCGAGATCGCCGAGCTGGCGACCCGCTGCCGCGATGCCTGCGTCCCGGCCTTCATGCCGCACGTCGCCCGCGTGACCGATGCGCTGCGCGCCCAGGCCGATCGATTGGCGGCCGCCGCCGCGGAGTAGCGCGAGCGCAGCTGCGATCCAGCGCCGCAGCCCGGACGGGGGCCCCGGAGCGGCGACCGACCCCCCAGCCCCCCGGCTGTCAGCCCCTCCTTGTACGGCACGCGCCGCACGTGCCGCACGTGCCGTACGAGCCATGCCTGACAGGCGACGACCGACGCCTGATGGTGCCGGCGGGCTTCTACCACGGCCGCCCGCCGCGCCCTCGCGGCAGGCGTGGCCGGCACGACCGGCAACGGGGTACCCTGCCACCCTCTCGCGGAGACTGAAGCGTGGCGCACCGGGTCCTGGGCAACGCACGAACCGCCATTGCCGCGATCCGGCGCGTGGCGGGCAACCCGGACATGCGGCGAGCCCTCCTGGGATGGATGCTCGGCTGGGCGGGCGAGTGGGCCTGGCTGGTGGCGCTCTTCGTCTACGCCTTCGGTGCCGGCGGCCTCGCCGTGGTGGGCCTGGTCGGGCTGGCGCGGACGCTGCCGGCGGCCATCCTCGCACCGCTGCTCGGCTCCATGGCCGACCGTGCACCGCGGCACCGCGTGCTGCTGGCCATCCACCTTGGGCGTGCGGCACTGCTGGCGGGCGCGACGCTCATCGTGGCGCTGGGTGGTCCATCGATCGTCGTCTACCTGATCGCGACGCTGGACGCGCTGCTGGCCGTGCTGCACCGACCGAGCCACATGGCGCTCCTGCCCGCGCTGGCACGGTCGCCTGACCAGCTGTTGGGCGCCAACGTCGCCTCTGCGACGGTGGAGGCGATCGGTATCTTCTCCGGCCCGGCCATCGGTGCCGCACTCCTTGCGACGAAGGTGGCGGCGCTCTCCTTCGCCGGCCCGGCGATCCTCTTCGCCGTTGCCGCCGCGGGCGTGGCCGGCCTGCGGGTCGCGCCCAGCGCCGCGCTCGTCGATGCGGGAGCCTCGCGTTCAGTCCTGCGCGGGATTCGAGCGCTGCGGAGCCATCCACACGCCGCCCTGATCCTGGGGCTCTTCTCGGCACAGACGGTGGTGCGCGGGATCCTGGCCGTCCTCATCGTGGCCGGCGCGGTTGGGCTGTTCGAGATGGGGGAGGAAGGGGTCGGGCTGCTGAACTCGGCCGTCGGGGTCGGCGGCTTCCTGGGTGCGATCGCGGCGATGTCCATGGTCGGCCGCAGCCGGATGGCGACTCCGTTCCTGGTCGGCCTGGTGCTGTGGGGCGCGCCGATCGTGGTCACCGGCCTGCTACCGGTTGCGGCGGTGGCGCTGCTGGCCATGGCCGTGGTCGGGGCTGGTAACGCGCTGCTGGACGTGACCGGCTTCACGCTGCTGCAGCGCACCGTGCCGAACGCCTACCGGGGCAGCGTCTTCGGCCTCCTGGAGGCGATGGTGATGCTGACCGTGGGCGTCGGCAGCCTGCTGGGACCGATCCTGGTCGAGCTGCTCGGTGCACGTGGCGCATGGATCGCGGTCGGCTGCCTCCTGCCGCTCCTCGCGCTGGTCGCCGCGCCGGCCGTGTCGCGAGCCGACGCGCGTGCGGTCATCCCGGAGCGCGAGCTTCACCTGCTGCGAGGCGTCCCGATGCTCCAGGTGCTGCCATTGACCGCCCTCGAATGCGTCGCCGCCGACCTGCGGCCGATGCATGTCCCGGCCGGCGAGCCGATCATCCGCCGCGGCGACGTGGGCGACCGCTTCTACGTCATCGGCGCCGGCGAGGTCGAGGTGCGCGTCGGCGATCGCGTCATGCGGCGCCAGGGAGTGGGCGAATCCTTCGGCGAAGTCGCGCTGCTGCGCGACGTTCGGCGCACGGCGGACGTGGTGGCGCTGACGGACGTCGAGGTGCTCACCATCGGAAGGGCCGCCTTGCGCTCTGCGGTGACCGGCGATCACCAGAGCCTGGACGCTGCCGACGAGGTGGTGGCCGCGCGCCTGGCCGCCCGCTGAGGCACGATCAAGTTAAGGGCTAGCCCCATGGTCGCGCGGCCTGACGCCACCCATACTGCGGCGATGCGTGGTCGCTTGGTGGCAGGTGTATGGCTCCTGGCTTTCATCACGGCCTCATGCCGCGGGATCGTCGGGGGAACGCCGGCGGCCTCCGCGGAGGCAACCAGTACGGTCCCCGTGCCGGGAAGCGCCAGCGCCGAGCCCTCGGCGAGCGAGTCCCAGCCGTCTCCATCGTCATCCTCGCTCCCAGCGACGCACCCGGCCGCCGGACTGGCCCTCGTCCGACCGCCCGAGCCCGGTCAGATCGCCACCCACGTGTACGTGGTCGAGCCGGACGGGACGCTTCGCCAGGTCACCGGCCTCAGCCGCGACTCAGCTGGGGCCAGCACGCCGGAATGGTCGCCGGATGGCCGGCAGCTCGCCTTCGGCCCGCCCAAGAACGGCGCGGGGCTCCTCTTCGACGTCGGCGTCGTCAACGCCGATGGGACCGGAGAGCGCGTGCTGGGCCAGGGCGCCAACCCGCACTGGTCGCCGGACGGCACGCGGCTGCTCTTCGTGGAGGTGGACGACGTGACGAGCGAGCCGCACTCGATCTACGTGGCGGACGTTGCCGGCGGCACCGTGACGGAGGTCGCGCGGGGTGACGACGCGCGATGGCTGCCCGACGGGACGCGGATCGTCTTCCAGCGCAACGTCGACGGCGTGGTCAGCGCCGTGATCGGACCGGCCACGGGGGGTGAGGCGATCGAGCTCGCCCACGATGCCGCCGTCGCCTGGTCGGAGGGCGGCGACCTCCTGGTCGTGCGCGACGGCGCAATCTGGTTGGCGGACGCCGATGGCTCACATCAGCGCCGGCTGAGCGCTGGCTTTGACCCGGTCTGGTCACCCGACGGCGACCTCATCGCCTTCAGCTCCGGCTTCTCCGACGAGGGCGTGCCGCTCCTGTCCGTCATGGACGCGACGGGGAGCGTGCGCTGGGAGAACGTGCCGGGCGCGCGCCCCAGCTGGTCGCCGGACGGCAGCCGCCTGGCGGTGGTGGACCACCAGCGAACGTCGGTCGTGGTCCTGGACGCCGCGACGGGCGCCTCGCTCTGGGAGACCGAGGGCAGCGATCCCTCCTGGAACTAGCTTCGCAACGCTAGGCCCGCGCCACCATTCGGTACTCCTCCACCAGCATCCACGCCTCGCCGTCGAGCGTGTACGACTTGACCCTGGGCCCGATGCTGAAGGGAGCACGAATGCGCGGGGAAAAGCCCCATGGGCCGAGAATCGGAGCGAAGCCTGGACGAAGCCTTCTGGCGCGACTTCCTGACCCACGGCCACGTCAGCGAGCGAGTCGGCCGTCGGGTCTTCCGCCGCCTGCCGCACGGCCCGCGATGCCGGATGTGCGCGGCGCCGTTCGCGGGTGCCGGGGCGCCGCTGATGCGCCTCATCGGGAAGCGGCCGTCCTCGGGCAACCCGACCATGTGCACGTCCTGCTTCGACTTCATGAGCGCGCACCACGGCGGCGCGGAGATCGAGGGCAGCCTGCTCTTCGCCGATATCCGCGGCTCGACCAGCCTGGCGGAGGGCATGTCAGCCGGCGAGTTTCGCTCCCTGCTCGACCGCTTCTACACGACCGCCAGCGGCGTGGTCTTCGAGCACGACGGGTTCGTCGACAAGTTCGTGGGGGATGAAGTCGTCGCGACCTTCTTCCCGCTGCTCAGCGGCCAGCGGCACGCGGCCCGGGCCGTCGAGACGGCAACAGCGCTGCTGCGCGCCACCGGGCACGAAGATCGCGCTGGGCCGTGGGTGCCGCTTGGCGCGGGCGTGCACACCGGGCGTGCCTGGTTCGGCGCGGTGGGCGAGGGCGATCACGTCGAGCTGACCGCGGTTGGCGACGCGGTGAACACCGCTGCCCGCCTCGCCGCCAGCGCGCGGCAGGGCGAGGTCGTCGTCTCGATGGCAGCCGCCAGCGCGGCCGGACTCGGCCCCGACCTCGAGCGGCGTTCGCTGGAGCTGAAGGGCAAGCAGGATCGGTTCGAGGTGGTCACGCTGCTGGTCGAGCCGATCGTGTGACGAAACGCGCCTGGTAGCCGTCAGAGCAGCGTAGGGAGGGAGACGCATGCGAATGTACGGCGCGCCCAGGTTTCCGGAGAAGGTCCAGGCGACGATCCACTGGGTGCCACCGCTGATCGCGATCCCGATCGCAACCGCGGTCGGCATCTACGGCCTGTCGCTCGGTCGCGACTGGCGGCTCACGGCCAGCACGCTGCCACTCGACGCCGGTCCGGAGCGCGGCATGCTGCTCGTCGCCGCCGCAGCCGTCGTCACCATGGTCGGCGGCCTGGGGTTGATGGTCACGCTGCGCGGAGCCATCGGCGTATGGCTCTTCGCGATCGGCGTGGCCCTCGTCTGTGGCGTGATGGTCGGCTTCGTGACCGGCCCAACGGTGTGAGCTTCAGCGGCTGATGCCTGCGGCCAGCAGGCGGAGGCTGGCCGAGAACATGTCCGGTGCGGCCATCACCGCGCCGCTGGTTCGTGCGCCGAAGGGGGAGAGCGCGGCCACCAGCGCTTCCCGCGCGGTCGAACCGAGCCCCGTCGTCGTGCGCGAACCGACCTGGACCGATGCCACGCGCCGCTCCCCGGCTTCCGCGATGCGCACGCGCACGCTATCGGCCAAGCCGATGACGCGGAGCTCGAAGCCAATGCCGTTCCCGCTCTCCATGACACGATCCTCGTCCCCCATCGCGACAGCTGTCTGTCGCACTCGAAGACGGAGTCAGACGCCGACGAGGGCTAGGTCGGTCGCGACGCCCAGGGCGACGTGCCCGGCCAGCCCGCGCAGGTGCGCCGCTGCCGGGTAGGCCGGCGGAGGTCCAGAGAGGCCCAGCGCGGTGTTCATCAGCTCGTCGTTGAGCGCGAAGGTGAGCACGCCGTAGACCAGCCCGCGACCGGCGCCCAGCAACGGCACGCGATCGCGAAGCAGGGCATACAGCACGCCGGGACCGATTCCCAGCAGGTAGTGCGTCGCCTGCTCAACCTTCGGCGTCGCCTGCGGGCTGAATCGCACGCCGGTCACCCGGCTGCCCAGGTCCACCAGGTTCGGGACCGATGGTTTGCCGTTCGGCCAGGCCGCCTCCTCCTGTGCCTTGTCTTCGGCGCTCTCCCGCTCATACATGGCGGTGGTCACGCGGTCCATGACCCAGGTGCCGATGGCGCCCGCCGCGGCGCCGCGCGCCACTGTCCAGATGAATCCACTCATGGCGAGCAGCGTAATGCACGAGTGATGCCGGGCGGCGGTTGCAGGCCCGTCATCGCCGGGAGCATGCTGACGTCATGGCATCGGGCCGGCAGCATGGCGACAAGAGCGACGAGTTCTGGCAGGACTTCATGACCCATCCCGATTCCATGATGCGGGTCGGTCGCCACTTCCTCAGCCGGTTGCCCAACAGCCCGCGTTGCCAGCTGTGCGCCGCACCGTTCACCGGGTGGGGCGGGGGAGTCATGAAGCTCATCGGCAAGGAGCAGTCGCAGTCGAGCCCCAGCATGTGCAACAGCTGCGAGAAGATCCTGCTGAAGCACCACGGCGGCGCCGAGGTGCAGGGCGCCATGCTCTTCGCCGATATCCGCGGCTCGACCGCGCTCGCCGAGCGGATGTCGCCGTCCGAGTTCCGGGCCCTGCTCGACCGCTTCTACGATGCCGCCACCAAGGCCGTCTTCGCCCACGGCGGGACGCTCGACAAATTCGTGGGTGACGAGGTCGTGGCGGTCTTCGCGCCCCTCAGCGGTCGCAACTACGCCGCGCAGGCGGTGGATGCGGCGCGAGACGTGCTGACCAACACCGGCCACGGCGATGCCGGCGGTCCCTGGGCGCCGGTCGGCGCGGGGGTGCACACCGGCCTCGTCTGGTTCGGGGTTGTCGGCGAGGGCGCCTCCGTCGACATCACCGTGGTCGGGGACCCGGTGAACGTCGCCGCCCGGCTCGCCGCGGCGGCGAAGACCGGCGAGATCCTCGTCTCGGCGGACGCGGCATCGGCGGCCGGGCTGGATGCGGGACTGGAGAAGCGGAGCCTGGAGCTGAAGGGCAAGCAGGCGGCGACCGAGGTCGTGAGCCTGCGCATCGGTCCATGATCCCGTCCCCAAGGCAGGTCCTGGGCGAGATCCAGGGCGGGCGGGTGCTCGACGTCGCGACCGGTGGTGGTGGCTTCATCGGCTTCCTGGTCGATGGGCTGGCCGGCTACGACGAGATCATCGGCATCGACCTCGACCCTGCCAAGGAAGCGGCCTTCGTTGGTGCGGCGCGGCCACGAACCCGGTTCGAGGTGCGCGACGCATCCGCGACAGGCTACGCCGATGCCTCCTTCGACACCGTGGCCGTGGCGAATTCGCTCCACCATTTCCCGGAGCCGAGTGCCGTGCTGCGCGAAATGCAGCGGGTCCTTCGTCCCGGCGGCTGGATGATCGTGTTCGAGATGTACCGCGATCACCAGGAGCCGCCGCAGCAGACGCACGTCGAGCTGCACCACTGGTGGGGCGCGATCGACACGCGGCGCGGCATCACGCACCGCGCGACCTACTCGCGCCAGGAGCTGCTGGACCTGGTTGAGCCGATGAACCTCCGCGACCTGCGCCTCACCGATGTCGCCTACCCGGAGGACGACCCGCTCGATCCGGAGTCGCTGACCGAGATGCGGGAGGTGATCGACCGCTACCGCGAACTCGCGGCCGGCGATTCAGGGCTCATCGCGCGCGGCGTCGCATTGCGCGAACGGCTGGAGTCGGTGGGGATCCGCGGAGCGACATCGGTCTGCATCGTCGGCGCTGCTCCCGTTCAGCAAGTGTGATACCGTATGCGCACAGCAAGCCACATTACCAAGGTGGAAATGCCGCTCGCTCGCACCAACCTGACGCTGCCCGAGGATCTCCTCGCCGAGGTCGACGCCCTGGCGGGACCGCGCGGTCGGAGTCGATACGTTGCCGAGGCAGTCGCCCGCCGTGTCCAGCGCGACAAGCTGGGAGCGGCCATCCAGGCGAGCGCCGGAGTCGCCGGCCCGCGGTCACGCGAGGAGATATCGGCCTTGATCGAGGGCCTCCGCTCCGAGGAGACGGACTGAGCGCGTGCGCTACCTGCTCGACTCGACGCTCCTGATCGACCACGCCAACGGCGACGCCCCCGCCTCCGACCTGCTGCGGCGCCTGTACGAGGACGGCCACGACCTCTACACCTGCGATGTCGTCGCCTGCGAGGTCCTCTCCCGTGGGACCGATACCGAGCGCCGCCACCTCCAGACCCTGCTCGACGCCCTCGACTACGTTGCGACGTCCCCGGCTGCCGCCCGCTGGGCGGGGGAGTCACGATGCCAACGGCAGCTCGCCGGTGGTCGCCGAGCCCTGGCCGACGCCCTCATCGCCGGCGTCGCCGAGGAGATCGGCGCGACCATCGTGACCCGCGACAGCCCCGACTTCGAGCGGCAGGGAATCGCGGTGCTGACCTACTGAACCGCACGTGCCGCACGTGCCGCACGTGCCCCACGACTCACCCCTGACAGCGCGGGTCCCACCCCTCTGACGCTCGCGCGCCAGGCGCCCCGCTCACCAGGCCAGGGCCACCAGCTCGGCATAGACCGCCTCAACGTCCACGGGCAGCCCGTGCCGCCCGAACCACTCGCCCACGTTCCCCAGGTCCCGGTGCAGCAGCTCGTACGCGTCCGAGTTCGTCACGAACTCGACCGCCTGCGGCAGGTCGATCACCACCAGCCGGCCCTCCCACCACAGGAGGTTGTAGGCCGATAGATCGGCGTGCACCAGCCCCGCGGCCGTCAACGCCCGAAGGTTGTCGACCAGCTGCTCCCAGGCCGATGCCAGCTCATCGGCCCCCAAACGTGCCTGCGCCAGCTTGGGCGCCGCCTGGGACTCGTCGCCGATGAACGCCATCATCAGCCCGTGGTCGGTCTGCTCCACCGGGTGGGGCACCGCGACGCCGGCCTCCGCGGCGCGGCGCAGCATGGCCCACTCCTGCATCGGCCAGAGACGGCCGGCCAGCTCATGGCCGTAGCGGCTGCCGCCCATGACGGCCTTCTTGTCGCGGGACGGCAGGAACCAGCTGGCCTTGTAGACCGCGTCGCCGCGGTAGACCGTCGAGTTGGAGAAGCCCTCCGCCCGCAGCTGCCCCTTCTCCGGGTAGCGCGGCCGGTAGCGTTTGTGGGCGATCAGCCGGGGACCGCTGGCGAAGCGTCGCTCCACCAGAAAGATCTCGGCCTCCTTGCCGGATTTGAGGGTGCCCAGCGAAACGTCCTCGTACGGCTCGCCTTGCGGCCAGGGGAGGACGGCCCCGGCGGGCGATGTCGTGGAATGCACGAAAAAGCGCTCCTGAGCGGGGGTGGTCGGGTGGTTCAGTCCCGGCCGGGTCAGGAGCGCCGATCAGCTCTCGGTGTGAGAGGTCTGGCGGTTACTCCGCGCGGCCGGGAGGATCGACAATGCTGATCTGCATCGCTTCGTTCCTCCTCGAGCGTCGTGGGGGTGGATTCCGGCTCCAACTATGCCTGACCGATGCAGCGGCGACAAGAGGGAACAGCCACGTGAACGGCCGCTACAGCCACCAGACCTGGTCGAGGAGCGCGTCGTCCGGGCCGGTTCTCGTCGAGCAACGCGTCGAGCGCACGCACCAGGCGGCCGATAGCGCGCGTCGTTCGTGGAAACCGCCGCGCAGAGGTGAAGATGATCCCGTAGTGGCGGCGCCCACCGACGATGGCGGCGCGGTGCAGCTCGACGAAATCTGCCACGTTCTCTGTCACCAATGCCCGGCGCTCGGCAGTGGCATGCGCGAGGAGGGCAGCATCGGTCAGGCCATGGAGGTTCGAGTCTGCACGAGCGGCGATGACGTCGTGAAGCCGGCGGCGCAGCTGGGCCGCGACCCGGGGCGAGAAGTGCTCGTCGAGTAGCAGCCTCATCCCAGCGCGTCGCGCTCGCGGCGTGCAGCCTCCTCCTCGCGGGCGGCGGCGTCTGCCTGGCGTGTCAGCAGGTCGTCGACCTCGGCGGGGAAGGCGGCGTAGTAGCGGACGGCCGCGCGGACCTGGGTCGGTGGCAGGTCCAGGTATCGGCCCGCGGACACCACCGAGCCGTCGGAAGCCTTCACGGAGCCGATGACCTCCCAGACATCCAGCCCGGTGCCCACCACCACGGCGCGACGACCTGCGGGTCCGTCCGCGAAGCCGATGCCCGGGTGGTCGTCCATCCGGAGGCCCTCCTCGAGATAGCGCTCCGCCAGGGCGGTGCGCGTCTCCCGAATCTGGTGCGCGCGGGCCTCGAGCCGCTCGAGCGTCGGCTCGGGGAGGCGGAAAGTAAGGTGCTGGCGACGTGCTCCCATGTGCCACATCGTACCACGGACGGGACTGCGGGAACTTTCCGACGAGAACTGCGTCATGTGCGAGTGCACTTCGATGCGCCGCGCGGGCCCTGTAGCGTCCGGCGCGTTCTTCTGCTCTAATCCAGCGCGCGTCCAACGGGTCGCGCAAAGGAAGGGGAAGGGGAAACGACGATGTGCCAGGGCATCTCTCACGCTCATCGCCGGCCTCGTGCTGGCCGCTTGCAGCTCCACGGCGGGACCCAGCGCGGCCGACCCGACGCCGACATCCACGCCGGTCGAGACGCCGCCACCATCGGTCCAGGCGCCCAGTCCATCGGCCAGTCCATCGGTCCAACCGTCGTTCGAACCAAGTGACCCGTCCGAATGGGGGTTCCTGGCCGACTACGCGCGCTACGGCTCGCGCGCGAAGGTGCTCAGCGACGGGCTCCGAGCGCGACTCTGGCCCGGTCTCAAGGCCGACGTCATCGTGACGCTGCCCTCGGGAACCGAGCTGATCGTCTGGGCAGGCCCCGTATCGACCGATGGGCGGGAGTGGTACAACGTCGGCTTCCACGGCATCGAGACCGATGCGACCCCGGGCGGCGCCGGCACCGGCTGGGTCGCGGGCGACTTCATCGAGATCGGTGAGGCGGACTGCCCCGGCACGCTCGACGCGGGCGTGCTGGCGCGTATGACCGACTGGGCGCTCGACGCCTGCGTCGACGAGGTCCCGCCACTCGAGGGTCAGATCGACACGTGCTTCGAGGGACCGCTGACTCCCTTCACCTACGCACCGGGCTGGATCTACTTCAGCTGCACCTACCTGGACGAGCTCGCGATCCACTTCATGCCGGACTACGCCGGCCCGGAGGTCGAGCGCGGGGACCTTGTGCGGGTCACGGGGCATCTGGGATTCGACACGGGGCAGTACGGCGAGTGCACCGTCGACGTGCTGGAGCCGGCCATGGAGAACCAGCTCGCCGCGGAGGCGCAGTCCTGGGCGGACAGTTGCCAGCACCGCTTCGTCGTCGAGGAGCTGACGGTGACCGGCCACGAGGACCTGCCGGCGCGCTGAGGTCCGCCGATCCTGGGCCTCCGCGTATTGTCGACGGTGACGTTCGCCCTATGCAGATGAGGGCCGCACGAAATCGGTTCGAGGGGTCTCTGGGCGCCCCGGTGCGGGCTGAGAGCCGCATTGGGCGGTGGCACGCACCGAATCGGACGTTCGTGCGGCTGTCAGCTGCAGGCGGCGATAAGCCGGCGGGGCCGGCCAGACCGATGCCAGCACCGCGTCTTCGTTGACGAGTCGCGTGGTGAGCCCTGACGCATCGCGTCGCCGCCAGGAGCCCGCGACACGCTAGCTGTCATGCCCACGGTCGAGAGTGGTGCTCCGGGCTTCGGCGGGACGACCGGGGGGACCCCGCCGGAGCCGGCCACACCAGCATCCCGCGACGGGCCCTACTTCTGCCGCCGGGCCTCGGGAATAGCCTCGCGCACGGCGTCCAGGGTGGGGAAGGGGCCGTGGACGACCGGCTGCCCCAGCTCATCGGTCCTGGCGGAGTCGACCAGCAACCAGCCGACGCCCGACTGGCGCACCGCGAACCGATCGTCGGCCGATCGGTAGCGGCCGCCCTCCACCCGTTGCAGCCGGTTCGGGTCGTCCTTCTTGCGGGCCTTGTCTGTCGCGCGCTTCGGCATCGGCTCACGATAGCGCCAGAGCAGCCCGCCGCCCGCGAGGATCAAGCCTGAGCGCTCCTCGTCTCAGCAGGCACGGA
>CAVZPD010000003.1:0-45224 GCA_963777045.1 uncultured Chloroflexia bacterium
TGGCGGCGCTGGCGCGTGTCCTCCAGCCATCCCTCGCGGCGTGCCCGCGCGGCGAGCTCCGTCCGCGAGGCAACCCCCAACCCGCTCGAAACTGCGACGCATATGCGAATCCACCGTGCGCGTGCTGATCCCCAGCCGATGGCCGATCTCGTCGTTCGACGCTCCCTCCACCACCGGCGCCAGCACACCTGGTGCTCGCGCGGCGATAGCATCGCTGCATCGGCGTACCGGGGATGGCCGTCTTCGGGCCGAACGCGAGCCTATGCGAAGGAGGACCCGCCCCCGCGACTCCTCATCACGGCTCGGTTCCGCACAACCCTCAGCCGCTCGCAGAGCGATCGCCTCCGATCCTGGCCAGGGCCCACGCCGCATTGATCAGGCCGACATGGCTGAACGCCTGCGGAAAGTTGCCGAGGAGTTCGCCCGACTCGGACGCCACCTCCTCGCTGAGCAGGCCAAGGTCGTTCGTGTGTTCGACTGCCAGCCGGAACGCGGTGCTGGCGAGATCCGCGCGCCCCGCGCGAGCTGCCGCCTCGGCCAGCCAGAAGGTGCAGATCAGGAAGGATCCCTCCGACCCGGGCAGACCATCGTCGGCTTCATAGCGCAGCACCAGCCCGCGCTCGTCGGTCAGCTCGCGGTGGACGGCGTCGATCGTTCCGACGATCCGCGGATCGTCGGGTGGCAGGAAGCCGACGATCCCCATCAGGAGGCAGGACGCGTCGAGGTCCGATGAGCCGAAGGACTGAGTGAACGCCCCGACTTCCTCGTTCCATCCCTGCCCCTCGATCGCCGTTCGGATCTCGTCGCGAGTAGCAGCCCAGCGCTCGAGGTCAGCCTGGCTCGCTCCGATGTCGCCGGCGAGGCGCACCGCACGGTCGAGCGCCACCCAGCTCATGAGCTTGGAGTGGACGAAGTGGCGGGGGGAACCTCGCATCTCCCAGATCCCCTGGTCGGGCTCGCGCCATCCGTCCGCTGCCCGATCGGCAATCGTCCTCAGGAACCGCTGTTCCCGCTCATCGATGGGACGCGCCGAATCCCGGAGGATGGAGACCGCGTCGAGCAGCTCGCCGTACACGTCGCGCTGGGCCTGCGTCCACGCGCCGTTGCCGACCCGAACCGGTCGGCTGTCGCGCCACCCTGAGAGCCACGGCAATACGCGCTCGGTGAGATCCCGCTCGCCGCGAATGCCGAACACGATCTGCATGTCGGACCGGCCGTAGATGGAGCTGGCGGCCGTGGTGAGAAACTTGAGGAAGCCCGCGCTCTCGTCGGGGCAGGCTGCGACCCACAGCGCACTCAGTGTCAGGCTCGCATCGCGGACCCAGGCGTATCGATAGTCCCAGTTGCGTTCCCCGCCGATGGTCTCGGGGAGCGAGGTAGTCGGAGCCGCCACGATCGCGCCGGTGGGCTGGAAGGTGAGCCCCTGGAGCACGCGTCCGCTGAGGTACACGAGGTCGGCGTAGGGTCCGGTGTAACGCTGGTGCGCGGCGGACCAGGACCGCCAAGCCTCGGCACTGTCCTCGATGCGCTCCTGGATTGCCGCCGCCGTCCAGAAATCCGGCATCGGCTCCCAGGTCGAGACGCCGTGGACGGCGAACGAGACGGCGTCCCCTTCGAACAGGGTGCCGTGGCCCAACGCCTCGGTGGATCTCACCTCCAGGTCCATCGATGAGGAGAGCCGGAGAGTGGTGGGTCCGCCCATCGCGACGACTCCCTGCTCCGTCGCCGACACGAACGGCGTCGTCAACCCGTACTCGAAGCGCGGCGCGAACTCCACTTCCAGCTCAACGTGTCCTTGGGTGCAGCGCGCACGCCGCAGGAGGACATGTGGCGACCCGGCTCCCAGATCATGTTCGCGAACACCAGGCGCCATGGCCAGCACATCGTCGAGCTGCAGCGCCCCGGTCTCCGTGTGCATCGTCGTCCGCAGCACCAGCGTACCGTCGAGGTAGTGCCGCTCCGCCCGCAGCTGCCCAGCGACGCCAACGCGAAAGTGTCCGGCCCGCTCGTCGAGCAGGCGGCCGAAGACGGACGGGCTGCCGAAGTTCGGCAGGCACCACCAGTCGACGGACCCGGTCAGGTAAACAAGGGCCGCCGAGTGGCAGTCGGAGAGGAGCGCCAGATTACCGATGGAGTGGTGGCTCATCGCTACCGCGAATGCTACGCGTGACGCCCCATCTTCCACGGGCCTCACCAGGCGGCCCAGGAATCGACGACGACCGGGTGCTCATTCTCGAGGACGGCGCACGGAAGTGGTGGTCGTTGGCGTTCTTGACATACATCGGTACGGGGTCCCTTTTTCGCCGACCGGCTCCAGTCGCGGTCGAAATCTCAATTGACACGCTAGGGAGACGGAGCGCGCTGGGCTGTTAGCCACCTCACGGATTTCGCGTCTCGGCACTGTGAGCTGCGCCGGTCGACCCCTCCCGATGAGTCAGCGCGCTTACATCGGCCCTCGGGAGACGGCCCAATGCTGATCGAAGACCCAGACCTGGAGACATGACACGATGCGACCCGACATCCAACCGGGAGCCACCTTCCCGGACTTCGAATTGACCGACCACGCCCGCCGTCGGCGAAGGCTGAGCGAGATCCAGGGGCAGGACCCGATAATCGTGGTCCTCTCGCGGGGGCACTTCTGCCCAAAGGACCATCAGCAGCACTTGGAGCTAGCGTCCCTCTACCCGAAGATCGCCGTTGGATACACCAAGCTCGTGACGATCACCACCGACAACCTCCTGGAGCTGAACGAGTTCCGCCAGTCCGTGGGCGCCCAGTGGACCTTCCTGTCAGATCCCCCGTCGCGTGGTGCAGAAGGAGCTGGACATTGCCGAGTACACCGATCCGACACATGACCCGATGATCCCGCACACGATCGTGCTGGAGCCCGGGCTCGTGATCTACAAGGTCTACAACGGCTACTGGTTCTGGGGGCGCCCTTCCCCCGAGGACCTGCGCCACGATCTGCGCGACATCTTCGAGCGGGTCCGACCCGATTGGGACCTCACCGCGCCCGGGCTCCGCGACGCATGGGATGCGGGCGAGCGATCCCGGTTCTACCCGTACCCTGGTGACCAGGCCGTTGCCTGATTCGGCTCGCGACCTCAGCCAGCATGATGCCCGAGCCAGTGGCCAGCCCTATGGACCGATGATCGCCGGCCTGATCGGCCCGGCGCTCGCTTCGACGGCTTGGATCGCATTGCCACTGACCACGTCGCTGACGTTTCACCTCATGCCGATGTCGGGCGGCCTCGCGGCCGCAGCGGGCGCTGCCTGGCGTGGCCACGAATCTGGTGGCGCGGCGTGGCTGAGCGTCATGCTTGGCGCGGGGCTCGGCGCAGCGACGGCCGTGGTTCTCGCGGCGCTGGGCAGGCCACTCGACATCTGGTGGGCGACGACACTGGCGGTGGCCGCGGGACTCCTGTTCGGAGAGCTATGGGTTAGGCGGCAGGCCAGATCTCGCTGAGGCTTGGCAGGGGTCAGGTCGTCGACTCCGTCACCCCTCGCCGGGCATCCAGATGCGCGTGTCGGGGCGGAAGACGGCCCACGCGAACCAGAACGGTGAGTCGGCCACCACCGGCGCAAGCTGCTCGCCCGCCAGCGGGCCGTCCGTCGCTCGGCCGTCGAAGGACCAGGCCGATCCGGTCTCGCGATCGCGGAAGCCGCCGGCGCCATCGGCCTCGAAGGTGAGCGTCTGCCCGGCGACCATGCGCTCGAAGGCGGTCGCCGCGCCGACGACATCGCCGCCAGCCACCGTGGGCGCCCCGAGGCCGGATGCCGCACCGTCCTGCCAGAGCACCACGACCGGGATGCCGCCAATCTCGTCGTTGACGACCGGGAGCTCGCGCAGGAAGGGGAAGGGGTAGGCGACCGCATCGCCATCGAGGGCCACTCCCAGGATCCGAACCTTGGGCGAGAGGCGGCCGTCGATGAGGGTCTTGTCCTCCAGCAGGAACGGGTCGCTGTCGACGCGGTCGTAGCCCGGGTAGGGGTTGCGATCGTAGTCGCGGGGGTGGCCGGTCTCACGCGAGAGCACCTGTCCATCGGGATGCTCCGTCCGGAACTGCTCCCAGCTGATCAGCTGGGAGGGCAGGAACTCCAGTTGGCTGCCGGCCAGCTCGCCCACGATGGCCTGCCCCGTCGCCTGCTGCCACCAGGACTCGGTCTGGCGATCGTACATCACCAGGTCCGAGTGGCGCAGGTTGCCGGTGGTGCCGAAGTCCAGGGTGCGGCCATCCAGGCGCCGGTCGAACACGATCGAGGTGTGGCACAGGGGACAGAAGGTGATCGCCACGGGAATGCCGCCGACGGTATCGTTCACGATCTCGTGCCAGACCAGGATCTGGATCGGAGAGGCGCGCCAGTCATCGCCGATGCCGAAGGCGATCACCGGCTCCCGGTCGACGAGCCAGTCGCTGACATCCAGCGGCCGGAACTTCGGCTCGTCGATGGCGGGGATGCCGTCCTTGCCCGGCCCGCCGCTGATGATCTCGCCCAGGGGTACGGTGTGACGGCTGAAGTCCGTGCTCCACGATGCCGTGCTGACCCGCAGCTGCTCGTCCGGGGATGACCCCGGGCTGCGGTCCTGGGGCGAACTCGCGCCACCGCATGCCGCCAGGAGCATGCCTCCGACGACCAGACCGATGACGTACCGCGCGTGAGGTGCCATCGATGCAGCATCGGATGTCCCGCTGCGGTCGTCTGTGGGCCGCCTTACGGTTCAGCCTCTGAAAGCTCCGTCGCCAGGCCGGCGATCAGCGGTTGCAGGTCATGACGGATGCAGCGAAGGAGCTCATCGCGTTGACGTCCGTTGGTCGCCGCCGGGTCGGGGAACGGCCAGCGGCGAACCTCGCCCGAACCGGGGTAGAACGGGCAGGCGGCGCATCCTTCCTCGCACACGCTGATCAGCAGCTCTGGCGGACGTTCGATGCTCGTCAGGTCTGTACGAGCCGGGACGAACTCGGCGATTCCAGGTTGGCGGAGGGCCTCCTTCACCCCGCTCAGGTCGCCGTTGGGGACGGTGCCAGCCGACGACACCACGATCCCCGGACCGGCGGCGCGTGCCAGCAGGGCAGCCGCCATCTGCGAACGCGGACCGTGGTCAGGGTCGACGAAGAGGACGCGCACGCTCCTCACCCAATCCTCAGCAGCGGTCCCGCGGCGAACGGCGTACCTGGCTCGACGCCCCGCTCCCGGAACGCGCAGGCAGGAATGCCGATGTCGGCCAAGTACAGCGCGCCGGCGAAACGCCTGCCCTCCCCCACGGTCGTGCCGGTCTTCGGCAGGGCAAGGGCAAGGGTGGCATCCGCGTCGACCGCAGCGCCCTCGCGTACCCCGCTGGTGGCATCAATGCCCGAGGGCAGGTCGAGGCTGATGACCGGCGCGGGAGCGACGCTGGTCATGCCGATCAGCGGCTGGTAGTCCTCATCCGGCGCGCCGCGCAGGCTGTAGCCGATGAGCGCATCGACGAGGAGATCTGACCGCATCGCCTCGCCAGCGATCTGCGGATAGCCCTGATCGTGACCCGCAACAACCAGCTCGGCACCGGAAGCGATGAGGCTGTCGACCTGGCCGCACGGACCAGGACGAAGGCGGAGCATCGGTCGGGCGAACACCACCAGCACATCCGCGCCCCAGCCGGCAAGCCGCCGTGCGGCCACCATGCCGCCCCCGGCGTTGTTGCCCGTCCCGGCCAGGACCATGACCCTGGCGCCGGCAACGATTCCGCCGAGCGTCAGCCGCGCCAGCGCGGCCAGCTCGCGACCGGCGTTCTCCATCATCTGGGGAAGTGAGACACCCAGCCGGTCGGTCGCCAGCAGGTCGACGGCCAGCATCGTGTCGCGGTCGACCGAGGGAACCGGGGCATCGGGTCGTGGGACGACGGGCAGGCTCCAGGTCGGGGAGATCAGCTGCGGCTCAGGCATGGCGCCAGTATCGACGCGAGGCTGGGCCGGGACCGTAAGCCGGCCGACACGGACCTATTCGCCGGTCAGGTCCTGGAGCGCTTCGAGGTCGGTGACCACCACGCGCTGCTGGTGCATCTGCAGGACGTCACGCTCGCGGAGCGAGGAGATCGTCAGCGCCAGCGTTTCGCGCGAGGTGCCGATCATGTCCGCCAGCTCCTGCTGCGTCAGGCGCGCATCGATCTCGACCCCGGCATCGGTCTGCACGCCGAAGCGTTCGACGAGATCAGTCAGCCGCGCCGCCAGGCGCTGCTCGACGGTGCGGAAGGCCATGATCTCACGCTCCCGGTCCGAGACGGCCAGCCGTTCGGCCAGGTAGCGGATGATGTTCAGCCCGACCGCCGGGTAACGCTCGACGAGGTGGCTCAGCTCGCCCGGCGTGAAGCTGCAGACCAGCGCGTCCTCCACGGCCTCGGCATAGACGTCGGAGACCTCCTGGCCCAGCCACGACATGCGTCCGAAGACGCGCCCCTTGTCGAGGATGTCGAGCGTGAGCTGCTTGCCGTCGGGGGTCAGCCGATACAGCCGCAGGCGGCCGCGCTTCACGATGTACAGCCGCTGCTCGGTGTCGTCGGGCGACGTCACCAGGCCACCCACGTGACAGGTGGCCATGGGCAGACTGCGGCTGATCTCCTTCAACTGCTGCGGCGCCAGCCCATCGAATAGGTCGACTTCGCGCAGGAGCCCAGCCTTCAGGTCCGGATCGGTGAGGGCGGTCCAGGGTGGGAGCGGTTCGTGAGCGGGCATGCCCCGCTCGAGCAAGCGCTTCAGCACCCGCTGATCTTCCCGCGTTTGCCGGTCTTCCGCCAGCCGGGTGTCACGCGGCTCACAGCGTCGGCTCGCATCCACGCTGAGACTGGGCCGCATGACGTTCCGGGTGAGCCGGCTCACTGCGGTCTCAACCAGCAGAAGCCAGGCTGAAACGTATCGGTTGCTAGGCTTGGAGGTGAACTGATGGCATTTGCACAGGCGGCGCAGCCAACGGCGCGCGTCACGGACTGGGTCAAGCACGGCCTCATCGGCGGGATCATCGGAGGCCTTGTCTTCGCGATGTTCGAGATGGTCATGGCAGCCGTCCTCAACGGTGCCGATGCCTTCTTCATGCCGCTGCGGATGATCGGCGCCATGGTGCTCGGCCAGCAGGCGCTGCAGCCGGACTACTCGCTGATCGCGGCAGCGCTGGCCGGCGTGGCCGTCCACATGGTCCTATCCATGATATTCGGCCTCGCGGTCACGGCCGCCGCCCGCTACATTCCCGCCCTGTCGACGTCGACCACGACGCTCCTGACCTGGACCAGCATCGCTGGCCTCGGGCTGTGGATCGTGAACTTCTACGTCATCGCCCCGATCGCCGGCTGGAACTGGTTCCCGGACAACGCGAACGCGGTTGTGCAGTTCTTCGCGCACGTGTTCTTCTTCGGGACCGCGTTGGGCATCTACCTCAACGCAGCCGCCAGGCGGTCGGCCTAGCGGCCCGGCCCCCAAGGTGCGACCTCGAATCGTGAGCGGTCGCTGGTCAGCACTGGCCGGCGGCCTGCTCCTCTTCATGAGTGCCTGCTCAGCCGGCTCAACCGGCGTCGGCGCAGGGTCGGACGCCCTGCTCGACCGCGAGCTGGTCGACGTCCGGTCAGCCGAGCGCTTCACCCTCCGCGAGCTTGCGGCAGAGCGGCCCGTGCTGCTGGAAACGATGGCCGTGTGGTGCACCACCTGCCTGCGCCAGCAGTCCGAGGTGCTGCGGGCACACGATCTCGCCGACTTCCACGCCATTGGCATCGACATCGATCCCAACGAGTCCCCCGAGGATCTAGTGCGGTATGCGGACCAGTTGGGCTTCGACTGGCGCTTCGTGAAGGCCGACCGCGAGCTGGTCCGGCTGTTTCAGGACACCTTCGGCGTGGCGTCGACCAACCCGCCATCCACGCCGACCTTCATCATCACCACGGATGGCATCCGCGCACTGCCCTTCGGGCAGGTCCGCACCGCACGCGACCTAGTCGCCGAGCTCACCGGTGAAGGGGCGTACCGCTTCTCGTGGACGGCGGCCCTTACCGTCGACCGGATTCGGCAACGCGACGTAGAGCGACCGTAAGCAGCGTCACAGCCGAAAGGCGGCCTTCCACGGCATCCTTTTGGTATGGAGATCATCAAGCAGCTCATCGCCCCTGCCGAGGCTTGCGAACACATACCGGAGAGCATTCCGGTTGCCCAAGCGGACCGATGCCAGGAGTGCGGTAGCCCACTCAACGCTCGCCTCTGTGCGACCTGCGGCCACGTCGGCTGCTGCGACTCCCAGGCCGGACACGCGCGAATCCACGCCGAAGACACAGGACACCCCGTGATCTACGCCAACCCGCGCGGCGGCGGCTTTCGGTGGTGCTACCCGCACAACCGCTACCTGTAGCGCCAGCTCAGGTGGGCGGCCAGCCCACGGGCCCAGGCGGCGCACCGCAGGCGCCAGGCCGCCGTCGCAGTTCTCTTCTGAGGGCACATCCACGCTCGAATCGGTTAGATCGGGCCGGATCTGAGCTCAAACCACCTTCAGAATCAGGCGGTTGGCTGGGGCGGAAGGATTCGAACCTTCGATCTCCTGATCCAGAGGAGGCTGAACGAATCTTCGCTGTTCCCGGCCGGTCCGAGCGTGGATGGACGCCCTCGGTTGTCAAGCTCGGGGCGAATCAGGTTGACCGTCCCGCAGCAGGTCAGGTGATCGAAACAGGACCACCTGATCGCACGCTAGCAGCCGCCGTGGCCACACACCAGCCCTCGTGCTGCGTCTGCGCCGTGTGTGGCGTCTTCGTCAAGTGGGTGGCTCCTGCAGTTCGCCTACATTCGCTCGATCAGCATCGCGATCAGCTCCCCGCGACTCACCCCGAGCCGGCGAGCCTCCGTCACCAAGCCGTCGACGAGGTGGTACAGGCGCTTCACGTCAGGAACGGACGTGATGGTCGCACCCCGGCCGCGTCGCAGTTCCACCAGATCGTCACGTGCAAGGTCGCGATATGCCCGCAGCACGGTGTTCGCATGGATGCCCAGCGACTCGGCCAGCGTGCGCGCCGGAGGCAGCCGATCCCCCGGACGAGCCTGGCCGAGTCCGATCAGGCGCCGGACCCGCGCCGCAAGTTGGACGTGGATCGGCGCGTCGCTCGCGAGGGTGAATGCTGAGGTCGCTATTGACACCATTGTGCTATCATTTATAGCAGTACATGCACGTTGGGGCAACCTCTCATATGGACCTTCCTACCACGCTCGGCATCATCGGCGCGGCAATCGGCCTGATCCTCGTGCCCATCTGGCTGTTCCTGCTGTTCAAGGGAGTCCGCTCCCTCTCGGACATCCGCGACATTCTCCGCCGGCCGCCGGGTGATCAGGGCCGCTGATAGTTGCCAACTCCGGCCGAGACCGATCGGTCCGGCCCGCAACGCGCTCCAGGAAGAGGTGGCCAGTCGGTTGCGTCTAGGTCATCGGGAAGCTGAGTCACTGAACAGCCTCCCACCAGCCCCACTGGGGTGAGCAGCCGATTCCAGCCGAGGTTCTCATGTGCGCTGACGAGGCGGACCGGTTCAGTCCGTCGTCGCGGCGGATGTGTCGACGCACAGGACTCCTCTATTCCCGTCCTGGTCGGCGATGACGGTGAGCGCCGGCGCGTCGCTGTCATCGACGACGGTCCCACCCGCGGCGAGGGCGGCGGCGAGCCGCTGCTCGGCCACCTCGGGCGCCACGTAGACCTCGACGTGGAACCGCTGACGCGCGGTCTCGTGCTCGTCGGGATCCCCGAACCACAGGTTCGGCACCCGTCCCATGGCGTCCCGGATCTCGTCGCTGGGAGACCCGTGGCCCTGGGCCTCGGCGTTCCCGGTCAGCAGGGCGGCCCACACCGGGGCGATGGTCGCAGAGTGCGCCGTCTCGAGGCCAAGCTCGATCATGCTGACCGAGGCCGGGTCAGCGTCGATCTTGTGGTCGGCGGCGATCTCGCTGATCCGTCGCGCGAGATCAACGTCCTGCTGGGTCACCCACTCGATGACGTGTTCGGTGCCCTCGTCGTCGCGATAGACGGCGTCGTCGCTGACGAGCTTGAGATCGACGTAGCCCTTGCCGATCGACGCACTCGGGTGGTGTCCGAGCGCGTCGCCCGCCTCGCCCACCGCGGAGACGAACCGTGCGCCGGTGCCGAAGTCTTCGACCACGTAGCGGGCATGCAGCCCCTGAGCCAGCTTGCGCCAATCGGTCAACTTGGCCTCGGCGATCTGCTCCCCGATCAGCATGTCCATGGTTTGTGCCCCTCCTGTGATCAGCCGCAGGGCTCACGCTCATCGCTTCGCCCGCGCCCCCTTCGCGCGGGCCGGCTTGCGCATCACGGAATGGTGATTGCCCGTGCTCAGCATGTAGATGAAGCCCACCTGATCCAAGGTGCTCCGCGTGGCATTGTAGAGGCAGGACGCCCAGGTCTCCTGGATTGAATCGGTCGACGCAACAACGTCGGAGGACGCCTCTGATCGTCTTGAATCGACGAACGGTTAGGCACGCGGCGGCACGAACGCGTCACGTGGGAGCAATGGTCGTTCGCCGATACCGCGCTGACTGCGCGGCCGGGCGAGGGCGGGCAGACGTCCTTCACAGCCGGAGCGCGGTGGCTTGGCTCCATCGGAGCGGCAAATTCCCCCAAAATCGACTACCGTCTCGAGGTGGCCGGCTGGTCATTCGACCACCGAGGGAGATAGGCATGGCAAGCTGGGAAGCATTCGAAGCCGAGGCTCCCAAACTCGCGGCACGCGGGCGCCAGTTCTTCTACATGTATGGCGTCGGGATGGGGTTTCTTGCGACGACTCGGCGTGATGGCGGACCGCGCGTCCATCCGATCTGTCCCATCCTCACCGAGGCCTCGCTCTTCGCACTCATCGTCCCGGGACCGAAGCTGTCCGACCTTCGGCGCGATGGGCGCTATGCCTTGCACTGCCTGACCTCTGCTCCTCCGCGGCACGACGACGCCTTCTACATTGCCGGTACGGTGACGGAGGTCACCGACGCTGCCATCTATGATCGGGTGGCCGCGCAGTTCTTGGCCGAGCGTGAGATCGCGTCGCGGTGGCCAGGATTCGAGGCGCAGGTGCTCTTTGAGTTTGACCTCGAACGCTGCCTGGTTACTCTCACCCAAGCCGATCAAGAGCTTCCGGATGGTCACACAGTCTGGCTGGCGCAGGATTCCGCGCGCCCAACTACCTGATTGCTTGCCAGGCGAACTCCGGACAATGATCGGTGGAATCACGGTCACGTTTCCGGATGGACGCCGCGTCAGTGCAGCTCGTGGGTGAGTTCGGGTATCTGGCTGGGGCGGAAGGATTCGAACCTTCGATCTCCTGATCCAGAGTCAGGCGCCTTACCGCTTGGCCACACCCCAGCGCGTGCGGCGAGCATTCTACCAAAGGCCGGTCTCGACACCGGATCGCCCTGGCCGCTGCGCACGGCGAGGTACGCCACTTGCATGGGGAGGGCAGCATGACAAGCATGGCCCCGTCGAAGCGAGACTTCTTCCTGAGCACGCGCGCCCCCTATGCGCCCGTCGTGATGCTGATCGGCGCCGTGGTCGTCATTGGCGTCGTCATCCGGCTCCTGAACACGACGCCGGTCGCCGAGCACCCTCTCAGCGGTGCACCGGTGGGGACCGGTAATGGACCCGTCGTGGTGACTGATCCGGCAACGAAGACAGCGAGCGGCTCCCTCTCCCTGCTGCTGCCGGTCGATGCTGCCGGGGAGTCGATGGCGGTCGGCCCCGCGGCCTTCCCGGCGGGGGCCCAGGTCGCCCTCTCAGTCCTGCTGCCGACCGACCAGGCGACCTCGGTGCAGGTCGGGCTGGCGCAGCTGCAGCCGGATGGCACGCTGACAGCCGCGGAGCCCGTCTCGGTCGAGGTGGAGCCCGACGTGAACGGCGCGGCCAGCGTGCGCACCAGCGTCGCGGCCCTCACCGAGGAGCTTGGCCCGGGGATCTACCGCGTCGACCTTCGGTGGGAGGGCGAGCGCATCGGCGGGACGGATGTCGCCCTGGGCCAGCTCCAACCCGGAAACGTCGCGATCTTCGACGAGCCTCGTGCCATCTTGTTTGCGGCCGGGACGTACACCGGGGTACAGGTGGACGGCAACGGGGCGGTAGCGGCGGAGAAGCCCTACGAGCTGGGTAAGGCCTCGGGCGCCTCGGCGGTGGCCTTCGCCATGCTCAATGGAAGGCCGCACCTGCTCATCTCGAACGGCGTATGGGCGGGGCACTGGATGCCGGTCAGCGACGGGATGACGCTCCAGTAGTCCTTCGACCATTGGTACGCCCGCGCATAGTCCGGACGGCGCCTGTTCCACGCGGCCGAAGTCGGATAGCGTCGCCACATGACACACGGCGTCCAAGCGGGCGAATGGCGGCGCTACGGCTTCGGTGGACCACCGGAGCCATGGCCACACGGCGCCCAGCGTGACCTGGACCGGCTCGCGACCTCGTACTACCTCGAGATCCTGGAGCTCCGCTCGCAGCTCGGCAAGGCGCCTCAGCCCGATGAGGTGACCTCCCGGGTGGAGGAGCTCTTCACGACGGCCACGCGGCACAAGCACGAGATCGACTACACGCTGCGGCATTGGGCGACGCCGGTCGAGCGCGCGCGGGTCGAGGACCGGCTCGGGTCGCTGATGCGCATCAGCCGCCAGATCCGGACGGTGACTGCTCCCGGCCCACGACGACCGCAGCCCGTGCAGAGCCCGGACGCCGCCTGAGCCGACGAGGTTGCGCGTCGGCGTAGGATTTGCGCCGTGATCGGATTGCTCGCCGCGCACGGACCGCCCATCCATGAGGACCCGTTCGGCTTCGTGATCCTGCTCATCTTCGTGGTGGCCCTGTTCAGCGGCCTCATCCTCCTGGGCCGTCGGAGCTAGTGCCGCGCTATCCGCTCCTTGCGGACGTCGTCGCCGCTCGACACCGGCTGCATGGAATTGCCCTGCACACGCCGCTCGAAGCCTCACCCCGGCTGGCCGATGAGAGCGGCGCTGCCGAGGTTCGCCTGAAGCTGGAGCTCCTGCAGCCGACCGGGGCATTCAAGACGCGCGGCGCCCACAACAAGGTGGCGCTCATCGCGGCCGAGAGTGCGGGGGCGGCGCTCGTCACGGCCAGCAGCGGCAACCACGGCATCGCCGTCGCCACCGCAGCACGCCGCCATGGCATGCGGCTGACCGTGCTGGTCGGCGCTGGCATCTCCACCGCCAAGCTGGAGCGGCTGCGTGAGCTCGAGTCGGACCTCTGCACGGTCGAGGTCTTCGGGCGCAGCAGCGACGATGCCGAGGACGAGGCGCGTCGACGTGACGAGGCAGGCATCGCCATCTACGTCCATCCCTACAACGACCCGGATGTGATTGCCGGCCAGGGCACCGTTGCCGCCGAGATCCTGGACGATTGGCCGGAGTGCGATGCGCTGGTGGTGCCCATCGGCGGTGGCGGGCTCATCTCGGGCATCGGCCTGTGGGCCAAGGCGGTGAATCCCGGGCTGAGGCTGGTGGGCGTCCAGCCGTCCGCCTCCCCGCCGATGTACGCCTACCTCGAATCCGGCACGACCGCTCGCATGCCGATCGCACCCACCCTGGCCGATGGCGTGGCTGGCAACATCGAGCGCACCAGCATCACCTGGAAGATGTGCCGCCAGCTGGTCGACGAGGTGGTCCTGGCAGACGAGGAGCAGATCGCCGACGCGATGCGCTGGTCCCTGGAGGTCCACCACCTCGCGCTGGAGGGGAGTGCCGCCCTGCCGATCGCCGCCCTGCGGGCGCGACCTGGCGGCCTGGAGGGGCGCCGCGTGGCGGCGGTGCTGACCGGACGCAACGTGAGCGGCGAGACCGTCCGCGCCGTGCTTTCCTAGAGAGTGGTAATCATCTTGCACGCCTGAGTGACCTCTACACGAGCAACCTGTTGGAGGCACCCGATCCATGCTGCAAATGACTGACCGCGCGGCCGACCTGCTGCGCAACCTGCGTCGCGAGGCGCAGCTTCCCGACGAGGCCGGCATTCGCGTCTTCAGCGAGACCGCCGACTCCGGCCAGCCCACGCTCTCGCTGGGCTTCACGCCTGATCCAGCTCCCGGCGACCAGGTCGCCGACCACGAGGGCCTGCGGCTCTTCGTCTCGCAGGAGCTGGCCGATCCGCTCTCCGAGGCGGTCATGGACGTCGTGGCCGAGAACGGCGAATCGCAGCTGATCTTCCGTCCGGCGGACGGGGGTGGCAACGTCGAGAACGGTGCCGGGGGGCCTTCCCCTCAGCAGTAGCATTCGCCCATGACCGAGCAACGACCCGAGGCCGCCCAGCAGCCAACCGGCGGGCGGCGTTCCGGGCTCTCCGGCACCGCGGTGCTCGGAGCGATCCTGATCGCGGTTGGGATCATCTTCTTCGTGGGCCAGCAGTTCGAGATCGACTGGGGCGAGGCGACGTGGCCCTTCTACGTCATCGCCCCTGGCCTCGTATTGCTGGCCTTCGGACTCACGCAGCCCCACGGCTCCGGCCTGACCATAGGCGGCAGCATCGTGACGATCGTGGGGCTGATCCTCTTCTACCAGAACGTCACCGACAACTGGGAGAGCTGGGCCTACGCGTGGGCGCTGGTAGGCCCCGGCGGGAGCGGCGTCGGTATGTTGCTCTACGGCACCCGCAGCGGCAACGCCAAGATGGCCCGTGATGGCTTCTGGCAGATCATGACGGCGCTGGGCATCTTCGTGGTCGGCTTCATCTTCTTCGAGGGCTTCATCGGCCTCAGCGGCGACCGGTGGGACCTGGCCGAATGGGTGATGCCCGTGGTCATCATCGGCCTTGGCGTCCTGGTCCTCCTGCGAGCGGTCATCGGCGGCAAGGGACCCGGTGACGACGAGGCCATGCCAGCCGAGTAGCCTCGACTTGCTGCCGGCCTGGCCGCAGGGCCGCGTTCCGTTCATACTGGACCCCGCCCTCGTCCTCGTGCCGGAGGACGAGGGTTCTTTCATGCCGATCTCTCCGGCCGATTCGCCGCCGTCACCTTCCACTGGCCGATGGATGGTGATGGTAGGATGGGCCGCGAGATGGAAGACGAGGGGCAGCCCATCGCAGACGACCTGCAGCTCCTGCAGGACTTCGTCAACACCAACGACCTCGAGGGCGACCGTGATCGCCTTGCCACTCCCGATCTCCTGCGCGAGTGGCTGGCGAGCCGGTCCCTGATCGAGGCTGAGGCGCCGCTCGATGCCGCGGCACACCACCGCGCGCTCGCCATCCGGGAGGGAGTCCGGTCGCTCGCCCGGGCCAACAACGGCGAGGCGTTGGACGCGAGCCGCGTGGCCGCGCTCAACCATGCCGCGGCCGCCATCCCGCTGACCGCATCGCTGCGCCTCGCCGCGGGCGTGGGCGAGTGGCGGCTGGCGCCGGCTGCTCGGGACGTGGACGCGTTCCTGGGTCGCATCATGGCGATCGTGGTGCGAGCCATGGCCGACGGCAGCTGGTCGCGCGTCAAGGCCTGCCGCAACGACACCTGCCGCTGGCTCTTCTACGACCAGTCCAGGAACCGCTCCGGCACGTGGTGCACGATGGCCATCTGCGGCAGTCGCATGAAGGCGCGCGCCTACCGTGCGCGGCAACGCGAGGCGGCATCCGCGTGACGGCTCCGGCCATCGTGGTCCACGCACTGACGGCGTCGCGCTGGCCGGATCTCGAACGGCTATTCGGCCCGAACGGGGCCTACTCGAACTGCTGGTGCGCATGGCAGCGCGTCTCGGGTCGCGAGTTCAGCGCGGGCTGCGCCAACCGCGGCGCGGGTAACCGCGAACTGCTGCATGGACTCGCCATGTCCGGCGGCCAACCCGGGCTGATCGCCTACCAGCAGGAGGGGCCGATCGGCTGGGTGAGCGCCGCTCCCCGATCCGAGTTTGGCCGCATCCTGCGTTCGCCCGTGACTCGGCTGACGGCCGCCGAGGCGGCGGACAGCACCGTGTGGTCGGTCGCCTGCTTCTTCATCCCTACCGCCCATCGTGGCCAGGGCGTGGCATCGGTGCTGCTCGAGGCAGCGATCTCACGGGCACGGGAGGCATCGGCGTTGGCGATTGAGGGGTATCCGGTGGACACGCGCGGCGAACGGAGGCAGAGTAGCTCGCTCTTCACCGGTACGCTGGACCTGTTCCTCCGCTTCGGCTTCGCCCGCGTCGCGGAGTGGCGTCCCGGCCGGCCGGTGGTGAGGCTGGAGCTCAGCTGAGGAGGCAACATGCCAGGACCTGAGGACGTCGACCAGTACCTGGCGGCGGTTCCACCCGGCCCGCGCGCCGCGCTCCAGCACCTGCGCGAGACGGTTCGCGCCGCCGCTCCCCACGCCACGGAGACGATCAGCTACCAGATGCCGGCCTTCCGCGACGGGAAGCGCCTGCTCGTCTCCTACGCTGCCTTCAAGGACCACTGCAGCCTCTTCCCGATGAGCGGCGGCGTGATCGAGGCGATTGGCGACGATCTGAAGCCGTACGCCTCGGGCAAGGGGACCCTGCGCTTCGATCCGGCGGCGCCGATGCCGGACGAGCTGGTCCGCCGCATCGTGGTGGTGCGCCTCGAGGAGAATGCGGCGCCGCGCAGCCGGCGCCCCTGAGGCACTCGGTGCCTGGACTCGATCGATAGATCTTCCAGATCGCGCCTGAAGGGGTTGTGGGGTCTGGATTTGTCGCATCTATCGGTGCACACGGAGCCTGGCCCTCGCCTGGAGGTGCCGTTCACGCACGCCTTGCCCCGATAGATCGTCCAGGAGCGGACCCGGGGACCGAACCGGGTTCAAAATGAGCGATCTATCGGCACAGGCCCCTCCGCGGCGCGACACTGCACCGGTGGCTGTAGACCGGGCTTTGGGTGCTACATCACGCCATCATCCCTATCCTTAGTGCTGATGGCATCAGACTCTCCAGACGAGCCGACGCGGATCGACCGCGCCCTCGACAGCGTCAACGCCGGCTACGTCGCCGAGCTTTACGAGCAGTACCGCCGCGACCCGGCATCGGTCGACCGCGAGTGGCGCAACCAGTTCGAGAGCGGCACGGCTGGATTCGCGCCGGCGGCACCCCAGGACGAGGAGCGCAACGCAGGCAACGGCAGAACGGCCGACCCGCAGCGCTCGGCGCCTGAATCGTCGCTGCCTGAATCGTCGCTGCCTGAATCGTCGCTGCCTGAAGGTGCCACCGCCATCAAGGGGCCGGCCGCGCGGCTGGTCCGCAACATGGTCGCCTCCCTCGAGCTGCCGACCGCCACGAGCTTCCGCGACGTCGAGGTGAGCATCCTGGAGACCCGCCGGCGGGAGCTGAACGCGGCCGTGGCTCCGCGCAAGGTGAGCTTCACGCACCTCATCGGCTGGGCGATCGTGCGTGCGGCTGCCGAGCAGCCCGGCATGACGCACTACTTCGCCGATCTCGACGGTGCGCCGCACCGCGTCGACCCCGGGGCGGTCAACCTGGGCCTCGCCGTGGACGTCGAACGACGGGACGGGAGTCGCTTCCTGGTGGTGCCGGTGATCAAGGGCGCCGACGGCATGGAATTCGGCGAGTTTCACGCGCGCTACGAGCAGCTGGTGGAGGGCGCGCGAAGCAACAAGCTGTCGCCCGACGACTTCGCCGGCGCAACGATCACGCTGACGAACCCGGGCACGCTGGGCACGACCGCCTCCGTCCCGCGCCTGATGCCCGGGCCAGGGGACCATCGTGGCCACCGGTGCCATCCGCGACGTCGGCCTGCAGCGGGTGATGACCATCACCTCGACGTACGACCACCGCGTCATCCAGGGCGCGGAGTCGGGCAGCTTCCTCCGCCGCATCGACGCCCTGCTGCGCGGCGAGGAGGGCTTCTTCGACGAGGTCTTCGGCGCACTCGGCGCCGAACCGCAGCCACTGCCGGCGGTGGCGGAGCCGGCCGCGCCATCGGCCCCGGCGGAGGGGGCGGAGCGCGAGGACCTGGAGGCGCTGGCGGCGGCGGTCGCACTGGTGCGGGCGTATCGGTCCTTCGGTCACCTGGCGGCCCACCTGGATCCGCTCGGTGCCGAACCGCGCGGCGACCCGGCGCTCGACCCAGAGTCGCTGGGCCTGACGCGCGACGTGATGGCGGCCATCCCTGCCGACCTGCTGCGGATTGACTGCCCCGGCAACACGCTCGCCGACGCCCTGCCGAACCTGGTCGCCACCTACTGCGGCTCGATCGCCTACGAGGTGGAGCACATCGCCTCGCACGAGGAACGCGTCTGGCTGCGCAAGGTGATCGAGTCCGGCGCGCACCGACGGCCGCTCGACGCCGCGGAGCAGCGGGAACTGCTGCAGCGGCTCACCGCGGTCGAGGGCCTCGAGCGCTTCCTGCATCGGGCCTATCTCGGCCAGAAGCGCTTCAGCATCGAGGGCCTGGACGCCATGGTGCCGATGCTGGACAGCATCCTGGCCGATGCCGGGGCGGCCGGCAGCCGCGACGTCGTTATCGGCATCGCACACCGCGGCCGGCTCAACGTCCTGGCGCACATCGTGGGGATCAGCTACGAAACCGTGCTGGCGGAGTTCGAGGCGGGCCGCGGAGCCGATGCGCTCACGCCGAAGGGCGGGCTCGACGACGTGAAGTACCACCTGGGCGCGGATGGCGGCTACGTCACGCCGGCGGGCCAGGAGCTGCACGTCACCGTCTCGCCCAACCCCAGCCACCTCGAGGCAGTGAACCCGGTGGTCGAGGGACGCGTGCGGGCGCTGCAGACGGACCGTTCCCACGCAGCGGTCAGCGTCGACCCGGATCGAACCCTGCCGGTCCTCATCCACGGCGACGCCGGCTTCGCCGCCCAGGGCGTGGTCGCGGAGACGCTGAACCTGGCACGGCTGGCGGGCTACACCACCGGCGGCACGGTGCACCTCATCGCCAACAACCAGGTGGGCTTCACGACGGGACCCGATGAGGCGCGCTCGACCGCCTACTCCTCCGACCTGGCCAAGGGCTACGACGTCCCGATCATCCACGTCAACGCCGACGACCCGGAGGCCTGCCTGGCCGCCGCTCGGCTGGCGATGATGTACCGCCAGCGCTTCCACGGCGACGTGGTGATCGACGTGGTGGGCTACCGCCGCTACGGGCATAACGAGGGCGACGAGCCCGCGTACACCCAGCCGCTGATGGCGAAGGCGATCGCCGAGCATCCGAGCGTCCGCGAGCTCTACCAGCAGCGGCTGGTCGAGGCAGGAGTTGTGACCGAGGAGGAGGCCGATGGCGCCGCTCGGGAGATGGCACGCGACCTGGCGCAGCGGCAGGCGGCGGTGCGCAAGGGGCACGAGGAGCCACAGCTCGATCGCGGCGCCGATGCGATCCAGCCGGAGGGCGCAGGGGAGCCGGACACCGCGGTGGAGCGCAGCGTGCTCGAGGCCCTCAACGACGAGCTCTACCGCTGGCCGGAGTCGTTCCACGTCCACCCCAAGCTGGGCAAGCAGCTGGAGAAGCGCCGCCAGCTGCTCACCGCCGACGACGCCGAGATCGACTGGGCGCAGGCGGAGGCCCTCGCCTTCGGGAGCCTGCTGCGCGACGGCACGCCCATCCGGCTGACCGGTCAGGACACCGTGCGTGGGACGTTCAGCCAGCGCCACCAGGGCCTGGTCGACGTGCGGAGCGGCCAGAGCTACGTGCCGATCCAGCACCTCGAGGGTGCGCAGGCGGCCTTCGAGCTGCACAACAGCCCCCTCTCGGAGTACGCCTGCCTGGGCTTCGAGTACGGCTACGCAGTCACCGCGCCCGATGCGCTGGTGCTGTGGGAGGCGCAGTACGGCGACTTCGCCAACGGGGCCGAGATCATCATCGACCAGTTCATCATCGCCGGGCTGGCCAAGTGGCGGCAGACCTCGCGTCTGACCCTGCTCCTGCCGCACGGCTACGAGGGTTCGGGCCCGGAGCACTCGTCGGCCCGCCTGGAGCGGTTCCTGGCGCTGGGGGCCGAGGGCAACATCCGCGTCGTCTACCCGACCACGCCGGCGCAGTACTTCCACCTGCTACGGCGCCAGGCTCTCCACGACGACATGCGGCCGCTGGTGGTGATGACGCCGAAGTCGCTCCTGCGCCTGCCCGCCGCATCCTCGCCAGTTGAAGATCTGGCGTCGGACCGCTTCCGGCCGGTGCTCGACGATCCGGTGGTGCGCTCCGAGGAGCAGGCGGCCGGGACCCGTCACGTCATCCTGTGCAGCGGCAAGATCTACTACGACATCATCGGCTCGGAGGAGCGCGCCGCCCATCCGGACGTCGCCGTCGTGCGGGTCGAGCGCCTCTATCCCTTCCCCACCGACGAGCTGGCCGAGGTGCTGCGCCGCTACGCCAACGTGCAGCGCGTGTCGTGGGTCCAGGAAGAGCCGCGCAACATGGGCGCGCGCAAGTTCGTGCTGCCCAAGATCCGGCACCTGGTTCCGTTCAAGATCCCGCTGGGCGACATCAGCCGACCGGAGCGCTCGCGGCCCGCGGAGGGCTATCCCGCGGCGCACCACGCCGAGCAGGCGAGGATCGTGCGCGAGGCGCTCACCTCCTGACGGCGCCGCCGCGCTAGGGCGAGAGCCGCCAGGCAACCGCGATCTCCCGATTGGTCTCCGGGTCGAAGATGCGGATCGGTGCGCCCGTCGAGTGCGCGATCACCTGGGCGATGGTTGGATCGCCGGCGTCAATCTCGGCGAGTGGTTCGAGGACCAGCGCCCAGCGCTCGCCGGCGTGGAGAATTCGACCCGGCGATTCGCCATTCGGCTGGTGACGGAGCCGGTTCGTCTCACAGCGCGAATACCACGCGACAATGGGGTCGCCCCCGCCGACGATGCCGCAGTCTGGACCGGCAATCTCGGCAAGAGCGCTGCCTGCCACCATCGGCGGACGGTAGTACTCCGCGATCGCCTGCCAGCGCTGGTACGAGTAGTCGGCACTCGCCGGATGGGCGACGAGCAGTGCGACGGCGAACGCCCCCGCCATGGCGACTCGCGGGAGGACTGCGAGCCGACGAGCCGCAAGGACAACCATCGACACGCCGGCGACGACGAAGAGCGCCATCGGGACGATGAAGAATCGTGGCTCCGCATGACCGACTGTGAAGCTCAGCAGTGCTCCATGCACCATGCCGGGAACGACGAGGAAGAGAAACCCGACGAACGGTCGGCGCCAGGCTGGGGAGCGTCGGAGAGCAAGCAGGGCCAGAGGCACGGCGGCGACGCCGGCCACCATTGCAGCGAAGCCGATCCGGCCGGCCTGCACGAAGCGCACGTAGCGCAGGTAGTCGCTGAGGGGCGTGGCGCCAGCCGGGTCGGGAGAGACGACGCGCTGCGCGCCGAGCATGACGCCAAGTGGCTGCCCGGTCTGCAGCACAGACCACGCAAGGTGCCCCAGCAGGAACACCAGGCCCATCGCACCGGCGGCTGCGGTGATGACCGGCACCGCGCGGAGCTTGGGCCACCAGATGGCGACGGCGACCAGGAGCAGGGGCGCCAGGATCAGGGCCGTTCCGTACCGCATCAGGAACGCCGCCCCCGCAAGCAGCGGGACCGCCAGCAGGCCCCATCCAGGTCGCTCGGAGACTTCGAGCTCACGCCACAGGAGCCCGGCCAAGGCGATCACCAGTGCCGCGGCAGGCACGTCGGTGAGCAGCGCCGCGCTCTCGACCTGCAGGGTCGGGCTGACGATCAGGACCGCCACCGCCGCCAGCCCGGCAGCGCGTCCGGCGATCGATCTCGCCAGCCACCAGCATCCGAGTAGCAGGGTGAGGCCGGCCGTCAGCCCGATGATGCGCAACTGCCACTCCTCGCCGCCGATGGCCACCGCGATGCTGGCAATTGCCGGAAGCAGCGGCGGACGGATATAGGACCAGGCGCTAAGCGGGATCTCCGGGGAGATCCAGGCGCGGGCGCGATCGGCGTAGACGGCCTCGTCCCAGCCCAAAGCGGCGTCGATGGCGAGCAGGCGGACGACGATGCGGACGAAGTCGGCGAGAAGGATGGCAAGGACGACGAGCTCGATGGTCGTGCCCGCTCCCGGCATCCGTTGGATCCGCTGCAGCACGCGCCCTCCGCGGTGCGAAGGGACGATCATACGGGCCGCTTCCTATACTCCGCGGGATGAATCGCGACGTGATGCCGCTGCTCGAACGCTACCGCGACCTGCTCGCTCGACCGGACGAGGCGTTCCCGGTCTCGCTGGGTGAGGGTGGCACGCCCCTGATCCACGCCAGGCGCCTCGGGGACGAGCTGGGGCTCGATCGGCTCTTCCTCAAGTTCGAGGGGACGAATCCGTCGGGTAGCTTCAAGGATCGCGGCATGGTCCTGGCCGTCAACCGCGCCGTGGCGGGGGGTGCGCACGCGCTGGTCTGCGCCTCGACCGGCAACACCAGCGCCTCGGCCGCGGCGTACGCGGCGGCCGCCGGCATCCCCTGCTTCGTGGTGCTGCCAGCGGGGAAGGTCGCCCGAGGCAAGCTCGCCCAGGCGGTGGCCGCCGGTGCCCGTCTCGTCATGGTCGACGGCAACTTCGACGAAGCACTCGCCGCCGTGCGACGCCTCGGGGAGGAGGGGGTCGCGGCCGTGGTGAACTCGATCAACCCCGATCGCATCGCCGGGCAGCAGACCGTGGCCTGGGAGATCGTGGACGCGCTGGGCGAATCCCCGGAGGCCGTGGCGCTCCCGGTCGGCAACGCCGGCAACATCACCGCCTCCTGGTCGGGCTTCCGGCGCTACGCTGATGAGGGCCGCACGCCTGCGGGCCGCCGCCCGCGGATGCTCGGATTCCAGGCGGCGGGGGCGGCGCCCATCGTGCAGGGCAGCCCGGTCGAGCAGCCGGAGACGGCGGCGACGGCGATCCGCATCGGCAACCCCGCCTCGTGGGCCGGCGCCGTCGCGGCGCGTGACGAGTCGGGCGGCGTGATCGAGGCGATCCCCGACCAGGAGATCCTCGAGATGCAGCTGCGAATCCTGCGGCTCGAGGGCATCTTCTGCGAGCCGGCATCGGCGACCGGCGTCGCCGGCGTGGCGCGCCTGGCGCGGGAGGAGCGGCTGCATCGGTCCGAGGGCGTGGTCTGCATCCTGACCGGGCACGGGCTGAAGGACCCCGATATCGTCGCGGGCGAGGAAGGGTCGCTCACGCCGGTCGATGCGGACCTGGGATCGATCCGGGCGGCGATGGACGTCTGACTCAGCCGGCTCACCGGCCGTATGCGGCCATCACCTCGCGCAGCCGCCGGTGCGGGATGGCGTGGAAGGTGATCCCGTCGCGGCCCGTCATCGTCTCGGCCGCAACCAGGGAGTTCAGGATCGCCTCCTCGGTCGCCTCGATCGCCGCCCAGAAGAGGTCGTCGATGTGCTGGTCGTTCAGCATCCGCACGTCGGCCCACGTCGGCGCATCGTCATCCCCTTCGGGACGCAGCCCGCGATTTCCGGTGGCGAAGGCGATCGCGATGTCGCCGCTGCTGTGCTCCCCGCCCCCACCGCCGCGCGCGATGCCGAGCGTCGCACGCTGCGCCAGCCGGCGGCACTGGTGGGGAAGGAGCGGCGCATCGGTGGCCACCACCACGATGATCGAGCCGCCGTCCGGCTGCCGCAGCTCAGGTCCGGGCACCTCCTCCCGCGAGATCTCGCGCCCGACCGGCACGCCATCCACCATGAGCCGGTCGCGCCGGCCGTGGTTGGCCTGCACCAGCACGCCGACCGTGTGGCCACCGTGCGCCCCAGACACGATGCGCGATGCCGTCCCGATCCCGGCTTTGAAGCCGAACGCCTTGGTCCCCGTCCCGCCACCCACGCTTCCCTCCGGCACCGGACCCGCGCTGGCCGCTGCCAGGGCGACGAAGAGGTGCTCGGCGGTGACGTGCTGGCCGTCGATGTCGTTGAGGTAGCCGTCCCACGTCTCGCCAACGACCGGCAGCGCCCAACGGGGACGACCGGCAGGGGCGCCGCGGATGGACGCAGCGACCAGCGCGTCGCGCACCACGCCGACGCTGTGCGTGTTGGTGAGGCCGATGGGAGTCGTCAGCATCCCGGCCTCTCGCACCCACTCCAGCCCGGTCAGCTCGCCGTTGCCGTTCAGCGTGTGCGTCCCGGCGAAGAGCGGCTCGGAGCCGATCTCGCCGGCATGCGGCACGACCACCGTGACCCCCGTCCGCACCGGCCCCTCGCCCGCGACCAGGCGGCCGTCGCCGGCAATGAGCGTGGCGTGACCGACGGACACGCCGGCGACGTCGGTGATGGCGTTTCGCTCGCCGGGCGGCATCTGCCCGATGGTGATACCCAGGTCACGCGCTCGCATCGGCCCCCTCCTGTCGCGGCGCCAGCAGCGCGCTCGCGATCGCCTCCGCCACGCTGTAGCTCGACGGCTGGCCGGTCACGGCCTCCACGAACACGCCGCGATCGAGGGCGAGCAGCTCACAGCCATTCACCGCTCGGACCGTGGCCGTCCTGGGCACGTCGCGCAGCAGCGCGATCTCCCCGAACGACCCACCCGGCCCAAGCCGGCGCACGTGGCGGCCATCGATCTCCACCTCAACCTCCCCCTCCACCACGATGTAGAAGTAATCCCCGAGCCGGCCCTGCTGAATGATGGTGCTCCCGGCATGCGCGTGCACCGGCAGGAGACTGGCGGCGAGCTGTTCGAGCGCCACGGCACCGAGCGGCGCGAAGATGGGGATCGAGCGCAGCAGGGCCAGCTCTCGCGGTCGAGCGACGCCCAGCGTGTCGATCTGCTGCAGGGGTCGCCGAAGCAGGAGCAGGAGCAGGAGCACGCTGGCACCGGAAATCGCGAACGCCCCATTCTTGCCGGCGATCAGGATGAGGAGCGGTGCGAGGACGCTGCCGAGCGCCAGCGAGGCCATGTGCATGCCCTCGAGCACACCGAACGTCCGAGCCAGGCTGTGATCCGGCGCGACGCGCTGCAGCAGCGTCCTGCCGGCCACGTCCATGACCACTCGACCGATACCGGCGACCGCGATCAGCAGCAGTGCTCCGGTAAGCCCCGGCAGCAGGCCCAGCAGCATCAGTGGCGCGCTCCACAGGACGATGGCGGCGGCGAAGGGCATCGCGAGCCGCGATCGGCCGATCAGCGTCGCACTGAGCGCCGCTCCCACCAGTCCGCCCACGCCCAGTGCCGAATTGAGGTAGCCCACGCCGGCCTCCCCGATGAGCAGGAGGTCCACCGCCAGCACCACCAGCAGCACGTCAAGCACGCCCCAGAGCATGCTGGCCGCGCCCATGAGGCCCAGGACGGCACGCGGACGGGGCTCGATGATCAGCACCCGGAAGCCCGAGAAGGCTTCACCTGCGGTGCCCCTCCACCCGCTGCGTGCCGCTTCGACCGGGCGAGCGGCAAGGAGGAACCGGCGGATGCGCGCCACGAGCGCGGCGCCGGCCAGCAGGACGAGCGCCGCGCCTCCGAAGACGGCAGCGGGGCCGGCCAGCGCGAGCGTCAGCCCTGCCAGGATCGGGCCGACCACGATCGATGCCGTCTCGACGGTCCCCGCCGCCACGTTGGCCGCCGTGAGCTCAGACGGCGCTCGGGCGAGCGAGGGAAGAATGGCGGCCTGGATGGGTCGAGTGAGCGTGACGCTCGTTGCGGCCACGGCGGCGCACAGGTAGACGAGCGGGGCGGGAAGGGCCGCCAGCAATGCTGCCGCGGTGCAGCCCATGGCGAGGGCCTGTACGAGGTAGGCCAGCAGCAGGGCGCGGTCGCGGCGGATGTGGTCGCCGACGTTCGCGGCGATAGGCGCCACCACCGCCGAGGGCGCCAGCTGGATCAGTGCGGCGATGCCCGTCTCAGCGGCGCCGCCGCGCCCATAGGCGTACACGAGGATCGCGATCCAGGTACCCCACTCGGCCATGGAGAAGCCGGTGTAGGCCAGCAGGACACGGCGAAGTGAGCGGTTATGGAAGACTGCGACAACTGCCGCAAGCGGGGCGGGAAGACGGGCCACCGACACGCCGCCGATCATCGCATGCGCTGGAAGCCCCTCCGCGTGGGGCAGGTCAGGGGATCAGCACCGGCAGGCGGCGATCGTGGCTGCCACGAACTCCTCGGGCGCGGCTGACTTGGAGACGAAGGCATCGGCGTCGGGCAATCGGCTTTCGCGATCGCCATCCCAGCACATGACGACCACCCGCGTCGCGGGCCAGCCCAGCGCGACGCTCGAGAGCAGCGATTGGCCTGCCTCGACATCGGGAAGCCGGGGATCCACCACCAGGACTTCCGGCTTCATCGTCGAGATCAGCTCCAGCGCCGATCGCACGTCGCCGGCGGCCCCGACCACGTCCAGCCCCGCCACGCGCAGCACCTCGGCGACCGACTGCTGCACGCGGCGATCGGCGTCGACCACAACCACGCGTTCGTTTCCGGGTTCCATTGCGTCGAATGATCCGCGGCGGGGCCGTTTCTCCGCATCGGGCGAAGGGACCTGGGCGACTACGTCATTGCGCCGTTGCGGCCTCCGGGGTGCCGGCCATCGTCGCGAGCGGCAGCGTCAACCGCACCCGCGTCCCGCCGTCCGGGCGACGCGAGATCTCGAGGTCGGCACCGATGCGTTCCGCCCGTTGCCCCATGCCGACCAGGCCGAGGTGTCCGCGCGGGACGTCGGCGGGGTCGAAGCCGATACCGTCGTCCTCCACCGTGAGGCGCACGTCGCGTCCCGAACGCCGCAGGGCGATGCGCGCGCTCTCGGCATTGGCGTGCTTCACGACGTTGTGCAGCGCCTCCTGCGCAACGCGGTAGAACGCCTCCTCGACGTGGAGCGGCAGCCGCTCGTCCATCTCGATCTCGACCACAACCGACAGTCCGGTCCGCCCCTGCACCGCCGCGCCGTGGTTGCGGATGGCCTGCGCCAGACCGTCGGTCTCGAGTCCCTGCGGGCGCAGCTCGAAGATGAGCGTCCGCATCTCGGCCAGGGCGTCCTTCTGCAGATCTCGCAGCTCTGTCAGCTTCCGGCGTGCCGCTTCGGGATCTCGGTCCAGCAGCAGCTCGAGGGCGCGAGCGGTGAGGCCCATGCTGAAGAGGGCCTGCGTCACCGAATCGTGGAGCTCGCGCGCCAGGTTGGCCCGCTCCTCGTTGGCCGCCAGGGCGGCCGCCTGGCTGCGCAGGTCGCGATCCAGCCGCTCCCGCTCGCGGATGTCGCGGATGGAGCCCTGGGCGCCCGCGAAGCGCCCATCCACGGTGGTGGCGACCATGTTCACCTCGGCGGCCATGCCGCCGCCCCCCGCCTGCCGCAGGACGACCCGCAGCTGCAGCTCCTCGTCGGGTCGTTGCTGGACGGTCGCCCAGGCTCGCTGCGCGTCCTCCATCGACTCGGCCACCACCAGCTCGCCCCAGTGCCGCCCGACGAGCTCCTCGCGACCGAATCCCGTCATGCGCTCCAGCGGCTCGCCCAGGTAGGTGAAGATGCCGTCGGCGTCGACGGTCCAGACCAGGTCCGGTGAGTGGTCGACCAGGTTACGGTACCGGCGCTCCGAGCCCTGCAGCTGCTCCATCAGCCGCGCATTGGTGATGGCCACCGCTGCCTGTGCGGCGAGCGCGTCGAGCAGGTGCGCATCGTCTTCGCTGAAGGCGTCGGGGCGCGCTGCCTGCACGGTGAGGGTGCCGATCGGCTCGTCGCCGGCCACCAACGGGGCGGACATGATCGAGACCATCCCGCGGCGCGCGATATACCCGTCGAGCTCGGCGCTGTGCTCGAAGGCCGGATCTCCCAGGTAGTCGCCGGTGCGAACCACGCGACGTTCGGCCAAGGCGGTCCCCGACACGCCCGCCCCCGGCTTCACGGCCACGTCGTCGAGTGGCTGGTCGGACGGGGAATACGCGACCGCCCACTCCAACCGCTCGCTGCCGCCGTCGAGGGGATTGATGAGGGCGAGGTCGGCGCCCAGCAGCCGACGCGCCTCATCGACGGTCCGCTGCAGCAGCACAGACGGGTCCCGGATGGAGCTGATCTGCGCCGCGATGGCGGAAAGCGAGCGCTGGACCTCGACCAGGCGTGCCAGCTCTTCGGCCGCCTCCTGCGTCTCGGCGTAGAGCCGGGCGTTGGTCTGGACCACGGCGGCGTGGCCGGCCAGCGCACCGAGCAGCTCCGCGTCCGCCTCGTCGAACGCGTCAGGAGCGGCAGCGTAGACCGTCAGCGCACCGATTGGGCCGTCCTCCTGGGGCAGCGGCGCGGAGATCTGGGAGCGGTAGCCGTGCTCGCGCATCCATGCATCCGGCTCGTCGCCGTGCACGAAGGAATCGTCCGCGAGGTAGTCGCCGGTCCAGAGCACGCGTCCGTGGCCGATGGCGGTTCCCGCCAGCCCGACGCCGCTCGGGATGACACCCGTGTCGATCAGCGAATCGAGTTCCTGCGTCGCCAGCCCCTGCGCGGCGCGCGACTCGAGGTTGATCAGGGCGTGATCGCCACCGAGCAGGCGGCGGGCCGCCGTTACGGTCCGGTGCAGCACGCCCGCCGGGTCGCGGATGGAGCTGATCTCCGCGGCGATCTCGGCCAGCGTGCGCTGCGCGTCGGCGGAGCGCGCCAGCTCGTCCGCCTGCTGACGCAGGCTCGCCTCGAGCCGGGCGCGCTCGCTGATGTCGCGCGTCGAGCCGTGGATGCCGGCGAAGGCACCGTCATCGCCGACTCGTCCCAGTGCCACGGTTTCGACCGGCACACGCGATCCGTCGCGCCGCAGCAGGACGAACTCCGTCCGCTGCTCGACCTCCGGCTGCTCTCGCAACCGGGCGAAGGTGGCACCGAGCTCCTCGCGCTGCTCCGGGACTACCACGTCGGAAAAGGGATGGCCGACCAGCTCGCCGGGATCCCAGCCCGTCAGCTGTTCGCTGGCGGACGAGAGGTAGGTCAGGCCGCCGCCGGCGTCGGTCTCGAAGACCTGGTCGGGCGAATGGTCGACGAGGAATCGATAGCGGCGCTCGCTGTCACGCAGCTTGGCGTACAGGCCGGCGTTGCGGGCAGCGATCGCTCCCTGCCCGGCCAGCTCCTCCAGCAGGGCGACGTCGCGGGCATCGACGGCGCGCGGCTCGCGGTAGGTGATGGCGAGCGTGCCGATGACCTCGCCGCGCACGCCGCGCATGGGGGCGACCGCCGCCGCGCCAAGCTCGAGGCGGTCAGGCGAATCGTCGTCGGGATCGTGAGGCAGGCGAGGATCGCGGCGGTAGTCATCGGTCCAGGCAGAGGCGCCGGTCTGCGCGGCGAGCCCGTTGATGCCGCCTCCGACCGGAAAACGCTGGCTGTGCAGCCAGGCCCGCGTGGCGGGATCCGTGTCGCCGGCCACGACCATGGGAACGAGGTTGGCTCCGGCCTCGTCCAGCAGCGTCAGGTGAGCACCATCCGAGCCGAGCAGGCGCTTGGACGCGTCCACCACCTGCTGCAGCGTCTCGGACGCGTCGTCCACCTCGGCGATGCGCCGTGCAATGTCTCCCAGAGTCCGCTGCACGTCCACCAGCCGGGCCAGCTCATCGGCCTGCTGCCGCAGGTCCTCCTCCAGCCGGGCCACGTCGGTGACGTCCCGCAGCGAGCCGTGTGCCCCGTTCCCGCGCCCGGCGAGCATGCGCTCCCGGCCGCGCATCTCCACGGTGACGGGATCATGGTCGCGGCGCAGCACGCGGAAACGGGCGCGGCGCTCGTCCCCGCGACGCAGCTTCGACTCCTCCCAGAGCCGGGTGAACCCCTCGCGATCCTCCGGCACGACCATCACCGACCAGTGCTGGCCGATGAGCTCATCGGCGCGGTAGCCGGTCAGCTGCTCGACCGTCTCGGAGACGAACGCCAGGCGGCCGCTGGCATCGGTCGACCAGACGACGTCGGGCGACCCTTCAACCAGGGCACGGTAGCGTTCCTCGGATGCCGCCAGCTGGCCGACCAGCCGCTGGTTGGCGATGGCGGCCGCCGCGTGGTCAGCGAGTGCCCGCAGCAGGGCGATCTGTGGCTCGCTGAAGGCCGCGGCCCGCGACGAGTAGGCGCCCATGGCGCCGATCGGCCGTCCGTTGGCAAGCAACGGGGCGACCGCCATCGAGCGCATCCTCGCCGCCTCGACGATCTGGTCGGCGACGGTGGAGTGCGAGAAGCGCTGGTCTGCCGGGTAGTCGTCGGTGACCGTCAGGCGGCGGGCCGCGACGGCGGTCCCAAACATGCCGACCCCGATCGGCAGCGCCAGGTCGTGGATCAGGCTGCGCGCGGTCGGGTTGCTGATCCCAGCGTCGTGCGCGAAGTGGAGCAGCCCGTCGGCCTCGTCAACCAGGTAGATCATGGCTCCGTCGGCGCGCAGCAGGCGCGCGACCTCGTTGACGGCGGACTGGAGGAGCTCGGCGTCGGCCCGCATCGGTTCCGTCAGGACGGCTCGATTAGCTGCTTGTGCTCGACGGCCCAGAGGGCTGCCTGCGTGCGGCTGGAGAGGCCAAGCTTCCCCAGGATGTTGCTGACGTGGGTGCGTGCCGTGCGCTCGGTGATCGACAGCGCGTGCGCGATCTCCTTGTTGGAGGCGCCCCTGCCCAGCTGCGCCAGGACCTCCTTCTCCCGCGGCGTCAGCGGCTCCACCGGCTCGCTGTCGCGGCGCTGCCGCAGGCGCTGGGCGAGGAGGCGTGCCACCGCGGCGTCGAGGTGCACCTCACCGGCGTGCGCGGCACGGATGGCGGCCGCCACCTCGTCGGCATCCGCGTCCTTGAGGAGGTAGCCCGAGGCGCCCGCCTCCAGGGCCGAGGTGACCTTCTCCTCCTCGATGAAGCTCGTCACCGCGACGATCTCGATCACCGGGTGCTCGGCTTTAATGCGGGCGATGGCGGTGAGCCCGTCCATGCGCGGCATGAGCAGGTCCATCAGGATCACGTCGGGTTCCAGCTGGCCGGCCAGCTCCACCCCCTCCACGCCGTCGCCCGCTTCTCCCACGACCTCCATGTCCGGCTGCAGCTCCAGAAAGCCGCGGAGCCCCCGCCGCACGACCACATGGTCGTCGACCAGCATCACCCGGATGCGGCCCTGCTCGTCGTTCACGCCGAGGAGCATACCCGCCGTGGGAAGGCAGTCCGGCGGCCGAATGACGTATCGGTGCCGCGACGAAGTGCCGCCCGGATTCGGGATCCTTCGACGGTGGCACGTCGCGCGGCCGGGCCCACAATGAACCCATCGAGACCGAAAGGAGGCTCATCAACATGTTCGTATCACAGGTGGTTTCCGACGCGGCGGCCCTGGCCGCGCGCCGTGCCGACGGCCCCTTCGGTCGCGAGCCCGAGGAGCCCCGCGGCCCGGGCCTGCGGGAACGGGTCGCCGACAGCTGGCGACGGCTGACGACCCACCAGGCGCCTCAGCACGTCATCTGCGCCGACTGCGCCGCCTGAGCGATCGCGGCGGCTGCCCAACCCGGGGAGGTGGATCGGATCCACCTCCCCTCTTCTTGTGCGCTCGGCGTGCCCGGACGGCATCATGGCGGCAAGCAGGAGGCAGCCCATGCACCTCGTCTTCATCGGACTCGGCGGCTTCGTCGGTGCCATCACTCGCTACCTGGTCGACGGCTGGGCGACCGGGCTTGGGCGGGGCTCCTTTCCGTGGGGCACGCTCACGGTCAACATCAGCGGCAGCCTGGTCATCGGCATCCTCTTCGCGCTGATGGTCGAGCGCTCGGCCATCTCGGCGGACCTGCGCGGACCCGTGCTGATCGGCTTCATCGGCTCCTACACCACCTTCAGCACACTGGCGCTCGAGTCCTGGCGGCTGCTGGAGGACGGCGCGTGGCTGCTGGGCGTGGCGAACCTGGCGGGGTCACTGCTGCTGGGCGTCGCGGCGGTGGTCGCTGGCATCGGCATCGGGAGGGCATTGGCATGAAGATCGAGGGGCGGGCCCTGCTGGTCCGCATCTACATCGGCGAGAGCGACAAGCACGACGGCACGCCGCTCTACGAGGCGATCGTGCTGCGGCTGCGCGAGCTGGGCCTGGCGGGGGCCACCGTCCTGCGCGGGATCGAGGGGTTCGGCGCACACGCGCGGCTGCACACCACCCGCCTCCTGCGCCTCTCCGAAGACCTCCCGATCCTGATCGAGGTGGTCGACGCGGAGGAGCGCATCCGGGCGGTGCTCCCCGAGCTGAACGAGATGGTCGGGGACGGGCTGATCACGCTGGAGCGCGTGGAGGTGCTGGCGTACCGCTCCGACTCCGGCTCGGGGGACTAGGCGTGGCGGGCTCTGTTGCGCGAGCCGCAACGTGTGGCGCCGCAAGCGCGGCATGACGAGCGATGCACGAACCCGGTGCGGCTGGAGCGAGGGCGATCCGCTGTACACCGCCTACCACGACACCGAGTGGGGGTTGCCGCTGCGTGACGAGCGGGCCCTCTTCGAGCTGCTGATCCTCGAGGGCGCCCAGGCGGGGCTGGCGTGGATCACCATCCTGCGCAAGCGCGAAGGCTACCGGCGCGCCTTCAGGGGTTTCGAACCTGCCACGCTGGCTGCCTTCGATGAGGCCGATGTGGACCGCCTGCTGACCGATGCCGCCATCGTGCGCAATCGGGCCAAGGTGAATGCCGCCGTCGGCAACGCGCGGGCGTGGCTCCGCTTGGCCGACGATGGCGGATCGGCCGCCGACCACCTGTGGAGCTTCGTCGGGGGCCGGCCGGTGCAGAACTCCTGGCGTTCGCTCGCGGATGTCCCGTCGCAGACCGATGCCTCTCGCGCCCTCTCGTCTGACCTGCGGCGCCGGGGCTTCCGCTTCGTTGGCCCAACCATCGCCTATGCCTTCATGCAGTCGGCAGGGATGGTCAATGACCACCTGGCAAGCTGCTTCCGCCATGGGGAAGTGGCCGCCGCGCGGCGCTGACGCCAGCGGCGCGGCGGTTGCCAGCCGCGCTTCCTATACTCGGGCGGCAATGCCCCCCATCGCCTCGGTCGACGTTCCCGCCAGCACCGCGAACCTGGGCTCCGGCTTCGACGCCTTCGCCGCTGCGCTGAGCCTGAAGCTGCGCGCCGAGCTGTACCACGGCGACGAGGCGGGCATCGTGCTGAACGCCCGCGGCGAGGGGGCCGGAGCCGACGGCGATCCGGACCAGAACCTCGTCATCCGCGCGTTCCGCGAGGGGCTGCGCGCGGCGCATGGCTCCACATCGGGAAGCGGCTCCTGGCGGATCGAGGTGAGCAGCATGATCCCGGCTGCGCGTGGCCTCGGCAGCTCCGCCGCGGCGATCGTGGCGGGGCTGCTGCTGGGTGCCAGCGTGGGGCGCAGCGCTCCGCCGGCCGATCGCCTGCTCGCCCTCGCGACCGAGCTGGAGGGCCACCCCGACAACGTCGCCGCGGCCCTCTACGGCGGCTTCGCGCTCGCCCTCGGCGCAGAGGGCGAGGATCCGCCGCTGGTCCGCCGCTTCCGCGTTCCGGAGAGCTGGATCCCGGTCGTCTACATCGCAGCGGCCGAGAGCCGCACGGACGCGATGCGTGCGGCCCTGCCGCGGAGCGTCTCGCACGCCGACGCCACCCGGCAGGCGGCGCGCAGCGCGCTGCTCGCCACCGCGATCATGGCCGGCGACGCGAGCCTGCTGCGACGAGCGATGGACGATCGGCTGCACCAGCAGTACCGCCTGCCGCACCTCGACGGCGCGGCGCGGCTCATGGCGACCGCCTATGAGCACGGGGCGGCGGGGGCGGCCCTGTCGGGTGCCGGTCCGAGCGTCATCGCCATCTGCGACTCCCCGCTCGCCGGCCACACCGTGGAGAAGGCCTGGAACGCGGCGGGCCTCCCGGGGATGGCCACCCGCCTGCGCTTCGACACGGCCGGCGCCCGCCTCGCCCATGCCGAGGACGAGCGGTGAGCCTGGTCACGCTCACCGGCATCAGCAAGAGCCACGGCGCGCAGCACCTGTTCAGCGACGTGGACCTGCAGGTCAACGCCGGGCGCCGCATCGCGATCGTGGGGCCGAACGGCGCCGGCAAGACGACCCTGCTCGAGATCATCACCGGCGAGCAGGAGGCGGATGCGGGCACCGTCACGCGGGCGCGCGACCTGGCCATCGGCTACCTGCGCCAGGAGGTGGCGGAGGCGCGCAACCGACCTGCCGTCGAGGAGGTGCTGACCGGCGCGGGCGCCGTGAGCGGCATCGAGCGCCGCATGCACCACATCGAGTCGGAGCTGGCGGACACCACCGACGAATCGGAGCTGGCGGAGCTGATGGACGAGTACGGCCGCCTCCAGCATCGGTTCGAGGCGCTGGGTGGCTACAGCCTGGAGGCCGAGGCACGCCGAATCCTCGCCGGGCTGGGCTTCGCCGAATCGGACATGGAGCGCAGCACGGAGGAGTTCTCCGGCGGCTGGATGATGCGCGTGGCGCTCGCCCGGCTGCTGCTCCAGAACCCGGACCTGCTGCTCCTCGACGAGCCGTCGAACCACCTGGACCTGGCATCGGTCGAGTGGCTGCAGGGGTTCCTGGCGGAGTACGCGGGTGCCGTGCTGCTGGTCAGCCACGATCGCGACTTCATCGATGCCGTGGTCAACCGCGTGGCCGAGCTCAACCACGGCATGCTGACCGAGTACGTGGGCGACTACGGCGACTTCGTCGACCAGCGCGACGAGCGGATCGCGCAGCTGCAGATGGCCGCCAAGGCGCAGGGCCGCAAGATCGCGCAGATCGAGCGCTACATCGAGCGCTTCCGCTACAAGAAGACGAAGGCGCGCCAGGTGCAGAGCCGCATCAAGCAGGTGGCCCGCATCGAGCGGGTGGAGGTGCCGAAGGAGCGCAGCAAGGCGGTCAGGTTCCGCTTCCCGGCGCCACCGCGCAGCGGGCGCGTCGTGGTCACGCTGGACGAGGTCGTCAAGCGCTACGGCAGCCACACCGTGTACGACGGGCTGAGCCTGCAGCTGGAGCGCGGCCAGAAATTGGCGCTCATCGGCCCGAACGGTGCCGGCAAGAGCACGCTGCTCAAGATCCTGGCGGGCGTCCTGCCGCTCGATGGCGGCACCCGCGAGCTGGGCCTCAACGTGCGCGTGGCGTACTTCGCACAGCACCAGATCGAGGCGCTCAACACGGCCAACACGGTCTTTGACGAGCTGTCGGGCTCCGCCGCACGCATGAGCACGGCCGATGTCCGTCGGCTCCTGGGCGCGTTCCTCTTCTCGGGGGAGGCGGTCGACAAGAAGGTGGAGGTGCTCTCCGGCGGGGAGCAGACGCGGCTCGCGCTGGCGAAGCTAATGGCCGATCCGCCGAACCTGCTGTGCCTGGACGAGCCGACGAACCACCTGGACATCGCCTCTCGCGACGTGCTGGAGGACGCGCTCAACGCGTTCCCGGGGACGATCGTGCTCATCACCCACGACCGCTACCTGATCCGCAGCGTGGCGAACGCGATCATCGAGGTGAGCGCCGGCGAGGCGACCCTGTATCCCGGCGACTTCGAGTACTACGCGGCCAAGCGCGGCCTGGACATCGAGGCGCGCGGAGCGGTGGAGGGGCGGCAGACTCCACGCGGTATCGAGGAGCAGGCGCCTCGCCCACGCGAGACCGCCGCCGATACCGCACGACGCAAGCGGCAGGAGGCCGAAGCACGGAACAGCCGCTACCGTCGAACCCGCGACCTGCGGGCCGAGCTCGCCCGCGTGGAGACGGCCGCGCGCGAGGCCGATGCCACGGTTGCCGAAGCATCCGACCGGCTCTCGGACCCCACCGTGTACGCCGATGGCGCCGCGGTGCGGGAGCTGATCGAGCAGCACAACGCGGCCAAGGAGCGTTCCGAGGGCCTGGCCGCAGAGTGGACGCGGCTGAGTGCGGAGCTGGAGCGGGCCGAAGCTGAGGACGCAGCGGCCTCGTCGCGTCGTTGAGCCGTCGATCGGGCCATTCCTCCACGGACCTCGTGGGTATCGGCCTCATCCTGCTGGCCGCGGCCTGCTTCGGCACGCTCGGCCCGCTGAGCCGCTTCGCCGACGATGCGGGTGTCTCCACCCTGGCGCTGGTCTTCTGGCGCGGCGTGCTCGGCGCCGCCTCGATGGCCATCTTCATCGCGGCCCGCTACGCCACCCGCCGTGCGGGCTTCGTGCCCATCGGCTCGCTGCCGGTCCGCGATCGCTGGTTCATGGCCGGCGCCACCGTGGCGAACGCCATCCTCAACCTGGCCGTCTTCGTCGCCTTCCTGCGCATCAGCATCGCGCTGGCGCTGCTGGTCTTCTACCTCTACCCCGCCTTCGTGGCGCTGATCAGCGTCGCCTGGCTCGGCGAGCGACTGGACCGCATCCGCTGGACGGCGCTGGCCATGTCGCTGACGGGCATGGTGCTGGTGGTTGCGGGCTCGGGCGGCCTGGGCGAGCTCGACGCCATCGGCATCGGCCTCTCGCTGGTCGGTGCCCTCGGCCAGACGTTCTACGTCCTCGCCGCCCGCTATGGCTTCGCCCACGTGCCGGGCAGCCAGGCGGCGGCGCTCACCATGGCCGGCGCGGCAGGCATCTACCTGGCCATCGCGTTGCTGATCGGTGCTGCCGGCCAGCTCGCAGTGCCGTTCTCCGCCATCGAGGCGCTGTGGCCGGTGGCGCTGGCGGGGATCGTTGGCGCCGGCGTGCCGACCGTCACCTACATCACCGGGATCCGGCGCCTCGGCGCGCCGCGGGCCGCCATCCTCGCCAACTTCGAGCCGGTGGTGGGCGTGCTGCTGGCTGCGCTCCTTCTGGCCGAGCAGCCGGCGCCGCTGCAGCTGCTGGGCGGCGCGCTCATCATCGCCTCCGGCGTGGTCCTGCAGCTTCGCCCGCGGGCCGGGACAGCCGAGCACGAGGCAGTTGTCGAGCCCGAGGAGCTGGGAGGGGCCGAAACGCCCGGCTAGGTGGCTGCCATCGCCGCGGATGCGGTTGCGTCAGGGGAGCATCAACGAGGCGTGGACGGCCTGGGCGGCCGGCCCGACCTGGTCGATCGGCACCTCGGCCCAGACGACGCGCATCCCGCTCTCGTAGAAGCTGCCGGCGCCGCGCGCCGGGATCGGCAGCAGCTCCGGCATGCTGGCGGCGGGACCGACCAGGCTGATACGCGCGATCCGGTCCTGTCGGTCGACCGCCAGCATCAGTCCAGCGGGCGGTGACGTGCGCCCGCGACGGGGCTGGACCTCGCTCATGGGCTGCGTGACATCCATGGCGCGAACCACCAGCCGCACCCGCCCGCGGCGCGCGCGACGGACGGCGACGGGGTGCACGACCTCGGCTCCCAGCTCTGCCAGGAGCTCCAGCTGGATGGCGTCCACGACCGGCAGGAAGCGCGCGGCGGGAACCAGGTGCGGATCCGCCTCCATGATGCCCCCCGTGTCCTTGAAGAGCTCGCAGCGGTCCGCGCGCAGGGCGGCGGCCAGGACCACGGCGGACAGGTCCGTGCCACCGCGGCCAAGAGTGGTCAGCTCGCCGTGCGCGCCGATCCCCTGGAAGCCGGCCACTACCGGCACCAGGCCACCTTCGAGCGCGGCACGGAGCATGCGCGGCGCCACGCGGCGGACCTCTGCGCCGAGGTGGGCTGCCGCCGTGCGAATGCCCGCCTCCGCCCCGCTGAAGGAGCGGGCGGGAATGCCCCGGGCCTGGAGCCCGAGCGCAAAGAGCGCGGCGGAGAGCGCCTCACCGGTGGCGAGCGCGCGGTCGGTCTCACGGGCGAGCGGCGAGGCGGCGTCCTGGCGCGGCTCTCGCAGGCTGGCACCACCATCCGGCAGCAGGACCGATGCCGACGCCAGGATGGCGTCGGTCACCCCTTCGAACGCCGATACCACCACCACCGGACGGACGCCAGTCGCGCGTTGCTGGGCGACCGCATCCACCGCCGCGGCGATGTCGGCCGGGCGACGCAGCACGGATCCGCCGAACTTGTCGACGACGATCGGCGAGGCGACAGCGGGAGCGGATCGAGCCGGCATGGGAGCGCTCACTCTAGCCGCCGACGATGGCCGGCAGCTCCTCCAGGGACGCGATGACGCGCACGTCGCTCGGGACCTCGATCCGCTCCGCGCGGTGGTCCGGACCGTCCGCCTCGGCGCGCACCAGCAGCAGGCCATCCATCCCGGCGGCGCGCGCCCCCGCGACATCGGCGCGCAGTGAGTCACCGACCATGAGCCCATCGGCGGCCGCGACATCGCTGCGGGCCAGCGCGGCTCGGAAGAGCGCAGGATCCGGCTTTGCGAGGCCGACCGAGCCCGAGGCGAGGACGAAATCGAGGTAGGGTCCCAGGCCCAGGCCGTCCAGGATGTCCCCCAGGTTCGAACCCCAGTCGGAGATGACGCCGAGCTTCACGTTCCGCTCCCGCAGCGCGGCCAGCGTCGGCTCGACATCCGGGTAGAGCTCCCAGGAGTCGGCCGCGAACTGAGACGCCAGGATGGCGTCCAACAGCTCGTGGGCACGGTCGCCATAGCCGAGCTCCCCGAGCATGCGGCCGTGGTACTCGCGCCAGGTCCGCTCGATCGCCTCGTCGCTGCTCCAGGTCCGGTTGTCGGGCCGCTGGTACTCGTCCCAGAACCACTGATCGGCAACCTCCCACGCCCGGCGCACATCGTCCACGGTGGCGGAATGGCCCTGCTCCTCGAGCACGCCCGTCAGCGCGTCCGCCAGCGAGCGCCGCGGGGCGAGCAGCGTGAAGCCGGCATCGAGGCAGACGAGTCGGTAGCCCATGGGGCAGCGAGGGTAGCGCAGACGCGGCCCGGTCGTTCTCTGGCCTTCCTCGCGCTACCCTGCCGTGGTGCATGCCTCACCCGGCCAGCTGCGCTCCATTCGACGACGCATCCTCGCCTGGTACGCCCGTGCGCAGCGCGACTTTCCGTGGCGGCGAACCACCGAGCCATGGGCCGTCCTCGTGAGCGAGGTGATGCTGCAGCAGACGCAGGCCTCGCGTGTCGCTGAGCGCTTCCCGCCGTTCATGGAGCGCTTTCCGACGGCCGCATCGGTGGCCGCCTCTTCGGACGCGGACGTGCTCACCGCCTGGTCCGGATTGGGCTACAACCGGCGTGCCGTGGCGCTGCGGCGGGCCGCGCTGGTCGTGGTCGCCCGGGGCTGGCCACGCGACGCGGAGGGGCTCCAGCAGTTGCCAGGCATCGGTCCATACACCGCCCGCGCGGTTGCGGCGCTCGCCTTCGGTCAGCCCGTGGCCGGCGTGGACACCAATGTCCGCCGCTGGCTGGTGCGCCGGCTGGGCATGCCCGCGACGACGCCGCCGCGGAAGCTGCAGGTGCTGGCCGATGCGCTCGCGGCAGGGGCCGCCGACCCGGCCGAGGCAGCCAGCTGGATGCACGCCAGCATGGAGTTCGGGGCGGCCGTCTGCTCGGCACGGCGGCCGGAGTGCGGGCGCTGCCCGGTGGCACGCGGCTGCCCGTCGCGAGGTCGCGCGATCGCCGTGCCAGTCGTCCGCCAGCCGGGCTTCGCCGGCTCCGTGCGAGAGCTGCGCGGCAGGATCCTGCGCGAGCTGGCTGCGGCGCCCGGTCATCGGCTCCCGCTGGGCCACGTCGCTAACGGCGACGCCGCGGCGACCGCGCTGCTCGAGGGGCTGGAGCGCGACGGGCTGGCGCACCGGTCCGGCGAGATGCTGCTGCTCGGCGCGAGGGTGCCGAGCGCGGCAGTGGCTACAATCGACCCATGACCTCCGCCACTTCCCGTCCGGCCGGCCTCAGCGTGCAAGTCGGCGACGCGATGCCGTCGGTGGGCCTGCGCGCATCCGACGGATACCTGCTCAACCTGCGCAGCTTCGCGGGCAAGCGCCCGTCGATCGTCATCTTCTTCGGCGGGCCAACGCTGAAGGGAACGGCGCGCGAGCGCGGTGACGAGCTCGCCAGGACCTTGCGCGACGCGTACGGGCGCATCGAGCGCGCCGGCGTGGGCCTGGTGGTGGTGACCACGGATTCCGAGCAGCAGCAGGCCGACTACATCGCCGAGATGGAGCTTCCCTACCTGCTCTTCTCCGACGAGCGGCGGACCGCCTGCGCCATGCTGGGCATCCCCGTTCGAAGCGATCGCGGCAACATGAACGCAGAGCCCACCGCCTTCGCGCTGGCGCAGGACGGCACGATCCTGGACATCATCGAGCGCGCCGAACCGAAGGGTCTCATCGCTCGCCTCCTCGAGGCCATCGACCCGCCCGACTGAGGGCGGATCCGGGAGGACCGATGCTTGCCGTCCGAACCCACGGCGCGGACCAGCCACTGCGGCTGGAGGAGCTGCCGATGCCGGAACCGACCGGGAGCCAGGTTCGCATCCGGGTTTCGGGTTGCGGCGTCTGCCACACCGATGTCCACCTGGCACGAACGGACCGCCTGCGCATCACCCGGCCGGTCACCCTGGGCCACGAGGTGGCGGGCACCATCGACGCGTGGGGTCCCGACGCCAGGGCTCCCCTGCATCGTGCCCATTTCGACGAGGGCAGCCCCGTCGTCATCTTCGGGGGCTGGGGCTGCGGATCGTGCCGCGAGTGCGCCGCCGGAGAGGAACAGCGCTGCGAGCGTGGTACATCCCCCGGCTTCCAGCTCGATGGCGGCTACGCGGAGTACATGCTGGTACCCCACCCGCGCTACCTCGTCCGGCTCGGCGATCTGCAGGCCGACGCCGCCGCGCCGCTGGCCGATGCCGGCGTCACGCCGTTCCGTGCCGTCCAACGCGCGACACCGTGGCTGGCGCCTGGCGCGCGTGTCCTGCTCATCGGCTTCGGCGGCCTCGGCCAGTTCGCCCTGCAATACCTTCGACGCATGCCAGAGCTGACGGTCGCGGTTCGGGAGATCAGCCCGGGCAAGCTCCAGCTCGCCGCGACCCGCGGGGCTGACCTGGGGCTGCTCGATGGCGACGAGTCGCTGGTGACGCTGGGCCTGGGGGCAGCGGCAGACGTCGTCTTCGACTTCGTCGGGACCGATGAGAGCCTCGCCTACGCCGCCCGCAACGTGGCCCCCGGCGGCCTCATCTCGCTCGTCGGCGAGGCGGGCGGCGTCCTGCCCTTCGGGTTCGACCGGGTGCCGGTGGAGGCGTCGCTGACCACGACCGCCTGGGGCTCGCTGGCAGACCTGCGCGAAGTGGTCCGGCTGGCGCGCCATGGCAGGCTTCGATGGGAGGTCGAGCGAATGCCGTTGGCGGAGGCGAATGCGGCGCTCGACCGGCTGGCCGCCGGGGACGTGGAGGGTCGTCTGGTCCTGGTGCCGCCCCGCTCCTGACCTCCCTCAGCTCTCGCCGAAGAACCGACCCAGCAAGCCCTTTGGCTTCTCCGGCGGCTTGCTGTACCAGGGCCCGGAGACCGATTCGTACGCCTCGCGAACCGGCTGTGCGGTGAGGTCGGTCACCGAGAGCGCTCGGCGTCCGCCCAGGTGCTCGGCAGCGAGCGCGTGAAGTCGATTGCGCACCTCGTCGAACGCGTCGAGCGCGGCGCCGTCGACGAGCACGATGCCAACCGTCCACGCCGTTCCAGCCCGCAGCAGCCAGGCCCGCTCAACCTGCGGCAGCTCCAGCAGGGTGACGTGCAGCTCGCTCGCGAACGGCTGCGGGACGTCGGCTGGCGATTCGAGGGGCGGCAGCTCGCCGAAGGGACGCCGCGCGCGCATCGCTTCGGGGGAGGAGGGGTCGATGCCGGCGGCAAGGAAAGGCAGCACGCTCGTCGGCACCTCCAGCTGGCCGGGAGCCCCCGGATCGATCACCACGCGCTCGCCGCCGCCCTCTGCCCGGATGAAGAGGTCACGCGAGGCGAGCTCGATGGCGTCGGAACCGGGAGGACCGAACTCGCGCAGGAGCTCAGGCGAGGTGTAGGCCGCCACGAATCGGCCCTGGCCATCGGCGCCATGCCGGTAGCCCTCCAGCGGAACGCGCGCGGGGTCGACCTGCTCGCCACCGCTGCTGCGGATGGGGACGAGCACGGTCATGGAAAGGAGCTCGCCCATGCCGCTATCGCTCATGACAGCCGCTCCAGCGCAGCGTCGAGCCGGGCCAGCACTCGCTCGCGACCCAGCAGCTCCATCGATCCGAACAGGGGCGGCGAAACGGGACGCCCGGTGATCGCCACGCGCAGCGGCCTGAAGAAGTCGCCGGCCTTCCAGCCCATCCCATCGGCCTTCGCGCGGCAGGTCGATTCGAGCACGTCCGCCGAGAAGTCGGCGGCGTCGAGACCGTCCAGCGCCGCGCGCGCGTTCGCCAGCGCTGCTGCAACCTCCTCGTGCGACCGCTTCTTGGGCAGCAGCGCGTCCGCATCGTAGAGTGCGCCCACCTGGCCATCCGACTCGGTCAGGAAGGCGAGCAGCTCCCTGGCATCGGCGAGGCGCACCAGGCGCTCCTTGATGAGCGGCACCACCCGTATGACGGACTCATCGGCGAGGGCATCGGGCAGGAAGGGACGCAGGCGCAGCGCGAGCTGCTCATCGGTGAGGTTGCGGATGTAGACGCCGTTGAGGTGGTCGAGCCGGTCGGCGTCGAAGACCGCGCCACCCTTGTGCACCGCTTCGATCTCGAACCGCTCGGCGAGCTCGTCGAGGGTGAAGATCTCCTCCTCGGTGCCGGGGCTCCAGCCCAGGAAGGCCAGGAAGTTGACCATCGCCTCCGGCAGGTAGCCCTGCTCGCGGTAGGCGGTGATGGCGGTCTGCGACTTGCGCTTGCTCATCTTCGAGCGATCGGGGTTGAGGATCAGCGGGATGTGCCCGAATCGGGGCTCGCGGTAGCCGAGCGCTCGGATGAGAGCGATGTGCTTGGGCGTGTTCGACAGGTGATCCTCGCCGCGGATGACGTGGGTGATGCCCATCTCCTCGTCGTCGACCACCACCACGAAGTGGTAGAGCGGCCCGCCGTCGCCCCGCACGATGACGAAGTCGCCCAGCAGCGCGTTGTCGAACTCCACCTCGCCACGGATCAGGTCGTCGAAGCGGATGGTCTCCGCCGGCACCCTGAAGCGGACGGCCGGGCGGCGGCCCTCGGATGCGAATCGATCGCGATCCGCGTCACTGATAGTCAGGCAGCGGCCGTTGTAGCGCGGTGCCTCCTTCTTTGCCGACTGCTCCCTGCGAACCGCCTCGAGCTCGTCCGGCGTGCACCAGCAGTGGTACGCATCGCCGGTTGCGATCAGCCGCTCCGCCTCGCGAGCGTATCGGTCCATGCGCTGGCTCTGGCGGTATGGCCCGAGGGGGCCGATCTCCTCGCCGCCGGCCGCCTGCGGGCCTTCGTCCCAGGTGATGCCGAGCCAGTGCAGGTTGTCGATGATGTCGCGCTCGAACTCCACCGTGCTGCGAGCGGTATCGGTGTCCTCGACACGCAGGATGTAGCTGCCGCCCACGTGGCGCGCGAAGAGGAAGTTGTACAGGCTGGTGCGAGCCGTGCCGATGTGCAGGGGCCCGGTGGGGCTGGGCGCCATGCGGGCGCGGACTGGCGCAGCGGGTTCGGTCATGGATCGCCGATGGTAGCAGGCGCTCGCCTCGGACCGGGCCGGCGCCGATAGATCGCCTCATCCGTGCCCGATGGTCGATCCGGGCTGACAGTTGGCCGGTCTATCGGTCCACCGTGAGCGTGAACAGCGTCCGGAGGCACGCCGCGGGCCCTCCCCCGCACCGATAGATGAGCCAGACCGGGGCCGGGAGACCGATCCGGGAGCGTTCCCGCACATCTATCGACGACCAGCGGGCGACAATGCACGACATGTTCTTGACCGGGACCCTGCTCAACGTGGCGACCGTGCTCCTGGGCACCACCGTCGGGCTGCTCGCCGGTGCACGCGTGCCGCGGAGGATGCAGGAGAGCCTGACCACAGCGCTCGGCTTCTTCACCGTCCTGATCGCCATCTCGATGGCGCTCCCCCTCTTCACCTCCGATGTCGTCCAGCCGGGCGACGACCTTGCCGTGCTGGCTGGCCTGTTGGGCGGGGTGGTCGTCGGCGAGCTGCTGCACCTCCACGATGGCCTGGAGGCCCTCGGCGCGTGGTTCCAGCGGCGCCTGGCACGCGGTGGAGAGCCGAGCCGCATCGCCGAGGCGTTCATCACCGCCAGCCTCGTCTTCTGCGTGGGGCCGCTGACGATCCTCGGCTCGATCGAGAACGGCCTCTCCGGCGACGTCACGCTGCTGGCGACCAAGAGCCTCCTCGACGGCGTCGCGAGCATCGCCTTCGCGGCGGCGCTTGGCGCGGGGGTCTACCTCTCCGCGCTCACCGTCCTGGTCGTCCAGGGAGGAATCGCGGGCAGCGCATTCCTCCTGCGCGACGTGATGGACCCGCCCACGGTGCTGGCCATCACCGCCGCCGGCGGCCTCATCCTGCTCGGGGTCGCGCTGCGCCTGCTGGAGCTCAAGCGAGTCCGGGTTGCGAACTTCCTGCCGGCGCTGGTGCTGGCTCCGCTGCTCCTGCGGCTCGCCGAGCTGGTGCGCGGCTGGATCGGCTGACGCCGGGTCGCCCCGAGGCGCCGAGCCAGGGGCTCACTCGGCCCGGCCCTGCTTACATTGCGAAGCCGTTGACCGCCCAGATGATGAACAGGACGATCAAGATCAGCCCGATGAGGCCCGTCCCGCCACCGTAGTAGCCACCCCACCGGTCGCGGTAGCCGTAGCCCACGCCCCCGAAGAGCAGGAGCAGCACCACCACCGCGATGATTATCCAGAGCATGTCGTCCTCCTTGTCGTACGGGCGGGCGGTATCGAAGGCCGCGCCCGCTGCAGACGTCAGCAGGTTGCGTGCCGAGCGCTTGCCGGCAGTCAGGACAGGCGGAAGGTCGCCGTCACGCTGCCGGAGCGGTTGCCCCGAGGGTCGAACACCGGGGGCGAGGCAAACTCGCCGAGGCGCTCTGCCACCAGGTCATCTCCAAGTACCCCAAGCTGCCGCAGGGCGGAGACCGTGGCCGAGCCGCGCGCGCGGCGCGCACCGTCACCATCCTCGATCTTGAGCGCGAGCCCACCCGACTCCCCGTTCGCGCCGTTCGCGCCGTTCGCGCCGGGCAGCTCCCCCGGAAGCAAACCCACCGCCTGGACGCCCTCTGCCCCGCCCTTCGAGACCAGGCGTCCCGGCGCCGCGCGCATCAGTGCGGTGTCGAGCATCCCGCGCTCACCGGCAATCAGCTCGGGGTGGGTCATCATGGCGTCGCGGATGCGAACGAGGGCGTGCCGCAGCGCCTCGTCCCGGATCGTGGAGGGGTCGGCCAGTCGCGCGTAGGCCAGAGCCAGGCCGCGCAGCGGAAGGCCGAAGGTGACCACGCCACAGCCATCGGTCCCCCGGGCGATCTCCTGCGCTGGCACATCGGTGAGGCGCGAGACCGTCTCCAGGGCGGCCTGCTGGACGGGATGGTCCGGCTGCCAGTACGTCTCGATCGGCCATCCCGCGGCTTTGGCATGCAGCGCCATGCCGGCGTGCTTCCCCGAGCAGTTGTGCCGCAGT
>CAVZPD010000004.1:0-23225 GCA_963777045.1 uncultured Chloroflexia bacterium
CAGGCGCCGGCCGGGGACATCGGCCTGCGAATGGTTCTGCGCTCCAACCGACACCTGGTGACCGCGGTGCCGGCCGCCCATCCGATTGCGGACGTCGACACCCCCGGGGACCTGCCGGGCAGCTAGGGCGCGGGTAATCGCGCGGTAATCGCGCGGTAACAACGCGATAAGCGGCGACTGGGAGCATCCGCCGGTGGACGACCGTCGATTCGGGCGGCTCATTCGTAGCCTGCGACTACACCGTGGCTGGCGCCAGCTGGATGTCGAGCATGCAGCAGGTATCGACCAGACGACCCAGTCGCTGATTGAGGTAGGGAAACTTGCCGGCCTGACCGTCGAAATCATCCGCCGCTCCGCGTCCGCCCTGGGCGCCGACGTTCAGCTCCAGCTTCGGGTGCCCGTGGCACTGACGCGCCTGGCGGACGCTGCGCATGCACGGCTCGTCGAGGCGGTCGTGCTCGAGCTCCGTAGGAATGGTTGGGAGGTCGTGACGGAACTCACCTTCAACTCCTACGGCGAGCGAGGATCGGTCGACGTCGTGGCCTGGCACGCCGGCCGCCGCACGCTCCTGCTGATCGAGGTCAAGACCCGGCTCGTGGACGAGCAGGAACTCCTGGCCGCCATCGATCGCAAGTGCCGCATCGTGCCGGCCATGGTGCGGCGCGACCGCGGGTGGGACGCGCAGGTGATCGGCAGACTGCTGCTGGTCGAAGAGGGTACGACGCAGCGCCGCGTGGTGCACCAGCACCGCGAGACATTCGCTGTAGCGTTCCCGGACCGAACCGTTCGGGTCAAAGCGTGGGTGCGCGACCCTGTCGGCCCACTCGCCGGCCTCTGGTTCCTGTCATCTACGACCGCTAATCGTGGTAAGCAGGATTTTGCCGCCCTTCGCCGCGTTCGGAAGCGGCGTCCGCGCTCGCGCGAGTCGTGAGGAGAACCGTGTCTGCGGACCACGCGTCACGGAACCCGCTTAGCACGACCACCGTTCGTAAATGGCGGACGGCAGCGGCACCCGTGCGGTTACCACGATTACGGGTCGTGCATGGCGAAAACGGGTTCGCAAGAAGAGACGGGCTCGCAAGGAACGGTATTCGAGCGCGAGGACGCGCGGCCTGGCAAAGCCAAGGGGTCGGCGGCGGCCACAGCCACTCAGCCTGGCGCCGTCGCCGCGCGTAGAATCGGTCGCATGTTCGATTCGGCCAGACGTGAAGCCGTGGCGGCGGCGTGACGATCGAGCGCATCACCAGCGCCGAGGCCGCCGAAGAGGAGCTCGCGCTCGAATCGACCGTCCGTCCGCGACGCCTCGACGAGTTCGCCGGGCAGGAGCGCGTCAAGGAGAATCTCGCCATCCTGATCGACGCGGCTCGGCAGCGGAGCGAGCCGGTCGACCACATCCTGCTCTACGGCCCGCCGGGCCTGGGCAAGACCACGTTGGCGAACATCGTGGCGGCCGAGCTTGGCGCGCAGATCCGGACCACCAGTGGTCCGGCCATCGAGCGTGCCGGCGACCTGGCGGCGGTCCTCACCAGCCTCTCGCGCGGCGACGTGCTGTTCATCGACGAGATCCACCGTCTCAGCCATGCGGTGGAAGAGATCCTCTATCCGGCCATGGAGGACTTCGCCCTGGACGTCGTGCTCGGCAAGGGACCGGGGGCGCGGACCGTCAGGCTGCAGATCGAGCAGGTGACGGTGGTCGGGGCAACCACGCGCGTGGGCGCCATCACCGGTCCGCTCCGAGATCGATTCGGCGCAACGTACCGGCTGGACTACTACACGCAGGCCGACCTGGAGCAGATTCTGCGCCGCAGCGCCGAGATCCTGGAGATCGAGCTTGCGCCCGAGGCGGCCTCCACGGTGGCTCGCCGCTCGCGCGGGACGCCGCGCATCGCCAATCGGCTTCTCAAACGCGTGCGCGACTTCGCCCAGGTTCGGGGTGGGGGAGACGGGATGGTGACGCCGGAGCTGGCCAACGACGCACTGGATCTGCTGGAGATCGACGAACGGGGACTGGATGCCATGGACCGCCAGCTGCTGCGCGCCATGGCCGATCACCACAACGGAGGCCCGGTGGGCCTCTCGACGATGGCCGCCACCGTCAGCGAGCCGGTCGAGACGATCGAGGACGTGGTCGAGCCGTACCTGATGCAGATCGGGCTCCTGGCCCGAACGTCTCGCGGTCGCCAGCTGACTGTCGGCGGCTGGCGCCACCTTGGCCTGGCACCACCGGCCGACGCCAGCGCGCCGGCACGGCAACCCGGGCTATTCGACTAGGCCGATGTCCCCGGAGATCGGCCGAATCGTGCTCCTGGTCGGGCTGCTGCTGGTGATCGTCGGCGGGCTGGCCATGATCGGGGTTCGCCTGCCTATCGGCCGGCTTCCGGGGGATATCGCCGTCGAGGGCGAGCACGGTGGCATCTACATCCCACTCGGCACCATGCTGGTCGTCTCGGTCGTGCTGACCCTGCTCTTCTATTTCCTGCGCCGCTGACCAGCACCTCCGACAGCGGCCGGCAGGTGCGAAATGTGGGCGCGGGCGTCGATGCGTCGGAGTAGGCTCCACCACGGGCACCGGTGGCCCGCTTGATGTCGGGATCACGCGTGCCAGGAGCGGAGGGTGATCCAGAGTGTCAGTTCAGGCAACCGAAGCACCGCATGGCGAGGCAGCCGCGCCCGGCGCGGGTGCTGGAGGCCTCGATCGGTTCTTCAAGCTCACCGAGCGGGGGACCACAGTCGGCACGGAGGTGAAGGCGGGCATCACCACGTTCCTGGTGATGGCCTACATCATCTTCCTCAACCCGCTGATCCTCTCGAACATGTTCGAGGCGGGTTCAGCGGAGCAGGCGGCCTTCATTCCGGCCGCGGCGGCGGCCACGGCGCTGCTCGCCGGCGTCCTCACCATCGCCATGGGGCTCGTCTCGAACTACCCGATCGCCCTGGCCGCCGGCCTGGGCATCAACGGCATCGTGGCCTTCACCCTCGTGCTCGGCCTGGGACTCTCCCCGGCCGCGGCGATGGGCGTCATCGTGCTCGAGGGCCTCGTGGTCCTGGTGCTCGTCCTGGTCGGCCTGCGGGAGGCGATCATGAACGCCGTGCCGCTCGCGCTGAAGCGGGCTATCGGCGTGGGCATCGGCCTCTTCATCCTGTTCATCGGTTTCTCGGATGCTGGCCTGATCGTGGCCGGCAGCGGGACGCCGGTAGCGTTCGTCTTTCCGAACAGCACGCTCGCGTGGCTCTCGCTGCTGGGCCTCGGCCTGACGATCGTCCTCTTCGTGCTGCGGGTCCAGGCGGCGCTGCTGATCAGCATCCTGGTCATGTCGGTGATCAGCTTCATCGTCGGGTTCACCACCTGGCCCGCGGACGCCAGCTTCGTTCCGGATTTCGCGACCCTTGGCGCGTTCGATCTCGGCGGCGTCTGGTCGCTGGGTGCGCTGGCGGCGATCCTCACCATCTTCGCCATCATGCTCACCGACTTCTTCGACACGATGGGCACGGCGACGGCCATCACCGAGCAGGCGGGGCTCACCACCGAGGACGGCCAGGTGCCGGACATCGGGCGCGTCCTGCTGGTCGACTCGATCGGAGCGGTCGCCGGGGGCGCCGCGGGCATCAGCTCCAACACCAGCTACATCGAGAGCGCGGCCGGCGTGGCCGAGGGTGGCCGGACCGGCCTGACGGCCGTCATCACCGGCCTCCTCTTCCTGGTCGCGGTCCTCGTCACGCCCCTGGCGGGCATGGTCCCGTTCGCGGCGACGGCGCCCGTTCTGATCGTGGTTGGCTACCTGATGGCGACCCTGATCAAGGACATCGACTTCGTGGATGTCGAGGAGGGCTTCCCGGCGCTTCTCGGGATCATCCTGATGCCGATCACCTTCAGCATCACGGTCGGCATCGGCGCCGCCTTCGTCAGCTGGGTGCTGATCAAGGCGGTGCGCGGCAAGTTCAGCGAGATTCACGTGCTGATGTGGGTGGTCGCGCTGGCCTTCGTCGTCTACTTCGCCCAGGACTGGATCAACAGCATCATCTGAGCCGTCCTGCACCGATGGCGCCCGGCCGGGCTTCCGGCCGGGCGCTACGCTTTCCGTCACCGATGACCGATGCACAGCCTCCGGCCCGACTGCGGGTCGACGACTTCGACTACCGGCTCCCCGCCGCGGCGATCGCGCAGGTCCCGGCCGAGCCGCGCGACGCCGCCCGCCTCCTGATTCTCGATCGTGCCGCGTCCACGCCCGGGCGTCCCGCCCTGACGCACCGCGTCTTCGCCGAGCTGGGAGCGGAGCTCGAGCCGAACGACCTGCTGGTGGTGAACGACTCTCGCGTCATCCCCGCCCGCCTGCGGGCGCGACGGGACACCGGCGGTGAAGCCGAGGTGCTCGTCCTGCGGCTCATGGAGGACGCATCGGGCCGATGGGAGGGCCTGGTCCGTCCATCGCGCCGCATCGGCATCGGCGATCGCCTGCGACTGCGCAGCGGCGACCTGGTCGAGGTGGGGGAGCGGCTCGGCCAGGGGACCCGCGCTGTCCGCTTCTTCCGCGACCCGCTGGCCGTCATGGCAGCGGCCGGCGAGATGCCGCTGCCGCCCTACATCAAGCGCAGCGGTGCCCCCGCGGAGCGCTACCAGACCGTCTACGCGAGGCCTCCCGGCTCGGCCGCAGCTCCGACCGCCGGGCTGCACTTCACGCCGGCCCTCCTGGCCTCGCTGGAGAAGGCGGGCGTGCAACGCGCATCGGTGACGCTGCACGTTGGCCTCGATACGTTTCGTCCGCTGGAGGGCGAGTTCGTCGACGAGCACCGCATCCACAGGGAGTGGTACGAGGTGCCGCTGGCGGCGAGCCGGGCCATCGGCGGTGCAAGACGCGAGGGAGGACGGATCGTGGCCGTGGGCACCACCAGCGTGCGGGTGCTCGAGACGGCGGCCCAGCGCAGGGGGGCACGGGGATGGAGCGACCTCTACATCTCGCCGCCGTTCGCCTTCGGCGCCGTGGATGCGTTGATCACGAACTTCCATCTGCCGCGCAGCTCGCTCCTGCTGCTGGTGACCGCGTTCGTGCAGGCCGGCATGGGCAACGTCACCGAATACGACGCGCGCGATACCCTCCTCGCTGCCTACCGCGCCGCCCTTGAGGCCGGCTATCGGTTCTTCAGCTTCGGCGACGCCATGCTGATCCGCTGATCGCCTGCGAAAGACGGGCTTACTGGCCAGCGGGGCGTACCCTTGTCTGAACACCTACAACGAACAGGAGCTTGCGCATGGCAGATGAGCGTGAAATCGGACGCCGGGTCAAGGAGAGCGTGATCGGCACCATCAAGGGCACCGGGGAGGTCGGCGAAGCCGCGGTTGGGACCCTCTCGTCGCTCGTTCAGCGCACCGTCAAGGAGATCGGCGGCGCCGGCTCAACTGCGGCCGACCTGGCCGTTGGAGCGGTGAAGGGCACCATCGGCGCCGTCGGTGACGTCGCTGGCTTGAGCGCGCTGACGGCCGCCAACACCATCAGCACCACCGCCACCGCCGCCTCGTCGGCGGCCACCTCGGTCGGCAACGCGGCGAAGGCCGCGGTGGTCGGGGCGGTGCGCGGGTCCGCCGATGCCGGCATGGAAACGATGGACGCCATCGGCCAAACCAGCCGTACGGCTGTCTCGGAGGCGTCGTCGATCGGCGCCGATATCACGGCTGCTGCCGTCGGCGCCGTAGAGGGCGCCATCCAGGTGGCGCGCGACACGAGCCTCAACGCCGAAGAGGCGGCGTCAGCCGCTGCGACCGGCGCCGTCGATGCGGCAGGGAACATCGGCGAGTCTGCGGGCAGGCGCGTTCGCGCGGCGGTCGAGGGAACGATCAACGGCGTCAAGGTGGTCGTGAAGTCGACCGTGAGCTGACCGGCCCGGGGCGCTAGCTGCGAGGGGGCAAACCAAGCCGCCGCTCGAGATCGAGCGGCGGCTCCTCGTTCTCGAGATCGGGCTCGATCCGGATCGGCGCGCGAGGCGCCCCGGGCGCCGGTGGCGCGCTCACCGGGGTCGCAGCGGGGTCGTCAGCGGCCTGCCCAGCGGGTTCGGCCATCACCGCGCAGGCGGCCGCGAACTGCGCGAGCGCCCGCCCCAGCTCCGCCGTCTCGGAGAGCACATCCAGGCTTGGGCGCGCGATCAGCAGCCGCCATCGCGTTTCGTGCTCGTGGGCCCACAGCCGCGAGGTCTCGCCGCGCAGGTCGACGCCGTGGACCGCCTGCCAGGGATAGAGGCGCAGGCTCAGGCTGTACCGCGCGCTGGTCGCCCGCGGGCCGTACCACGTGTCGAGGAGACCGAGCTCGGTCGCCACCAGCAGCCGGCGCTCTTCCTCCTCGCGTCCGGTGGCCGTCGCGAAGATGGCCACGTCGCTGACGCCGAGCGCCCGCAGGTGGAGACCGATCCACTCGCGCAGCTCATCGTTGAGGTAGGGGTGGCGTGGCCATTCCGAAAGTCTCACGAGGCCCATAGCCTATCCTCTCGCGGTGAGCTCGGCCAGCACTGACCGGTCCCCTGGCGGGCCGGTCACCTTCGAGGTTCGGCGAACCGATGTCGGCCGCGCGCGCCTCGGCCAGCTCATCACCCCGCACGGGACCATCGACACGCCGCAGTTCATGCCGGTTGGCACGCAGGCGACCGTCAAGAGCCTGACACCCGGGGACCTGCGGTCGGCCGGCACGCAGGTCCTGCTGGGCAACACCTACCACCTCTCGCTGCGACCCGGCCACGAGCGCATCGCCCGGCTGGGCGGCCTCCATCGGTTCATGGGCTGGGGTGGCGCGATCCTCACCGATTCGGGCGGCTTCCAGGTCTTCAGCCTGGCGCATCTCGGGCGGGTCGACGACGACGGCGTGACGTTCGCCAGCCATCTCGACGGCTCTCCGCATCGGCTCACACCGGAGACGGCGATCGAGATCCAAGAGGCACTCGGAAGCGACATCGCGATGGCATTCGACCAGCCGATCGATCCCGACCGGCCGCGTGCCGAGGTCCGCGATGCCATGTCGCGGACGCATCGCTGGGCCGAGCGGTGCCTGCGCGCGCACACGCGCCGCGACCAGGCGCTCTTCGGCATCGTGCAGGGCGGCGTCGACGCCCAGCTCCGCCGCGAGAGCGTGGCGGCCGTGGCTTCGCTGCCGTTTGACGGGGTCGCCATTGGCGGACTCTCGGTGGGGGAGACGAAGGCGGAGATGGCGGCAACCCTCGACGTGGTGGCCGATGCGCTGGGGAGCGACGCTCGGGTGCGGTACCTGATGGGCGTCGGTTCGCCGATCGACTTCTTCACGGGCGTGGAGCGCGGGATCGACCTGTTCGACTGCGTGCTGCCCACGCGGGTGGCCCGCAACGGCCAGCTCTGGACGAGCAGCGGCAAGCTGAACCTCCGCAACGCGCGGTTCGCGGACGACGCGTCTCCGGTGGACGCCGCGTGCAGCTGCGAAACGTGCCGCAACCACTCGCGCGCCTACCTTGCGCACCTGTTCCGCGCCGAGGAACTGCTCGCGTATCGCCTCGCCTCGCTCCATAACGTCACCTATACTCTCGATCTGATGCGACGCATCCGCGGGGCCCTCGCAGATGGAACGTTCGGATCGTTGCGTGACGCCGTCACGGAGCGATACGCAAGCACGGGCGCGGACGAGGGTAAGCGGCCGGTAAGGGACCGATAAGGCCCGGCCGGGCACGCTAGCGGGCACCGCGACCGCCAGATCGGAGGTCTGCTGAAGATGGCGAAGGGCAGAGATCGGCCACGTCACCAGGAGAAGCGCAAGCCGAAGGCCAAGGCGCCGAAGGCACCGCCGGTATCGTCGTACGAGCCGCCGATGTCGACCGAGGTGATCAAGCCCAAGCGCAAGCCGCGCCACGAACCCGGCGAGGAGGAGTGAGCTGACCGCCGCCGGGAACAAGAGAGAAGGAGCCCGCCAGACGATGGAAGCCCCGGTGGCCCAGGCCAAGAATCCGTCCGAGCGAAACGGCGAGCGCAGCCGCGCCGTCGACGCCGCCATCCTCCAGATCGAGAAGCAGTTCGGCCGCGGCGCGATCATGCGCCTGGGCGACAAGGGTGCGCACCAGAACGTCGATGTCATCCCTACCGGCTCGGTCGCGCTCGACCTGGCGCTCGGGGTGGGCGGCATCCCTCGCGGCCGCATCACCGAGATCTTCGGTCCGGAGTCGAGCGGGAAGACCACGCTCTGCTACCACGTCGCCGCCAATGCCCAGCGCCAGGGCGGCGTTGCCGCCTTCATCGACGCCGAGCACGCGCTCGATCCCAAGTACGCACGCAACGTGGGCGTCAACGTGGACGAGCTCCTCGTCAGCCAGCCGGACACCGGCGAGCAGGCGCTCGAGATCGCGGAGACCCTCATTCGCTCGAACGGCGTCGACGTCGTGATCGTCGACTCGGTGGCGGCCCTGGTGCCCCGCGCCGAGATCGAAGGCGAGATGGGCGACAGCTTCGTCGGCCTGCAGGCCCGCCTCATGAGCCAGGCGCTGCGCAAGCTGACCGGCGCCATCAACCGGTCGAACACTGCGCTCGTCTTCACCAACCAGCTGCGCGAGAAGATCGGCGTCATGTTCGGCAATCCCGAGACGACGCCGGGCGGTCGGGCGCTCAAGTTCTACTCCAGCGTGCGCCTGGACATCCGTCGCATCGAGACCCTGAAGTCGGGGACCGATGCCATCGGTTCCCGGACCAGGGTCAAGGTCGTCAAGAACAAGGTCGCTTCGCCGTTCCGCCTCGCCGAGTTCGACATCCTCTACAACGAGGGCATCAGCCGCGAAGGGGGACTGCTGGACGTGGGCATCGCCGCGGGCGTGCTCTCGAAGACCGGTGCCTGGTTCAACTACGGCGACACCCGGCTCGGCCAGGGACGCGAGAACTCGCGCGACTTCCTCAAGTCGAACCCGGAGATCGCGTCCAGGGTGGAGCAGGAGGTTCGCGGCAAGGTAGAGTCGATCGAGGTCGGCGTGGAGGGCATCTCCGAGGCGAAGTAGGTCGCGAGCTGATGACGCCCCTCCGACAGCGCCATCGCAACCATGACGGGCACGATGACTGACGACGCCAGTCGGTCGAGTCGGAGGCGTAGACGCGACCGAAGCACCGACAAGCAGCCGCCTGACGCGGAGACGGCGATGGAGATCGCGGCACGCTACCTGGCGACCCGACCGCGGACGCGCTGGGAGGTCGTGCGTCGCCTGCGCCGTGCAGACACGGCGCAGCCCGTCATCGACGCGACGCTCGATCGCCTGGAGGCGCTGGGCTACGTTGACGACGACGCCTTCGTACGCTGGTGGAGCGATCAACGCGATCGCCATGCTCCGCGCGGGCGAAGGCTGGTCGAGGCCGAGCTGCGTCAGCGTGGCGTCCGTCGCGAGACGATCGAGACATTTCGAGCGGCATGGGAGGCGCCCGAGCGGGCTGCGGGGGACGAGGCCCTGCCGGCCAATGATCACGAGCGCGCGGCAGCCGCACTCGAGCGGCACCTGCGGGGCAAGCCCGTTCCGGAGGATTCCCGGGCGCTACAGCGCCTGGGGATGTTCCTGGTGCGCCGAGGCTTCGATCCGGAGACGGCCAGGACGGCGATCCGGGCTGCCCAGCGCGGCGACGAGGAGGCCTGACCCGGGAATGCGATTCGCCCTGATGAGCGAGCCCCAGCAGGGGCTCTCCTACGAGGAGATCCTGGCGCTGGCCCGCAGCGCGGAGGTCGCCGGCCTGGAGGCGTACTTCCGATCCGATCACTACACCAGCTTCCCCGGTGAGGCCGGGCTGCCAACCACCGACGCGTGGGCGACCCTGGCCGGCCTGGCGCGTGACACCAGCCGCATCAACCTGGGCTCGCTCGTCTCCCCGGTCACGTTCAGGATTCCGGGCGCATTCGCCAAGCAGGTCGCCACCGTCGACGAGATGAGCGGCGGCCGGATCGAGGTCGGCATCGGCGCCGGGTGGAACGCGGACGAGCACGAACAGCTGGGTATCCGGTTCCCGCAGCTCGGTGAGCGCTACGCGATGCTCGAGGAGGCCGTGGAACTGATCCATGGCCTCTGGACACAGCCGGACGGCTGGACGTTCGAGGGGCGTCACTGGCATGTCCGGGGCACGCAGTTCGTTCCTCGCCCCGTCCGTGGCGGACGGCGCCACCCACCGATCATCCTCGGCGGGCGCGGTGGACCGCGCCTCAGTCGGCTGGCGGCGCGCTTTGCCGACGAGCTCAACATCGTCTCGGCCACGCCTGAGCGCACCGCCCGGGCCTACCAGGGGCTGGACGCGGCCTGCAGCCAGATCGGACGCGACCCGGCCGGCATCACGCGCTCGGCCATGACCGGTGTCCTCCTCGCCGAGAACGAGGCGGACCTGCGCGCCCGCATCCGGCAGCTACTCGACACCACGGCCGAGCCGGGGACCGATGCGCAGGCGTGGTTGGCGGAGCGACGCGGTCGCTGGATCCTCGGCACCATCGATGAGGCGGCGGAGCGCGTCGAGGCCCTTGCCCGCGCCGGCGTGCAGCGGATCATGCTGCAGGACTTCCTGCCGCGCGACCTCGACATGGTGGCTCTCATGCCGCGTCTCGCAGCCTAGGCTGGTCCGCTCGATGGCAGGGCCGCGACTCACCGCCAAGGGTCGAAACCGGCGACTTGCGCTACACTCAAATTCGATTCACGTTGCCTTGACGCTACCGTCCCGGCGCCCCCGACTGGCGGTCACGACGGTTTTCGACAATCGCCCATAACGGGCTCCAACCATGGAGGAGCCGATGATCGACACAGCCATCGCCGTCATTGCGGCGCTCGGCGCACTGGTGGTGGGCGTCGCGATCGGCTACGTTGCCCGCCGCTACCTCGCGGCCAACGCCGTCAGGCATGCCGAAACCTATGCGGAGCGGCTCGTCGCCGATGCGCGCGCGAAGCAGAAGGAGATCGTTCTCGAGGGGAAGGACGAGGTCCTGAAGGCTCAGCGCGCCGCCGACGAGGAGGCGCGCGAAAAGCGGGCGGACGTCCAGCGCCAGGAGCGCCTCCTCCTCGACCGGTCCGAGAGCCTGGATCGCAAGGTGGAGGCGTTCGAGCGGCGCGAGGCAGACTTCGCCGAGCGGCAGCGCGACCTGGAGGGTGAGCGGGCCCGGCTCAACGAGATGCACCAGCGCCAGCTGCTCGAGCTGGAGCGGGTGAGCGGCCTCTCCGCCGCCGAAGCGCGGCAGAGCCTGATCCAGCAGATCGTGGACGAGGCCCGGGCGGAGGCGCAGCAGCAGGTCCGTGACATCGAGCGCCGCGCGCAGGAACAGGGCGACGATCACGCGCGGCGGATCCTGACCACGGTCATGCAGCGCATCGCCGCCGATCACACCTCCGAGGCGACGGTCACCGTCGTCCACCTCCCCAGCGAAGAGATGAAGGGCCGCATCATCGGTCGCGAGGGGCGCAACATCAGGGCGCTCGAGCAGGCGACCGGCGTCGACCTCATCATCGACGATACGCCGGAGGCCGTCGTCCTCTCCGGCTTCGACCCGGTCCGTCGCGAGGTCGCCCGCATGGCGCTCACCAAGCTCATCAGCGACGGTCGGATCCATCCCGGACGAATCGAGGAGACGGTCGCGAAGTGCCGCGCCGAGATCGAGGCGGTGATGCGCCAGGCCGGGGAGCAGGCGGCCTACGACGCGGGGGTGCCAGGCCTGCATCCGGAGCTGATCAAGCTGCTCGGTCGGCTCAAGTACCGCACCAGCTACGGCCAGAACGTCCTGAACCACTGCATCGAGACGGCGCGGCTCTCCGGGCTGCTCGCCGCCGAGATCGGGGCGAACGTCAACGAGAGCAAGAAGGGCGGCCTGCTGCACGACATCGGCAAGGCGGTCGATCACGAGGTCGAGGGGCCGCATGCCCAGATCGGTGGGGACATCGCCGCCCGCTACGGGATCAGCGCGGTGGTCTGCAACGCCATCGCGGCCCACCACCAGGAGGTCGAACAGGAGACGGTCGAGGCGACCGTCGTCCAGATCGCCGACGCCATCAGCGCGTCTCGCCCCGGCGCCCGCGGAGAGAGCCTCGACAACTACGTGAAGCGGCTCGACGACCTGCAGGAGATCGCGCTCAGCTTCCCCGGCGTGGAACGCTGCTACGCCATCCAGGCCGGGCGCGAGATCCGGATCCTGGTGAAGCCGGAGGACGTGGACGACCTCGCCTCCTCACGGCTGGCACGTGACGTCGTCAAGCGGATCGAGGATCAGCTCCAGTACCCGGGGCAGATCAAGGTGACGGTCATCCGCGAGACGCGCGCCGTCGACTACGCCCGATGACTGACCGCGCCGCCTCGCTGCGGTGCATGGTCATCGGCGACATCATCGGCAAGCCTGGCCGGCAGGCGATCGGCCACAACCTGGCCGACCTCCGGTCCGAGCTCGACCTGGACATGGTGATCGCGAACGGTGAGAACGTTGCCGCCGGAGCGGGCCTCACGCCGAGCCTTGCCGAGGAGCTCTTCAGCCACGGGATCGACGTGATCACCAGCGGCAACCACATCTGGGACAAGCGCGAGGTCTACGAGTACCTCGACTCCGACCGCCCGGTGCTGCGTCCCCTGAACTACCCCGACCCCGCGCCCGGGCGAGGCTGGCTGGTCCACGAGCTGCCGGACGGTGAGCACGTGGCGGTGGTCAACATCATGGGCCGAGTCTTCATGAACCAGCTCGACTCGCCGTTCGAGGCGATGGATCGCCTCCTCGACGAGGCGGCCGAACCGCTGCCACCCATCCGGGTGGTCGACTTCCATTGCGAGATCACCAGCGAGAAGAACGCCATGGGCTGGTTCCTGGACGGCCGCGTCAGCGGCGTGGTGGGCACGCATACCCACGTACCCACCGCGGATGCGCGGGTCCTGCCCAAGGGAACCGCGTACATCAGCGATATCGGCATGACCGGGCCGCGCGACTCGGTCATCGGCTTCAGCCTTGAAACGGTCCTGCCGCGCTTCCTGACCCACCTGCCCACGCGCTTCCAGGTAGCCGATGGACCGGTCAGCTTCAACGCAGTCGTGCTCGGCATCGACCGATCCAGCGGCAGGGCAACCTCGGTGGAACAGGTTCAGCGCGTCTACGAGGTCTGATAGCGGTCAGGCCGATGGCGTCACCAACCAACCGGGGAATGCCTCCGCCGATGGCGGTGCTGGTCGGTCCGACCGGCTCCGGCAAGAGTGACCTCGCCATGGCCATGGCTGCGCACCACGGCATGGAGATCGTCGTCGCCGATTCGCGACAGGTCTACCGCGGGATGGACATCGGCAGCGCCAAGCCCTCCGCGGCGGACCGGCAGGCTGTTCCGCACCACCTCCTTGACCTGGTCGATCCGGACGAGCCCTTCACCCTGGCGGACTGGCTGGCAGCCGCTCGCGCGCAGCTGCCGCAGGTCGCCGAGCGGGGGCGGGTCCCGTTCGTGGTCGGCGGCTCCGGCCTCTACGTCAGCGCGCTCGTCGACGGCTACGACCTCGCGGCTCAGCCGCGCTCCGCGGAGGCGCGGCGCCGCCTGGTGGACGAGATGGAGGCGGTCGGGTTGGCGCCGCTCGCCGAACGCCTGCGACGGCTGGCGCCGGACGGGGCCGCCAGCATCGACCTGCGCAACCCGCGACGTGTGCTCCGCGGCCTGGAACGCCTCGAGGCCCCGGGCGGGGGAGCGTGGTCGGTCAGCGCGTCACCCTACCCCGGCAGCGTGGTGATGCTCGGCATTCGGCGCCCACGCGAGGTGCTCTACCAGCGCATCGATGCTCGGGCAGCCGCCATGTTCAGCGGCGGCCTGCTGGACGAGGTGCGGTTGCTCACGGAGCGTGGATATGGCCCGGAACTGCCGCCCATGACCGGTCACGGCTACCGCGAGGCGATGCGGGTCCTGGCGGGGGAGTGGTCGGTCGAGCAGGCGGTCGAGGTCACGGCGCGTCATACCCGTCAGTACGCCAAACGCCAGCTGTCCTGGTTTCGCCGCGACACGCGCATCACATGGCTGGATGCCGGGGAAGGAGCGGCGGACGAGCCACGCATCATCTCGCAGGCGACCGCGATGCTGCCCGCCCGGGACGCTCGACCACGATAGGTCAGGTGACCGGCAGGCCCAGCGATCGGCGCCAGTCGTTGATCGACGGTGGGGGCTCGCTGATGCGCACCGATCCCTTCGGCGCCGCAACGTGGGTGGCGATTCCCGCGGTTTCCGGCCGTCCCGGCGTCCCGGAAACCGGTCCCGGACGACCGAGCAGATAGCCCTGCCCGGCGCCGACGCCGAGCGCGGCGAGCTGCGCGATCTGTGCCTCCTCTTCGATCCCCTCACCGATGACCAGCGCGCCGGTTCGAGAAGCCAGGGCGACGACGGACTCGATGACCGCACTCGACGTCGCGCTCGACGAGCTGCGGCGTACGATCGCCAGGTCGACCTTGAGCACGTCGAACTGCAGCTCGCTCAGCAGGCGCAGTCCGGCGTTGCCCGCGCCGACGTCGTCCGCGGCGAGACGCATGCCGGCGCGCCGGCATGCCTCCAGGCGCTCGCGTGCCCGGGCGACGTCCTGCACCTCCTCGCGCTCCGTGAGCTCGAGGACCACCCGGGCAGGATCCAGGTGGAAGCGCGCAAGGATGCTCTGGAGGACTGCCGCGTTGAACTCCGGCGCCTCGACGGTGGTGGGGGAGAGGTTGATCGACAGGAAGCGATCGGCCTCCAGCGAGCGCGCTCCGCGCACGATCGCCTCGAAACAGGCGAGGTCCAGTGGGACGGTGTAGCCGCTGGCGGCCGCTGCGGCGAAAAGGGCGCCAGGATCACCGAACGGAGCCGGCGGGATCGGCCGGATCAGGCCCTCCATCCCGATCACGCGTCCACTCGCCAGGTCGACGATAGGCTGGTAGACCGGGCGCAGCTGGCCGCGAGCGATGACCTCCGCGATGGCGTGGCCGGCGTCGGGCGAGATCTCGACAGCATCCACCGTGGGGTCGAAGACGATCACCTCGGTGCGTCCGCCGTGCTTGGCCTGGTAGAGCGCCGTATCGGCCTGGGAGTAGAGCTGCGCGCGCGTGCTGGCCAGGGAAGGCAGCGCGGAGACTCCGGCCGAGAAGGAGACGTGCAGCCCATCCTCGCGGTCGCCGTCCGCCGGCTGGAGGGCGGCGGCGAGCAGGCGGCGCACGACGGTCCGCGCGCCTGCGGCATCGGTGTGGGGAAGGAGGACGGCGAATTCGTCGCCGCCGACGCGGAACGGGCGGTCGACGCGCCGGATGGACGCGTTGACCACGCGCCCAAAGTGCGAGAGTGCCCGATCGCCCTGGCCATGGCCGCCGCGATCGTTGATCTGCTTGAAGCCATCCAGGTCGATGATCGCCAACGAGACCGGCGTACCGTAGCGCTGCGACGCTTCGACCTGACGCGTCAGCTCTTCCTGGAAGGCGCGATGGTTCCCGAGCCCCGTCAGCGGATCGGAGAGTGAATCCGCCAGTGCCGCCTCGTAGCGGAGGTGAAGATCCTCGCGCGAACGTGCCAGCGGCAGCACCACCAGCACCCAGAGCGCGATCCCGACGAGCACGCCCGCCGCGCCCGCGGCCAGCAGGCCACGCGCCGCCGAGGCGACGATCGTGTCGACGAGCACGCGGTCGACGCCGATGCCGGCAGCCGCGGCAGCAGTGAGCGCGATCATCAGGCGCCAGCTCAGGCCGACACGCTCCTCGCGGGTTGCCAGACGTGCGCCGCGCGACGGCGCCATGCCCTCGTCCACTGCAGGATCTCCCTGGCCCCCCTGGCTAGACCGAACAGGTATCGCACAGCCGGGTGCCCGGACGCACTAGGCGAAAAGTACCTCCCGGGTCACCGGAGCCCGCCAGGGGGTTCGGCTACGATGAGGGCAGCATGCCTGCACGCAGCACACTGATCGACCTCACTGCGCCCACCGAGCGCGCGTTCCTCATCGGCCTCGACAATCCGGGGGACGGTCGCTGGCCCGTGTCGCGCAGCCTGGCGGAGCTCGGCGCGCTCGCGCAGGCGGCGGGTGCCAGCGTGGTGGGAAGCGCCGCTCAGCGGCGGCAGTCCGCCGACAGGGCGTGGTACTTCGGCAAGGGACGCGCGACCGAGCTGCGCGATGAGAAGGCGCTGCGCGATTTCAACCTGCTCGTCGTCGACGACGAGCTGTCGGCCACCCAGCAGCGCAACCTGGAGAAGCTCCTCGACTGCAAGGTCCTGGACCGATCGGCTCTGATCATCGATATCTTCGCCCGGCACGCCAAGACTCGCGAGGGGCGTCTGCAGGTTGAGCTGGCGGCGCTCGAGTACCACCTGCCGCGGCTGACCAGGATGTGGACGCACCTCTCGCGCACCGCCGGCGGCATCGGTACCCGGGGACCCGGCGAAAGCCAGCTGGAGACCGACCGCCGCATCATCCGCGAGAAGATCAAGAAGGTGCGCGGCGAGCTTCGCGACGTTCGGCGACATCGCGCCACCGCCAGCCGGCGGCGCGATCGGACGGAGGTGGCCACCGTCGCCCTGGTCGGCTACACAAACGCGGGCAAGTCCACGCTCCTCAACGCGCTGGCGGAGGCAAACGTCTACGCGGCCAACACGCTCTTCGCCACCCTCGATCCGACGAGTCGGGCCGTGACTGTGCCCGGTGGCCTGCGCGTCGTCATCACTGACACGGTGGGCTTCATCAACAAGCTCCCGCACGACCTGGTCGACGCATTCCGAGCGACCTTGGAGGAGGTCGTCCGCGCCGACCTGCTGCTGGAGGTCGCCGACGCGGCCGATGCCGACTTTCTGGGCCAGCAGCAGGCCGTCCAATCGGTCCTGGACGAGATCGGCGCAGGAGACAAGCCGCGCATCACCGTCTACAACAAGATCGACCTGCTGGACGCCGACCTGCGCTCCGAACCGGTTCCGGCCAGCCCGCAGGCGGCCTTCGTCAGTGCCATGACTGGCGAAGGACTTTCCGAACTGCTGGAGCAGATCGCCGATGCGCTGCGGGCGCGGATGGTGAGCGTCGACGCCGTCGTACCGTACGCCCGTGGCGAGCTGGTGGCTCGCGCAAGGTCAGCCGGCGAGATTGATGAGGACTACACCGCGGCGGGCATCCGCCTGCACGGCCATCTGCCCGAAGCGATGGCCGCGGAGGTGCGCAACGCCGCCCCGCGCCGCCGGCAGCGGTCGCGGGATGACGCGCTGGGAGGACCCTAGGAGCTTCAGCTCAGGCCTGGTTCGCCGTGGCCCGGCCGCCAACGGCCGACGCAGCCGATGACTCGTTCCGCGCCGCGCGATTGACCAGTGCCTGGCGCAGACCGAGTCCGCCCAGCAGGTAGACGGCCGATCCCATGAGCATCAGGCCATAGCCGCCGGCCAGCCGCGCGGACTCGGTGGCGTCCAGGACGCCCATGAGCGACATGAGCGCGCCGACAGCCAGGCCGGCCCAGCCGGCGCCCCAGAATGCGGGATGTGTTCGCTTCATGAGGGGAGCGTAGATGCCCCGGCGCGCCGAGACGATGCACCATGGGTCCCGGGTCGCGGCGCCCCACAGGTCCCGACCACACTTCCCCAAAGATATGTTATGTGACCTTAGACACGCATAGTCGGTCGCGCCTGGGCGAACCGCCAACGGTTTCCCTCGAGATCCTCGGCCGTGTAAGCGCGGTACCCGTGCTGGTCGATTCCGCTGACGATGTGCGCACCATGCCGCTGCGCGCGTTCGAGGTGGCCGTCCAGGTCGTCGACGAACACCCACGGAACGTGGGACTGCGACGCCGCGGACGGTGCGGGCTGCTCCTTCTTGAACACCATCAGCGGCGCGTTGCCGGCGCGCAGCTCCAGCCAGCCATCGCCCTCGCCCTCCGCTGACGGCAGCTCCATGGCCGGCTCGAAGCCGAACGTGTCACGTAGCCAGAGTGCGGCGCTGACAGGAGCGGCGTAGAAGACTGCCAAGCCCAGCCGTCCGTGCTCGCGGGGGCTCGGCGGCGCATCCTTTCGCGCGATGGCCCAGCTGGAGAACCAGGAAGGCGTCACCCGGATGAAGCTGGTGCCGCCCATGTCACGGCCACCATCAGGGACCGTCGCGACAAGTCGCACCCTCGTTCCGATGGCGGCCGGCTCGAATGTCACTTCGATGCGGACGTCGTCAACGGAGCTCCGCCAGGCAAGCCTCCGCCCTGGTTCCCATGCGGTGATTCGGGCCAGCTCCAGCGTGTCGCCCTGCGATTCGTCGTAGATCTCGAGCAGCCGTCCGTCGATTCCTGGCTCGCAGCGCATCTCGGCGACCCGCGCCGCATCCCAGTTGTTGATGGGCCCGCGCAACCACCAGTAGTCCAGCTCCTTGGTGAATACCTCGAACGCCGCGGCAGGTTCGAGTCCAACCTCGACCTCGGACGAAACGACTCGCTCGTTCATTCGCGTACGGATCCATCTGCCTGCTCGCGGAACGAGGCGAGCTGCGCGTCCCACTCGTGGCGCACCTCATCGAGCCAGGTTTGAGCGCTCTCGAGCCCTTCTGGGCGCAACCGGAAGATCCTCAGCCGCGCGTCGGAAGGATCCCTCTCGTCCTGTACCACCCCGGCGGCCAGCAGGATCCGCAGGTGACGGCTCATCCCTGGACGCGACTGCTCGGTCGCGGCCGCCAGGTCGCCGGCACGCATCGGGCCCGAGCCGAGCAGCTGGATGACCCGCCGGCGCGTCGAGTCGGAAAGAGCATCGAAGACGCGAGCTCGTTGCATGCAGTGAATAGTTAACGCAGGACGTAACGGTGTCAAGTCCCCCACTGCGGGACGCACTGCCACGATCTGATCCGCGTCGGCGCGAGGACCAGGCCCGAGCATGGCTCGCAGATCAACCAGGCTGGTGCTGCCCGTCGCCGCGGCACTGCTCGCCGCAGCGTGGATGGTGCTGATCGGCCCGACCTCGATGGGTGGACCCATGACCTACGGCTGGGTCGACGGCAGCAGCATGGAGCCGATGCTGCACCGCGGCGACCTGGTCCTGGCTCGGAGCGCCGACGCATACGCACCCGGTGACACCGTCGTCTTCCGCGTCCCGCAGGGCTTCGCGCGCTCTGGAAAGCTGGTGATCCACCGTATCGTGAGCGGATCGGGATCCGACGGATTCGTGACCCGCGGCGACCACTACGAGGTCTCCGACGGATGGACCCGAACGCTCGAGACGTGCTGGGGAAGCTCTACCTCACCTGACCTGGCCGGACCGGCAGGTCCTACTCCTTGCCCCCGCAGCCATGGTCGCCCTGCTGTCGGGTGGCGCCGTTGGCTTCATGCGGGGGCGGCGCACGGCCTGATCGTTGCCGAGGTCGACCGCCCCCGATGCGTTGGCGTGAGGATTCAGGACCTGACGCAGTAGAACTCGCGCTCGTCGACCAGCACCTCACCGGTGGTGAGATCCTGGACGATACGGCCCTTGAGACTGAATTTCTGGCCCGTCTCCGGATTGGTGTGCATGAAGTTGTACATCGTCCGGAAAGTGCGGTCGGTGATGACTCGTGTCTCGTGTCCGAGCGCGGAGAAGCCGTCATCGGTTGACACCTCGGTCGTGACGGTCAACACCACGTTGTTCTCGTGCTGGTGCTCTTTGACGTGGAACACGAGATATACCGTCTGGCTGGTGGAGGGGTCACAGGGATTCGTGCCGCCCTCAACCACCCGCTCGAGAGTCCACTCCGTCGGCTGGTCGGCCAGGGCCGGGCTGGCCATCAGACCGATCAGCAGCATTGCGAGGGCCGTGCCCGTGACCATCAGCCGCCGGGTGTGCCCAATCCGCTGGTGTCTCATCTGGGTTCTCCCTTCGTGCCAGATCCGTGCTCTGCGCGGAAACTGCGAATTACGACGGGGCGAGGAGCGCCCCCTGGGGCGTGTCCGGGCAGCCACGATGTCGCGCAGGTGCAATGTGCCATCCCTCACACGCCGTCATCCAGCGCGACCGCGACGTGCGTGATCGCCTCGGGATGGCCCATCTGTGCCCACTCCACCAGGGATCGTCCCATCGCTCCCCCTTCTGGGGTGTGGGGCCGAGGTGGCCTCATCACAGGGTTTGATCGTGCCCAACGGCGAACGGTTCGATTTCCGACTTGAACCGCCAGTGCAGACGGGGTGAGCGCCACGCTGGGAGCTCGGAGGGCCGACGCCACCCTTGGGCACCCCGCGGACGTTGCGAGGGGGCGAGCCAACAAAGGTTGCTCGCCCCTGGGTTTGGGTAGCCAGGCGCTTCACCAGATGATGCAGCGCAGCTCCTGGACCTCGAACAGGACATCACCGGACGTTAGATCGACGACCGCCCGTCCCTTTACGGTGTACTTCTGGCCTGTCTCAGAATTGGTCTGAATGAAGTTCCAGATCGCGCGCTCCGTATCGCCCGCAACGACGGTGGTCTGGTGGCCGGGGCCGGAGAATCCGTCGTCGGTCGACGCCCAGCTGCTGATGGTCTCCACGTAGTTGTTGGCGTGCTCGTGCACCTTGATCACGAAGTCGATGGTCACCAACTGCGTGCTGGGCGGATCGCATGGATTCACGTCCTCGAATTCGGCGTGGGCGGTTACTACCGCAGGCGCGTCGGCCAGTGCGGGGCTTGCCACCATGCCGGTCAGCAGCATCGAGAGTGTCAAGCCCTTTATCAGGGAAGGCCCGGTAAGCCACTGGAGTGTCATCTGCGCTCTCCCTTCGTTGATGGTCCCGCCTCGTGCGGGAACTGCGGCCACCTTGGAGGGGACAAGTTAGGTTTGGGTTAGGCCTCGATGGGGGCGAGCGCACGGCTGATGGTTAGGCCCAGCTGACGCCGACGTGTCAGCTTGCCGCGCTGCCAGGCGGCACCGAACGCGTGGACGCCGAGGGCTCGACGTAGTGCCTCCTGTTCACGGATCAGCTCGCGCTCACGGTGCTTGGGGAGGACAAGGCCAATCTCACGATTCATCGTCTCTGCCGTCGCGTGGAGCTCCGTGGCCACGACCGCGTCACCACTAGCTGACGCGACCTGGGCGACGGTGGCCGCGAGCCTCGTCAGCGTCTGTGCGTCGTCTACCTCCAACGCAAATCTGAGTGCCTCGCTGCAGGCGTCAACCGACAGTTCGATGCTTCCCCCGCCAAGCTCGGCGCGGGCCCGGAGGACATGCCCATCGGCAATGCCGCCGATACGCACGAGGCCATGACTGACGGCGATCAGCTGGTGCGCGAAGGAATCGGCTTCCTCGAACGCGCCCGCCTCGAGCAACACCTGGGCAATCTGGTCGAGGGGAATTGGGAGAAGCCACGGGATGTCGAGCTCACGCAGGCCGCCCAAGCAGTGAAAGAGGAGGTGGCGGGCCGCCTGCAGGTCGCCGCGATAGTGGGCTAGCGTCCCCAAGTTTGTCGCGGCTGATAATCGCATCCTCGGTTGGCCAAGCTGTTCGCCAAGCCGGTCCTGTTCTGCGATCCATCGCGAGGCGTCCGCGAATCGTCCGACCATGATGGCCCCGAAGGCGATGTTTGCCAGCACCATTGACTTGAATGGGCCGGCCGCGTCCGGCAGCTTTGCGGCGTAGGGTTCGTAGACTTGCAGGCTTTCGGCGGGTCGCGATTCGGCGTCCAGATACGATGCTTCGGCAAACGCAGAAAGCGAGGACAGCACGTCGTCGCCGAGGCGGCTCGTCAGCACTTTGAGCTGCTCCAAGATCGGAGGAGCCTCATCGCGTCTGGGAGACCAGGCAAGTCTGTTGGCCAGCATTGCGAGAACCCGTACCCGCTCGGCCGTCCCTGCCGACTTCGACACCTCGAGGGCCCTCGGAAGCCAATGGAGCACTTGGTCATACCGCGCATCCTCAAGGGCAATCCAGTCTGCCAACGCCAGGGCGCGGCTGCCTCTCGCGCTCCGACCGCCCATGCCAGCGCACTCCTGAAGTTGGCTATCTCGACCGCGAGCGTCCTCTCCGCATCGGCGAACACGCTCATGTCGAACTCGGGCATTCCGGGCATGTCGGGGACCAGCGCAAGCAGGTGATCCGCGTGGCGGGCTCGAACGTCGTGCTCCTCACCCGAAACCGACAGCATGGCGCGTGCGAAGTCGTGGACGGACTCCAGCATCCCGAAACGCCGCGGCTCGCCTGCTGTCACGGTTACCAACGAGGCGTCGACGAGGCGACCCAACCGATCCACCACCTCCCCGTGCGTGATTTCGCCTCCGCTGACCACGGCCTCCACCGCCGCCAGCGTGAACCCACCTTCGAACGCTCCGAGCCGCCGTAACACGACCTGATCGGGTCCTTCCAGCAGGTCGTAGCTCCACTCGATCGCGGCGGCAAGGCTGCGGTGTCGGTCGTCGCGCGACCGCTCAGCCGTCAACAGGGCGAAGCGGTCGTGCAGACGCTGCAGTACCTCGTGAGGGGTCAGCAGCCGCAGCCGGGCGGCGGCCAGCTCCAGCGCCAGCGGAATCCCATCCACTCGGCGACACAGATTCACCACGTCTTGGACATTGCCGTCGTTCAGCAAGAAGTTCGGGTCCGCCTGCTGCGCCCGCTCCACAAGCAGCCGCACCGCGTGGCTGCCGAGCGCGACATCCGGCGACAACTCTTCGGTCTGGTCGGGGAGTGCGAGGGGCGGGACCGGCCACACCTGCTCACCACTCATCCGCAGCGGCTTGCGGCTCGTGGCCAGCACCCGAACCCGCGGGCATCCCGCCAGCACGCCAAGGATCACGCGGCCGACCTCGCTGGCGAGGTGTTCGCAGTTGTCGACCACCAGCAGGAGCTCCTGTCCCGCCAGCTGGTCGACAATCGCATCGAGAGCGCCGCGGGTCGGGTGCTCACGCACCGCGACCGTCGACCCGATTGCGCCCACCACGTAGCTGGGATCGGCCACCGAGGCAAGCTGCACCAGCCACACCCCGTCCGGGTAGGCGGGTTCCAGGGCCCGCGCAGACTCGAGTGCCAGCGACGTCTTGCCCACGCCACCGAACCCGGTCAGCGTCACCAGACGATGTCGTTCGATCAGCTCCCGTACGGCCCGTGCATCGTCGTCGCGGCCGACCAGCGGATCCACCCGAGTCGGTAGATTGCCTCGCCGCGCCGTCTCGACGAGGGTGGGCGGCTGGAACGGGAGCTCGTGGAGCCGGATCTGCTGCTCAAGCCGCTGCAGGGCGGCATTCGGTTCGACGCCGACCTCCTCACCGAGTACTCGGCGTGCCGTCTGGTAGGCCTGTACTGCCTCCGCCTGCTCACCCGTCCGGTACAGGGCGACCATCAAGTGCCCCCACAGGCGCTCCTGAAGGGGATATCGTGTCGTCAG
>CAVZPD010000005.1:0-52709 GCA_963777045.1 uncultured Chloroflexia bacterium
ACACTGCCAGCGTGCGACCGCCGGGCGTGATCCGCAGCGTCTTCCTGGCAGCCACCTCGCTGCTCGAGGACCTTGGCGCGTTCGTCGCCGGCAATCTCTTCTTCGGGCTTGCACTCCTGATCGTGGTGGTGGCCGCGCAGCTCTCGATCGCGGGCAACCTGCTGCTCATCCCCCTTGGCCTGCCGGCAGCCGGCATGATGCGGATGGCAACTGTTCACGTCCGGCGTGGCACGGCTCGCATGCCCGCCCTGGCCGAGGGACTGCATCGGCCGTGGCGAACGCTCGGCCTGGTCGCGGTCCAGGCGCTCATCGCGTTCCTCTTCAGCGTCGACGTGACGCTGGGCTGGTCCCTTGGGTCGGTTGCCGGTGGACTCCTCGCGGTGGCGGGCTTCTACGGGTTGCTCGCCCTCTGGGCCTACGCGATCGTGGCCTGGACGCTGATCCTGGACCCGCGCATGGATGACCAGCGGCTGCGTTACACGCTGCGCGTCGCCGCATTCGTGGTCGTCTCCCGCCCGCTGCCGGTCCTGGGCCTCGCGCTGCTGCTGGCGGGGGTGGTGTTGATCTCGGTCGTGTCGGTGCTCGGGATCTTCACCATCGGAGTTGCGCTGTCCTGCCTGACGGCGGCGCACTGGGTGCTCCCCGCCACGGACCGGCTGCTCGGGCGGGACGAAGCGGACTCGCCGGTCGAGCCCCTCGCCGGGGGTTAGGCCGGCGGAACGAGTCGCGCGATCTGGGCCAGGTGGTCGCCATCTTCGCCGGCCGTGTGCGCGGTGAGCTCCCGGACGCTGACCCGACCGTGCTCTCCATGCTGCCCGACGCGGCTCCACCCTGCGTCATCGAGGCTGCTAAGCAGCTCCACCTGCTCTGCGCGGATCGCGGCGAAGCGGTCAAGCTCCAGGTCCAGGTCCATGCCGATGTAGTTCCGCTCGGTCGCCAGCGCCGCCTGGTCATACGGCTCGAGGGTCGGATCCTCCTCGGACAGCATCCGACGGATCCGCGCCACGGTGCGCTCGTCGGTGTCGCCCAGGTGCGCCAGGACCTCGATGATCGCCCACTCACCCTCTGCCGGGCGCGCCCGGATGGTGGCGTCGGACAAGCCCGCGACCAGCCGCCTGACCACGATGGGCGTGGCGCGTAGCGTCTTCAGCAGCTCTGCGCGTTCGTCGATCATCGCGGGACGATACCGGATGCGGCTACCGGCCGGTCGAGCCGGACGTGGCGATCCCCTCCAGGAAGTAGCGCTGGCCCAGGAAGAAGATGACGATCATCGGGACGGTGATCAGGACCCCGCCCACGGCGAGCAGCTCGAAGTGGCGCTCCCCGCCGATCGAGGGGTTGTCGATGATCGCCTTCAGTCCGCGCGGCAGGGTGTAGAGGTCGATGTCGCGCAGGAAGATCAGGGGCCGCACGAGATCGGTCCAGGCCGCCTTGATCTCGAAGACGAAGACCACGATGAGGGCCGGGATGGTGAGCGGCACCGCGATCGACCAGAACTGGGTGACGCCGCTTTGCATGCGCCATGCCTTCTCCCGTGGCCGGCTCGCCATCCGGGCCTCACCGGCAATGGGCGAGTTGCGGCATGCAGGGGGAACTCCGGTTACGATCGGTCCATGCCGTGGTGGGAACAGGTTCTCGCCGGGTCGGCCGTCGAGCGCTCCACCGAGCGGGAGCTCCTCGACGCAGAGGACCTAGACCCGCGGGAGCTGCGCACGAACCTGCGCGAAATGGCGATGCTGAACCGCCTGCCGGGAGGCATCGGCGCCAGCCTCGCGGGCATCCGCTGGGCGTCGCGCGGCATCGCGACCCCGCGCCTGCTCGACGTGGGAACCGGTTCCGGAGACCTGCCGCAGCGGCTACACCGCGACCTCCCGCATGCGCGGGTGACGGCCGTTGACGCTCACGCGGACGTGCTGGCGATCGCCCGCCGCAACCTGGCACGTACCAGCGTTGTGACGATCGTCCAGGCAGACGCGCGAGGACTGCCCTTCGCCGATGGCGCCTTCGACGTCGCGCACGCCTCACTCCTGCTCCACCACCTCGACGCCGAGCCGGCAGTGGCGGCGCTGGCGGAGATGCGCCGGGTTGCCGTTCACGGCGTGGTCGTCAACGACCTGCGGCGCGGGCTCGTGGCCGTAGCCGTCAGCACCCTCACCGTCCTTGCGTTGTCGCGGGGCCACTACACTCGCCACGACGGACCGATGTCGGCGCGCCGTGCCTACACGCTTCCCGAGCTGGATCGCCTGGCGGCTCAGGCCGGGATGGCGCCGGCGTGGAGAACGCCAGCGGTCTGGCCGCGGGTGACAACGGTGTACCGATGATGCTGCTGGAGACCGATGTGCTGGTAGTCGGCGCCGGCCCGGCCGGATCGGCGCTCGCGGCCGGCCTCGCTCGCGCCGGACGCCGCGTGATCCTCGTCGAAGCGCACCGCCATCCCCGCCCCAAGGCCTGCGCTGAGTACGCCAGTCCACGGATCGCGGACGAGCTCCGCCTCCTCGGCGTGCCCGAGGAGGCATGGCGGACCGATGCGCTGCGGCTGGACGGTATGCAGCTTCGGCTCGACGAGGTGGAGCTGCTCATCCGCTATCAGCATCGGGGCGCCGACGTGCCGGCCTGGGGGCTGGAGCGTGAGCGATTCGACGCCACCCTCGCTGCGCATGCGCGCGCCGCCGGAGCACAGCTGCTGGAGCAGACCCGGTTCATGGACCTCGAATGGCGCGATGGCCGCGTGGTGGGCGCCCGGCTCATCGGTGCAGACGGCCCCATCCGGGTCGGCGCGAACTGGCTCGTCGGTGCAGATGGCGCCCGGTCGAGCGTCGCTCGGCGCCTTGGTGTCGAGCGACCAGTGCGCGCACCGCGACGCATCGGCCTCGTCGCGCACTACGAGGGGATCGCCGCGCTGCAAGACCACGGTGAGATGCACGTGGGGGCGGGCTACTACATCGGCCTGGCGCCGCTCTGCGGCGGGCGACTCAACGTGGGCATGGCGCTCCCCATGGACGGGCAGCGGCGTCCGGCGGAAGCACACTTCGCGGCCGCAATCCGCGGGCTGCCGGCGGTCGAGGCGCGGCTGGCGGGCAGCGCGCGGATCGGCCCCATTCGCGGCATGGCGCCGATCGGCCACCGCGTGATGCGCGCCGCCGGCCCTGGCTGGATGCTGGTCGGCGATGCCGCCGGCTTCATCGATCCGTTCACCGGGGAGGGGATCTACCGCGCCGTGCGATCGGCACGGGCGGCGGCGATGGCGCTGGCGGCCGGGGATGACGGCGCGGAGGCGCGGTACCTCGCCGAGCGGCGACGGGCATTCGCCGCCAAGGACGCCCTCACCTGGACAGTCCAGGGCTTGCTGGCGGCGCGTCCGCTGATGCGCCACGCGGTCCGCCGCCTGGCCGCACGCCAGGAGCTTGCCCTTCGTCTCGGATCGGCCCTCGGCGACTGCCGTCCTGCGACCGACGCCCTCTCGCCGGCCTTCCTCGCCGCGGTGCTGCGGCCGTGAACAGCGTCATGCGGATCCGGATCCAGGCGCCCTACGAGCGCATCTTCGACCTGGCCGCCGACGTCGAGCGGTGGCCGCAGCGACTGCCGCACTACCGCTACGTCCGACCGGTGCCGGCGCTTCCCGGCGAGCGGCGCTTCGCCATGGGGGCACGGCGCGGCCCGATTCCGGTCCGCTGGGAGGCGACGCAGCGTCCGCTCCCCGCGGAGCGACGCATCGAGTTCACCCACACCGGGGGACTGACCCGCGGCATGGAGGTCGCCTGGCGCTTCGAGCCGGACGGCGACGGGTGGGAGGTGCGGATCGACCACGCCCTCGACCTCGGCTGGCCGGTCATCGGCGACATCGTGGCCAGCCGCATCATCGGGCCGCAGTTCATTGACGCCATCGCGGGGAGGACGCTGCGTCGCATGAAGCAGCTGGCGGAGGCGGAGCGATGAACGGGCGGCGTGTCGCTGTCACCGGCATCGGCGCCGTGACGCCCATCGGTCATGGTGCTGACGGTCTCTGGCGTGGCGTGCTGGCGAATCGTTCCGCTGTGCGCCTCATCGATCGCTTCGATGCCTCGCCGTTCCCCTCGCGGCTGGCGGCGCAGATCGACGACTTCGAGCCGGCGGACCACCTGGATCCGAAGCGAGCGCGGCGGCTCGATCGCTTCAGCCAGTTCTCGGTGGCGGCGGCACGCATGGCGACCGTGGACGCTGCCTGGCCTGAAGGCGCGGGCGCCGACGGGCGCACCGGCATATGGATCGGCTCCGCGTTGGGCGGCGTCGCGTTCGGCGAGGAGCAGCACGCCGGCTACGTTGCGCGGGGCATGCGTGGCGTCGCGCCGACGCTGGCAACGGCGGTGTTCGGCGGGGCCGGTGCCTCGAACATCGCCATCGACCTGGGGATCCACGGGCCGGCGGTGGGGAACGCGAACTCGTGTGCATCGGGCGCTGTGGCGATCGGGCAGGCCTTCCACGCGATTCGCTCCGGGATCGTGGATGCCGCGCTGGCCGGCGGCGCGGAGGCGCCACTTGCCCCGTTGACCTTCGGCGCCTTTGCCATGATCCGCGTCCTCTCGTCGCGGAACGACGACCCGGGCACCGCCTCGCGCCCGTTCGACGTCGATCGCGACGGCTTCGTGATGGGCGAGGGCGCCGCCGTGCTCGCCCTCGAAGAGTGGGAGGCAGCCGTCGCGCGCGGCACCTCCATCCTGGCCGAGGTGGTCGGCTTCGGCGCGTCGACCGACGCCTACCACCTCACGGCCCCGCTCCCCTCTGGGCAGGTGGCGGCTGCCGCGGTCAGCGCGGCGCTGCGCGACGGTGAAGTGGAGCCGTCGGAGATCGGCTACGTCAATGCCCACGCCAGCTCGACCCTCCTGAACGAGGCGGCGGAGGCGCGGGCGCTGCACCTGGCCCTCGGCCAGCACGCCGGCAGCGTGCCGGTGTCGGGCACCAAGGGCCTCTACGGTCACGCGCTCGGTGCCTCGGGCGCCATCGAGGCGGCCATCACGGTGCTTGCCCTCAGGCACGGGCTGCTGCCGGGCACCTGCAACCTGCAGCGGCTGGACCCGTCGCTGGGGCTGAACGTCCTGCGCGAGCCGCTCTCCGACCGACCGCTCGCGGCGCTCTCCACATCGTTCGGCTTCGGGGGCATGAACGCCGCGCTGGTCCTGCGCCCGGCCTGACGCGTCCGGCGATACGATTCAGGACCATGTCCGAGCTGAGCCAGATCCTGGAGGCCATCGAGGCCGCTGCCGAGCGCGACGAGCCGATGGCGCTCGCCACCATCGTCGCCACCCGCGGCTCCACTTACCGCCGCGCTGGCGCGCGTCTCCTGGTCCTGGGCGACGGGACTCTCCTCGGCAACCTGAGCGGCGGCTGCCTGGAGGGGGACGTGGCGCGCATCGGCCGAGAGGTGATGGACTCCGGCGTGGCGCGCATGGCCGACTTCGACCTGACCGCGGAGAGCGACGCGGTGTGGGGCTACGGCCTCGGCTGCAACGGGGCCTTCGAGGTGTTCGTGGAGCCGACGGCCGGTGCGGTGGCCACGGCGCGCGCGCTGCGCTCGGCTCAGGAGACGTGCCTGGTGACCGTGCTCACCGGTCCGGATGCCGGCTCCCACCGACTCCAGGCCGATGGCGCCGCGGCCGCGGCGCTGCGCGACGGCAACCCGCGTGTGGTGGACGAGGATGGCGCGCGCACCTACTACGAGCCGATCCAGGCACCGATGCGGCTGGTCGTCTGCGCCGCGGGCCACGACGCCGTGCCGCTGGTGCGCCATGCCGCGGAGCTGGGGTGGCGCGTGACGGTGGCCGACGTGCGACGCAAGCTGCTCAACCACGAGCGCTTCCCCGAGGCCTCGGACTTCTGCGATGCCGATCCCGCCTCGGCCGCTGCTGTGATCCGGCCGGACGTTCGCACGGCCGTCGTGCTCATGAGCCACAACTACCTGCGCGACCAGGAGTACCTGCGCTCGTTCCTGGAGGCCGATGCGGCTCCCGCCTACCTCGGCGTGCTGGGTCCGCGCGGACGGACGCAGCAGATGCTGCACGAGCTCGGTATGCCCGACGCGATCGAGCAGCTCCACGCGCCGGCCGGGTTGGACATCGGTGCCGAGGGCCCTGAGGAGGTGGCCCGAGCGATCGTGGCCGAGATCCTGGCCGTCGTCCGGGGCCGGTCCGGTGGCTCCCTGCGGGAGCGCCCCGGCCCCATCCACGCTCGCTAGGGGAGCCGCGGTCACCAACTGGTGGCGCATAGGACCAGGAAGTTCGGTTCCCGAGCCACTTCTTGATGAACTGCGCCAGCCGTTGACGTCAATCCACCACGAATCGGCTCCTTGGCGCCCCGTCGTGCGGGGATCATGACCGACTGCACCACCAGTCGGTGCGGCGACGAACCGGGTCAGCCGCCGATGTAGCTCATCTCCACCTTGGGCAGGTCCGCGGTCTCCGCCGACCGCAGCTCGCTGTACCGATCGTCGCGCACTCCCCAGACCCGGCGCAGGTCGGCCTCCAGCTCGGCGTCCGTCGCGCCGCCGCGGAGCAGCGCCCGAAGGTCGTGGCCGCGGGTGGCGAAGAGGCACGTGTAGAGCTGGCCATCGGCGGAGAGGCGTGCGCGCGAGCAGTCGCCGCAGAACGGCCGCGAGACCGAGGCGATGACGCCGAACTCGCCCGCGCCATCCGCGTAGCGGTAGCGCTCCGAGACCTCGCCGGGGTGCGTGGGCGGCATCGGCTCATAGGCGAACTCGGCACCGATGGTGGCCAGGATCTCGTCCGCGGTGACCACCTCGTCCAGCCGCCAGCCGTTCGAGTGGCCGACGTCCATGTACTCGATGAAGCGCAGGATGCGCCCGGTGCCACGGAAGCGCCGCGCCATGGGCAGGATGGCGTGCTCGTTCCAGCCGCGCTTCACGACCATGTTGACCTTGATCGGTCCCAGCCCGGCGGCCTCCGCGGCGTCGATCCCGGCCATCACCTTCGCGACCGGGATGCGTGCGTCGTTCATCCGGGCGAACGTCTCGTCGTCATCGGCGTCCAGGCTGATGGTGACCCGGTGCAGGCCGGCGTCAGCCATCGCCTGCGCGTGCTCGGGCAGGAGCACGCCGTTGGTGGTGAGCGTGAGGTCGCGGATGGCGGCGTTGCTCCCGAGCATGCCCACCAGGGCCGTCAGGTCCCGCCGCACCAGCGGCTCGCCCCCGGTGAGGCGGACCTTCTCGACGCCGAGGCTCGTGAAGATGCTCGCCAGGCGCGCGATCTCCTCGAAGGTGAGCAGTTCCTCGCGGGGAAGGAACGCGTGGTCCGGCCCGAACACGTCGCGCGGCATGCAGTACACGCAGCGGAAGTTGCAGCGGTCGGTGACGCTGATGCGCAGGTCGTGGAGGGGCCGGTCACGCGTGTCGCGCGGGTTGGGCAGGGTTGGGAGCTCGGTGGTCACTGCGCCGATCGTGACAGGTGGGGCAGCCGCTGCCAAATGGGGCCTCTGGGCTAGCGCCCGCACGGGTGGGCGCGCGGGTGGGCGCGAGGGGGCGCGAGTTGGCGCGAGTCGACGCGACTTGGCGCGCGATAGATCTGCGAATTTCCGCCCGGGCGCTGCGCCAGGTGCGGGTCTGGCACATCTATCGGGGCATGCGGAGCGTAGGCCCGGTCTTCGGATGCCATCCGTGCGCACCTTGCACCGATAGATCTGTCAGCGCCGCGCCCGATCGGGCTCCCGGGTGCAGATCTGTCGTTCTATCGGGGGGTGAGGGCGGGGGCCGAGGGGTTGCGGCACATGCGCCACCCCTCCACTCGTGCAACCGCCGCATTCAGCCGATACCGCCACCGGCTGGCTGGCGCCCATCAGCGCCCTCCAGTGGACGACGCAGCGAGTCAGCGCACCCAGCGGTCCCAGCTGCCGTACCCCTCTCGCACGTCGCCGCGCGGATACGAACCGGCGGCAACCACGGCGCCGACCACCAGGCCGTTCACGATGTCGGTCAGGGTCCCGCCCAGCAGGAAGGGCGACACGGCGATCCAGAGCCCGACCGGCAGGTTGACGAAGCGGCCGATGCGCACTGATTCCGCCATCACCACCACCGCGATCGTGGTTGCGATGGCCCCCGCCACCTGGTTGCTGCTGGCGAGCGGCTCGGGGGTGCCGAGCAGGTCGGGTGAGGCCAACAGCCAGGCGCCGGCCAGCGCAGCAACGAGCAATCCCAGCGGGACGGTGACTCCCCAGGCGGACGCCGGCGCCGTCCGGCGCAGGGCACCAGCGAAATCGGGCGATCGCTCGTCCGCCTCGCCCTCGATGCCGTAGCCGAGGACGAAGGCGTGCCAGAAGCCGATCCCTTCGCGCACGCGCCGCACGAGGAACTGGACCATGGCCACGACCTCGTCGACGGCCAGCGGGATCATCACCAGCATCGCCACCGCGGTCGCCAGGCAGAGCGTGCACCAGGTCCCGACCATGACCGGCTGCATGACCACCAGCGCGATGCTCACCACGCCCAGTGGGATCACCGCCACGCCGAAGAAGGCGACCATCCACGGCATCGTTCGCCATCGGGAAGGGCTGCCCATGTAACCCATCAGCGCCTCCCCGGCGTAGATGCACGAGCCGAGGCCGGCGTCCGAGATCGGCCAGAACTGCGAGACCTTGGAGTCGAGAATCTGCTCAGTCCCCGAGCCGAAGAAGGGATCCCAGACCGAATCGATGAAGCCGAGCTGGTAGGCCGCCATGTATCGGCTCACGAAGAAGCCAAACCAGCCGAGGGCGATGATCGGCGTGCGCTGGAGCCAGGACGAGGGGTTGTAGCTCCACCCCGGCGGCACCTCGGCGCCCATCTTCATGATGAGCGGCATCCCCGGCATGCCCGGGATGAGGATCGTCAGGGCGACGAGCAGGACCCCGATCATCGAGTCGATCAGGTAGTTCGCGGCCGACGGCGTCCAGAGCACGAACGGCGCGAAGACGAGCCACACGCCCAGGATCCCCGCCAGCCACGGCGCCCAGATCCGCCGCGGCGAGAGGGAGAGAAGGCCGAGCGCCGCCACCGCCAGCCCCACCACGAGGTCGTTGATCGCGACCCAGCCGGCGCGATCGCCCACCGGCGAGAGGCTCCGCAGCTCGGTGATGCGATCGACCCCGGGCGCCACCGCGGCTCCGTAGTCGAGCATCCAGGGGCTGATCGCCAGCCAGATGCCGAGGACCGGCAGGCTGAGCCAGATCCAGCGGACTCGAGCGTGGTGCTCGACCCACTTCTCCCAGCCGCTCGCTTCGTCGCCGCCGTGCTGCGGCCGCGTCATGCCACGTTCCACGCCGGCCACAAGGCGTGCAAGGTTTCTGCCGTCCACTTGCACGCAGCGACCGGGGCCGAGCGGTCAGCGAGGAACGAGCCGACCCAGCACGTCCGGCAGCTCACGCAGGTCTGGAAGCTCGCCGGCCCGCGGCAGGTCGCTCGCCTCGCCGAGCCGGTTGATCCAGACGCAACGCAGGCCAAGCCGCGCGGAGGGCTCCACGTCGTGGAAGAGCGAGGCCGCGACGTGCACGTGCCCATCCCGATCGGCCCCGGTCCGCGCGAAGAACGCTTCCCAGTGCCCCGGCTGCGGCTTGTAGGAGCCGATCTCCGAGGCGACCACGATCGCGTCGGGCCGTACGCCGATGGCGCCGATGGATGCCTCGAGCAGGTCCGCATCGGTGTTCGACAGGATCGCCAGCCGCCAGCCATCGCGGCGCAGGCGGCGGAGCGCCCCGGACACCTCCGGGAAGACCGGCCACGACGGCAGCGAATCGGCCAGCGCGTCGCCGCGGCCGTCCGGCACCACCAGGTTCTCGGCCGCCGCCAGCCGCCACAGGACCTCGGCCATCACGCGCCGGTAGGTCATCGGCTCGCGCGCCTGCACGGCCGGCTCGATGGCGTGGTAGCGCTGGAGGAGGGATGCGGCGTCGGCATCGGGCCAGAGCGAGGCGAGGGTGGACCGAATGCCGCCGTTCCAGTCGACGAGCGTGCCGTAGCAGTCGAAGGTTGCCCAGCGCTCGGCCATGGAGTCGAGTGTAGGACCGCGCGTCATGGCAGCATGTGGACCGATGACGACCACCCGCGCGCTCCTGCGCGACCTGCGCACCATCGTCGGCGACGCCCACGTCCTGGCCGATGCCGACCTGCTGGCCGGTTACCGGGTCGACTGGACGCGGCGATGGAGCGGCGAGGCGCTGTGCGCCGTTCGGCCGGCCGACGTCGGGCAGGTCTCGGCCGTCGTGGCCGCCTGCGCCGCAGCCGGCGCGGCGTTGATCCCGCAGGGCGGGAACACCGGCCTGGTTGGCGGCTCGGTGCCGCGCTCGGATCTCGCCCGTCCGCAGGTCGTGCTCTCGCTCACGCGGCTGCGGGACCTCGAGGAGGTCGATGGGTCGGCCGCTGAGGTGACGGTCGGGGCCGGGCGCCACGCTGGCCGCGGTGCAGGCCCATGCGCGGAGCGCCGGCTATGCCTTCGGCGTCGACCTGGGGGCACGCGACAGCGCGACGATCGGCGGCATGATCGCGACGAACGCCGGTGGCATCCAGGTGATCCGGCATGGACCGATGCGCCAGCAGCTCGTCGGCCTGGAGGCGGTGCTGGCCGACGGGGCGCTGGTGCGGCGGCTGCCGGGACTGGTCAAGGACAACACCGGATACCATCTGCCCTCGCTGCTGGCCGGGTCCGAGGGGACCCTGGCAGTCGTCACCCGCGCCCGGCTGCGGCTGGTGCCGCTCCTGCCGCGCCGCGCGGTGGCGCTCGTCGCCCTGGACGGCGCCGACGAGGCGGCCGACCTCGCCGGGGAGCTGCGCCGCCGGCTGCCCAACCTGCTCGCCGCGGAGCTCTTCTTCGAGGAGGGGATGGCGCTCGTGCTCCGCCATGCCGGTGGCTCGAGGCCGTTCGCCGAGGCCCATCCCGCCTACCTGCTGGCGGAGGTGGACGGCAGCAGCGACCCAACCGACGGGCTGCTGGACGCCCTCGAAGCGTGCGGCACGCTGGTGCGCGACGCGGTGATGTGCACCGACGAGGCGGAGCGGGAGCGCGTCTGGCGCCTGCGCGAGCGCCACACCGAATCGGTCAACGCCGAGGGCGTACCGCACAAGCTGGACATCGCCGTCCCGGTCGGGCGCCTGGGGGCGTACGCCAGGGAAGTACGCCAGGCGATCGCGGAGGTGGCGCCCGACGCGCGCCTCTACCTCTACGGCCACGTCGGCGACGGGAACCTGCACGTCAACGTCATCGGTCCGCCACCCGAGGACGAGTCGGTCGATGCGGCGGTCCTGGAGCTGGCCATCGCGATGGGCGGCACGGTAAGCGCGGAGCATGGCATCGGCGTGGCGAAGGTCGGGTGGCTGGAGGCTGACCGCGGCGCGACGGACGTCCGCGTGATGCGCGCCATCAAGGACGCGCTGGATCCGACCGGAGTGCTCAACCCCGGCGTGCTGCTCCCCGCCTAGGGCAGGAACAGCAGCTTCAGCCCGGCGACCACCAGCACCGCGGCGAGCCCGCGCCGAACCCACGGTGCCGGCAGGCGGCGGCTGCCGAGCTCGGAGCCGATGGCGCCGCCCACGGCCACCACGCCCAGCCAGAGCGGAATCGCGGCCGGCACGTTGCCCACCGCGCCGATGTTGCCGGCAAGGCCGGCAATCGAGTTGGCCAGGATGAAGATGACCGACGTGCCCGCCGCGTAGCGGGTACCGGCCCAGCCGGCGGCGATCAGCAGCGGCGTCAGGAAGATGCCCCCGCCCGTCCCGGTCAGGCCTGCCAGCAGCCCGATGACCGCGCCGCTGACCACTGCCAGCAGGAACGGCGGCCTCGGTGCGAACTCCTCGACGGGACGGGCCGCGGTGATGCCAAAGCGCACAGCAGCGAAGAGGAGGATCGCGCCGACGAGGGGCCGGTAGACGGTGGCCGGCAGGACCACCGCACCGCCGATGAACGCCGCCGGAACGGAGCCAACCAGGAAGGGGAGCGCCGACATCGGCTTCACGAACCCAGCCCTGGCGAAGCGATAGGTCACGATGCAGGCGACGAGGATGTTCAGGGTCAGCGCGGTCGGCTTCATCACCTCCGGCGCCACCCCCACCAGCCCCATGGCCGCCAGGTAGGCCGAGGCACCGGCGTGCCCCACCATCCCGTACAGGATGGCCGCCGCGAAGAAGAGGCCGGCCAGGATCAGCGTCAGGTCCACGGCGCGGATGGTAGGGGAGCAGCCACGACCGGCGAGGAGACGGCCGCTGAGCAGCTAACGGGACAGCATCGGCGAGCGAAACGGATCGCCGCTCCCCCGGCCGCGCGCTGGCCTACAAAGGCGGGTCATACGTGGCCAACTCATCATCCGTCGGCGGCTCAAAGCTGGCTCGATACTCTTCCATGTGGTGCCGGGTGATTGCGAGGCCGCCCCTGGCCTGACGATCCACGACCCGCTGCACCAGTTCCTGGTAGGGCACGTTGAGGAAGCGGAGTTCGACCGCTGCGCCGAGAGACCGGCCCAGGTCCCGCTTCTCGTCGCGTTCCGATCTCGCCCAGAAGCCCCACTCCAGGATGACCGACGTTCCCAGCGCCAGGAGTCGCTCGGTGAGTCGTGAGAACTCCGCTTCGAGCCTGCCCTGGAATTCCGCGTCAAAGGGGTCAATGCCCAAGGCCAGCTCCCATTCATCGGGGTTGAGCCGAACCGCCCCGTAAGCCTCCGCAAGCTCGCGGGCGAGGGTGGTCTTGCCGGAAGCAGGCAAGCCACACAGCAATACCAGCCTCGGTTGTCTTCTCGTGCCTTCGGTCATGGAAAGCAGCCATCACCGGTTACGGGGGCTTTGACTCACCGGCTCTCACAGCTCGGCGTTGGCGCGGATGAAGAGCGAGCCGAGCACGCGAGCCACCGTCGGGAAGGCGTGAATGGTGTCGGCAAGGATGGCGAGTGGCGTGCCGAGCTTCACGGCCAGCACCGCCTCGTGGATCGTCTCGCTGACGGCAGGACCGGCCATGAATGCGCCGATCAGGACGCGGCGCTCGCGATCGACCACGATCGTCACGTGGCCCTGCGCCTGCGCGGCCTGTCCCTTGGCCGTCTCCGCCAGGTCCTGCGTCAGCTCCACGGCGTCGATGCCGCGCTCGCGCGCCTGTTCCACCAGCAGGCCGACCGACGCCGTCTCCGGATCCGTGTACGTGGCGCGGGGGATGGCCGAGAAGTCGGGCTCCGCCGCATGGCCCAGCGCAAGCCGGGCGGTGATCTCGCCCTCGTAGTGGGCAAGGTGGGTGTGCAGCTCCGGCCCGGCGATGTCGCCGGCAACCCAGACCCCCTCGGCGATCTGCAGCTGCTTGTCCGGCTTGACGCGACCTCGCTCGGGCGCGACGCCGATGACGCCCAGGTTCAGCGCATCGAACGGGATCTCCCGTCCGATGGTCAGGAGGATCGCCTCGCCCTCCGCGGTCGAGCCATCCGACAGCTCCACCACCTGGCGGCCGTTGCTGCCGCCGCCGGGGCGCACAGCGGTGGCGCGCACGCCGAAGCGGATCTCCACGCCGTCACGCTGCAGCCCCTCCGCCAGGTAGCGTGAGCTGAGCGGATGCTCGCGGTCGTGGATCCGGTCGCGCGGATGGACGACGGTGACCGTGACTCCGTAGCGCGCGTAGACCTGCGCAAGCTCGACGCCGGACGGCCCGCCGCCCAGGATCACCACCCCGTCGGGCAGCTCGCGCAGGGAGGTGCCCTTGCGGTTCGTCCACGGCTTCGCTTCGTCCAGGCCGGGCAGTTCCGGGACCTTCGAGTGAGAGCCGACGGCCAGGATGACTCCCCCGGCCTCCAGCTCCAGGGTCGCCTCGCCCTTGCGCGCGACCTCCAGCTGCAGGGGCCGATGGCTGACGAACCGCGCCTCGCCGCGGATGGGGACAGCTCCCGCCTTCTCGAGCGCCGACACGTGTTCGGCGTCATCGGGATAGTCGGTTCCCTCGCGGACGATCATCCAGTCACGGAAGTCGGAGGCCTTCCGCCAGTCGAAGTCGCCGCCGGCATGGTGGACCGCGGCGGCGTGCAGCAGCGCCTTGGAGGGCATGCATTGCCAGAACGGGCAGCCGCCGCCGAACAGGTCTCGCTCGATCACGGCCACGGAGGCGCCAAGCTCGCGTGCCTCGAAGGCAGCCGACTCGCCGGCGGCGCCCGCGCCGACGATCACCAGGTCGTATCGGTCCATATGGCGGCTCATCATAGGGACCGCGCCGGCATGTGCTGGCCAGATCGCGCGTGAGCCCGTATCCTGACCGCCTCATGCAACGGCAGGCACGCTCCCCGATTTCGGGCGCACAACGCATCATCTGCGCCGCTGACCTGCTCTGCCGGCTCGAAGGCGAGCCCTCGATCTGTATCGGGCGGGGAGCCGCGGCCTAGGCCCCCACCGCGTGCCGGCGATCCCGGCGCAGCGCCCGCGCAGCTCCTCGCGACAGACCCATCCACGATTCCGACGAGGAGCTCGCATGTCCTTCTTCAGCCGCCCCCTCACCATTGCCGCCAACCTGGCGCCCGCAGCCCGACCGGCCCCCGGCCGCTGGATCGATCCGCGCGCCCAGCGCTTCGGGGCGGCCACCTCAGCCATCACCCTGCTGGTCGCCGCCGCGCTCGATGCGTGGCCGCTGGCAGCGGTCGCGGGCCTCTTCCTCGCGATTTCCGCCGCCTACGGCACGCGCTGGTTCGTCTTCGGCCGCCCCTGGCCCGTCATCCGTCGCGTCATGCACCTTCCGCCATCAGAGCTGGAGCACGAGATGCCGCCGCGATTCGCCCAGGCAATGGGCGCCACCTTCGTGGCCGCCGGGATCGTCCTGCTGCTTGCCGGCGTTCGACCGTGGGGCTGGTTGCCGGTCCTGGCGGTCGTTGCGCTGCAGGGACTGCTGGCCGCAACCGGCTTCTGCCTCGGCTGCCGGCTCTTCTTCCTGCGCTGGTACCTGCCCGACCTCTTCGCCAGGCTGGTCGGCCGCGGCGTGCGCCGCGAGGCCTTGATCTACGTGGAGGCGGACGGCCGCTAGCCGACCGCTTCACCGCCGACGAAGACCCTGCCGGCGCGCACGCCACCGAGGGCGAGCGCGAACGAGCCCTCGTGGGCCACGTCCCAGGCGACCAGGTCGGCATCGGCTCCGGGAGCGATGACGCCGCGATGCCCGGTCAGGCCGAGTGCCGCGGCGCCCCCGGAAGTGGCCGCGCGCAGCGCCTCGGCAACGCTCATCCCCAGGACGGTGGCCCCCAGGCCGATGACCAGCGGCATCGCGCCCCATGCCCCGAACGTGCCCGCGTTGGCGTCCGACGCGAGGGCAACGGTCGCCCCGGCATCCAGCAGCGCGCGGGCGGGCGGCAGGCGGTCGCGCAGCACCAGCGCCGGCCCGGGAAGGAGCACCGCCACGGTGCCGGAGCGCGCCAGGGCGGCGACGCCATCGGCATCGAGCTGCTCCAGGTGATCGGCGCTCGTGGCTCCCAGTCGCACGGCGAGTTCCGCGGCGCCGGTCCGCGCCAGCTGCTCGGCGTGCAGGCGGAGGCGCATGCCGCCGGCCGCGGCCGCCGAGAGGATGCGCTCGGCATCGATCGTCGAGAAGAAGCCGGCGTCGCAGAAGACGTCGCAGAAGTCGGCGAGGCCCTCGGCGGCGACCGCGGGAATCATCTCTTCGACGAGCTGGGCCACGTAGTCGTCGGCCTCCGGCGGGGTTGCGTGGGCGCCCAGGAAGGTCGCCACGACACGAACCGGCAAGCGCGCGGCGACGCTGCGGATGAGGCGCAGAGCGCGAAGCTCCTGCTCGGTGTCGAGCCCGTAGCCCGACTTGCACTCGACCGTGGTGGTTCCCGCGGCGAGCTGGGCGAGCAGGCGCTCCTCGACCAGACCCTCGAGTTCGTCGTCGCCAGCCGCGCGGGTTGCGGCCACGGTTCGCAGGATGCCGCCGCCGTCGTAGCGTGCACCGGAGAGGCGGGCGGCGGCCTCATCGGCTCGGTCGCCGGCATAGACGGGATGGGTATGTGCATCGACCAGGCCGGGCGTGACGAGGGCGTTCCCGAGGTCCACCTGATCGCCGGCGCCCGGGGCTTCGGACGCGGCGCCGACCCATGTGAATCGACCGTCGTGGACGGCTACCGCCCAGGGTGTCGGCCCAGCGTATGGATCCGGCAGGAGCAGGCGACCGCGGCCGGTGAAGAGCCGATCGGCGCGCGTCATGTGCGCAACCTTAGTCCGCCGCACGCGAGGCCCGCCGACGGACCGTGGCGAGCACCAGCCCGGCGACGATGGCTGCCGCTCCGAGCAGCTGCACGGCCGAAGGCGCCTCTGCCAGCAGCAGCATGCCGAGGAGCACGGCGCCAACCGGCTGCAGGGTCAGCGTGACGCTGGTCAGCGCGGCGGGCAGACGGGGGAGCGAGATGCTGATCAGGAGCCAGCCCACGACCTGCGCGGAGATGGCCAGCAGGAAGAGCCAGCCGTGCGCCGGCCAGCTCGGCACCAGGTCCACTTCGCCCAGCGGCAGGCCGATCAGGATCCCGAAGATCGCCGAGGAGAGGGTGGCGTCGAAGAGCGGCCCGGCCGGCCGCCGCTGGTCGGCGTTGCCGCGTCGCAGCACCAGCAGGAAGCCGGCGTAGGAGAGCCCGGTGGCGAGCCCGATCAGCACGCCGAGGGTGGGGTCACTGCCGTACGGATCGGAGCCGACGACGCCGGAGATCAGGACCACCCCGCCGAGCACCACGGGGACCGCCAGCGCGGTCCGCGTGGCCATCCGCTCGCGCAGCAGCAGGAAGGCGAGGATCGCCACGAAGACGACCTGTGTGTTGCCCAGCACGGTGGCCAGCCCGGCGCCGACCAGCGCGATGGTGTGGTGGTAGAGCTCCAGGTCGACGGCGAAGAAGATGCCGGCCAGCCAGGCCAGCAGCACCTGCGACATGGGGCGCGGTCCGAAGGCTCGTCGCTCGAGCCAGGCCAGGATGGCGAGGAATGGCAGCGCGTAGGCGCAGCGGAAGATCGCGGCCGTGGCGGGCTCCACGTTCGCGAGCCGAACGAGGATCCCGCTGAAGGCGATGCTCATGGCGCCGAGCACGGCCGCCAGCACCGGCCGCTCGCGCAGCGCGTGGTAGAGCATCATGGCCGCCGGACGGCCCTGGCGGGATCGCATGGGCGGAGCGTAGCCCACCGACGGCGCCACGGGTCTTGTCCGCACCGGCGTCTGCCCCCAAACTGGCGCGGTGCAGAGCCTCCCCACCGGCACGGTCACCTTCCTGTTCACCGATATCGAGGGGTCGACCCGGCTCGCCCAGGAGCTCCGTGACGGCTGGCCGCCGATTCTGCAGCGCCACGACCAGCTGCTGCGCCAGGCGATCGAGGAGAACGGCGGGGTGGTCATCGGCAGCGAGGGGGATGGCATGTTCGCCGCCTTCGGCAGCGCACCGCGCTCGATCGGCGCGGCTGCCGCGGCGCAGCGTAGCCTGGCCAGCGAGGCCTGGCCGGAAGGCGTCGCGGTCAAGGTGCGGATGGGCCTGCACACGGGCGAGGGGACGGTGAGCGGTGACAGCTACGTGGGCATCGACGTGCATCGGGCGGCACGCATCGCAGCGGCTGGCCATGGCGGCCAGGTCCTCGTCTCGGCGGCAACGCGCATGCTGGCGGAGGGCAGCCTGCCAGACGGCGTCGGGCTCGAGGACCTCGGCGAGCATCGGCTCAAGGACCTGTCGCGGCCGGAGCACATCAGCCAGCTGACGGTTGATGGACTGGCAGCCTCGTTCCCGCCGGTGCGCAGCCTGAACGAGGTCCCGAACAATCTGCCGACCCAGCTCACCAGCTTCGTGGGACGGGAACGCGAGCTTGGCGAGGCGGCCCGGCTGCTCGAGGAATCGCGGCTGCTGACGCTGACCGGCCCCGGGGGGACGGGCAAGACGCGGCTCTCCCTGCAGCTCGCCGCCGACGCAACCGAGCAGTTCAGCGATGGCGTCTACTTCGTGCCGCTCGGCCCCATCGGCCAGTCATCGCTGGTCTTGCCGACCATCGCGCAGGCCGTCGGCATCGGTGACCTTGGCGCGAGGCCGCTGGAGAAGCTCGCGGAGCAGCTATCCGGCAAGCGTGTCCTCCTGGTGCTCGACAACTTCGAGCAGGTGCTCGACGCTGCGAGCGACATCGGGGAGCTGCTGACGCGACTGCAGGGCCTGAAGGTCCTCGCCACCAGCCGTTCACCGCTGCACGTCTACGGCGAGCAGGAGTACGCCGTGCCGCCCCTGGCGCTGCCCGATCCGGAGGGGCAGCTCGACGTGGAGGCACTCTCGCAGTACGCATCCGTCGCACTGTTCGTCGAGCGCGCCATGTCCGTGCGCCCCGGCTTCGCGGTGGATGCGTCGAACGCGCCGTCGATCGCCCAGATCTGCGTCCGGCTGGATGGACTGCCACTGGCAATCGAGCTCGCCGCCGCGCGCGTCAGGGTCCTGACGCCCCAGGCCATCCTGGCGCGGCTGGGCGATCGCCTCTCGCTGCTGGCGGGCGGCTCGCGCAACCTTCCGGAGCGCCAGCAGACGCTGCGCGGCGCCATCGACTGGAGCCACGACCTCCTGGACGAACGCGATCGGATCGTCTTCGCCAGGTTCAGCGCCTTCGCCGGTGGCACCGATGTCGACGCACTGCAGCGTGTCGTGCTCTCGGCCTGGCCGAGCGCTGACACCGATGCTCCCGACGCGCTGGAAGCGCTCGACTCGCTGCTCGACAAGAGCCTCGTTCGGCAGCTGGTCGGCGCCGCCGGTGAGCCGCGCTTCGGCATGCTCGAGACGATCCGGGAGTACGCGACCGAGCGGCTCGACGAGCGCGAGCCCGACGCCGGGACGAGGGTGCGCCACGCCGAGTACTACCTGGAGCTGGCCGAGGGGCTGGCGGCCGGCATCTTCGGCGACGACCAGCGCGCCTCACTGGACACGTTCGAACGCGAGCACGACAACCTACGCGCGGCGATCGGCTTCACCATCACGACCGGTCGCGCGGAGCTGGCGATGCGCCTGCTCGCAGCCAGCTGGCGCTTCTGGCAGATGCGTGGCTACCTCGCCGAGGGCCGCGAACGGGCCGATCAGATCCTGGCCATGCCCGGCACGGAGGAACACCCCCAGGCGCTGCTCCGCGCCCTGGACGCCGCCGGTGGCATCGCCTACTGGCGAGCCGAGCTCGACCAGGCGTTGGCCTGGTACGAGGCCCAGGCCGAGCAGGCGCGAGCGCTCGGCGACCGCAAGGCGGAGGCGGAGGCCCTCTACAACCAGAGCATGAGCATCGCGATCGACACCGACCAGGCCGACCGGGCGCGAGCGTTGGCCGAGGAGGCGGTGCGCCGGTTCCGGGAGCTCGGCGATCGGCACGGTGAGGGGCGCGCGCTGTGGGCCATCGTCAACACCGGCGTCTTCGGCACCTCGATGGAAGGGGTCGCCGACGATGCTGATCGGGCGGTGGCCATCTTCAGGGAGGTGAACGACTCGTTCATGCTGGCCTGGGCGCTCTACACGGCCGCGCTGCCCTACATGATGCTGGGCAGGACCGGCGCAGCGCGCGCGATGCGCTGAGCGAGGCCGTGGCCATCTTCCGCACGACGAAGGACGTCAGCGGCTACGCGCTGGTGCTCGACGGCTTCGCCACCCTCGAGTGGCGCGAGGGCGACCACGATCGCGCGATGCGCATCGCCGGTGCCGCGGCCGCGCTGCAGAACATCAGCGGGGTGGGGCTGGCGGAACGCAACCGGGAGGCGACCGAGTTCTTCCCGCAGGAGCTCACGGAAGCAGGCGCCGCTGGCCGACGTCTACGCGGAGGGGCAGCGGCTGACGCCCGAGCAGGCGATAGCCCTGGCACTCCACGAGGACGAGGGATCCTAGCCGGCGGCCAGCTCATCCGATGCCGCCACGAAGGGCTCCCAGGTTTCTGCGCGCAGGACGAACCGCACTATCTCGAGCGAGGTATCGCCCGCCAGGTGCTCGACGATCGTGGAGACGGCCACCCGTGACCCATCGGCCAGCGGATACCCGTAGATCCCCATGCTGATCGCGGGGAGCGCCAGCGATCGGGCGCCGAGCTCGTTGGCCAGGCGCAGACAGGACCGATACGCTTCGGCCAGCAGCCCCGGCTCGCCCTGGTTCCCGCCGCGCCAGACCGGGCCCACGGCGTGGAAGACCCAGCGCGCCGGGAGCCGGTAGCCCGTCGTTTCGACCGCGCTGCCGGTCGGGGTGCCGTCTGGGTAACGCCGGCGCAGCTCCTCGAGCAGGCCGGGCCCGGCTGCCCGGTGGATCGCCCCGTCCACGCCGCCGCCCCCGCGCAGCGCCTCGTTCGCGGCGTTTGCGATCGCGTCGACCTGCTGCGTGGTGATGTCGCCCTGGACGAGCTCCAGGCGGCGACCCCCCACCGACCACGAGCTCGCCGTCATCGGCTCACGCGAACCGCGCGCCAGACGCTTCGGAGGTTGGAGCGCTGCCCGTAGAGCAGAACCCCAGCCGAGTAGATGCGAGCCGCCATCCAGAGCGCCCCCGCCAGGAAGAGGACCATCAGCACGGCCGCCACCAGCCACTCCCAGGGCGCGATGTTTCCCGCCAGGACGTATCGGGCCGTGAGCAGGTAGGGGCTGAAGAACGGGATCAGCGAGAGCACCTTGACCCAGGCCAGCCCCGGGGTCGCCATCGCGATGAAGGAGGCGAAGTAGCCACCCATGCCGATGAAGAGCATCGGCCCGGTCACCTGCGTGACGTCCTCCTGCCGGCTCGCCATGGAGCCGAAGCCGGCGTAGAGCACGCAGTAGAGCAGGAAGCCGGGGATGAAGAAGAGCGTGAACGGGAGCAGGACGGTCAGGTCCACGCCCTCCAGCAGGTTCTCGCCCCCGTCGCCGAACAGCTGCCGGGCAATGACGCCCTGCAGCACCAGGCCGACGAGCGCCGCCACCAGGATGGCGAAGTACTGGGTCAGGCCGGCCGCGCCGGTGCCGACCACCTTGCCGGCCAGCAGCTGGCGTGGCGTGGCGGCGGTGATCAGCAGCTCCATGACGCGGCTGCTCTTCTCCTCGGCGACGCTGGTCGCCACCCAGGTCCCATAGGTCACGATGGCCATGAAGGTCAGGATCACCAGGACGTAGGCGAGCAGGCCGTTGGCCGACTCGAAGGCGTCGCGTGGCGCGTTCGGATCGAGCGGCTCCAGCGCGAATGGAGCCGGGGCGAAGATGCCCGCGGCCTCGCCCGGATCCACCCCGGCACGATCCAGCCGATCGGAGATGACGAGCTGCGTCGCGGCCTGCCGCACCGCGTTGACCGACTGGCTGGCGGCCGAGGCATCGGTGACGTAGTCGAAGCTGAGGTCGTCGTCCGCGCCGCGGCTCACCGTCAGGAGCCCGTCCAGCTCGCCTTCGTGCATCGCCGTCCGCCCGCTCTCCGCGTCCTGCACCGCGACGACCTGGTACGTGTTGTCCTCGGTGGCGAACGGGGCGAGCGCACGCTCGACGTCGGTCACCTGCACGACGGCGTCGGTGGCGATCAGGCCGACCTGGGTGCTGCCCCCTTCCCCGGCGATGAGCCGGATACCGACCGGGGAGAGCGCCAGCGCGAGGCCGACCACGGCGAGGGCGAGGGTGAAGATGATGAAGGCGCGGCTGCGGACCCGCTGCAGGTACTCGCGCCTCGCCACGTGCCATGCGTTCGGGAAGAGGTTCACGAGGCCGCCTCGGGGGTCTGCGCGAGGTGGCGTTCCTCCTCGTTCGCGCGGCGCCCAACGTGCTCGATGAAGACCTCCTCCAGCGATGGTTCGCCGATCTCGAAGCGCGTCACCCGTTCACCGCGATCCATCGCGGCGCGCAGGATCACCTCCGGATCGGTCCCGGAGGGGACGGTCAGCTCCACGAAGTCGGCGCGATCGGCCGTCACCCGCACGCCGTCGAGGCCGGCCAGCCACTCCATGCCCTGGCCGTCACCGTCGGTCGCGAGCCGCACGACCTGGCGGCCCATGGCGCGACGAACGTCGCGCACCGGGCCGCTCACGACCACCTTGCCACGATCGATGATCGCGATCGCCTCGCACAGCTCTTCAACCGTCTCCATCTGATGGGTGCTGAAGATCAGGGTCTTCCCACGATCGCGCATCTCGAGGAACGCCTCCTTCAGGAGCTGCACGTTGACCGGATCCAGGCCGGAGAAGGGCTCGTCCATGATCAGCACGTCGGGGTCGTGCAGGATCGCAGCGATGAACTGGATCTTCTGCTGGTTGCCCTTCGAGAGCTCCTCGACTCGGCGGTCGCGGTAATCCGGCACGCGGAATCGGTCCAGCCACTCCTCGACGACCTGGGTGGCCGTGCTCCCGGGCACGCCGTAGAGCGCTGCGAAGAAGCGCAGGACGTCGATCACCTTCATGCGGAGGTAGAGGCCGCGCTCCTCGGGGAGATAGCCCCAGGTGTCGCGCGGCAGCGACGTGTTTCGCCGGCCCTCCCAGGTCACCGAGCCGGAGTCGGGGCGCAGGATGTCGAGGACCACGCGCATGCAGGTTGTCTTGCCGGCGCCGTTGGCGCCGAGGAGGCCGAAGATGCGGCCCGGCTCGACTTCGAAGCTGACGTCGTCGAGGGCGGTGACGGGGCCGAAGGTCTTGGTGACGCGGTCGATGACGAGTGCCATGTCGTCCACCATGCTAGCCGCGACACCGGCGCGGCGAGCCTGCCTCCCATCCTGTTCCGGCGCCGAACGGCGGTCCGGTCCGAGCCCGGGCGCGGCCCATCTCCTCTGGTACACTTCAAATCCCGAACCGCCTTGCGGAAGCGCCGCGGCGGTTCTGCGCGTGCGCAGCTCAGAGGAACACCGAACGCTCATGAAGATTGCTGTCCCGCGCGAGACCGCCCCGGGCGAGACTCGCGTCGCGCTGACACCCCAGGCCGCCGGCCAGCTCTCGGGCGACGGCGTCGAGGTCGTCGTCCAGGCTGGCGCCGGCGAGGCCTCCTTCATCTCCGACGAGGCGTACCGCGAAGCGGGCGCCACCATCGTGCCGGATGCCGCCGCGCTCTACGGCCAGGCCGATGTCGTCCTGCGCGTAGGCCGGCCAACCGAGGAAGAGGCCGGCATGCTGCGCAAGGGTACGGTGCTGATCGGCACGCTCGGGACGCTGGGCAACCCCAAGTACGCGGAGAAGCTGGCGAAGGCCGGCGTCACCGCCATCAGCATGGACGCCATCCCGCGCATCACCCGCGCCCAGTCGATGGACACGCTCTCGAGCCAGGCCACGGTCGGCGGCTACAAGGCGGTCCTCATCGCCGCGGAACGTCTCCCGAAGTTCATGCCGCTGCTCACCACGGCGGCGGGCACGGTGCGGCCGGCACGCGTCCTGGTCTTCGGCGCGGGCGTGGCCGGCCTGATGGCCATCGGCACTGCCAAGCGGCTGGGGGCAGTCGTGGAGGCCACCGACGTGCGGCCCGTCGTCAAGGAGCAGGTCCAGTCGCTGGGCGGCACCTTCCTGGAGGTCGAGATGACCGACGAGGAGAAGGCACAGGCGGAGACCTCCGGCGGCTACGCGCGCGAGATGAGCGACGACTACAAGCGTCGCCAGGCGGAGCTGATCGCCAGCCGCGTGGGCGAGGCGGATGCCGTCATCACCACGGCGCTGATCCCGGGGCGGCCGGCCCCGAAGCTCATCACGAAGGACATGATCAAGACCATGCGCCCCGGCAGCGTCATCGTCGACATGGCCGCCGAGATGGGCGGTAACACGGAGCTGACCGAGGCCGGCAAGGAGATCGTCACCGACAACGGCGTGCGCATCATCGGCTTCACGAACCTGCCGGCGACCATGCCCGGCAGCGCGACCCAGATGTACGCCAAGAACATCCAGACGCTGCTGAAGCACCTGATCTCCGACGGCAAGCTCGAGCTCGACTTCAGCGATGAGATCACCAGCGGCGCCACGATCACCCACGACGGGAAGGTCGTCCACCCCGCCACCGCGGAGGCGCTCGGCATCAAGCCGGAGCCGCCGGCCGACGATCCCCCCGCCGAACCCCAGACCGATGCGCCCGCCGCCGCGGGCGAGAAGGAAGACGCCTAGATGGATGCCACGAGCCTGACGCCGTTCGCCCTGCTGGCGGCGCTCTTCATCCTGGTCCTCGCCGCCTTCGTCGGCTACGAGGTCGTCAGCAAGGTGCCGACGATGCTCCACACCCCTCTGATGAGCGGCGCCAACGCCGTGCACGGCGTGATCGTGGTGGGCGCCATGCTCGTCGCGGCATCGGCGGAGGGACCGCTGCGCATCGTGCTGGCGCTGATCGGGGTGACCCTCGGCACGATCAACGTGGTCGGCGGCTTCGTCGTCACCGACCGCATGCTCGAGATGTTCCGCAAGCGGACTCCGGGAGGTCGCAGCTAGATGGAGCTCACCGGAATCCAGGTCGCGACCTTCTTCGTCTGGCTGGTCGGATCGATCACCTTCATCCTCGCCCTGAAGTTCCTGGCATCGCCGCAGACGGCGCGGCGCGGCAACCTGATGGGCGCGGCCGGCATGGCGCTCGTCATCGCCTGGACCTTCCTCACCGTCGACGGCATGCTCGAGAACTGGTGGATCCTGCTCGTCGGCGGGCTGGTCGGCTCGGTGGTGGGCGTGCTCGGCGCGCGTCGGGTACCGATGACCGCCATGCCGCAGATGGTCGCCATCTTCAACGGCGCCGGCGGCGGCGCAGCGGCCGTGGTCGCCATGGCCGAATTCCTGCGCGACGCGGGCGGCACCGGCTCGGAGCTGCTCTCGCTGCCGTTCGTGATCGCCACCCTGCTGGGCGCCATCATCGGCGCCGTCTCGCTGACGGGCTCGATCATCGCCTTCGGCAAGCTGCAGGGGATCGTGACGGCCGCGCCGTACATGCTTCCCGGGCAGCGCATCATCACCGGGGCGCTCTTCCTGGTCATGATCGGCCTGGCCGTCTACGTGGCCGGCTTCGAGAACAACGTCGCCCTCTTCCTGCTCTACGTCGGCCTGGCCCTCGTCACCGGCGTGGTGCTGGTGATGCCCATCGGCGGGGCCGACATGCCGGTGGTGGTCAGCCTGCTCAACAGCTACACCGGCATCGCGGTGGCGGCTTCGGGCTTCGTGCTCAACAACTACGCGCTGCTGATCGCCGGAACCCTGGTCGGCGCCTCGGGCGGCATCCTCACCCAGCTCATGTGCAGGGCCATGAACCGGTCGCTCTTCAACGTCCTGTTCGCCGGCTTCGGCACGGCCGGCGGCGGTACTGCGGTCGGTGAGGAGGGCGAGGAGCAGCTGAAGGAGATCAGCGCCGAGGACGCCGCGGTGCTGATGGCCTACGGCAAGAAGGTGATCATCGTGCCGGGCTACGGCATGGCGGTCGCCCAGGCCCAGGGCCCGGTGCGCGAGCTGATGGACCTGCTGGTGGAGCGCGGCGTCGACGTCGAGTTCGCCATCCACCCCGTGGCTGGACGGATGCCCGGGCACATGAACGTGCTGCTGGCCGAGGCGAACGTACCCTACGATCGGCTCAAGGAGATGGACGAGATCAACGACGAGTTCGACGATACCGATGTCGCCCTCGTCATCGGCGCCAACGACGTCGTCAACCCCATGGCCCGCGAAGCGGGCTCGCCGATCTCCGGCATGCCGATCCTGAACGTCGACGAGGCGCACAACGTCATCGTCCTGAAGCGCGGCCGTGGCACCGGGTTCGCCGGCATCCCCAACCCGCTCTTCAGCAACGAGAAGACGTCGATGCTGTTCGGCAACGCCAAGCCATCGGTGGAGGCGCTCGTCGCGGCAGTGAAACAGGCCTGACCCGGCCGCGTTCATGACGGATACGCAGGCCTGCGCCATCTGCGCTGGTCGCGACGGCGATCCAGGGCTGCTGCGCGAGGAGGTCTGGCGCGACGGGCTGTGGCGCCTCTCGATGAGCATCGAGAGCTACACGCCGGGGTTCGCGTACCTCGAGCCGCTTCGCCACGTGCCGCACATCGAGGACCTCGACGGCGACGAGGCACTCACCTTCGGCCCGACGCTGGCTCGCGTATGCGCCGCACTCAAGGCCGCGACGGATGCTGAACGCGTCTGGATCTACGTCTTCGGCGGCGGAATCCCGCACCTGCACGTGCACCTGGCTCCGCATCGCGAGGGAGACGCCCTGAACTCGGCCATGATCCGCGGCGAGCTGGAGGACATCCCGTTGCCGTCCGGCGCGCACCAGCTCGTGAGCCGCGACTTCCCCGAGGTGCCGCAGGACGAGCTGCGCGGCGTCATGCGCCGTACGCGAGACCGCCTCGGCCCATGAGCGACCGATGGGTACGTATGGACGGCTTCTGTGTTGACCGGTGGCAACGACTTCGGTCCGGATGTTGACGCCAGGCTGACGCCCCGTCTTACCATGGGTCTCCTGCTGCGGATCTCCCTGCTGCTCCCGAGATCCAGAGAAACGCCCTCAACTCGGAGGAGAGAGTGCTCATGACTCCTGGACAGACCCGTCCAAAACTGGTGGCGCTTTTCGCCGCGCTGAGCCTGGTGATGGCACTTGCCGTCCCGGCCATCGCGGGGAAGCCCGCTTCGCCGCCGGCCCAGAGCCAGCGCCCAGCCGACCCGCCCGGTCAGCTGATCGACGTCCAGCTGCTGGCCTTCAACGACTACCACGGACACCTGCAGGCGGATACGCCCGGCACCGTCGAGGACCCGTTCATGAGCGGGAACTTCGTGCAGGCGGGTGGGGTCGAGTACCTGTCGTCGATGCTCCAGGACCTGCGTCATGGCCACAAGTACAGCCTGACCGTGGCCGCTGGTGACCTCATCGGCGGGTCGCCGGCCTTCTCAGGCCTGTTTCACGATGAGCCGTCGATTGAATCGCTGAACGCGCTGGGCCTCGACGTGTCCAGCGTGGGCAACCACGAGTTCGACGAGGGCATGACCGAGCTTCTGCGTATGCAGAACGGCGGCTGTCACCCCGATGATGGCTGCTACTTCGCGGACCAGCCCTACGCCGGCGCCGATTTCCCGTGGCTGGCCGCCAACGTGGTCTACGAGGCCACCGGCGACACCGTCCTGCCGCCCTACTGGATCACGAAGTTCAACAACGTGAAGGTCGGCTTCATCGGCATGACGCTGGAGGCGACCGATACGCTCGTCGCGGCAGCGGGCGTCCAGGGAATCGACTTCAAGGACGAGGCGGAGACGGCCAACGCACTGGTGCCGGTCCTGGAGTCCCAGGGCGTTGAGGCGATCATCGTCCTCCTGCATCAGGGCGGTTCACAGAACCCGGCACCGGGCGACGTCAACGCCTGCAACGATGTTTCCGGGCCGATCGTGGCCATCAACGCCAACCTGAGCCCGGCCATCGACGCGATGATCACCGGTCACACCCACCTGCCGTACAACTGCACCCTGCAGGATTCGGCGGGCCAGCCACGCATGGTCACCAGCGCCTACTCGTACGGGCGCGTGGTCAGCGAGATGAACCTGGTGCTCGACAAGCGGACGCACGACGTGCGCCGCGACCTGTCGAGCGCAACGAACCACATCGTCGACCAGTCGCAGCTCAGCCCCGACCCGGCCGAGACGGCGATCATCGAGAAGTGGCAGCCACTCTACGATGAGGCCGGTTCAACGCCGGTTGGCACCATCACCGCCGACATCCTGCGCGGCGGCACGCCGCCCGGATCGGACCGCGGCGTCGAGTCGTCCGCCGGCAACCTGGTGGCCGATGCCCAGCTGTGGTCGACATCAGCCGCCGAAGCGCAGATTGCGTTCATGAACCCAGGCGGCGTCCGTTCGGACCTGCTCTACGCGTCGTCACCCGAGGGTGAAGGCGATGGGGTCGTGACCTTCGGCGAGGCATTCACGTTCCAGCCGTTCGGGAACACCCTGGTCACGTACAGCATGACGGGCCAGCAGATCCTGGACGTCCTGGCGGAGCAGTGCCAGCCCGCGGGTGGAGAACGACCCTTCCTGCACCTCGGCGTGTCGGAGGGCTTCACCTACGACCTGAGCAAGACGATCGTCGACACCGATCCCACTTCCGCCATCCAACTCGATTGCGTTTCTATCACCGTCAGCAACGTGATGCTGAACGGGGTCCCCTTGGACCCGGCCGGCGTCTACCGCGTGACGGTGAACAACTTCCTGGCCGATGGCGGTGACAACTTCACGACCTTCGGCGACGTCACCACCCCGCGAAGTGACGGCGGGAACGACCTGGAGGCGCTGATCAACTACCTCGGCACCTTCGAGCCCGTTGCGCCACCCAGCACCGACCGGGTGAACGAGCTCCCGTAGCCCGTTTCCCGCGCGCAACCTTGGCCTCGGGTCGGACACGCGTCCGGCCCGAGGCCTCTCCACGCTTCGACCCCAACGAATTTGAGGTGCGTGCGCGCAACGAGAGGCGTGCCGGGGCTGTGGATGTCCGGTTGGGTTGGGTAGCATGGTGCTCCTTTTGGTGGGGTCTGCCGCGCTTGCGCGCAAGGGTGTCGCTGGCCCGGCCCATCCGTCTGGGGCTGATCTGCTCCGCTCCACCCAACGCAGAGGAGACACCGATTCATGGATGCTCACCTCGGAGCCCCTGAGCGCCGCCTCGGCCGCAACCTGGCGGTCCTGTTGGCGACGATTGCGCTCGTCGTGCTGGCGGCGATGCCCGTCGCCGCGAAGGGCGGCCCTAGCCAGAACGGCCTCGACGCTCGGTCGGTGGACGTGCAGCTGCTGGCCATCAACGACTTCCACGGCAACCTGGAGCCGCCCAGCGGCTCGTCGGCACGAGTGCTGACCGAAGCCGGTGCCCTGGAGGGCAACGGCGGCGTCGAGTACCTGGCGACGCACATCAAGGATCTCCGCGAGGGGCACAAGTACACCCTGACGGTGTCGGCGGGAGACAACATCGGCGCGAGCCCGCTGCTTTCCGGCTACTTCCACGATGAGCCCACCATCGAGGCGCTGAACGCCCTGGGCCTGGACATCGCCAGCGTGGGCAACCACGAGTTCGACGAGGGCTACCAGGAGCTGCTGCGGATGCAGAACGGCGGCTGCCATCCGACCGATGGCTGCCAGGACGGCGATGGCTTCGGCGGCGCCGACTTCCAGTACCTCTCCGCCAACGTCTTCTACGAGGGCACCAACCAGACCGTCTTCCCCGCCTACCAGATCGAGAAGGTCGGCGGCGTCAGGATCGGCTTCATCGGCCTGACCCTTGAAGGCACGCCGGGCATCGTGACGCCGGCCGGCGTGGCAGGACTCGAGTTCCGCGACGAGGCGGAGACGATCAACGCGCTGGTCCCGCAGCTGCAGGCACAGCACGTCGAGTCGATCGTGATCCTGCTCCACGAGGGCGGCTTCCAGTCGAGCAGCGCCTTCCCGAACACCTGCAACGGCCTCAACGGCGCCGTGGTCGACATCGTCAACAACCTGAATCCCGCGGTGGACGTGGTCATCAGCGGCCATACCCACCAGCAGTACAACTGCGAGATGAACGGGATGCTGCTCACCAGCGCCGCGAGCTTCGGGCGCCTGGTGACCGACATCGAGCTGAAGATCGACCGTGCCACCAAGGATGTCGTCTCGGCATCGGCCGACAACGTGATCGTCACTCGTGACGTGCCGGCCGACCCGGCCGAGACGGCGATCATCGCAAAGTACGCGTCGATCGTGGACGTGGTCCGCAACGAGGTGATCGGCAGCATCACCGAGGACCTGGTCCGGGCGCAGACCGTTGACGAGTCGCCGCTCGGCAACGCCATCGCCGACGCGCAGCTGGCCGCCACGACCGGGTTCGGGGCCCAGCTCGCGGTCATGAACCCGGGAGGGATCCGGGCCGATCTGCTCTGCGAAGCCGGCGAGTCCTCGCCGTGCGACGTGACCTTCGGCGAGGTCTTCAGTGTCCAGCCGTTCCAGAACGACCTGGTCACGCTGACGCTGACGGGTGCCCAGATCGACGACCTGCTGGAGCAGCAGTTCAACAACCCGGGGGCGGGTGAGAACCGCTTCCTGTCGGTCTCGAGCGGGTTCTCGTACTCGTACGATCCCGCCGGCGCCCAGGGCGACAAGGTGATCGACTCGTCGATCATGCTCAACGGCGTCATGATCGATCCGCTGGCCGACTACCGGCTCACCGGGAACTCGTTCCTTACGTCGGGCACCGGGGATGGCTTCACGGTCTTCGCGCTGGCGCGAGATCGCGTCATCGGCCCGGTCGACAGCAACGCGTTCGTCGACTGGATCGGTGCCAACTCCCCGGTGGCGCCACCGGCGCTGGATCGGGTCAACATCGCGCCGTAGGCGCATCCAGATCCAACCTGCGAGGGCCGGTCCGCGAGGGCCGGCCCTCGTCGTTTGGGTAGCATCGGTCCATGACAGACCGATGGGTGTGCCTGGACGTGGGCGAGACCCTCATCGACGAGACGCGCGTGTGGTCCACCTGGGCCGATGAGCTGGCGGTGCCCCGGCTCACCTTCATGGCCGCCATGGGCGCCGTCATCGCACGCGGCGGGCAGCACGGCGACGTCTTCGGCGTCTTCGGCCTGTCCCGCGACGAGTGGCGCACCCACCTGCCCGCCGTGAAGGACGCATACGGGGGCTTCCGCGAGGAGGATCTGTACCCGGACGCCCGGCGTGCCATCGCAGCGCTCGAGTCGGCCGGCTACCGGATCGCGATCGTCGCCAACCAGCCGGCGGGGCGGTCAGCCGAGCTTCGCGCGCTCGGCATCGAGCCGGAGGTCCTCGCCATGTCCGACGAGATGGGCGTGGCCAAGCCTGACGCCGCCTTCTTCACGCGCGCGCTCGCGCTCATGGGGGAGCCGCCGGCCGGCTCCGTCGCGTACGTCGGCGACCGGATCGACAACGACGTGGGGCCGGCGGGCGCGGCCGGTCTTCGCGCCATCTGGCTGCGCCGCGGGCCATGGGGCGTGGTCCAGGATCGGGGGGAGGCTCGCCCCGCCCTGGTGGTCGACTCGCTCGACGAGCTGGTGGAGCGCATCGGGGAGGCCTGGGAGTAGCGATCGTCGCGATTCCGCCACCAGCTGGCGCTAACGACCGAGATTCGCCACCGCCGCGCCGGATCGGGGCGTTTCGTGGTGAATCCGACTACGGCCTGGTGGATTCGACCCAGAAGGAGGTTCGGCGAGAAGATTGCTGGTCGATAGCGCCACCGGCGGGAGAATTTCTGCCGACTACTCCCGCCGGCGCAGGATGACGTCGATCTCTCGTTCGCTGACGCCGTACCGAACGAGCGTGTGGCGCACCAGCTCGTTGCCCAGCTGGCGCTCGGCCGTGATCACGTGCGCCACGCCCAGGCGGCGCAGGTCCGCCTCATCGACGGTCGAGTGCGCCCGAGAGATCATGTGGATGCGCCCGTTCCGCGCGGACGCGTAGATCACCGCCTGCCGCGTGGCCAGCGGATCCGGCATGGCGACCACCAGCAGGCTCGCCGCCTCGATCCGCGCGACGTCCAGGACGGAGGCGGCTCCGCCATCGCCGTAGATGACCGGGGCGCCACCGGCGATCGCCGCTCGTGCGCGCCGGTAGTCGCTCTCGATGGCGACCCACGGAATTCCGCGGCCCTCGAGCATCCGCGCCACGCTGCGGCCCACCGCCCCGTAGCCGAGCAGCACCACGTGGCGCGAGAGGCCCGCCGCCGGGCTGGGCGCCGAGTCGACCGACGGCGCGCGCCGGACGCGCTCGTCGAGGAGGTCACCCAGCCAGCCCGCTCCGGCAGCGACGGGGGCTGCCAGCAGGACCGAGATGACGACCGCGCCCATCGCCTGGCTGAAGGTCGCACTGTCGACCGCGCCGAGCTGCAGGCCCACCGTGGCGAGCACGAAGCTGAACTCGCCCCCCTGTGCGATGAGTCCGCCAACGCGCAGCGAGGTGCTGATCCGGTTGCCGGAGCCGCGCACGATGGCGGCGATCGGCAGCCCCTTGCCGAAGATCACGAGCAGGAGCAGCACCAGCACGATCGGCCAGCCTTCGAGGACCGCGGCGGGCTGGAGGAGGATGCCGACCGAGACGAAGAAGATCGTGGCGAACAGCTCTCGCAGCGGGACAACCTCGCCCAGGACGCTGGCGGCCAGGTCCGACTCGGCGAGCGCCAGTCCGGCAACGAATGCGCCGAGCGCCACCGAGACGCCGACCTCGTTCGCGAGGGCCGCCGTACCGATGGCCACCACCGCCACCGCCACCACGAACAGCTCGCGGCTGCCCAGCAGCGCCACGCGCGAGAGGACCGCCGGCAGCACCCGCGAACCGATCAGCAGGACCGCCACGACGAACGCCGCCGCGACCAGGGTGGCGAGCATGGCGTCGAGGACTGGATGCTCGGACTCGGTTGCCGCCGCGGACAGGACGACGACCAGCACCACGGTGACGAGGTCCTGGACGATCGACCACGAGAGGGCCAGGCGCCCGTGCAGCGTCGTCTCCAGGGCCGACTCGCCGGCCACCTTCACCAGGACCACGCTGGAACAGATGCTGACGACCGCGCCGACGAAGGCCGCCTCCACGGGCGGGCTGCCCAGGAACCAGGCGACGCCGCCGCCGAGGGCCATCGAGATGAGCACCTGGACGGGCGCACCGACCACCACCAGCCAGCCAGCCTCGAGCAGCTCCGCCAGGCGGAAGCGCAGGCCGATGCTGAACATGAGCAGCGCCACGCCGATCTCGGCCAGCGACTGGACCTCTTCGCGGTTCGCGACGTACCCAGGCGTGAACGGCCCGACCAGCAGCCCCGCCGCGATGTAGCCGACCATCGGCGGCATCCGTAGCCGGTTGGCCAGCGCGCCGAGCAGCAGGGCGGTGCCCAGCGCCGCGAGCAGCGTGATCGCGAGGCCGCCGGTCACGGAGCGGTGCCCTCCATCGGCCGATCATACCGGCCGGGTGCGGCGGGGCCGGCCCGCCAGGCGGCAGGTGTTTGCCAGCGGGACCCCTCGGTCACTATCCTGCCCTCGTCGCGGACATCGCGACGGGTTGATCCGCTCCCGTATCGGCGGCGTACCGGTGGAGGCTGCGCAGAACGCGTGGCCTCCTGTCCTGCATGAGGAGCCATGTCCCACCTCGCCGAGATCATGCTGCAGCTGTTCGCGATCCTGGTGGCCGCCAAGGTTGGCCACGAGATCTTCCGCCGCCTCGGCCAGCCGCCCGTGGTGGGGGAGATCCTGGGCGGCGTGATCGCCGGTCCAGCGGTCCTCGGCGTCTACGAGGTGAACGCGGAGACGGAGCTCTTCGCCGAGATCGGCGTGGTGCTGCTCCTCTTCCAGGTCGGCGTCGAGACGCGCCTGCACGAGCTCCTCCGCGTCGGCGTGGCCGCCCTGGCCGTCGGCCTGCTGGGCGTGGTGCTGCCGTTTGCCGCGGGCTTCGGAGCGGCCGCCCTCACCGGTGGTGACACGGCGCAGGCGGTCTTCCTGGCGGCGGCCCTCACGGCGACGAGCGTGGGGATCACCTCGAACGTGCTGCGCGATATCGGCGGGCTGCACACCAAGAGCGGCCGGATCATCCTGGGCGCAGCCATCATCGATGACGTCCTGGCGATCATGATCCTCTCGGTCGCGACCGGGGTGGCGGCGGGCAGCGTGTCGGCCGATCGCATTGCCAGCCTGCTCGTGGTCGCCGGCCTCTTCATCGTGGTGGTGCTGATCGGCGGGACGCGGATCCTGCGCCGCCGCCGCTCGCTGCTCACCGACCCCGTCTTCGCCGAGACGCCCTTCCTGCCGGGCATGATGGTGATGCTGGGCCTGGCGGCGCTGGCGGCGATCATCGGCCTGGCCGCCATCATCGGCGCCTTCCTGGCCGGCATGGTGGTGGGGGAGTCGAGCGAGCGGCATGCGCTCGAGGCGGAGGTGGCGCCGCTTGCCGCCTTCTTCACGCCGTTCTTCTTCGGTTTCATCGGGGCGCAGGTCGACCTGGCGGTGCTCACCAACGTCGACACCCTGCTCCTGCTGCTGGCGATCACCGCGCTGGCCATCGGCTCGAAATTCCTGGGCGCTTTCATCGGCGCCATCCGGCAGGGAGCCTGGCGCGCCGTGCTGATCGCATGGGGCATGGTTCCGCGCGGAGAGGTGGGCATCGTGGTCGCCGGCCTGGGCCTGACGGCGGGTGCCATCGACTCGGAGATCTACTCGGTGGTGGTCGGGATGGCGATCCTCACCACGCTGATCGTCCCGCCCTTCCTGCCGGCGCTCCTGCGCCGCGCCGAGCCGGCTCGGTCAGGCAACGATGCACCGACCGCGGAGGGCAACGGCAGCAGCCCCCAGTCGGGCTAGCCGGCAAGGACCGGCTCGCCCATGCGCCTTTGGCCGTCGCGCACCGGTGGCGGTGGCTACCCTTTGGGGACTGTGGATCAGCCCGAGTCAGACAAGACCGCCGCCGCGATCACCCAGGCCTCGGCGGTGCGCGATGTTGCCCGCCTGCTGCAGGGCACCAACCCGGTCAAGGTGCTCGGCAGCGAGGCGCTGCGCGACGTGGCTCGGCGCTCCGCGCAGCACCCGGAGTGCGGCGTCCTGAGCGTCGTTGACGAGAGCGACGTGCTGTTGGGCCTGATCCCCGTCACGCGGCTGGTGGAGGACATCTTCGTCAAGATCGTGCCCGAGGAGTTCCTCAGCCACATCGACCACGCCGCCGAGGCGCTCGACTACGCCGAGCGGCTCGGCGCTCGCACCGCGGCCGACATCATGGGCAAGCCGATCTCCGTCAAGCCCGATGAGACGGTTCGTGACGCGTTCCGCAAAATCCACGAGTTCAAGCTCGCCGGCCTCCCGGTGGTCGACGATGAGGGCCATGTCATCGGCTATCTCGACGAGCTCGAGCTGCTGCTGGCCTGGGTCGAGGTCAGTGGTCGGCGCCGTCTGCTGGAGCCGCTGCCGCGAGAGCCAGACACGGGGACGAAGCCGGCCAGCGAACGGCCATGACGCTCACGGTCGCCGTGGCCACCGCCATCTTCGTCACCACCTACCTGCTGATCGCCACCGAGCGAATCGAGAAGGCGACGGCCGCTCTCGCCGGCGGCCTGGCGATGATCCTCCTGGGCGTCGTGAGCCAGGAGCAGGCGTTCGAGCACATCGACCTGAACGTCATCTTCCTGCTGGCGGCCATGATGATGCTGGCCGGGATCATCCGCGGCACGGGCGTCTTCGGCTGGATGGCGATCCGCGCGGCCCGCATCGCAGCAGGCGACCCGTATCGCTTGCTGGTGGTGCTGAGCCTGGTCACGGCTGTCGCGTCCGCCGTGCTCGACAACGTCACCACGGTGGTGCTGGTAGGGCCGGTGACCCTGTTCGTGGCCGCGGCGCTGGGTATCAACCCGATGCCGCTCATCATCAGCGAGATCGTTGCGTCGAACATCGGCGGCTCGGCCACGCTGGTCGGGGACCCGCCGAACATCCTGATCGGCAGCTTCGCGAACCTCGACTTCGGCGCCTTCCTGGTGCACATGCTGCCCCTGGCGGTGGTCGTGCTCGCGATCTTCTTGGTGGCCGCGCGCTTCATCTTCGCCCGTGACCTGCAGGTCGACCCCGAGCGACGCGCCGAGCTGCTCGCCCTCGATGAGGGCCGGATGATCGAGGACCCGGTGCTGCTGCGTCGATCGCTGCTCGTGCTGGGCGGCACCTTGGTGGGATTCATCCTGCACGGGCCGCTGAACTATGAGCCGGCGACGATCGCGCTGGCCGGGGCGGTCGTCCTCATGGTCGTCAGCCGCCAGGATCCGCGCGACGTCTTCCAGGAGGTGGAGTGGCCGACCCTCTTCTTCTTCATCGGCCTGTTCATGCTCGTCTCGGGCATGATCGAGGTGGGGCTCATCGAAGCCCTCGCCTCGGCCGTCACAACGCTCACGGGCGGCGCGCTGGCCGCCACCTCGCTGCTGCTTCTCTGGATGTCGGCCTTCGTGTCGGCCGTCATCGACAACATCCCGTACGCGGCCACCATGACGCCACTGGTCGAGGTGCTGAACGCGAACCACGGCCACGCCGGCGACGCGCTGTGGTGGAGCCTGGCGATCGGCACCGACTACGGCGGCAACGCCACGGTGATCGGCGCGTCCGCCAACGTCATCCTGATCGCCATGGCGCAGCGGGAGGGCCACCGCATCAGCTTCATGACCTACCTGCGCTACGGGCTGCCGATCACGATCGGCACCATGCTGGTGGCCAGCCTCTACGTCTGGCTGCGCTACCTGCTCTAGGTTGCCGTGGGCGCATCTCTGCGACCCTGTGCGTCGCTGGGTGCAACGGATTGCGCGGGAACCGGGGCCGCAGGCGGCACCTGGAGTGGTTTGTGTCGCTGGCCGCAACGCCAGCCGCAGGAATGGCTGCTCGTGCGGATTTCCTGTCGCTGGCTGCAACGGATTGCGCCGGAGCGGCGGTCGCGGGCGTCTTGTGGAGTGGATTGGGTCGCTGGTTGCAGCGCAAATGACCGAGGCCCCTCCGAGCGGAGGGGCCTCGAGTCGCGAGTTGGATCCGTTATCTCAGGCGACGGGCTCCGCCGCAGGTTCGGCTGCCACGCGCTCCTCCGGGAAGAAGGCAGCCAGCGCCCAGTAGAGCAGGAACGCGACCACGAGGCCCACGATCCAGCTGTAGTCGTAGAGGTAGCCACCCCACGGCAGCTCGATGTGCAGGAAGCCGATGAGGCCGCCCTCGGGGAACGGCCCGTCCGTCCCGGCGGCGGTGTAGGCACCGCCCACGGCCAGGATCGCGCCGATGGCTAGCGCCACCACCGCGCGCCAGTTGAATCCGCCGGCGTACCGATAGGCGCCAGCGCCCCGGTACAGGTCGCCGAGCTTCACGGCGGTGCGCCGCATCGCCCAGTAGTCGGCGATCAGGACGCCGGCGATGGCGCCGGTTGCGCCACCGTAGAAGCCGAGCCAGGTGAAGATGTAGACCTCCGGATTGCCGATCAGGTACCAGGGTTGGATCAGCACGCCGACGATGGCTGTGATGATGCCACCGGTGCGGAAGCTGATCATCTTCGGCCAGGCATTGCTGAAGTCGTACGACGGGCTCACCAGGTTCGCTGCGACGTTAGTCGTCAGCGTCGCGAGCGCGACCCCGAGCAGCGCGAGGATGGTCACGATCGGATTGCCGAGCTGCGCAACCAGCGAGACCGGATCCCACACGTTCACATCGGTCCCGGCGTAGACAACCGTGGCAGCCGATGCGGTGAAGACCGCCAGGATGGCGAACAGGGTCATGGTCGTGGGCAGACCCAGCGTCTGCCCGATGAGCTGGTCACGCTGCGACCGGCCAAACCGGGTGAAGTCCGGCATGTTCAGACTCAGCGTCGACCAGAACGCGATCATGCCCATCAGGGACGGGAAGAAGAGCTTCCAGAAGTCGCCCGTCCAGCCGCCGAATGCGTTCTCCTGCTCGAAGATCGGCCCGAAGCCACCCGCGTCGATGACCACCCAGCCGGTGAGCAGCACGGACGCCGCGATGAGGAGCGGCGCGGCCCACGACTCGAAGACACGGAGCGTGTTCATCCCGCGCAGGATGATGTACAGGTTGAAGAGCCAGAAGACGAGGAAGCTGAGCCACAGCGTCCAGGGCTGCGGGTCGCCGAAGCCGAGCTGGAACGTGCCGGCCGTAACCCACCATGAGCCTTCGCCGAAGATCGCTCCGACCAGGAAGAAGATGGCCGTGCCGCCGATCCAGGTCTGGATCCCGAACCAGCCACAGGCGACGCCGGCACGGATCAACGCCGGGATGTTGGCGCCGATGGAGCCGAACGATGCTCGGGCAAATACGGGGAACGGGATGCCGTACTTCGTCCCCGCATGGCTGTTCAGCAGCATCGGGATCAGCACGATCAGGTTGCCGAGCATGACCGTGAAGATGGCCTGCAGCCAGTCCATGCCCAGGGCGATAAGTCCGGCTGCGAGGGTCCAGCTTGGGATGTTGATGCTCATCCCGACCCACAGCGCGAGGTAGGCGTACGTCGTCCAGGTTCGCTGCTCGAGACGAACCGGGGCGAGGTCCTCGTTGTAGAGCGAGCTGTCCGCGAGCCCGGCCTGGGCCTGCTGGGTCAACTCATGGCGACCGTCCGGGTGGACGATCTCTTCATACGCAGCAGCTGTCATGCGCTTCCTCCGGCACCCTAAACCCTCCATCCCCCGCCGGCGGTCAGCTTGGGTACGGCGCGCCGCTGCGTCCGACCCAGGTCGACGCCGAAAAGACGCTCGGCGCGGGACACGCGCCGCGCAATACCTTACCCCGGCGGCGCAAGCCCCCGACAGGGCTCCGTGGCACTTGACAGTGGCCTGCCGCTTGGGTCAGGACACTGCGGCGTCGATCTCCTCCAGCGCGGCGTCGATGATCCCGAACGCCTCGCGCAGCTGGTCCTCCGTGATGCAGAGCGGCGGGTTCGTGAAGAACGAGTCCCAGTGCTGCATGGTGTAGAGCCCATCGGCCTTGAGGCGCTTGTCGAGCGCTGCCATCTCCGGGGAAGAGCCGTTGAAGGGAGCCATCGGCTCACCCGTGGCGCGGTCGCGAACCAGCTGGACGATGCCGAACAGGCCGATGCTCCGCGTGGCGCCCACGCTGTGATGCCGCTCCCGCAGGTCGGCGTGCAGCTGCTGCATCACCGGGCCCAGCCGGGCGGCGTTGCCCACCAGGTCGTCCTCCTTGAGGACGTTGACCGCGGCGATCGCGGCGGCGCACGAGATCGGGTGCGCCGAGTAGGTGAGGCCGCCGAAGTAGGTCCGCTCCGCGAAGTGCTCCGCGATCTTGTCCGAGATCGCGACGGCGCCCAGCGGCAGGTACGAGCTGGTGAGGCCCTTCGCCATGGTGATGAGGTCCGGCGTGACGCTCCAGTGGTCGACCGCGAACCATCGGCCCGTTCGGCCGAAGCCGGCCATCACCTCGTCGGCGATCAGCAGGATGCCGTAGCGGTCGCACAGCTCGCGCACGCCCTGCAGGTAACCCTCGGGCGGGATGAGGATGCCGTTGGTGCCGGTTACTGTCTCCAGGATGAAGGCGGCGATGGTGTTCGGGCCCTCGTACTGGATCACCTCGTCCAGGTAGGCGAGGTGCTCGTCGACCGGGTCGGGCTCGGCGTTGCCGTAGCGATACGGGTCGAGGACGCGAACGACGCCCGGGACGGCGGGCTCCGAGGCCCATCGTCGCGGGTCGCCGGTGACGCTGATGGCCCCGGCCGTCGCGCCGTGGTAGCTGCGGTATCGGGCCATCACCTTCTGGCGACCCGTATACATGCGCGCCATGCGCAGCGCGTTCTCGTTCGCCTCCGCCCCGCCCAGGGTGAAGAAGAAGGTGTTCAGGTCGCCCGGCGTCAGCTCGGCGAGCAACTGGCCCAGCCGTCCGCGCACCTCGGTCGCGAACTGTGGCGCCGCGAAGGCGAGCTTGTTCGCCTGTTCCGCGATGGCGTCGGCCACGCGCTTGTCGCCGTGACCGATGTTGACGCTCATCAGCTGCGAGTTGAAGTCGATGTAGCGCTTGCCGTCGGGGTCCCAGAAGTAGATCCCCTCGGCGTGGTCGATGACGATCGGGTTGACCTTGGCCTGCGCGCTCCAGGAGAAGAAGGTGTACTCGCGGTTGAGGCGCAGGATCTCGTCGGCGGTGAGCCGATCGGCGCTGGTGACGGTCATGGAGAACCTCGGCTCGAGTGGTGCGTATCGGTGCCTGCCTTGGAGACCGATTACACCACAGCCCGCAACGCCCGGAAGATTGCCTGGACCGATGCGTCCGCATCGGCCTCGCTGGTCGACCAGTTCGAGACGCTGATTCGCATGGCGGCGCGGCCCTGCCAGGTCGTGCCGCCCATCCAGGCGGTCCCGTCGCGCTGGACGGCGGCGATCACCGCCAGCGTGTGCTTGTCCGAGTCGCGGAAGCGGACGAGGACCTGGTTGAGCACCACGTCGTTGAGGACCTCCACGCCATCGGCCTCGTCGAGCTGGGAAGCCATCCGCGACGCCAGGTCGCAGCAGCGCTCGACCAGGGCTCGCACGCCCTCGCGGCCGAGCGAGCGGATCGCGGCGTAGAGGGCGAAGCCCCGCGCTCGCCGTGAGCTGTCGAGGACGTACTCCCAGCCCTCGCGCTCGGCGTCACTGCGCATCAGGTAGGCGGCGGTGGCGGACATGGCCGCGCGATGCGCCTCGCCGTCCCTCACCGCCACGAATCCGCAGTCGTAGCCGGCGTTGAGCCACTTGTGGGCATCGGTCGACCACGAATCTGCCCGAGCCACGCCCGCGACCAGGTGCTCCAGGCGAGGCGATGCCGCGGCCCACAGGCCGAAGGCCCCGTCGACGTGGAGCCACGCGTTGCCGTGGGCCCCCACCGCACTGGCGATGGCGTCGGCAGGGTCGAAGGCGCCGGTGTTCACGTTGCCCGCCTGGATCACGACCAGGGCGGGGCCGGGCGTGTCCGCGAGGGAGTGCGCCAGGGCGTCGGGGCGCATGCGCCCCTGCTCGTCGACCGGGACGCGTGCCACGCGTTCCCGCCCAAGGCCCAGGTACTGCAGGGCCGTCAGGACGGTCGCGTGCGCCTCCTCGCCGATCAGTACGTTGAGCTCCGGCGCACGGTACAGGCCGCGCTCCTCGACGTCCCATCCCTCGCGCGCCAGCAGCGCGTGGCGGGCCGCCGCAAGGCCGATCGCGTTGCCGAGGCCCGCTCCGGTGGGCAGGCCGAAGCTCGCCTCGGTGGGGAGCCCCAGCAGGTCGAGCATCCAGCGCCCCGCCACCTCCTCCGCCGCCGCGGCGGCCGGGGAGAGCGCATGCAGCGCCGCGTTCTGGCCCCACGCGGCGGCCAGGACGTCTGCGGCCAGGGCACCGGGCAGCGCGCCGCCGATCACGAACCCGAAGTAGCGCGGCCCCGCCGACGCCACCAGGCCGGGCTCGACCGCGGCCGCCAGCTCCTCGAGCACGGCAATCGGATCGGTGCCGGCCTCGGGAAGCTCTGCGGGAAGGCGCTCGCGCAGCTCGGACGCGGCGGCGCGCGGGCCCACATGGCGCTGGTCCAGGCCCTCCAGGAACCCGACCCCCATCTCGACCGCGCGTCGCAGCGGTGCCGTCCGCTCGTCGGCCATCAGTCGTGGCGCAGGCGCAGCGGCGCCAGTGTGCCCAGCGACTCAGCCACCACCACGGCATCGTCGCCCGGCTGCATCTTGAAGTCGGCCGCGGGGTTGATCTCGACATGTCCGCGGCGGCTGACCGCGATGAGCGTGGCGCGGTGCCGGGCGCGCAGCGAGGCGGAGAACTCGTCGACCGAGAGCCCGCACATGTCCTCGGGGATGCCGATGCGGTACAGCTCCGACCCCTCGCCGCCGGAGACCATGTCGGTGACGAGCTCCGACAGGCCCGGGTAGAGGGCGGATCGGGCCAGCAGTCGCGAGGCGAGGCGGGAGGTGACCAGGACCTCATCGGCCTTGGCGCGGCGGAAGTGCTCCACGTGGGCGGGGTTGTTCGCCTCCACCACGGTTCGGACGCCTGGCGCGAGCGCTTCGATCGCCATCACGCACAGGATGGACCGCATGTCGGCGTCATTGTTCGGGGCCGATGGGCAGACGATGGCGCTCGCCGCCTCTTCGATGCCCGCGCGCCGCAGGTCGGCCTCGGCGGTGATGTCGCCGCGGACGAAGTAGACGCCGTCGCCGGCGGGATTGCGCTCGCTGTCGTGGAGCACGACGACCTTGGTCCGGTACTCATCGCCGCGCAGCTCGTCGATCAGGTCGCGCGCGGTCGTGTTCCAGCCGCAAACCACGATGTGGTCGCGGAATCCCGCCGCACCCATGCCCTGGCCCTCCTTCAGCAGGTAGTCGATCATGAAGCCAACGACCGCCGCGGTCATCGTCGCCACGATGGCGACGCCGAAGAACGCCAGCAACCAGGCCACGACGTAGCCGCCGGCGCTCTCGACGAAGCTTGCGTCACCTGAGCCGATGACGGTCGTGACCGCCCAGTACAGCGTCTGCCCGATACCGCCGACCGACAGTTTGCCTTCGAAGGCCGCCACCAGGATCGTCGCGACGAGCACGAACGCGGCGACCGCGCCCAGCAGGCTGACGAAGAAGTGGCGGTCGAGGCCGCTGCCCATGCGCCGGGCATGGAACGCCACGCGCCGCAGGATCGGTACGTTGAAGAGGGCGGCCACGCGTGTCGGCATCGGTGGGGGAGTGTAGCCCGCGCGTGCTGCCGAGGCCGGGCCGACGCAGCGACTGCTCATCGGCACCCCCGGGGTCGATCTATGGACGAATCTGCACCCGGAGGGCAGTCTGGGCGCTGGCCTGGCCGATAGATCGGTGCGGGCTGAGCCCGAGGCGTCACTGGGAGCGCGTCCAGTGCACAGCCTGGACCGATAGATCTCCCCAACGCCAACCTGAAATCCCTGCCAGGTCCAATACGTAAGATCTATCGTGCGCGCGGCGTCAGCCGTGCGCGCGGCGTCAGCGGGAAAGCGGTCGGTCGGTCAGCGCAGGTCAGCGGAGAGCTGCCCCTCTACCAGGGTCTCGCCCACGCGCGCGGCGAGCCGCTCCGCCACGGCCCACCAGTCGAAGTCAGCGGTGACCGCTGACGCGCCGATCGTCAAGAGCCGCTCGGGAGCCACATACTGGGGAAGGATCCGGTCCAGGATCGCCTCGATCTCATCCCGGAAGGCGTCGCTGACGCTGCGCACGCCATCGGCCAGCAGCGCGACGTCGGGAAGCAGCCGCACCAGCAGGTCGTAGGTGCCGGCCCATCGGCGAATGAGCGGCTCAACTCCGAACGGATCGGCCCCGCCGGTCACGCGCAGGAAGTAGGCGAAGTTGTCGACCACCGAGCGATCGGTGACGAGCACCTCGGCCCGCCCACGCAGCTCGAGCTCCTGCTGGATCTGCGCCATCAGCACCCACAGCTGTGCCTCGGGCGTCGCTCCCTCGTTGAGACCCAGCGGGTTGAAGCGGACCACCTCGCGACCGACCTCCACCGAACGCCCGGCGCGGCCGATGGTCGAGGCGAAGGCATGCACCGCGTTCGACTTGCGCACCGAGTGCGAGCCGATGAAGGCGATCTTGGCGTGATGCGTCCAGGCCATGGCTATCGCTAGCCTAGCCCGCGCCCAGCCGCATCATCACCGGCTCGTGCCGAGGCCGAGCTGGACCTCCAGCGCGGCCGTCCCCAACCGTCGATACGGCAGCGTCCGGTACGTCTCCAGCGGCGGACCAACCGATGAGCGAAATCGGCTCACTTCCTCGCGCGGCTGCTGCGGCACGAAGAGGTGCTCGTGCTGCGCGTCCCCGACCTGGATCGTGACCGCCCAGATCGGTTCGGCATCCCCGCGGGCAAATCCGCGGATCGCTTCGTCCAGCGCCCCAGGCTCACCGTTCCACCATTCCGGTGCGGCTGCGAAGAGGGCGATGAACTTGCCGTAGCCATCCGGGTAGCGGAATGCCGCGTCTTCGACGAGGAACGGGAGCGTCTCGTCGGTGACCGGCGTGGGGCCCCGCTCCCTGCGCGTGCCGTGTGCGCTCGCTCCCTCGTACCACTCGCTTCGCCACAGCCACGCCATGCCGTCGCCCACCAGGAGCGTCTTGAGGCGAGACTTCTTCGGCTGCTCCAGGAGGTCCACCCCGTAGCAGATCGGCCCCTCGTCTCGGACGTATCGGGCCATGGCAACAGGTCGTGTGCGACGCGACATGGGCCGCATTGTCGCAGCCGGCCCGGAGCGGTCTATCCAAGGGACCCGGCGACGGACTAGTCTTCGGCAGGAAGGAGGGACCGATGTCCCAGCCGATCGAGCTGATCCTCGTCCGCCACCTCGCCGCGCACCTCGCCGTCCCGGCATTCCTGGTCGACCCCGACGGGACGATGGTCTTCTTCAACGAGGCGGCCGAGCTGGTGCTCGGGCGCCGCTTCGATGACGCCGGCAAGATGGCCTTCGAGGAGTGGACCTCCATCTTCGCGGTGCGCGACGCAGCCGGGATACCCCTCGACATCGACGAGCTGCCGCTCGTCCGCGCCCTGCGCGCGAACCGCCCGGCCCATGCCCAGTTCGACATCACCGGCCTCGACGGGGCGCGACGCAGCCTGGAGGTGAGCGCGTTCCCGCTCGAGGCGCAGGGAGAGCGCCACCTGGGAGCAGTCGCGCTCTTCTGGGAGACGGCCGCCGAGGGCGGGAGCTGACGGTGCTCGTCCGGCTCTGGGGAACGCGTGGATCGGTGGCGAGCCCGGGTCCGGACACGGTCCGCTACGGCGGCAACACTGCCTGCGTCGAGGTGCGAACCGCAAAGGCGCTCCTCATCCTGGACGCCGGCACCGGGATTCGGCCGCTCGGCCTGTCCCTGCACGACTACCACGGCCGCATCGACCTGCTGCTCAGCCACCTGCACCTGGATCACGTGCAGGGCATCGGCTTCTTCGAGCCGGCGTTCCGTGCCGATGTGGAGCTTCATATCTGGGGACCGCCATCGGCCAATGAGGGGCTGCGCGAGCGCCTTGCTCGCTACCTCTCGCCGCCGCTCTTCCCGGTTCGGCTCCGGGAGCTGAACTCCGGCGTGCAGCTTCACGAGCTGCCGAACGAGCCCATTCGCATCGCCGACGCCACCATCACGGCCGAGGCGATCATCCATCCCGGCGCCACCGTGGGATACCGCATCGACGACGGCACCTGCACACTGGCCTACCTGCCCGACCACGAGCCGGCGCTGGGCGCGCCCAGCTTCCCGATCAGCGCGGAGTGGACCTCGGGTAACGGGCTGGCGGCGGGCGCCGACCTCCTCATCCACGACACGCAGTACACCGTGGCCGAGTACGAGGAGCGCGTCGGGTGGGGGCATAGCTCCATCGAGCAGACGTGGGCCTTCGCGCAGCAGGCCGCGGTACGTCGCCTCCTCACCTTCCACCACGACCCCAGCCACTCCGACGACGAGCTGGATGCGATTGTTGCCCAGCTGCGGTCCCGTGACGGGCCAGCGGTGCTCGGCGGAACGGAGGGCCTGGAGCTGGACGTCGGCGCCGCCTGAGTCAGCAGCAGCTGCGTCAGTTGCAGTGGCCGGTGCCGACCGCCTGGGTGCGCTGCAGCCCGTCGCCCATGGCGTCGCGGACCTCGGGCGCCGCGATCGCGTACCCGACGTCCGCCGCGGTGCGCGACGCCCCGAAGACCATGCCGCCCACCGTCCCCGGGGCGACCAGGAGGGGCCCACCCGAGTTGCCGCGCCGGATATCCGCGCGGATCTCGACGATGGAGTGCGGGTAGCTGCCCTCGCCATAGATGTCGGGGCCGGACACCTCGAAGGTGGCGGTGACCCCGGCCGGAGAGACCGTGAGCGACCCACCGCCGGGATAGCCGAGCGCAACGCCGGTCACGCCCCGCTCCGGAAGCCGGCCACTCAGCGCCAGGGGTGCCGCGTTGGCCCCGGGCACGTAGAGCACGGCGACGTCCGCCTCAGGGTCGAAGAGGACGACGGTGGCCGAGAAGGTCGCTCCGCCCAGCGTGGCGCTGCCGTCGCTGGTGCCGGCCACGACGTGTGCGTTGGTGACCAGGTGATCCGGTGAGACGAAGAAGCCGGATCCCACCTGCTGGAAGGCGCCGCATCCGCCGGCGGCAACGCGGGCGGTGCTCGCCACACCCGAGTCGGCGAGCGCGCGCGCATCGGCATCGGCAGGGAGGTCGACGGGTGGAGCGGGGGGAGGTTCCAGCCCGGCGAAGAGGAGCGGCAGCTGGGTGCCGCTCAGCAGGGTGAGCATGCGTCCCGCCACCGCCGACGCCGGCGGCAGGCGGTCGTAGACCACCCCCAGCGCAGCGGATCCGCGTGCGAGGGGCGCCAGTGCAGGCGACATCCCGGCGGCCAGCAGGCCAGCCAGGATCCAGGTGAGGAGGAGCACGTGCGCCAAGCCCACCAGCGCTCCGCCCGCCGCATCGAACGCCTCGAACCAGGTTGCGCGCAGCCGCCGGCTGGCGGCGGAGCCGATGGCCGCCCCGGTAGCCTCCCCGATCAGCACCAGCATGCCCAGGCCGACGATCGTCAGCAGGGCGCGACCCGGCTGCTCGATGGCGGCCAGCTCGCCCCGCAGCACCGTCGCCAGGAGCAGCGCGAGGCCGAATCCCAGCAGCCCGCCGGCGAGTGCCAGCACGGGCCCCAGGAAACCGGCCCGCCAGCCGGCGAGCGCGCCGAAGATGAGCAGGGCGAGGATCAGCAGGTCGATCAGGTTCAAGGCAGCAGAGGGTAGGCGCAATCGGCGTGCCGGTCGAATACATGCTGGCCGGCCATGCCGGTCCCGCGATGGGGTGGGAAAGGCCGAACGGCCCTTGGGCGGGTGTAGTATCGGTCCCTAACCTGACGTTCTCGTCCGAGCGACAAGGGCTGATTCGGACCGATTTCCAGGAGGCAGACCTCAGATGCCGAGAGTGATCCGAGCCGCGCTTCTTCAAGCCGAGTGGACCGGCGACAAGGAGTCCATGATCGAGAAGCATGAGAAGTACGCCCGCGAGGCCGCCAAGCAGGGCGCGCAGGTGATGTGCTTCCAGGAGCTGTTCTACGGCCCCTACTTCTGCCAGGTGCAGGATCCCGAGTACTTCAGCTACACCGAGCACATCCCCGACGGTCCGACGACGAAGCGGATGCAGGAGCTGGCCAAGGAGACCGGCATGGTGCTCGTCGTGCCGATGTACGAGGAGGACGAGGACACCACCGGGATCTACTACAACACCGCCGCGGTGATCGATGCGGATGGCAGCTACCTGGGCAAGTACCGCAAGACGCACATCCCGCACGTCAAGGGCTTCTGGGAGAAGTTCTACTTCCGACCCGGCAACATGGGCTACCCGGTCTTCGACACGAAGGTCGGCAAGGTCGGCGTCTACATCTGCTACGACCGCCACTTCCCGGAGGGTGCGCGGGCACTGGGCCTGAACGGCGCCGAGCTGGTCTTCATCCCGTCGGCCACGTCCCGCGGCCTGTCGGAGTACCTGTGGCGGGTTGAGCAGGTGTCGCACGCGCTGGCCAACGGCTACTACGTCGGGACCATCAACCGGGTCGGGGTCGAGCCGCTGGGCGACGACGACTTCTACGGGCAGTCCTACTTCGTCGACCCGCGCGGACAGTTCGTTGGCGAGGTGGGCGATGCGCACGACGAGGAGCTGATCGTGCGCGACCTCGACCTGGACAAGATCCAGGAGGTGCGGCAGCTGTGGCAGTTCTTCCGCGACCGTCGGCCTGACGCCTACGACGACCTCGTCAGGCCGTAGACCGATGGACTTCGGCTTCACGCTCAAGCTCGAACACTCGATCGCTCGCACGCTGGAGCTGACGCGGCGCGCGGAGGCGTCCGGCTTTGCGTACGGCTGGGTCTTCGACTCCCACATCCTGTGGCGCGACCCGTACCCCGTGCTGGCGTTGATGGCCGATGCCACCGAGCGGATGCGCCTCGGCACCTGCGTCACGAATCCCGCCACACGCGAGCCGTCAGTCACCGCCTCCACGCTCGCCGTCCTCGACGAGGTGAGCGGTGGCCGGATGGACCTCGGCATCGGGCGCGGCGACTCCGCGCGACGGGTACTCGGCAAGTCGCCAACCACCATGAAGACCCTGGAGCAGGCCATCGAGGCGATCCGGGGCCTCGTCGAGGGCCGGACGGTCGAGTACGAGGGGGCGGAGCTCAACCTGCCATGGACCGGCAAGTACACGCTCCCCGTCTGGGTGGCGGGCTACGGGCCCATGGCGATCGGCATGACCGGTCGGGTCGCCGACGGCCTGATCCTGCAGCTCGCCGACGTTGACCTCATCCGCTGGTTCGTGGGCCAGCTGCGCGAGGCGGAGGAGACCGCCGGCCGGGCGAGGGGGAGCGTGCGCGTCCAGGCCGCCGCGCCGGCGCACATCGGCCCCCACGAGGACGGGCGCGAGCGCACGCGCTGGTTCCCGGCGCTCGTCGGCAACCACGTCGTCGACCTCGTCAACCGCTACCCGCGGGAGCAGCTGCCTGACTCGCTCACCGGCTACGTCCGCGATCGCGCGGGATACGACTACAAGCACCACGCCGAGGCCGGCTCGGACAACGCTGCCTTCGTGACCGACGAAGTTGTCGATCGCTTCAGCGTCCTGGGCGAGCCGGACGAGCACATCGCCAAGCTCCACGAGCTGGCGGAGGCGGGCGTCGACCAGTTCAACGTCTACCTCATGAACGGCGACGAAGAAGAGCAGCTGGACCGATACGGCCGCGAGGTCATTCCGCAGATGGCGGGCGTCGGTTCCAACTGAGGGCCGGCCGGCTCCACGTATCCCGGCCAGACCGCAGATCAGTCGCCGGGCGGGCCGTAGGCGGCCGCCCTTGCCGACTCAGCGTCGGCCAGGTATCCCTCAAGCCCGCTCGGGTCTGCCAGGAAGCTGGTGAACAGGTCCAGGCCGATGTCTCCCTGCTCACGCGGCGCGCTGAACTCCCACAGCTCCACCAGCCGATCCGCCTGCTCGAACAGTTCGAGGCCCTTGAGGTGGCGCGGCAGGTATCCGGGCTCGATCCGGCGGTCGGGGATGACGCGCGGCACCGTCTGGTATGCCCGAATGAGCGCCTCGGGGCTCACGAGCATCCGCAGGAAGTCTTTCGCCTGCTCCGGATGTGGAGCGTCGGCCGGGATGGCGAGGCCGTACACGAGCGCGATCTCGGTGCGGGGCAGGCTGGCGTCCTTCGGCGGCAGGGAGAAGAAGTCGACCGGATCGTCGTCGTGCAGCAGCGCGCTCTCATAGATCCACTCGCCCAGGTTCTCCATGGGCGCACGCCCATCGGCCAGCATCGCGATGGCATCGGGGTATGCCTGCAGGATCGGGTCGCCGAAGCAGCCGCCCGCGATGAGCCTGTTCCACTCATCGAACACGGCACGCACGCGCTGGTCGGTCCAGGCGATCTCTCCCGCGGCGAGCTGCTCGTGGAAATCGGGACCGTTGAGTGCCAGGTCGATGGTGCTGAACCATCGAGCCGCCGGCGGGGTCCAGCTCGGCTGGCCCGACTGCGAGATCGGCCGCTCGACGCCCGCCGCTCGCAGGCGGGCGCAGATGTCGAGCAGCTCGTCCCAGCTTCGCGGCGGCTCGACGTCGGCGGCCGCGAACGCCTCGGTGTTGTAGAAGACGGGGTTCCACTGGGCCAGGGTCGGCACCCAGTAGCGGCGGCCGTCGACGCTGGCCAGGTCGGCGATGGAGCCCGGAACGGCATCGTCCAGCCCGAGCTCCGCCCACAGATCGGTCAGGTCCAGGAAGCGTCCCGCCGCCGCATCGGGACGAAGCGAGCCGGCAATGAACCCGGCGACCAGGTCGGGGTCGTCCTCGAAGTAGCGCTCCTGCAGTTTCCGGTAGGGGACGACCGGCCTGGCATAGAACGTGTCCTGGGTGTAGTCCACCGTCACGGCGTCCACGGCGTCGTCGTAGGCGCGGGTCTCCGCGATCATCCAGTCGAGGTGCGGGCCGCCGCCGCCGAAGATGGCAAACGAGAGTTCGACCGGAGCCGGTCCGGATCCGCCCGCTGGTTCGCCCTGCGACTCGGGCTGGCTGGGAGTCGCGGCGCACCCGGCCGCCAGCAGGAGCGCCATGGTCGCCGGAAGCCATCTCAGCATCATTCGGTATACTGTCACGTGATAGCAAGGTACTGTCAAGCAACACTATGTCTGACGGAGGCGCGATCCTCTTCCACGTTGCCGTGGTGGCGGATCTGCTGGATGGGCTACTGGAGCAACACCTGGCGCCGACGCGCCTGACGCCTCGGGAGTTCCAGCTGGCCACCGTCCTCACCACCCGCGGGCCGATGCCGCCCGGCGCGATCGCGACGGTGACCGGCGTGCCTGCTCCGTCCGTGTCGCGGGTCGTGGGACACATGGCATCGAGGAGTCTGGTGACGCAGGAGGCAAACGCCGCCGACCGTCGCTCGCGCATCGTTTCCCTCACCTCGGAGGGCAAGGCCGCCCATGCCGATTCCCAAGCTGCATTTCGGACGCTGTTCGATGCCGTGGCCGCCCACCTGGGGAGCGAGCTTGCGGTCACCGACGCCTCGGTGCACCGGCTCGAGTGGGCCATGCGCGCCATCGCCAAGGTGGAGGCGCCCGAGCCCGTCGCGGTGCCCGATGCCACCTCGCACGTGCTCCACTACGCTGGTCCGGCGCTGGGGCTGGACGAGGAGGCGGAGGTGCACGACTACATCGACTGGGTTCGCCAGCGGACCGCACGCCGGCAGCGCCGCCCCTGAACGCCAGTTCCGCGACGTGCCAAGCGGCACTTCCGCGGGGCGAGGTGCGGGGTACCATCGGCTCCAGACTGCGGAAGACCGCGAAGACCGCGAATCGCGCATCCAGGGCAGGCCCACCCCTCGAGCACGGAGGAACGCCATGCGTACGCTCATCAAGAACGGCACCGTCGTCAACGCCGATACCACCAGCCGCGCCGACGTCCTGATCGACGGCGAGAAGATCGCCGCCATGGGCACCCAGATGGACGTATCGGCCGATCGGACCATCGACGCGTCCGGCAAGTGGGTCGTCCCGGGCGGGATCGACGTCCACACCCACATGGAGCTGCCCTTCGGCGGCACCTTCGCCAAGGACACCTTCGAGACGGGGACGCGGGCGGCGGCCTTCGGCGGCACCACCACGATCATCGACTTCGCCGTGCAGCCCCGCGGTGGATCACTGCGGCAGGGACTGGACGCCTGGATGGAGAAGGCGGAGGGCAACGCCTGCATCGACTACGGCTTCCACATGATCGTGTCCGATGTCCGCGACGACGTGCTGTCCGAGATGGACACGCTGGTGGACGAGGGGGTCACCACCTTCAAGCTCTTCACCGCCTACCCGGGTGTCTTCCTCTCCGATGACGGCGCGATCCTCCGCGCCATGCAGCAGACCGCCAAGAACGGCGGCATGATCCTGATGCACGCCGAGAACGGCATGGCGATCGACGTGGTCGCCAACCAGAACGCGGAGGCCGGCAACACCGATCCCTACTACCACGGTGTCAGTCGCTCGCCCGTGTTCGAGGCCGATGCCACCAGTCGCGTCATCCGCCTGGCCGAGGTCGCCGGCGTCCCGGTCTACATCGTCCACCTCTCCTCGCGTAACGCTCTCAACGAGGTGCGCCGCGCCCGCGACGAGGGCCAGCCGGCGTTCGCCGAGACGTGCCCGCAGTACCTCTTCCTCTCGCTGGACGACATGAAGAACGGCTTCGAGGGCGCCAAGTTCGTCTGCTCGCCGCCGCTGCGCCCCGCCGACCACCAGGAGGACCTGTGGGACGGCCTGGTCCGCGACGACCTGCAGATCGTCTCGACCGACCACTGCCCATTCGACTTCCATGGCCAGAAGGAGCTGGGACGCGGCGACTTCCGCAAGATCCCGAACGGCCTGCCGGGCGTGGAGGATCGGGTCGACCTGCTGCACCATGGCGGGCCAGCCGCGGGACGGATGAGCCCGAACCGATGGGTCGAGATCGTCTCGACCGCGCCGGCTCGCATGTTCGGCCTCACCCAGAAGGGCGCGGTGGCGCCGGGCCTGGATGCCGACATCCTGGTCTACGACCCGAACCGCAAGCGGACGATCTCGGCCAAGACGCACCACATGGACGTCGACTACTCGTGCTACGAGGGGATGGAGATCACCGGTGGATCGGACGTCGTGCTGTCGCGTGGCCGCATCGTCGTGGACGGCGACGAATGGCTGGGGGAGCGCGGCGGCGGGCAGTTCATCCGGCGCGCCCGCAGCCGTGAGTTCCTGAAGTAGCGCAGCGTGAAGTAGCGCAGCGTGACGTAGCGCCGCGTGAAGTAGCGTAAAAATGCCGCATCTTGTCAGGCGCGACTGGTGGTCACGTTAGGCAGCTCCGGCCCGCCCATGGGAGGCGGAGGACGGTGCGTTCGAGCGTGGAACATCGGCATCTGCCGAGCTCAGTCCCCCTCGGACACGCCTAACGCGACCCTGGAGCGCGCCTGACAACTTCCGCCAATGCGCGCGGCCGCAATGCGCGCGACGGTGCCTCGCCGCTCTGGCAGAGTTAGGGGCGTGCCCGATGATCGCCGCCAGCCGACTGCCCTCTTCCTGAACCGGGCCTCGGCAAGCAGTCGCAGTGAGCGCACCCGACGGGCCGTGGAGCTGGCCCGCGCGCGGCTCGACGCGGATCTGCACATCGCTGACACGCGCGATCCGGACGAGCTGGTCGTCTGGCTCGAGGAGCGCATCGGCTCGTACGCCACGGCGGTCATCGTCGGCGGCGACGGCACGCTGTCGATCGCCTACAACGTCCTCGCCGGCCGGGCCGGGCCGGCGCTCGGCTACCTGCCGGCCGGCTTCGGGAACGCAACCGCGCACCTGCTCCGGCTTCCACGGGACCCCGAGGCGCTCGTCTCGGTCATCGCCGCCGGAGACGCCCGTCCGCTCGACCTGGTCGACGTCGATGGACGCCTCGCGTTGTTCGCGGGCGCCGGTTGGGACGCCCTCGTCGCCGAGCGCTATGCCCGCTCCGGTGCCCGGCGGCTGTCGGGTTGGGGCGCTGCAATCGGCCGCTCCTTGCCGGATCTCGCCCGTCGCACGCCGGTCGTCGTGCAGGATGCCGAAGGACGCGAGGTCCACCATGGGCCGATGGAGATGCTGGTCGTCAGCACCACGCCCTGGTACGGGCGCGGGATGCTCGTCAACCCGGGCGCCCGGACCGATGCCGGCCGCCTCGCCCTCCGAACCTATGCCGGTCCGCTGCCGAGCTTCGCCCTGGAGGTGGTGCGGTGGATGGCGCAGCGCGCGCCGAAGACTCCGGCGGTCCACGGCACGGAGTTCCGGGTCCGGCGGCTCGATGGCGAGCCACTCCTCGTCCAGGCCGACGGAGACGCCATCGGCCGCAAGCCGGAGTGGCGGTTCCGGATCCGCCC
>CAVZPD010000006.1:0-126163 GCA_963777045.1 uncultured Chloroflexia bacterium
GACCGACCTTGGCGAGATAGCGCGCCTGCCCAACGGGCAGCGAGCATAGAAGCAAACAGGGAATCAACTAGGCGGACGAGACCAGCACCTCGACCAAGTCGGCCAGATCGGTAAGAATCCTCGTTCCATGGCGCTTGTCGAGACCGGCTTCGGTCATTAGCGCGGCCACGTGACGCTCGCAGACCACAACGTCGCAGTGAACAACCGCCATCGCGAGCCCGTGCATGTCCAGCAGATCTTGCGGACGCCAAGGCAGCGCTGGGTCCCGATGCCGCCGATAGCGGATCTCGAAGACGGCATGTGCAACAGGCAGGTCCTCGAGGAAGGCAGTCATGCCATCCCTACCAAGATCCACCCACGCCGTCGGGCTTATGCCGGCGCGTAGGAGCGCCTCGGTAACTTGTGGTGCTAGTTCAGCGAGGGTGCGGGCGATCCACGCTTCCCGGAAGTCGTTTCCATAACGGTTCAGCCTGCGAATCTGCACACCAAGGTCCCGCTCACCGTCGGAATGCCGCTGACTCATGCCCTGGTCGTCTCGCGGATCTATCCCCGCGTATGGAAAGTCCTGGACCGGTCCGCGGATCACGCTCTCTTCTAGCACCTGCTGGAAGCGAACCTCGATCATCGCCTTTGTTTCCGGATCGAGCTTGGACTCCTCGGGGACGTGGTACCGATACTCCTCCGAGCCGAAGGCATGGCCGACGCCATGGCCGAAAATCGCAATCTCCCGCAGGTCTGTAGGGTGGCCCCAGCGATCGCGGAGGGCGCGGTCGATCTCTCCTGGCAGGACCCGGTCACTGCTCGCCATCGTGACCATCTGCGACAGTTCGGCCATGATCCCACCCACGTCTTGGCGTCGGCGGCCTGACCTCGTCCCGAGAGTTTCCATGTAGTGGACCATCGAGAGCGGGAACGAGACGAGTCTGGTGGCCACGCCTCGGCGGGCAATCGCAAGCAGATCGGAGTAGCGGTCACCCAGTCGGTGCCCCGTTTCTGCCCGGGCCAGGTCAACCCACTTGTTCTGGTCCAAGTAGACGCGAGGCGGGGCGGGCATGGGGATGTGCCGTGTGCGGGTCCTAGCCCGCAGATTAGCGGACGCCGTCTGCCTACCCGGCAGGTTCCTCAGACGCGGTGCGTTGTTGTCACGGACCTTCGTGCGGGATGTCGTAGCGCACGACGCGATCGCCGCCCAGCAGCCAGAGGGAACCACCGGCCGAGAGGAGGCGCCAGTCGGCCTGTCCCTTTGGGTCGCGATGGAGATCCTCCGACGGCAGCTGCCAGGCCTCACCCGTCGCGGTGCCTGTTCGCGGATCGACCCGTTGGATCAGACCGCTGGCGGTGGTGTTCCATAGCGTATCCCCGGCCACCTGGAGCTTGCTCGTCCGCGGGACCGTGGAGCTGATGACGGACCCATCGCGCGGCGAAATGCCGTACAGCTCACCGCCCGCATACGTCCAGCACAGCCCGTCGATCTCCGTCAGCCCCTGGCGAACGCCATCGGGCAACCGGATCTGATCCAGCCTCTTGCCGGTCTCTGGGTCGAGCCGGCTGAGTGTCCACTGCAGATCATTCTCGCTCGGCGGAAGGTCCCATCCCCACAGCGCCCCACACGCAATGCTGATGCCGTTGGGCGGTTGGCCGAATGCGCGGATCACTTCGCCGGAGGCTGCGTCGAGCAAGCGCAGGTCTCCGTCGTCGGCCAACCAGACCCCGCCCTGCCCCACTGCCATCCGGACGTTGGGCGGGACCTCCGCCACGAGCTGCGGCTGCCCGGTCTGGAGATCCACGCGGCTGAGATCCATGGTGGCCGGACCCGGGATCCCACCCCACGGGCTCAGCATCCAGAGTCCAACGTCCCCGGCTGACAGCAGCGCCGGTCCGGTCGTGACGTCGGACGCGACCTGGTTGGAGGTCACGTCGATCCGGGTCAACATCGCTTCCCCACCTAGACTAGCGATCCAGATCGCATCGTCGGTCACGGCGACCTGGTCATCGAACGCCGTCTGCGCGTACGGGTGCGGCAGGGCGATTCGTGCCACCACCACGGCCTCGAGCGGGCCGACGGATGCCAAAGGGGTTGCTGATGCGGCAGCCGTAGTGCTTGGGCCCGGGGTTGATGAGCCCTCGGGTCCGACCGTCGGTGGGAGGTTCAGCAGCAGCACACTAGTTCCCACCGCGATCACGAGCACGACCACCGCCGCCACGGCTGGCGCGGCGAATCGAAGTACTGGCCAGCGCAGGGTCCAGCCGCGACCCTGCGGAGCGCCGTCCACCCCTTGCATGGCCTGATGCAGGAGCTCGTCCGGGGCACGTCGCGGCGCCTGCTCGCTGAGCCAGGCGCGGAATCGGGGATCGGGGTTCTCGTGGTTCACGGCGTGCCTCCTTCCGGCGCCCACTGGTCGTCGGCATCCATAGCCTGGGCCATCGCCCGCTCCGCGTAGTGGAGCCGCGACTTCGCGGTGCCGAGCGGGATGCGAAGCGCATCGGCCACGTCAGGGACGCTGTGGCCGAGGTAGTGACGGAGGACGAAGGCCGCTCGGTGGTCGACGCTCAGCTGTGCAAACGCACGAGCCACGAGATCACGATCGGCCACGGCAGTCTCGAATTCATCGCCCCCGGCCAAGGTCATCGGCAGCTCGTGCTCCTGACGCTGGTGACGGGCGGATCGCGCAGTGTCGATGCAGGCGCGGACCAGCACCTGGCGTAGCCATGCGTCGAACCTGCCCTCGTCGCGCAGTCCCCGCAGCGATCGCCAGGCGCGGATCAGTGCCTCCTGCACTGCGTCCTCGGCGAGCGTACGGTCGTGGAGCATGAGTGTCGCCGCCGCGTACATGCGGTCGATGCGTCCCGCGACAAGCTGCTCGAAGGCTTGCCGGTCGCCTTCCTGCGCCGATCGCACTGTCCCCACCGTCATGACGCACTCCACATCGGATAAGAGGCGTATCAACCAGCCGATTCGTTCAATGCACCCGCAACGTTGCGGTAAGGCGCCTGCCGGAGGCGAATCCACTCAGCGGCTTCGTGCTCGGGAACGGCCTGAGCACAGTGTAGAGCGGGGAGTGCTCCCAAAGCAGGCGCGCTATCTCACCCAGGTAGGCCGAAAGGACCTCGTTTCCGGCCGGAATGCCCTTGGGCGGGGAGGACGAGCTCCGAAGCGTCACCGGGTGATGGTGACGCGAACGGTGGCACGCAGGTCGCGCACATCGCCGGGTGTGATCTCATTGCAGTTGCCGTCGAAGAGCTGGACCCAGGCCGTGATTTCCCAGGTGCCCGCCGGCAGCCGCAGCTCCGGATCGTCCACCCACTGCTGGTAGAAGGCGGCGTTCGGGTCGTCCGGAGTCCAGCCACCCGACTTTCGCAAGTGGCTCGTCATCGGAGGGTCGGAGGCGACGGTGTAGGGTGCCGCACCGTAGTCCCGCGCGGCGTCCATGCGCCGCGTCCCACCGACCTCGAGGTACGAGAACGCGAAGAGGCCGCCGATGGCGCCGCAGACCTCGTGATCCCCTCCATCGGTTGCGACCAGCGAAGCCAGCCCGTCGACGATGTCACGCTCGGCGAAGGTCGCCTGCTGCAGGACGAAGCTCAGCTGGTACGGCTCGACGGTGGTGGTCGCGGACGAGACCGATACCGCGGTGGAGGCTGGTGGCGTGCCCGCCGTGCAGCCCGTCAGCACCAGCATCCAGGTCGCCACCAACGAGACCAGCCCGCGCCCCCGCATCGGCGAAGTATGCGCTGGTGCCGCTCGCGTGTCGTCACTTGGTCACCGAACCGATAGGACCTCCTTTCGGCGGTATCAGTTGAAGCCGCGGCACGAGCACGCTGCGGCGCCTGGTTCGCAACTCCCCTTTTGGGGCGGCTCTGACGCTGGCGGTCAATAATCCTCGGCGAGTTGAGCCAGGACGCTGGACAGCAGCTCTTCGACGACGCCGTCGAAGGGTTCGAGCGCCATCGAGATAGCTTCGGTGGCCGACCTGCCATAACCGAGGCTCGGTCCGTCCGGCGTGTCGGCGGAGGCGATCCAGGAGCCGCTGACCCGTCCACAGCGGGCATCGACCCAGAAGACCGGGCATTCGAGACGCAGCGTGTGAATGCGGCCGTGCATGCCAGTTGGGAAGGCAGCAGGCGCGAGTTCCGATCGCAGCCGACGGCGGCACTCAGCTCGTGGAGCGAGTCGCTACTGCGGTCGCCGACCGGCGCCGTCCGACTCGGGCGCCGGTGCCATGACGAGCCTGCCCAAGGTTGTCAGCCGGTACCAGCCGCGACCCGGCGAGAAGACGTAGCCCTCGTGTTTGAGCCGTCGGAGCCGCCGTCGGACGCTGCGGTCGAGCATTCCGAGCTCATCGGCGATTTCGCCGGTGCTCGCCGGCCCGGCCAAGAGGTACTCGAGGATCTGCTCGCGCGGGGTGAGGTCATCCGCCATCGTCGACGTCTCCATCAGGATGTGGTGGCCGCACCGCGCCGAATCGAGCCGGCCTGGTCCCGTCTACGCCGGGCCCGCGTCGGCGGTGCCGGCTGGCCGCACGACGCCGCACCGCGCCAGAGCCGTCCGCCGCTTTCGCCGGCTGCAATCCTCTGTGGGCCGCGGCGTCGCCGGTGGTTCCACCGTTAGCTTCGCAGGCGAGCAGCCTGTTGAGCGTCGCCGTGCCGATCCGCAGCTGCCGGGCGGCTTGCCGGCGGGAGATCCGCCCGGCGGCCAGCTCTGGGTGGATCTTCTGCCAACGTTTGGCGAATCCCGGGCGGAACGTCACCGATGGGCGACCGATCCGCGCCCCACGACGGGCAGCCTGGCGCATACCCTCGCGGACCCGATCAGCGATCAGTTCCCGCTCCATCTCGGCCACCGCGGCCAGGATGGTGAACACCAGCCGACCAGTGGCGCTGGCGGTATCGAGCTCGGGCTGGGTCAACGAGGCGAAGCCGACGCCGACGTGCTCCAGGTCGCGCAGCGTTGCCAGGGCGTGCAGCGTTGAGCGGAATGCGCGATCGAGTTTCCAGACCAGCACCCGGTCGATCCGCCGTTGTCGCGCGTCGTCGAGTAGGCGGGCCCATGAGGTGCGATGGGCCAAGTCGCCGGCCGCAGCCGTGTCGACGTACTCGGTCGTTCCCCACCCGCGGGTACCCGCATACTCACGCATCGCTGCTAGCTGAAGCTCGGGATCCTGGTCCTTGTCCCGGGTGCTGACGCGCGCATACAGCGCGACCCGTATGGGCCGATCGATCCGGGCCATCACTCCCGCCTACCCGCGGAGGCCCGAGAACTCCTGGACGCGGTTCCGGAGGAGTCTCCGACCGGCGCCCGCTCATCTGCCCCACGGAAAAGCCCGCCGCTTTGAGGGTGGCCTCTGTGAGTACGCGCCCGCAGGGGACAAGGGACACCTACATAGGTGTGTCCCGTTGTCCCCCCTACCGGAGGGCTGAAGGGGACAAGGGGACGTCCCCGGCTTGTCCCCGGTGTCCCCTGGCGGCTCACGCCGTACCCTCCATCGCCTCGCCGAGCTTGCTGCGTAGCCTCTGCAGGCGCTTTTTGGCCGTCGCCTCGCTGATGTCGCACGCCTTCGCCAGGGCGCCCGGCGTGTCGGCCCCTGCGCGGTAAGCGTGCAGCGTGGCCATCTCGACCGGGCTCAGTCCGCCGGGATCGGCGGTCGCGTCCGGCTCGGAAGTCCTGAAGCGCAGTGTGCCGGGATCCCCGTCGACTCCGTACTGCCAGGCGGCGGCGAACCCGAGCATCGGCTCCTTCGGACCATGCGTGCTCTTGATATTGACCAGGGTGTAGCGGCGGAACGATGTGCCGAGCACGGCCGGCTCGTCCTTCCAGGTCATGCGCCACGCCATGCGCGCCCGGTCCCGGTTGACCTCCGAGCCGGCCACTCGCCCATCGGCGGACTGCCAGTTGCGGGAGTCGGCCCGATTAGGGTGGGCAATGATGAGCACCGGGGCGGCGGACTGGTCGACGGCATGCCAGAACAGGGAGTCCCGATCACGGATCCCGCCGCCGGCGTCAACCTGCGCGAGCAGCGCCTGTTGGCTGTCGAGGATAACGGCGCCATAGGACGTGGCACGCTCGGCCAGGCTGCGGGCGATGCGATGCAGCGGACGGCCACGGGCGTCGAACAGCTCGATCGACTGTGCCAGGCTGGCGCGCTCGATGCCGAGCCCGCGACAGATGGCCTCCACGCTGCGCGCATGCCAGTGAGCGACCGGATCCTCGGCCGCTACGTACAGCACCGGGCGCGGATCGCCGACGGGGGTGATGCCGGGGATGACCTCCCGGCCGCTGGCTAAGCTCACGGCCAGGGCCCGGGCCAGGGTGCTCTTGCCGGCATCGCCGGGCGACACGAGCAGCAGAGACCCTGCAGGCCACACCGGGCGCGCGACATGGAGACCGCCGGCTGGCAGAGTCAGGGACGCCCTGCGCAGGTCGATCGCTTGGCCGATCTGCTCCTCCGCCGCAAGCACGAGCTCCACCGCTGCGAAGACATCCCGCCGCATCTGCTCCTTCGCGTCGCCAGAAGCGATGCCGGCCAGTTCGGCGGCCGTTTTGGCTAGCTTGTCTCGAGTCGTGATGGACAGCGTGCTTGTGGTCCGGAACAGGTGGCGACCGCCGTAGGCCACCGCCACGTCGGCCCCCAGCTCGCGGTCGGTGCGCACCTCACGGAAGGTGAGCGTGAGGCCGTGGACGGTGACGCGATAGGACGGGCCGATGCGCTCCAGCTCGGCGCTCGCGAGCGGAGGCGATCCGATGTCCCCGTCGGCCGGCGGCTCCGCCCCATGGACCCTCGAGCCGGGCCGAATCCCGGGGGCGCGATCCTCGGGGACCAGGCGCGGTTGCCAGCTCATGCGACACCTCGTCCCATGATCTCGCGTCGGTAGCGCGCGATGCCCAGTTCGAGCAGCGTGACCTCCCATGGATGGAGTTCAGCGATATGTGCCCCGAGCCGATAAAGCCGCATGTACAACGGCGCGTCGGGGGCAGGCGCAGGCATCAAACAGATCGGACATGCCGGACTGCTCGTCTCGTCCGGCCAGGTTCCACCCTTCGCCCGTCGTGGACCTGGGCGCCGGTTTTGACCGCCGGTCGGGTTATCCATCGTTAGCCGCCGCTGGTCGGCCTTTGCGGCCGCGGCCATAACCGGCCCGAGGTGGCGACTTGCGGCGCGGATCGTTTACAACAGCCTCCCTCGCCAGCCGTCGTCGGGTCCGCCACCTCGCCCGCTTACTTCCGCCTTGGAGTCAACGAAGTCTGCGATCGCGTCCGCGGGCACCAGTCGTCGCCTCCCGACCTTGACGCTGCGCAGCTCTCCCCGGGCGAGCGTCTGATACAGGGCGCTCCTGCCGATGCCCAGCCGGCGGCCCGCCTCAGTGACGCTCAACAGCTCCGGCGGGCCGGCCTGGCGCTCGGCCAGCTCGGCGCGCAGCTCATCGCGCAGTGCGGCGGCCAACTCGACCATGGCGGATTCGAGGCGGGTGGTCATCAGACGGCCCCAGCCGTGGAATCGCCCTCGGCGGTCGGACGCCGCACGGACGTGCTGTCGTGGATGGCGGCCTGCTCCAGCCCCTCGAGAATCAGGATCGCAGCCTGTTGGCGCGGGTCGCGTAGCTCCTGGTCAGCGAGGATCAGCAGCCGATCCCACGCATCGCTGGGGAGTGGAACCCAGACTTTTCGCATGGGCAAGACAATGCGCCGCGCCGGCCTTACAGAAACAGACCCAACAATCCGACAAATATCCTGCAGGCTTCAGTGCGGACGGCCGTGCTTCGCGATCAGCCGGCCGAAGTACACCGGACTGTAGCCGGCTGACGTCGCCAACTCGTCGTCCGTCGCTTCTGTCCCGAGCTTAGCGCGCGCCTCGCGATAGCGCCGGTAGAACAGATGAGGCTGCTCGCGTGGGCGGCCCGCTTTACGCCGGTCGACCGGGGGCTCCCCTATGGATAGGCCATGGCCAGGCCGGCTAATCAGGGCGATCGCCTTGGAGATCTCGGACGGATCCAGTCGCTGATCGAGCGTCAGTGTCGACCAGACCATGCGAAGCGAGCGCACCCACGTGTCGTCCAGCAAGTCCGGCCGCTCGTTCCTGGCCTTACGCACGGCCGCAACCGTGACCACCGCATAGCCAGCAGTGGGACTAACCTCTGAGAGATCGATGCCACCTGGGTCCGGCGGAGAGCCGAGCGGGGCCAGAGATGCGAGCTCCCTCTCGAAGTCAGTTGCGTCGGGAAAGACACGCCAGACATTGACGTAGACGGACCCCCCAGCGGTACTCGCCTGTGACGAATCCCAGCCGGGTGGTAGTCGTCGGCTGGCCTCCTTGCGCGCGGCTCGCAGAGCCTCCCGGTGACACTCGGGGCAGCCGTCTCGTCGGATGTGATCGTGCTCCCCGTGCTGGTGCTCGGCCCTCAGCGCACCGGCCGTGAACGGATGCGACTCGTCGGGATTTGATCTCTTGCTCACCTACGGCCCTTCTGTTGTGAGCTCGGCGACGGCGGGGCCTCCCCGGCCATGGCCCGGTCCATCGCGTAAGCCGCTTCCCGCCGCAGCTCCGGCTCGACGTGTGCGTAGAAATCGGCCGTAATGGCGATTCCGGAGTGGCCTAGGAGGTCGCTCACCACGCGCAGTGGCACGCCAGCGGCGAGAAGCGCCGTTGCGGTCGAATGGCGGAGGCCATGGAAGGGCACTGAGGGCAGCTCGGCCGCCTCTAGGAGCGCGTGGAAGCGACGGCTTACCTCCGCGGGCACCAGAGAGCGCCCAAGCGGATCCGTGAAGATCAGCCGGTCGCGATCCTGCCAGGCGCTGCCAGCGGCGATCCGTGTGGCCTCCTGCTCACGCTGCTCACGCCGCAGCGCGTCGATGGCCACATCGGCGACATGGATCGTGCGTCGGCTGCGTTTTGTTTTTGGCTCGGCTAGAGCGTAGGCGGCACGCCCGCTCCCCCACGCGCGTGCAAGGCTACGGCGGATCGTCAGTGTGCCGCCGTTCCAGTCCACGTCGTTCCACGACAAGCCGAGCAGCTCACCCTGGCGGAGGCCGGTGGTGGCCGCCAAAGTGACGAGGGCGCCGATGCGATGATCGGTGGCTACGGCTAGCAGCCGGCGGAGCTGTGGGGCGTCCAGGTAGTCGCGCCCAGGCTCAATCGTGCGGCCGGTCACACGCGGCGGGCGCGCCAGGGCGGCAGCGTTCCGGTGTACCAGGCCGTCGCGCGTCGCGTCACCGAGGGCGCGGCGCAGGATTACGCGCGCATGCGCGGCGCTCCGCGGCGAGAGTCCGCGGGCCACCATGCCCGCGGTCATTCCCTCCACGTCGGCGGGCGTCAGCTTCGCAATGGGCCGGCGGCCAACCGCCGGAACGATGTAGCAGCGCGTGTACTGCTCGCGCTGCCGCCAAGTAGCGGGCCGGAGCCGCTGCCGCTCGCGCTCGAGCCACCTAGCCATGTAGTCGCCGACGGTGCCGACCTTCGCCGGCTCGAGACTGCCCTTGCGAAGCCGGTCACGCAGCTCGTCCAGCTTGTCGCGAGCCTCGGCGCTGGTGCGGCCGCGGACCATGCGCCGGTGGCGGGTGCCGTCGGGATCGGTCCAGGTCATGGCGCCACGCCAGCCGCCATCGGGCGACGCGTAGATGCTGCCCTCGCCGGCGGAGCGGTGGCCCTTCTTGCGGGGCTTGCGCTCGTCCGTAGCGTCGCGCCGGCTGGGGTAGGATGCCATCCCGGGTCCTCCGATTCAGGACTACCGTCTCGGCGCTCCGTCAGGTCCCTCCCGGCGGAGCGCCGCTTCTGTCCGCGATGGTACTCCTGTTGCTGCCACTGTTGCTGCCACCGCCGCGTCAGTTCGACATCCTCACCGGGCCCCGGCGGCCGATTCGTGCTCAGAATGGCGGAGGGGGAGGGATTCGAACCCCCGGAGGACTTGCGCCCTCAGCGGTTTTCAAGACCGCCGCAATCGTCCGCTCTGCCACCCCTCCGCGTCGTGTTCGGCAATGGTAGTGCGCGACAATCCGGCCGATCGTTGCCCTCGCGCTGGTCAGCGCTGCTTGATGATGACGGTTCCCGCAATGAGGTCGTGCCACCCACGCCGTCGCTTGTCGACGAGGATCCACACGTATCCAAGGTAGAAGACCATCCCGGAGACGGCGTAGCCGACCAGGCGCAGGAGTGCCTGTCCGCCGGTGATCGGTCCGCCGTCGGCGTCACGGACCAGCAGCAGGCCCATCATCTTCATCCCGGGCGTGGCTCCGTCGCGGGACCAGAACCAGGGGAAGTAGCCGAGGCCGACGACACTCAGGGCCACCACCAGGATCACCACGCTCGCCGCGGCACCGCCGCTCAGCGTGTCGTTGTCGAGGCCGCCCGATGCCAGGGCGACGAGCGCCCAGGTGAGCATCGTCACCACCACCACGCCGCCGACGATCAGGCCGTCGATGATGTATGCCACCAGCCGCGGCCCGAACTCGCCGAACTCGACGCCGGGGGCGGGTCCGATGGTGCGATCGGGTGGCTGCCAGACGGGCGCCGACTGCTCGGTCATGCCTAACTCCTCCACTCGGGCACGTGTCACTTCACGTCTGCGACCGATGCTACACCCCAGACGCGTCGTCCTCGCGCTGCGCGTCGTCCACGAATGGCAGGGCTCCCGCCTCTTCCTGCGGCTGCGCGTGGATGACCGAAAACTGCCCGTCCGTCTCGAGCACCACGGCGTAGGTCGCCCCGAGGTCCGGTAGGCCGGCCTGTCGAACGGCCTGGAAGACCTCCGACTCGGTCACGCGCTGCTCGGCCATGGCCTCGTGCAGCAGCTCGCCGCGCAGGGCGAGCAGGGTCGGCTTCGACTTCACGAGACGCGGGACGATCGACGTGTGGACCGAGAGCCACGTGATCGCGTACTGCATGGCGATCAGGATGAGGAAGGCCGAGATCCCCTCGGCCAGCGCGACGTCCGACGAGAGGAGGATCGTCGCCAGCGTCGACCCCAGCGCAACGGTCACGATGAAGTCGAACGCGTTCATGGTCGAGAGCGTCCGTTTCCCCGAGATGCGCACGAAGAGCAGCAGCGCCAGGTAGGCGAGGCCGCCGACCAGCAGCGTGCGGAGCACGTCGGTCCAGGATTGCAGGAACACTGACTCACCTCCTGGACGGAGGTTGACTGCAAGATTCGGGCGGGCCGGGGTGGATCAGCCGATGGAGTCGGCGCCGAAGTAGGAATGCAGGACCTCCGGGAGGCGGATGCTCCCATCGGCCTGGAGGTGGTTCTCGATCAGCGACGCGTAGGTTCTGCTCATCCCCAGGCTGGAGCCGTTGAGGGTGTGGACCAGCTCCGGGCGAGCGTCAGTAGCGGGCCGGTAGCGGATGTGCATGCGCCTGGCCTGGAAGTCGGTGTAGTTGGAGGTCGAGCTCACCTCCAGCCACTTCCCCACGCCGGGCGCCCACGCCTCCAGGTCATAGCCCTTCGCCTGGCTGAAGCCGAGGTCGCCGGTGCAGCGCTCCACGACACGGTGCGGGAGCTCCAGGGCCTGCAGGGCCGCCTCGGCGTCGGCGGTGAGCGACTCCAGTTCCTGGGGGCTCTCCTCGGGGCGAACCCACTTCACCAGCTCCACCTTGTCGAACTGGTGGACGCGCAGCAGGCCGCGAGTGTCCTTCCCGGCGGCGCCCGCCTCGCGACGGAACGACGGCAGGTACGCGACGTGGCGGATTGGGAGGGCGTCGGGGGCGAGGATCTCGTCGCGGTAGATGTTGGTGACGGGTACCTCGGCCGTCGGGTTGAGGTAGAGGCCGTCGCGCTCGATGGCGTACATCTGCCCCTCCTTGTCGGGCAGCTGACCGGTGCCACGCGCCGAGTCGGCATTGACGACGGCCGGCGCCCACACCTCGCGGTAGCCGCGGGCGGCCTGGAAGTCCACCAGGAAGCTGACCAGGGCGCGCACGAGACGCGCGCCGGATCCGGTGAAGAGGATGAATCCCGATCCTGCGACCTTCGCCCCGCGTTCCAGGTCGAAGAGGTCCAGGCGCGCCGCGATCTCCCAGTGCGGTGGCGTGTCGCCAGTCGGCCGCGCGTCGCCCCAGGTACGGACGACCGGGTTGTCGTCGGCGCTCGTCCCATCAGGGACCGATGGATCCGGCAGGTTCGGCACCTGTAGCAGGTCGGCCTCGATGGCGGCCTCGAGCTGCGAGAGCTGCGCGCTGAAGTCGTCGATGCGGCTCGAGAGCTCGGCCATCTCGGCCTTCATCCGCTCCCCCGCCTCGCGGTCGCCGGACCGCATCAGCTCGCCGAGCTGCTTGTTGCCGGCATTGCGATGCGCCCGCAGCTCGTTGGCCTCCGCCTCGACCTCGCGCCGCCGCTCGTCCGCCTCGCGAATGCGGTCGATCAGCTCGACCGGCTCGCCCTTGCGCGCGACCGCGCCCTTCACCGTCTCGGGGTCGTCGCGGATGAGCTGCAGGCTGATCATGACGGCAGCGTATCGGTCGCGGCGGCGGCGCGCAGCCGCTCCACGACGAAGGGGGGCTCCAGGCTGGCCAGCAGCCAGCCGGCGCGCGGGCCGTTCGGCTGGCCGAGGAAGGCGGCGTAGATGGCGGCGAAGGCACGGCCGGCCGGCAGCTCGCTGGCGCGTGCCGCGTCGAAGATGGCGCCCTGCAGCATCTCGCCGGTCCAATCGGTGGCCGGCAGCGCAGCCAGCGCGTCGGCCAGGCCTGCGAGCACGGTGCGCTGGTTCGCGTCCAGGTCCTGCGCAGCCGCGGGGAGGTCGTCGCGACGCACCTCCAGCCGGGAGCGCTCAGGGAGCGTAGCTCTGCAGCCAGGCCCGCGCAGCTCCCTCGCGCTCGGCCAGGATCTGCAGCTCCCGCGCGTCGAGCGGCGAGCCCTTCTCCGCGCCCAGCCGGGCCGCGACGTCCACGCCGGGCACCTGGATCAGCAGCGCGAGGTGGGCGAACGGGGGCCGGTAGCGTGCTCCCTCCTGCCGCGGATCGGCGGACGGGTCGAGCAGGGCGGCAGCGAAGAGGCGGTCCGGCTCCGACGGCAGCTCGCCCTTGACGGCCTCGCCGGCACTGGCTGCCGCCACGCGGTCGAACTCGTCGAAGAGGCGTGGCACGGCATCGGTCCCCTGCGGATCCCAGTCCATGGCGTGGTTCGGACGTGGCCGCACGAAGAGGAAGCGGAGCTGCTCGGGCGGCACCACCTCCGCCACCTCGTGCGCTGCCGCGCCGCGGCCCTTCGACGAGGACATCTTCTTGCCCCCGATGTTCAGGAACTCGTACGGGACGTTCAGCGGGGGCTCGCGCTCGAAGACCTCGCGCGCAACGGCGTCGGAGCGGTCGCGTGAGCCGCCCGCCGTGGCGAGGTCCTTGCCGCAGGGCTCGATCGTCACGCCGAAGTGGCTCCACTGCGCCGCCCACTCAACGTTCCAGGGCAGCTTGGCGGTGCCGCCGAACGGCGCCAGGCGGCCGGTGAACCCGCAGCCGGTGGCCCACTCGACGAGGTCGGCACGGCACTCGATCGCCACCGTCTCGCCGTCCCAGTCGCGGGCCAGGGTTGTGCCGACCTTCCCGCAGCTGGGGCAGATGGCGTGGACCGGCAGCCATCCCTCGGGACGCTCCACGTGGCTGACGGTGCGGTAGACGTCGCGGACGGTGGCCGCCCGGTCGAGCGCCACGCGAACGTATCGGTCCATCTCGCCCGCGGCGTACAGCTCGCTCATCCAGTAGTAGCGGTCGGGATGGATGCCGAGCCCGGCGAAGGTGTCGATGAAGACACCGGCAAAGTGGCGCGCGTAGGAGGCGTGGCCGTCGTCGGCGAGGTCCGGTACGTGCGCCAGCGGCGCTCCCATGTAGCGATCGACGGCGTCGGGGGTGAGCAGCGCCTGGGCGTCCATGGGATCGAGGTCATCGATCCCGTACAGGAGAGTCGTCTGGAGCCCGCGAGACCGGAGGGCGCGGACGATGACGTCCAGGATCACCGGGCCGCGCAGCGATCCGACGTGGATCGTCCCCGACGGCGTCTTGCTGTCGTTGACGACCTGGGGCCCGGAGACGCTGGCGGCGAGCTCGTCGGCCCAGTACACGCCGGGCCGGCTAGCTGACGCGGACGACCGTGTAGGAGACCGATCCGGCGGGAGCCTGCACGGTGACCTTGTCGCCCTTCTTGCGTCCCATAAGGGCGGCGCCAACCGGCGACTCGTTGCTGATGCGTCCGTCGCGCGGCGACGCCTCCGCGGATCCGACGATGGTGAAGGTCTCCTGGCCATCGGCGCCCTTGATCACCACCTTCGAGCCGATGCCGACCTTGTCGCCGTTGCCGGCCTCGATCACCTCGGCGTTCCTCAGCTGCACCTCGAGCGTGGCGATGCGTCCCTCCAGGAACGACTGCTCCTGCTTCGCATCCTCGTACTCGGCGTTCTCGCTGATGTCGCCGTCGAGCTTCGCGTCGTGGATTCGGGCTGCGACGCGCGGACGATCGACGGTGATGAGCTGATTCAGCTCCGCCTTGAGCTTCTCGAGCCCCTCGGCGGTCACGTAGACGGGCTTGTTGTTCATCAGATCCACCCCCACTCGTGCGTATCGGTGCGACTGGAGGAGAGCCCCCGACGCAGGCGTCGCCGAGCGGGGTCTGTGGCGACGCTCCCCGAGCCATTCGCGAAACAAAAACGCTCCAGGCTCTCCGTCACCGTGGCGACGGCATCCCTGAAGCTGGCGCTGGCCAGTTGCTCGGCCCGCCGGTGGCATCCCTCCCGGCTACCGACGCCGCGGCATTGTAGGCCGGGGGTATCCGGGTGTCAAAGTGCTCTCGGCGGCTCACCGACCGAGCACGACGAGCAGCACTACCAGGCCGGCGAAGGCGAGTCGGTAGTAGCTGAAGACGGCGACCGAACGGGTGCGCAACCAGGCCAGCAGGAAACCGATCGCCAGCAGGCCCGCCACGGCTGCTGCCAGGAAGCCACCACCGATGGCCAGCCATTCGGTTCCGGTGTGTGTCTCGGCCAGCAGGTGCCGGGAACCGTAGAGACCCGCGCCCAGCGTGATCGGCGTGGCGAGCAGGAAGCTGAAGCGCGCTGCCGCCTCGCGCTTGAGGCCCAGGGCCAGGCCGGCGGTGATGGTCGCCCCTGAACGGCTGATGCCGGGCAGCAGGGCCAGTGCCTGGCTGAAGCCGATGATCAGCGCAGAGCCGGAGCCCATGGCGAACAGCTCGTGCCGTCGCGCACCCAGCCGGTCGGCGAGGAGGAGTCCGAGCGCCCCAACCACCAGGAAGCCGGCAATCGCCAGCCGCACCCCGTCGCTGTCGCCGTGCAGGACCTCGTTGATGTAGTCCTCGCCGACGAAACCGATGATGGCGGCTGGAATCGTGGCGAGGAGCAGCAGCCAGGCCAGGCGCCTATCGGGATCGTTGTCGATGCGGCGATCCCGCAGGCTGGCGAAGAAGGCTCGCGCCAGCCGGATCCAGTCGCGCCAGAAGTAGGTGATGAGGGCGGTCAGCGTCCCGAGGTGCAGGAAGACGTCGAACGCCAGGCCGCTGACCAGGCCGTCCTGCTGCCAGCCGGCGATCCACGGCGCCAGCTCCAGGTGCGCCGAGGAGCTGATCGGGATGAACTCGGTCAGACCCTGCAGGATCCCGATCAGGATGGCCTGGAAGACGACGTCCAACGGGTGCCTATCGGATGAAGAGCGGGGCGAGGACGAGGGTGATCGTGGCCAGCAGCTTCACCAGGACGTGGAGCGAGGGGCCGGCAGTGTCCTTGAACGGATCCCCCACCGTGTCACCCACCACCGCGGCGGCATGCGCGGCAGATCCCTTGCCGAGCACGTTGCCATCATCGTCCTTGAGGTGTCCCGCCTCGATGAACTTCTTGGCGTTATCCCACGCTCCCCCGCCGTTGTTGAGCACCGTGGCCAGCATGACGCCGGAAATGGTGCCGACCATCAGCATGCCGGCCACGGCCTCGTGGCCGAGCAGCAGGCCGACCACGATCGGGGTCGCGACCGCGACCACTCCCGGCGCGATCATCTCCTTCAGCGCCCGGCGGGTGGTGATATCCACGACACGCGCGTAGTCCGGTCGCTCGGTGTAGTCCATGATCCCGGGATGCTCGCGGAACTGGCGACGCACCTCGGTGATGATCGCCTGGGCGGCACGGCCCACGGCGCGAATCGCCAGGGAGCTGAAGAAGTAGACCAGCATGGCGGCGATCAGGGCTGCCACGAAGACGTTCACGTTGGCCAGGTTGACCGATTCCATCAGCGGCTCGCCCCGCGCGGTGAGGATCAGGTTGACCTTGTCGATGTAGGCGCTGAAGAGCAGGAAGGCGGCGAGGCTGGCGCTGGCGATGGCGTAGCCCTTGGTGAGCGCCTTGGTCGTGTTGCCGACCGCGTCCAGGCGGTCGGTGATCTTGCGAGCCCCTTCGGACGCGCGGCTGAACTCGGTAATCCCGCCGGCGTTATCGGTGATCGGCCCGAAGGTGTCCATGGCCAGGATGAAGGCGGTAGTCATGAGCATGCCCATGGTGGCCACGGCCGTTCCGAACACGCCCCCGACGCCGGCCGAGATGCCCGACACCGATGAGAGGGCGGTCTCGCCGAGCCAGTAGGAGGCGATCAGGGCGATGCCGATGGTGATGGCGGTGACAGCGGTGGTCTCGAAGCCCACGGCCGTTCCGCTGATGATGTTGGTGGCCGGGCCGGTCTTGCTGGCCTCGGCGATGTCCTTGACCGGCCGCCAGCTGCCGGCGGTGTAGTACTGGGTGATGTAGACGAACGCGACGCTGGTCGCGAGGCCCACCAGGCCTGCAGCGAAGAACCAGACCCAGATGGGGAGCCCGTTGGTCGTAGCGCCGGCCGTGTCCATCATCTGCGAGGTCACGAAGGCCAAACCGAGCGCGGAGAGCAGGGTCGTGGCCCAGTAGCCACGATTGAGCATGTTCATGGGATCCTCGTCCTCTCGACCGCGGACGAAGAAGATGGCCACGATGGTGGCCAGCAGGCCGAAGGCCCGAACGACCAGCGGGAAGAAGATCCACAGCTGGGGATTCGGCCAGCCTGCGCGCACGGCGATCAGGTAGACCGCCACGCCCAGGATCATGGCACCGATGTTCTCGGCGGCGGTCGACTCGAAGAGGTCGGCGCCTCGACCGGCGCAGTCCCCCACGTTGTCGCCCACGAGGTCGGCCACCACACCCGCGTTGCGGGGATCGTCCTCCGGGATGCCGGCCTCGACCTTGCCCACCAGGTCCGCACCGACGTCCGCCGCCTTGGTGTAGATACCGCCGCCCAGCTGGGCGAAGAGCGCCACGAAGCTGGCTCCGAAGCCGAAGCCCACGATCAGGAACGGCGCCTGTGCCGGATTGTCGAAGCCGCCGTAGGCGGCGAAGATGCCCCACACGCCGAGCAGCGAGAGAGCGACCACCAGGAAGCCGGAGACCGCCCCGCCGCGCATGGCGACCTGGACGGCCTCGACGAGGCTGCGCTGCGCGGCGGATGCCGTCCGCAGGTTCGACTTGACGCTGATGTACATGCCGATGATGCCCGACGCCATAGAGGCAGCCGCGCCGACGAGGAACGCGACGCCGGTGCGAATCCCCAGGTCGACGCCGAAGATGTCCGTGTCGGCAACCTCGCGCCGGTTCTCGACCAGGGCGATCACCACGGCAATGGCCACCGCGGCGACGACCGCCAGCATGGCGATGGTCTGGTACTGGCGCCTGATGAACGCGACGGCGCCCTCCAGGATGGTTCCGGCGATCTCCTGCATGGCCGGCGTGCCGGTATCGCGTCGCAGGACGTCCCAGGCCAGGTAGAGCGCAAAGGCGACCGCGGCCAGCCCCGCGATCGGGATCACCCAGGTGATGGCTTCCATGGATCCTCCGAAGGAATTGGAGCAGCGGGCCGCGCCCGCGCCGGCCCGGCGATCAGCTCGTCAGGGCCTTGTCTGACACACGGAAACGCCGGCGGGAGAGCAGGTGCGTCCGCCAGCGAGGCGGCGGTATGGTAGCCCTCACGGATCGGCCGGGTCAACTTTCCCGCTCACGGCCGCCAGCGCGGGAGCCACCCATCGGATGCGAGCTCTTCGCCATCGCCCGTGATCGTGTCGACGAGCCAGATGCCGCCGCCGGAACGCGCGACCAGGATGGATCGCGTATCGACGCCGAAGACCGCCGAGGTGACGGCCGCTCCGCCGTCATCGAGCAGCAGACGGTCGGCCGATGCATCGATGACGTCGAGCGAGAGCCAGAGCTCGCCGCCGCCCCGCGCATCAGACGCATCAACGGCCACGAAGATTAGCTCCTCCCGGCTGAGCGAGGGCCGAGAGGCCCCGTCGGGCAGGTCGAGCCGATCCGCCGCCTGCGCTCCCCGATCCAGACGCGCGATGAAGAGGGACTCCCGCTGGGAGCTCGCCAGCAGCGGGCTCGCCGGGTCCAGTGGTGGCAGCGGTTCCCCAGCATCGGTTCGTGCCAGGCGGTCCCCCTTCACGCCGGTGAGCAGGACCCCGGTTGAGTCGCGGAGCCAGACCGGCGGCGTGACCGACAGGAACGGCGCGGTGGTCAGGCGGTCGCCCGGGAGCTCGACGATGCCGACCCGTCCGTCCATCTCCACGAACGCGAGCGCGCCACCGTCGGGCGAGAAGCGAGGCGCTCGCAGCAGCTCGCCCGCGACCGGCGCGCCGGTCGATGGCGAGGGCGAGGCCGTCGCGCCGGTCACCAGCTCCGGCGGCAGCTCGATCCGCCGGGGACTGCCACCGTCCGCATCGCGAATCCAGATGCCGTCTCCGCTGCCGGAGGCGCGGTCGCTGCGACCGAAGGCGAAGCGAGTGCTGTCCGGGGCCCAGGCCGGGTCGTACTCGATCGCATCGGGCCCGGTCAGCACCTCACGCGCGGAGCCGTTCGCATCCTGGAGCACCAGGATCGCACCGTCTCCAACCAGGTAGCTGCGGCCGTCGGGCGCCACCGCGTAGTCGGTCACCGCGCTCAGCTCGGCGGAGAGCTGCCGCTGAGCGCTGCCGTCCGGGTTCATCGCCCACAGGTTCGGGATGCCGGCCCGGTCGGTCAGGAAGACGACCTGGTTGGCGAGGGTCGTGATCGGCGCTCCCGTGGTGAACGTCCACTCGACGGGCCCCGAGAGACGTCGTCCGTCGGTATCGGCCAGTTGGGCGTCGAACGTGACGTGGTAGGTCGTGTTGGACTGCAACGGCGCCGACGGCTGGAAGCGAACGATGCGCCGGGTGCCGTCGCGGAGGCCGTCGGCGCCAGGCGCGGCGACCAGCGCCAGGTCACCGTTGACCGCGGGGTCGATCGTCAGCGCGTCGCTGGTCACCGTGTCGGGATCGACGGCGCGGTCGAAGAAGATGGCGAGCGGCGTGGTGACGGCGACGCCATCGGCCCCGCTGGCCGGCATCAGCACGGATGGCTCGAGCGGCGAGCGGGTGGTGCGGAAGGAGAAGCTGAACGCGTGGCCGAGTGGCTCGCCGGTACTGTCGCGCGCGCCGTCGCCGATGGTGACCGTGTAGCTGGTCCCCTCCGACAGCTGGTCCGTCGGCGTGAGGACCAGCTGTTCGGCGTCCCATACCGCCTCCAGCTGCGCGCCGGGGCTGACGCGCAGCGCCGACTCGACCGAAGCGGTGTCCATCAGCACGGAGAAGGTGATGGTGATCGGCGCGTCCAGGGAAACCTCTTCGGCGCCGTCCGACGGGTCGGTGCTCGCGACGCCGGGTGGGCCGACCGTGGTGAAGTCGAACGGGTCGGAGTCGTCGGCCATCGCGTTGCCCGCCTCGTCGCGTACGCCGGCTGCCACCCAGGCGCGGAACGATGCCTCCAGCGGCAGCCTGGCGCCTGGTGTGAAGGTCATGGTCGCCCCGCTCCAGGCGTACTCGCCGGCGACCTGTGGCTCGATCCGGAAGGCGTCCTCGGCGGTCTGCCGCTGCACGGGTTCCGAGAACTCGACCTCGATGGTGGTGGTGGTCAGCGCGGTGCGCTCGTCGGCAGCCAGGTGCTGGGTGAGGCCCATGCGCTCCACCAGCGGCGGCCGTCCGTCGACCGTGGAGGCGTAGTAGAGGATGCCGGCCAGGACGACGAGGCCGACCCCCAGGACCACCAGGCTCCGGACGAGGACCGGCCGCACGCGCCGCTATCGGCGACGGAGCCGGGCAGGAAGGAGCTGCAGCTCGTCGCGGTACTTCGCCACGGTCCGCCGCGCGATCGCAACTCCCTCCGATTCGAGCTGGTCGGCGATCTCCTGGTCAGAAAGCGGGTGCGCCGGGTTCTCTACTTCGATCATCTTCCGAATCTGGTCCTTCACCCCGAGCGATGCCGTGAAGAAGTGCCCGAACGGCACGACCTCACCGGTGGGAATCATGACGTACTTCTCTGCGGTCGCGCGGCTCACCGTGGATTCGTGCATGCCGATCAGGGAGCCGACCTCGGCCCGCGTGAGCGGCACCAGGTGCTGGACGCCGTGCAGCAGGTAGTCGCGCTGGCGCTCGGCGAGGCACTCGGCGATGCGCTGGAGCGTCGCACGACGGCGGTTCACGTTGTCGATGAAGAAGCGGGCGCGGCCGACGAACTCGCGAACGTGCTCGCGATCCGACTCGCTCGATCCGGCGCTGCGCATGCCCGCCGAGAGCCTCGCGTAGATCGGGTCGACACGGAGCGAGAACCGCCGCGATTCGACCACCTCGACCATCAGCTCGCCGTCGGTCACGCGGATGAGGACGTCCGGCCGCACGATGCTCCGCGCACTGTCCCGGGAGCCGACCGCCGAGGTGAAGGCCGAGGTGGGATAGGGGTGCAGGTTGACCTTGACGAACTCCCAGGCCTCCAGCACGTCGTCCTGGGTGATACCCATGGCGGAGGCGATCTGGGCGAAATGCCGCTCGCCGAGCTGGTTCAAGTGGTCGCGGACGACTCCCTCGACCGCGTCCGGGATCTCCATCTCGCCCTGCTCGCGGAGGTAGGCGATCTGGGCCAGCAGCGACTCGACGATGTTGCGCGAGCCGACGCCGATGGGCTCGATCCCTCGCATCACGTCGCGGACCGCGACCACGTCCTCGACGGTGCTCGCCGTCGCCGCCGCGATCTCGTCGTCCGAATCGGTCAGGAAGCCGTCATCGTCGAGCGCGCCGATGGCGTAGTCGGCCACCGGATGCAGCTTGGTGGGGAGCATCGCGTGCAGGGTCCAGGTCAGGTGCTCCTGCAGCGTGAACTCGGATTCGGCACGGGCGATGGGATCGAGCTCGTCCGCATCGTCGCGGGCTGCGTAGTCGGACTGGCCGCCGTCCGCGACGTCGGCGGGTCCGGAGCCCGCCGTCCCCTTGGGAAGGCACTCCGTGCAGTGGCTGCCGGTGATGGCGGAGCCGCAGATGGGGCAGGTCGACTCCTCGGTCATATCCAGCGCCGGGTTCTCGTCGAGCTCCGTGGCGATCGCCTCGGTGAGCTCCACCGAGCTCATGGCGAGGATCGCGTTGGCAGCGATCTGCTTCGGCGTGACCTTGACCTGGAGTGACGGCTGGAGGTGCTGGTTGAGCTCGATCGACATGCATCCCTCTCGCGGTCGAGCGCAGTCCCGGAGCCTGCGCGATGGGGTGGGGCAATTATAGGTGGCCGCCCGGGAACACCCAATTCGACCACCTATGCACGAACCGGGCCGTAACCGGTGGATCAGCCGGCGAGCGGCTCCACAGGAAGGGCGTTGATGCGGCGGACCGTCGGTCCCTCGGACGCGAAGGTGACGAAGCTGTAGCCGCCCGGATCGGCCTGCACGCGCCGGCGGTAGTCCGTCATGGGCATGCGGAGCAGCGACGTCAGGCGCAGTCGTACGACGTGGTTGTGGGTGACCGCCACGGCCGCTCGGCCACGCTCCTCGCCGAGCCAGGCTTCGAGGGGTGCCAGGACCTGGAACGCCCGCGCGGCGACCTCCGATCCCGACTCTCCGCCGGGGGTGCTGATGGAGTACGGATCCTCCTCCCAGGCGCGCCGACGCTCGGGATCGCGCTCCAGGCACGCCTCCGCGCTGAGCCCCTCCCACGCCCCGTAGTCGATCTCCCACAGGCCGGGCTCCATGGCGACTTCGGCGGCTTCCACGTCCAGCTCGGTCGCGATCGCCTCGGCTGTCTGTCGGCAGCGCAGTGCCGGACTGCTGACGATGCGGACCTCGCCGGCGGGGAGCGCGCGCAGCTCGGCGCGAATCGCTCGGCCCGTGCGCGCCGCGAGGCGCTGGCCGGCCTCGGTCAGCGGGGCGTCGTCGTGCTGGCCCAGGTTGACGCCGGCCTCCGATGCCTCGGTGGTGGCGTGGCGGACGAGGAAGAGACTGCCCATCGCGCCCACTCTAGCGGTCATCGCCGGGGGGTGCGCTATGCTACGCCGGCCTGCCGCCCAGCCGTTCGGAGCGCTGATGACCTACACCCCGGAACCGTCCCCCGGCGACGCTGCGCCGGTCGAACCGACGGAGCCCAGCGCCTCCCGTCGCGGCCTGGGCTGCCTGCTCGAGATCGTCGAGACGCTGGTCCTGACGCTCGTCATCTACCTGCTCATCCACAACTTCATCGCCCAGCCGTTCGAGGTCGAGCAGCGGTCGATGACGCCGACGATCATCTCGGGTGAGTACGTGCTGATCGACAAGATCACGCCACGCTTCGGTGAGTACCAGCGCGGCGACATCATCGTCTTCCAGCCACCGCCGGGGTACGAGCAGGGCGGCGTGCCATTCATCAAGCGCGTCATCGGCCTGCCGGGCGACACGGTGCGGCTGGAGAACGGCGACGTCTTCATCACGCCGCCCGGCGGCGTGGCGACGAGGCTATCGGAGCCCTACGTCATCAGCGGCGTCGACGGTGCGCCGGCGCCCACCATCCCCAAGGACTCGGGCGGCACGGCGGAGTGGGCCATCCCGACGGGCCAGTACTTCGTGATGGGCGACAACCGGCCCGACAGCCAGGACTCGCGCTTCTTCGGGCCGATCGAGCGCGACCTGATCGTCGGCAGGGCGTGGCTGCGCTACTTCCCTCTCGACCGCATCGGCTTCATGAACCGGCCCGAGTACGCGGGTCTCTCCGACCAGGGCGATGGCGCCGCGACGCGCCCCGCGGCGTGGACCGGCTACGCCTTGGGCGGCTCCTCGGCAACGATCCAGGCGTCGATCGCTCGCCCGTAGTCGACCAGCGAGCCGTCGGCGAACCACAGGCCCAACTCGAACTCGGCGGTCTCCGGCGCATCGGAGGCGTGGATCAGGTTGCGCAGGCCGCTGATACCCAGGTCGCCGCGAATGGTGCCGGCCTCCGCCTCGTTGGGCATCGTCTTGCCCACCATGCGGCGAACGGTGGCGATGGCATCGGGGCCCTCGAGGGCGACGGCTGCGACCGGGCCTGACGTGATGAAGTCGACCAGGCCGGCGTAGAAGTGCTTCCCCGCGTGCACCGCGTAGTGCCGTTCCGCCATCGCGCGGGGGACGGAGAGCAGGCGCAGGCCGACGACCTTGAGGCCCTTGTGCTCGAAGCGAGCCAGGATCTCGCCGATGAGCGCGCGCTGGACGCCGTCGGGCTTAACGAGAACGAGAGTGCGTTCCATGTCGGGAAGGAGGCTCCTTGGCTGGGGCTGCGGGCCGCTCAGGCCCGGGCGGCTCGATCGTAGGCATCGGCGGCATCCGCCGGTCGATCCGCCGCGCGCAGCAGGTCGCCGTAGAGTAGCAGACGGTCCGGTGCGGGCTGCGAGCCGAGCGTCGGCTCGACCAGGGCGACGCCCTCCGGAGCGATGCGGTAGTCGAGGCGCAGCGCCAGCCCAAGCTCCCGGTCCCCCTCCACATCGTTACCGGCCCCGTAGGCCAGGCGAGCGGCCTCGAGCCGTGCGTGGGCGGCCGCCGTCCGCTCCGGCGACGGGACCGACTGTGCCGGTTGCGCGGGTGCAGTTCCGGGCGGCGCGACCGCCGTTCGACGGGCGCTCGGACGGAGCGAGGCCGGAATGGGCCAGGCGAGGCGTGACGGCACGCCTCCCCGCAGCCGCCAGGCTTCGTCGACGCCGACCGAGTCGATGACGCGTTCCATCAGCGCTTCGGCGCGCTCGGGGTAGCCGGCCACCGCCTGCGCCTCCGCCTCGATCAGGAGCACGATCGGCCGCTGTCGCTCCAGGCTGCCCGCTCGGATGGCACCAATGGCCTGCGCGGCGGCCAGCGGACGGCCCTGCCGCCACAGGGCCTCGGCGAGCATCCCGCGGGCGACGTCCAGCTGCTCGGCCGCACCGCGCCCCCCCGCCTCGAGCCGGCCGATGTAGCGGCGCAGCACGCCTTCCGCCAGCCCGGGGAGGCCCGACGCGAGCTGGGCCCGCGCCAGCGACATGTCGTCGGGGATGAGATCGACGTAGACGATCTGGTCCCCCATGTACGAACGGTCGTCGTGATCGGTCATGCCGAGAGCAGCCTGGCGAAGCGGCGACGGGAGCGGAATGGGCCGAGCACCGCAAGCCGAGCCTGATCCGGCCGAGCGTAGCGGCGAGCGACACGCAGGAGGTCGTCGGGCGTGACCGCGTCGAGCCGCTCGAGCACCTCCTCCACGGAGAGGATGCGCGGCAGCAGGCTCTCGCCGGTTCCCAGCCAGGAGGCCACGGCTCCCGTGTCCTCCATCCGCAGCTCGAGGCGCCCTCGGGTGTACGCCCGCGCTCGCTCCAGCTCGGCGGGGACGACCGGGTCCTGCACCACCCGCTCGAGCTGCTCGAGGATGGCGGTCAGCACGGCGCCCGCCTGCTCGGGGTCGAAGCCGGCATGGATGCCGAAGGTTCCGCTGTCGGCGTAGGTGGCGGCGAAGGTGGAGACGTCGTAGGCCAGCGAGCGGCGCTCGCGCAGCTCGAGGAAGAGGCGGCTGCTCATCCCGTCGCCCAGCAGCGCGCCGAGCAGGTCGAGCGCCCAGCGATCCTCGTCCTGGCGCGAGACGCCCGGCATTCCGAGGCAGAGGGTCCCCTGGGCGAGACGCCGGTGCGCGATGCGCGTGGCGCCGGCCGCGACGGGCACCGGGGCGACAGGGGCAAGCTCTGGATCGGGTGGCGCGGCGACGTCGGCAAGCCAGCCCTCCCCCTGCGCGAACCAGGATGCGGCTGCAGCAAGCACCTCCTCGTGGGCGATCGCCCCCGCCACGGCGAGGACGAGCCGCTCGGGACGATACCAGTGGCGCCAGTGGCCGATGACCGCCGGCCGCGTCGCGCGCCGCACGCTGCCGGGCGTGCCCGCGATCTCGCGCCCGAGCGGGTGGTCGCCGAAGAGGAGCTCGTCGAAGAGCGTGAAGACGTGGTCGGAGGGAGAGTCCTGGTACATCCGGATCTCGTCCACGATCACCGGCTTCTCCGCGGCCAGGTCCGCCTGGCGCAGCAGCGGCCGCAGGGCAAGCTGCGAGACGACCTCCAGCCCACGGGCGGCGGCCTGCGCCGGGACCTTCGCGCTGTAGACGGTCAGCTCGCGATCGGTGGACGCGTTGACGCTGCCACCACAGCCCTCGACCGCTTCCGATAGCTGGCCGGGATCCGGGTAGCGCTGCGTCCCCTTGAAGACGAGGTGCTCGAGCATGTGGGAGAGGCCGGCGTGCGCGCCCTGCTCCTGGCGCGAGCCCACGCCCACGAAGAGCCCGATCGAGACGGAGCGGGCGTCCGGCATCTCCTGGGTCAGCACGCGAAGTCCGTTGGGCAGGACGCTCCGATGGGGCGCCCGAGACTCCGCCGGCGCGCGAAGCGCGTGGCGAGCCAGTGGCACGCTAGGCGTCCTCGTCCTCTTCGTTCGCGTCCGACGACATCATCAGCTCCATCTGAATGAAGCGCAGGTCACGTGCCAGCTCCTCGGCGTTGCGCGGGAGCGGACGGCCGGACTCCACCTCGCGCTCGTCGGCGGCGTGGCCGCCCCCGGCGGCGAACTCGATCACCACCCGCTCCGAGCCGATGACGAGGGTGTAGACGAGCAGCTGCTCCGAGGTCGTGTCGAACTGCAGGTAGTCGAACGAGTCGAGGTTCAGGCAGATGGAGAGCGGCGTGAAGTAGCTGGCGATCTCCGGGTGATCCACGACGACCCGCTCCACCCAACCCGTACCGCTGCTCGTCACCTGGTTGCCGCGGTAGTAGGCGTAGGTGACTGTCTGCTTCAGCAGCGGGCGCAGGATGTTGTAGATGTCACCCTTGTTGGTGACGACGCCGGTATTGATGAAGAGCTTGGCGCGTGCGTCTGGCATCGGCTCTGGCTGCAGGTCCGGGGCGGGGTCGCGGGCGAGTCTAGCACCGGACCGATGCCGGCCGGCGCCGGGCGGCGCTCGGCCGGTCCTCGCCGGTTCGACTGCTACGATTGCCGCGTGAAGCTGCTGGCGGTCGATATCGGCAACACGAACCTGACCCTGGGCCTCTTCGACGAGGAGCGGCTGCAGGGCTCATGGCGTGCCACGACGCGGCCGCGGGCAACGCCCGACGAGATGGCCGCGCTTTGCGCCCAGATGCTCGCCCTCGACGGCGGGCGAATCGAGGAGCTGGAGGCCGTCGCGATCGCATCGGTCGTGCCGCCGCTGACCGACACGCTGGTCGAAGCGCTCGCCTCCCGCACGCCGGCCGAGGCAACCGTGATCGACGCCGATGCGCTCGGCGGCGTGCTCGCGATCGAGATCGACCGGCCGTCCGAGGCCGGGGCCGATCGCCTCTGCAACGCCCTCGCGGCGCGCAACGAGTTCGCCGGTCCCGCCATCGTCGTCGACCTGGGCACGAGCACCAACTTCGACCTCGTCAGCGCCGACGGCGCCTACCTCGGCGGCGCCATCGCCCCGGGGCTGGGCCTCTCACTCGAGGCGCTGGTCGGCCGCGCCAGCAAGCTGCCGCGGATCGAGCTGCGGCGTCCAGCGAGAGCGATCGGCACGAACACGGTGGCCGCCATGCAGAGCGGGACGGTGCTCGGCTACATCGGGCTGGTGAGCGGCCTGCTGACCGCGCTGCGCACGGAGCTGCTCGAGCGCTCGCCGGCCGGCAGCCGGGTCACCGTCATCGCGACCGGTGGCTACACGGCCGAGGCGTGGCTGCGCGACGTGCCGGGCATCGACGCTGTCGAGCCCGACCTGACGCTGCGCGGCGTGCGGTACGCCTGGCAGGGCATCCGTGCCGGCGCGGGGGCGGCGAGGTGAACGAGGAGCGGAGCCCGCTCGCCGGCCGCCGGATCGTGGTCGGCGTGACCGGCAGCATCGCGGCCTACAAGGCGGTCTCGCTGGTCCGGCTGCTCATGGAGCGTGGTGCCGTCGTGGACGTGGCCATGACGCCGGCGGCCGCCGCGTTCATCTCGCCGCTCACCTTCGCGGCGCTGACCCACCGACCGGTCGTCGACGACGTCATGTCGCTCGACGGCGATCAGCAGATCGGTCACGTTGAGCTGGCCGAAGGGGCGGACGCCTTCGTGATCGCTCCCGCGACTGCCAACACGCTGGCGCACCTGGCGGCGGGCATCGCAGGTGACGCGGTGACCGCCATCGCCTGCGCCAGCCGCGCGCCGATCGTCGTCGCCCCGGCCATGGACGCCGGAATGTGGACGCACCCCGCCACGCAGCGCAACGTGGAGACGCTGCGCTCCTACGGCTACTACCTGGTCGACCCCGAGGTCGGATCCCTGGCGAGCGGCCTGACCGGCGTCGGTCGCCTTGCCGAGCCGCCGGCCATCGCCGAGGCGGTCGAACAGCTCTTCGCGCGGGCCGGCGACCTGGAGGGCCTGCACGTCGTCGTCAGCGCCGGCGGGACCCGTGAGCCGCTCGATCCGGTCCGCTTCATCGGGAACCGCAGCAGCGGCAAGATGGGCGCCGCCGTGGCGGAGGCCGCCCGCGATCGCGGGGCGTCGGTGACGCTGGTGGCCGGCGCCATGAGCGTGGCGCCGCCACGCGGGGTGAACGTCGTCGACGCGACTACCGCCGCGGCCATGCGCGAGGCCGTCCTGCGTGCCGCGCCATCGGCCGACATCCTCGTCATGGCGGCGGCCGTGGCCGACTTCGCGCCAAAGCGGCCATCGGCCAAGAAGATCAAGCGCGAGGGGGCAGGGCTGCGGGTGGAGCTGGTGCCGAACCCGGACATCGTGGCCGAGGTGGGCGAGATGCCCGAGGGCGCCCGGCCGTTCCTCATCGGCTTTGCAGCCGAGAGCGACGACCTGGAGGCGAACGCGCGCAGCAAGCTGCGCGACAAGGGACTGGACCTGATCGTGGGCAACACGGTCGGTGGACCCTTCGACGCCATCGGCTCGGACGAGAACAAGGTCACCGTCTTCGGCATGGAGGGGGCCCTCACCGACTGGCCGATGCTTCCGAAGCGCCAGGTCGCCGAGCGCCTCTGGGACCTCATCGTGGACCGCTACCGCAAGGCACGCCCCGAGCAGGCCGGCCAGGCGCGGCCCCGAACTCGACGACGCTGACCGTGCAGGTCCTGCACGCAGCCTCCGACCTTCGCGTGGCGATCCTCGAGCGCAGGATCGCCGGCGAGGCCGTCGGATTCGTGCCGACCATGGGGATGCTGCACGACGGTCAGCTCTCCCTGGTGAAGCGCGCGCGCGCGGAGAACGGCTGCGTGGTGGTCAGCTGCTTCACGAGCCCGCACGAGTTCGCGGCGCTCGACGAGCGTGACCACGCGCACCGCGACGTGCCACGCGACCTCGCCCTCCTCGAGCGCGAATCCTGCGACATCGCCTTCCTGCCGAGCGTCGCCACGCTCTACCCGCGGGACGACCTGACCCGGGTCAGCGTCGAGGGGCTGACACGCCAGCTGGAGGGCGCGTCGCGGCCCGGGCACCTGGACGGCCTGACCACCGTGATGCTCAAGCTGATCAACCTGGTCGGTCCCGCCCGGATCTACCTGGGACAGAAGCACGCGCAGCAGGTGGTGGTCCTGCGCCGCATGCTGCGCGACCTGTTCGTGAACGTGGAGCTCGTCGTCTGCCCAACCATCCGCGATACCGACGGCCTGGCCCTCTCCAGCGCGAACGCCCGCCTCTCCATCGAGGAGCGGGTGGCCGCGTCGTGCCTCTCCGCCGCGCTCGACGCGGCGCGCCATGCCTACGAGACGGGCGAGCGGTCGGCCGAGGTCCTGCGCGCCCGGATGACCGAGGCGATCGCAGCCGAGCCGCTGGCGCGACCGGACTACGTCAGCATCGCCGACGCCAACAGCCTGGTGGAGCTGCAGCGCGTGAGCGGTCCAGCCCTCGCCATGGTGGCCGCCTGGATAGGGCGGACGCGCCTGGCGGACAACATGCCGCTGGCCTGGGACGTGGCGGAACCGGCCACAAAGTACTAGTGACGTCCCTGCCCTACTTCGTATGATCAGTGCTGGCGCTGCGGCTCCGGAACGCGACCGGAAACCGCCGCGGCGCACGAGGAGGCCGGCGAGTGCCCACGACCGGCCTCCTCCTTCCTTTTCCTGGCGGCCCGCCGGGTCTGCCGCGCCGCATGACCTCAGCTGCCGGCCGCTTCTGCCCGCAGCTTCGCCTTGTGCTCTCGCTTCCCCGCCTGGTACCGGTCCAGCGCCTCGGGCGAGTCGACGTCGCCCAGGGTCGGGTGCGACGGGACGCGCTCATCGAGGCCGGGCAGCTGCAGGCCGTAGCGCTTGGACAGGATCGCCAGCATCGACCCGACCTTCATCTCCCCGAACGACGGGAGCGCCTTCAGGCGACGCTCGAGGTCGCGACCGTCCGCCGCATCGTTCCAGACATGAGCGGCCTCTCCACCGTAGGTCCGCTCGATCTCCCCGCACAGCGCCTGGACCCGACGGGCCATCGCTGCGGGGAAGCGGTGCAGGGCGGGCCGGCGCCGGAAGACCTCCTCCAGCTCGGCGGGGTCCATGGCCGCGATGCGCGATGGATCAAGGTGGCCGATGCGGCGCTGCAGCTCCATCGGCCCACTGAACGCCTTCTGGACGGAGACCTGCTGGTCCAGGGCGAAGCCGATGAGCAGCGCCAGCGGTTGGCTGGCCAGCAGGCGGTCGGCCTCCTCGTGGCCGGTGAAGTGCAGGCGCTCGGGCGGTGCAGCGGGGCTCGTCGTCGTCATGCGCGGATCGTACCCCTCAGCTCAGAGCCGGGCCAGCAGGTCGTCCACGTCGAGCGCCTTCCCGACCAGGTCGATGATGGTGGCGATCTTCTCGGTGTCGGCCGGATGCGTCTTCACCAGGATGTCGTGCACCGATTCGGCGGCGTGGTAGGTGTCGCTCTCCACCAGGTAGGTCCACAGGTTCGCGGCCCGCAGGCGCTCGAGAATGGGATCGGTCGGCCGGAAGCCACCGGTCAGGATCACGCCGCTGACGTGCGGATGCGCGCCATCGGCAGCGGCATCCGCAAGCAGTGCGGCGTCGAGCAGGTCGTCCCGATCACCAGGCGTGATCAGCAGGGTGCGGTCGCGCAGAAAGGGAACGGCGTGCTCCGCCCTCATCGCGCCGATCGCGACCCGCCCGATCGTCCGGCCCGGCAGCGGCTCTCCCGCCAGCCGCTCGCCGGGCAGGTGCGACTCGAGCAGCTCCAGCGACGGGTTTGCCAGGAACTCGCTGTACGGGATGCATCCCAGCAGCTCGATTCCCTGGCGTCGGAGTCCCTCCCGTAGCACCTCGGCGAGGTCCGGGCTGGCCTCCAGGTTCACCTTGTTGACGACCGCACCCAGGATCCGTACGCCGTGCCGTTCGAAGAGCGCCTGGTTGAGGACGATCTCGTCGATCGGCCGGCCAACGCCCCCCTCGCTCACGATGATGACCGGGGCGCCCAGCATGGCCGCCACGCGGGCATTCGAGAGGCCGAACACGGCGCCCACGCCCGCGTGGCCGGTCCCCTCCACCAGGATCACGTCCTTGTCGGCGGCCATGGCCCCATCCGCCGCGATCACCTGCGCACCGAGGTCGTCGTGGATGCGGCCCTGCAGGTAGTCGGTGGTGAAGTGGCGAGGGACGGTGACGGGGCTCATCAGCGAGAGCGCATCGGGGAGGTCGAAGACCTCCTTCATCAGCACGGCGTCCTCGTCGGCGCGGCTGCCACCCACCATGACGTAGCGCTGACCGACCGGCTTGAGGAATCCGAGCCGATGTCCGCGCTTGGCGATCGCGGCGGCGAGACCCAGCGAGGTCGTCGTCTTGCCGCGGTTCTGGCCCGTCGCCGCCAGGAAGACCCGCCGCGCCGTCACTCGCGGGCCTTCGACCTCCGCTCGATGCGCTCCACTCCCTCCCTCAGCCGCTGCACCAGCTCCGGTTCGATCGTGTCCGGGCCGATGTGCTCGCCAAGGCGCTCCATCATGTCCGCCGCGACGGCGAGCAGGATGTCCGCGTCGGCGATGAAGAACTGCGGCTCGTTGTTGTAGCGCACCAGCGTCAGGCGGCCCTGCAGGACCGTCCCCGCCTCGCTGTGCGAGACCTGCGTCCCGAAGTTATGGCCCTGGATGCCATCGGGGTTGTTCAGGAAGTTGAGGGCGTTGTCGATCGCCAGCCCGAAGCGGGCGCGCCACGAGACGATCCGCTCGTGAGCCTCCGGCGGCACGCCGATCTCTCCCACCTCCTCGAAGACCTCGCGCGTCACGGTGAGCAACCCCACCAGCGTGGAGCCGGCGCGGTTGCCGAGCATCACCTGCAGGGAGCGCTCGAGCGTGAAGACGTCCGAGTCGAAGCGGGGCGACGTGATCACCTCGGCCAGCAGGTCCTCGACGTTGTCGAGGGCACCCGTGTCGGCCAGGGCTGTGGCGAGATTGAGGATCTCCTCTCGGAAGAGGAAGCGCTCCTCGTGGTCGAGCATCGGTTCTGCGGCCTCCGCGGGGTGTGGACTGCTACAGCATAGGTGCTGGGCGGGCGCGGTAGGGCGCCCGGCGCCTCCCTATCGCCAGTTACTCACCTGGCGAGCGCTACCCCGCCTTCTGCCGCTGCACCATCGCCATCCGCTCGTTCCGTGAGCGTTAGCCAGGTTCCGCCCTGGATTCACGCTCGGGAAGTGGATGCCTCGCGCACGCTCCCGAGCCATGAATCTGGCTTGCGCTCACCACGCTGGCGTATGGCAGCCGATGGATGGCGGATGGGCCGATAGCGCTCACTACGTGAACGTATGGGGCAAGAGCGTCTAGCGCGGACTCGCTCCGGCCGCCAGGGCGCGCCGGCACGCGTCGGCTTACGTGGCGTCGAATTGGTCGGGCGGCGCCTGCACCGGCCAGTCGATGTCGTCCTCGGTGCCGAGCTCGGCTGCCGCCTGCCGTACCTGCTCGCGGTGATCCGCACACCAGCTGAACTCGGCATCGGTGAGCTTGGCACAGCCGGTGAGGCCGATGGCGGCCAGCGTCACGACGGCGGCCAGGAGCGGCGTTGCCAGCCGATTCACTGCTGCAGTCCTCCAGCGCGAAGCCCCGGGGCCGGGCGCCCATGACCCCGCAGAGAAAAGCCCCGGGGCGACGCATCCGTCGCCCCGGGGCCTGGAAGGGTTGATGGCCTACGGGTAGAGCCCGCGCAGGGTGGTCGCCTCGGCGACGCGCGCGACGGCCACCATGTAGGCGGCGGTCCGCATGTCGACCTCGCGACTGGCGCTCATGGCATGAACCGCCTGGAAGGCCCGGTCCATGATCTCCTTGAGCGACTGGTTGATCCGCTCCTCGGTCCAGAAGAAGCTCTGCATGTCCTGGACCCACTCGAAGTAGCTGACGGTCACGCCGCCGGCGTTGCAGAGGATGTCCGGGATCAGGTAGACGCCGCGATCGTGCAGGATCGCATCGGCATCGGGCGTGGTCGGTCCGTTGGCAGCCTCGGCCACGATCCTGGCGTTGATCCGCGGGGCATTGTGCTCGGTGATCTGGTTCTCCAGCGCCGCCGGGACCAGGATCTCGCACTCCACCTCCAGGATCTCCTGGTTGCTGATCTCCTCGGCGCCGGGGAAGCCGACGACGGTCCCGTGCTCCGCCTTCCAGGCGCTGACCTTGGACGGATCAAGCCCCTTGGAGTTGAAGATGCCGCCACTGCTGTCCGAGACGGCGATGATGGTCGCGCCCTCCTTGGACAGGAGGTCGGCCGCGATGGACCCGGCGTTGCCGTAGCCCTGGATCGCGACGCGCGCCCCCTGGAGCGGGATGTCCAGCGCCTTGCTGGCCTGCTGCAGCGTGAAGACCGCGCCGCGGGCCGTCGCCTCGTTGCGGCCCAGCGAGCCGCCGATGGAGATCGGCTTGCCGGTCACGACGCCGGGGATGGTGTAGCCGTGATGCATGGAGAAGGTGTCCATGATCCAGGCCATCGTCTGTGAGTTGGTGTTCACGTCGGGCGCGGGGATGTCGCGATCCGGACCGATGATCGGGCTGATCTCGGTCGTGAAGCGGCGGGTGAGCCCTTCGAGCTCCCTCCTGCTCAGCTTCTTGGGATCCACGATGACGCCGCCCTTGCCGCCGCCGTAGGGGATGTTCACCACGGCGCACTTCCAGGTCATCCACATCGCCAGCGCGCGGACCTCGTCCAGCGTGACGTCCTGGTGGTAGCGGATACCGCCCTTGGCGGGGCCTCGGCTCACGTTGTGCTGCACGCGATGGCCGGTGAATACCTGAACCCGTCCATCGTCCATGGTGACGGGGAAGTTGACCGTCAGCTCCCGCTTCGGCACACGCAGGACGCGCCGCAAGCCCGGATCGAGGCTGAGCAGGTCGGCCGCATGGTCGAACTGCGCCTGCGCTACGGACCAGATGTTCGGGGCTTCGGCTACTGGCTTCGAAGTGACCATTTGGTCGTTCAACTGCCTCCAGATCTGGGCGCTGCGGCGCCTCCGCTGATGGAGACGAATGCGAAAGCAGGCCGAAGCGCGAGCTCAACTTTGATTATAGGCAAGGCCGCTGCGACCCCACCCCGTGCTGAAAGTCATGCAGGCAGCGTGCCGATCGGACGTCCCTCAGACACTTTCGGAGCGAAGATCGAACCGCCGGCGCTGCTCGCCGCGTCATCTCTACGTCGGTAGGCAGGCACCACCCGCCGACCATCGCACGGCAACCGGGGCGTACGACCGAAAGCCGTTCGGACAACGGGTCATCCCCACAGGCATGCCCTGCCGCGCTGTGCCCCGCGCACGGACGGCGGGCCGAACGGAACGAGGAGTACGAACGTGAGCACGAGCATTGGACAACGGGCGCTTCCGCTCCCGCAGCGGCAGACGAGCTTGGCGGCTGCCGGCCTGATCGCGGCGGCCCTGATGGCCAGCACAGCCGGGATCGCGCTTCTGGTATCCCAGCAGGGCACGGGCACGGCTGCACCCGCGCCGAGGCCGGCCATCGAGCGCCCGGCGTTCCGCGGCGAGATGGAATACCCGGGCATCGAGGCAGCTTCGGGGCGACAGACCGGATCGGGGCTTCGGCTGCACACGCCGCGGGGCGGGCTGACTGAGTTCGCCGGACTGGAGCCGGCTCCGGCAGCGCTGGGGCAGGCACAGGGACGCGAGCAGGAGTTCGCAGCCATCCGCTGAGGTGGGCCCGATGAACGGGGTAGGAACCAGGAGAGCCGGCCGTCGCCATGACGACCGGCTCTTCAGCTGTCGGTGCCTCAGGCCATCTCGACAGCCAGGGCCACCGCTCCCCCGCCGCCCAGGCACAGCGTCGCCAATCCCCGCTTGCCGCCGCGCCGCCGCAGCTCGTAGAGCAGCGTCGTCAGCACCCGGGCTCCGGATGCGCCGATGGGATGGCCCAGCGCGATCGCGCCGCCGTTGACGTTGACCTTGTCCCAGTCGAAGCCGAGCTCATTGCCATCGGCCAGGACCTGGGCGGCGAACGCCTCGTTGATCTCGATCAGGTCGAAGTCGTCGAGCGCGATGCCCAGCTTGTCGATGAGGCGGCGGACGCCGTGGATCGGCGCCTCGAACAGCCATTCGGGGGCGACATCGGCCTGGGCGTAGCCCGTGATGCGGGCCATCGGCTCGGCGCCGTCCAGCGCCTCCTCGGAGGCGAGCACCAGGGCGGCCGCGCCATCGGTGATGCCCGGGGCGTTGCCGGCGGTGACGGTGCCGCCCTCCGGCTTGAACGCGGGGTTGAGCCTCGCGAGCGCCTCCAGGGTCGTGTCGGAGCGCGGGTTCTCGTCGGTGTCGACGGTGGTCGGCCCCTTCTTGCCGGGGACCGTGACGGGGACGATTTCATCGGTGAAGCGTCCGGCCTCCATGGCTGCCAGCGCTCGTTGGTGAGAGCGCAGCGCAAACTCGTCCTGCGCCTGGCGCGTCACCTTGTGCTTGTCCGCCACGCGCTCCGCGTGCAGGCCCATGTGGACGTCGCAGCTGGAGCACCACAGGCCGTCGTGCACGGTCGAATCCACCACGGTGTGGTTGCCGAGCCGATACCCGGTGCGCGCGCCCGGCAGCAGGTACGGGCCGAGGTTCATGTTCTCCATGCCACCGGCCACGATCACGCTCGCATCGCCCGCGCGGATGGAGGCGGCACCCAGCATGACCGCCTTGAGGCCGGAGCCGCAGACCTTGTTGATGGTGGTGGCGCTGACCCCCTCCGGCAGGCCGCCCCTGAGTGCCGCCTGGCGGGCGGGGGCCTGGCCGGCGCCGGCCTGGATGACCTGGCCCATGATTGCCTCGTCGACCGACTCGGGCGCGATGCCCGCGCGCTCGACGGCCGCACGGATTGCGGTGGCCCCCAGGTCGGTGGCGGGAACCGTGGAAAGGCCGCCGCCGAACTTGCCGATTGGCGTCCTGGCAGCGGACAGGATGTAGACGTCGCTCATGCGATCCATGGTACTCCGGGCCGAAGATCGAACCGAAATCGACCGATCGCCGCATCCAATAGATCGGCAGGCGATTCCGGCAGGCGCCGTCCGAACGAAGGGGCATCGCACGTCTGACGCCAGTGAGGGGCGAGGGGACGGCCGTCGGGGCCGTCCCCTCTTCACGCGCTGAGTGGAGGGGGCTGGCCGAGGAGGCGTAGGGTGAAGATCGAACCGATGTGGCTGCCCATCGCATCAACTGGGTATCGAGCCCGAATCGACGGGCCGCGCACGGTGGGGCGGGATGAGGCAGGACCTGGTAGCGCGGGCCAAGGGCGGCGACGAGGCCGCCTTCGCTCAGCTTGCCAGGAGCCTCGTCGACCGACTCTTCGCGTTGTCGTTCCGCATCCTGCGTGACGTGGATGCCGCCAACGACGCGGCCCAGGAGGCACTGGTGAAGATCTGGCGCGAACTGCCCGCGCTGCGCGACGTCGAGCGCTTCGACGCCTGGAGCTACCGCATCGTGGTCAACGCCTGCTACGCCGAGCACCGCAAGCTGCGGCGGCAGCCGCCACCGGGCCTGGTGCCGCCGGACGTCGATGGCGACGACGCCATCGGCAACGTTGCCGACCGCGACCAGCTGGAGCGGGCCTTCCACCGCCTGCCGGCCGATCAGCGCGCGGCGCTGGTGCTGCAGCACTACCTCGACCTGTCGCTGGGCGAGATCGCCGAGGTGATGGGCACCCCGGTCGGCACCGTGCGCTCCCGGCTCCACTACGCGCGTCATGCCATGCGCGCCGCGCTGGAGGCCGATGCGCGTGCCGCCGAGGGGCAGGGGGAGGTGGCGACGTGAGCGTGCGCATGGACGACCGCGAGCTCGACCTGCTCCTCGCCGAGTGGTTCGACGAGGGACCCAACACCGCGGCCGGGTTCGTGGTCGAGCGGGCCCTCGAGCGGGTACCCACCGTGCGACGGCGCGGCGCCAGCTGGTGGCCCCGTCTCCCCCGCCTCCTCCGCACCCAGGGGCCGCTGCTCGCCAGCCTGGCGCTGCTGCTGGTGCTGGGCGCGGCGCTGATCGTGGCCCTGGCCTCCATCGAGCGGCCGGTGATCCCCGCGCCCAGCGAGCCGCCCATCGCCACGACCTCGCCGAGCGCTGCGCCGACCCATCCGCCACCCCGAGGGCGCCAATCGTGAGCGGGGGAACCTTCGAGATCACCACACGTATGGTAGCACTCCCGTCCCGCACCTTCCGATTTCAGCGTGATGGGCGACCGGCTGGACCGAGGGACTCAAGGGCTACACCATCGGAACGCTGGCAATACAGGGTCACCATCTACCTGGACCCGCGAAGCCGAATACCTCGGCAGCTGGGAAACGACCCGGATGAGGATCTCGTCGTTTCCATCTTCTACGCGAATCGGCAGCGACCGGCGGCTCAGATGAATGTCCACGGGCAATTCGTGAGCACGTCCGGGGAGTGCCAGGTCACCTTCGACGAGTTCACTGCAACGGTCGCGAGCGGCAGCCTGGAATGCACCGACGTCCCGGGGACGTATTGGAACTTTGGCGGCTTCGAACGGCTAGCGATTCAAGTGAGATGGAAGGGGTCGTCCAGCTGTCCGGGACCTTTGCCTTCGACCCGAGCAAGGAATTAGTCCGTCCCTGAACCTGGTGCTCGATCCGATCACCCGCAGTCCCTTGGCTACCTGAGCGACGTCGAAACCACATCGATCACTCGGGCTTCGGCTGGGCGATGAGCCTTGGCCGATGCCGTACACGCGTCGCAGTGAATCCACGACTCTCGTGCTGAAGACGCGTCAGATTGAACCACTCGCCGCCCTGCTTCCGTCGTTCGGGACAATGGAGCAGATCGCTCCAGTGGAGGAGGGACCGTGGAGCAGCACTTGGTGGAGCAGGCGAGCCGCGGCGATAGGAAAGCTTTCGCCGAACTCGCGGCGTCCGCCGGGGATCGGCTCTACGCGGTCGCGCATCGGATCCTGCGCGACCCCTACGCCGCGGGCGACGCCACGCAGCAGACGCTGGTGAAGATCTGGCGCGAGCTGCCCAGGCTGCGCGACGTCGGTCGATTCGATGGTTGGGCGTACCGGCTGGTCGTGAATGCCTGTTACGACGAGCTGCGCAGGCAGCGCAAGCATCGCAACCACCTTCAGCTCCTGGATCTCGACAGCCCCGTTCCAGACCCCTCGCTCACCGTTGCTGATCGAGACCAGCTGGAGCGCGGCTTCGCGCGGTTGACCGCCGAGCATCGGTCGGTGGTCATCCTCCAGTACTACATGGACTACTCACTGGCCGAGATCGCGACGACGCTCGACGTTCCCGTTGGCACCGTCCGATCCCGGCTGCACTACGCAAAACGCGCGCTTCGCTCCGCACTGGAGGCCGATGCGCGGCATGTGAATCGAGAGCGGCTGGCATGACAGAGCGAAACGTTGACGACCTGATCCGCGAATGGACCGATATCGGCGAGGAACATCTCCCCGATCGGTACCTGCAGGCCGCCCTCGCCGAGATCGAGACGACACCACAGCGCGGCGCCTGGCCGGCGCCGCTGGAGGGATTGATCATGCGCTTCCAAGCAACCGCTCCCTACCTGGCCGTGGCTGCGGTCGTGGTGGCTGCGGTGGTGCTCTACGCAGCGTTTGCGGGGCCGCCGGTGGGCGTCCAGGACGCATCGCCCACGCCTTCGCCTGCCTCACCGGAATCGAGCGCCCCCGTCAGCCCGTCACCTACTGCGCGGCCCGTTGTCAGTGGGGGGACCTTCACGGTCAATACCCCAACCGGCTCCGTGCCGATGCGCGCATGGGAGTACACAGGGCAGTTGGCTACCACTCCGCGGCCGGATGGGCTCGTCGGCTACGGGTTCTGGTCTCTCGCGGGCGCCACGCAGTACAGCGTCGACATCTTCCTGAATCCGGACACCGACTACACCGGCAGCCAGGATACCTCCCGCGAAGATCTGATCGTGCGCGTCGTCACCCAGGTTAATGACGGTGCCATCGGAATCTTCGAGAGCACGTCCGGAGAGTGCCGGATCACCTTCGACGAGTCCACGGCGACGGAGGCAGCCGGCAGCTTGGACTGCACTGACGTCCCAGGGGAGTATTCCGCAACTTCCGATCCAACTCTGACGGATAGGGTTGTCCAGCTGTCTGGGACGTTTGCCTTTACGCTGAGCACGGATTACCGTCCGGGACAGATCCCATAAGCCGCGGCCTCGGAACCGCGAACTAAGACGGCGAGGGGACGGCCGGCAGGACCGGCCCCTCTCGACGAAGGTCGTGCTCCCGGTCCGAGCGGAGCGCACGGCCGTCGGGCCAGCTCTGCACGACCCAGATCGAACCGATCGCGGTGGACCAGCCGCCATACCCTGTGAGTGGAGCCAGACGGTTCCACCGCAGGAGGGAACGATGGATCGATCCCTGGTGGAACGGGCCCAGCACGGCGATCACGAGGCGTACGAACGCCTCGCCTTCGAGCTGAGCGACCGCCTCTTCGCGGTGGCGCACAGGATCCTGCGCGACTTCGAAGCCGCCGGTGACGCGCTCCAGGTGGCACTCCTGCGAATCTGGCGCGACCTGCCCGCCCTTCGCGACCCGGACCGGGTCGAGGCCTGGGCATATCGCGCCCTCGTGCGCGCCTGCCATGACGAGCTGCGCAAGCAGCGCCGGCGGGCGCCGACCCTCCATCTGCTGCCACCCGATGGCGCGGTGGAGCCCGATCCGGCGATCGAGATCGCGGATCGCGAGCAGCTCGACCGAGCCTTCCGGAAGCTCCCCGTCGAGCAGCGCGCGGCGGTCGTGCTCCAGTACTACCGCGACCTGACATTGCCTGAAATCGCCGAGATCCTCGAGGTGCCGGTCGGCACTGTTCGATCTCGCCTGCACTATGCGAAGCGCGCCCTGCGCGCCGCCCTCGATGCGGACGCCCGGCCACCCGCCCGAGAGGGACGCACGGCATGAACCGATACACGGATTTCGATCAGCTGCTGGAATCCTGGCTGGACGACGGGGCCGAGGTTGCCCCCGAGCGGTTCGTGTGGGCGGCCATCGACGAGGCGGAACTGACGCCGCAGCGCGGCGCCTGGCGCGCGACGCTGAGAGGAATGATCATGCGTATGCAACCCACCGCCCTCGTTGCGGGCGTAGCTGCCACTGTCCTGCTGGCCGTAGTCCTGTACTTCGCCTTCTCGGCCCCGCCCGTCGGGACCGCCAACCCCTCGGCATCGCCATCGACGAGTCCGAGTGCTACCACCTCTGACAACTCGCCAAGCGATTCCGCCGAAATCACGCCACGCCAGGTCGCCTCCACCACCATCGACCTGGGCGGCGCGCTGACCGGACTTCAGGCAACCGAGGACGCCCTCTACGCCGCCACCGAGGATCGCATCGTGCGCATCGACCCCGCCTCGGGAGATGCGACCACGCTCCTCACCGTGCCCGACACGGCGAGCAGTTGTTCCGAATGCACCACCGGACCCGAGTACGCGTTCGCCGTCGGCGAAGGCTCCATCTGGGTGGCATACCACCGCGACGCGCAAAGCCTGGTGCGTCGTTTCGACCTTTCCACGGGTGACCTCCAGGCGGAGATCCTCGTTGGCGCGCCGGACGGCGGTGGCGCGGGGGCCACAGACGTGACGGTTGCGTTCGGGTCCGTGTGGACCGTCCAATGCCATTCCGGGACTGTTGCCCGCATCGATCCGGTCGCGAACCAGCAAGCAGACCTGGTCCAGATCGCAGACGGGGCGTTCTGCCGTAATGTCTCTGCCCTCGCGGCGGACACCACGAGCCTCTGGGCCAGTGCCATGGTCGACGACGGTACCGCGCAGCGCACCCTCGTCTACAGGATCGATCCTGAGACGAACGCGCCCATCGGATCAGTCCAGCTGGAGGGCGCGGCGGCTGCCTGCGGTCGGTTCGCCAGCGACCCCGACGGTGGCGTGGTGATCAACAGCTGCCCCGCATCAGGGGGCAGCGCGCTGATCCGGATCGACTCAGGTGCCTCGGGTTCGGCGCCCGGTCCGGCGAGCGCGGTACGGCTCAGCGGCTACCTCGGCGATCCAGCCGTCATCGACGGCACCATCTGGGTGCCGCGCGTCAGCAGCAGGCCAAGCGGACTTGCGGTGCTGGTCGGCATCGATTCCGCGAACGGCGAGGTCGTGGACCTCGTCCAGCTCGGGTCCAACACGCGGGTGGTCCCCCGATCGGCGATCGCCATGACCGTCGCCTTCGACTCGGTCTGGGTCGGTGGCGATGCCACGTCGCTCCTCAGGATCCCCTTGAGCGAGCTCGATGGCTGAGCGCTGCGTGTGCAGGCGGCAAGGCTGACGCGCGGCTACTCGGCGGATTTGTCGTCGAACAGGTAGGCCACCTTGGGCGACCACTTGTCGCGCACCACCCGCAGCTTCACCTTGAGGGAGGGCGTCAGCTCGCCGTCCTCCTCGCTGAGCAGGCGCGGCAGGAGGGCGACGCGGCGCGGGCGCTCGTAGTTGGCGAAGTCGGCCAGCTTCTCGCGGACCTCCTTCTCGAGCATCTTCTGCACGGGCCGCTGCTCCACGAGCTGCTCCGGCGGCACCTCGGCCAGGCCGTTCGCGGCGGCCCACCTGCCCAGCTCCTCGAAGTCCGGGGCGATCAGCGCACCGGTGTACGGCTGCTGGTCGCCCATGACCACGGCCTGGGCGATGTACCTGCTGGTCAGCATGGCGATCTCGATCGGCGCCGGCGCGACGTTCTTGCCATTCGCCAGCACGATGATGTTCTTGAGCCGATCCGTGATCCGGATGCGGCCGACCCCGTCCAGCTCGCCAATGTCGCCGGTGTGGAACCAGCCGTCCGGCTCGATGACGCGCGCTGTCTCCTCCGGCTGGTTCAGGTAGCCCTGCATGATCTGCGGTCCCCGGGCCAGGATCTCGCCGGTCCCGGGGTCGATCCTGATCTGCGTCTCGGCCACGGGTGGGCCGACGCTGCCGAACTTGAAGTCGCCGGGCCGGTTGATGGAGAGCAGCGGCGCCGTCTCGGTCAGGCCGTAGCCCTCCAGGATCAGCATCCCCATCGCGTAGAAGAACTCCCCCACCTCCCGCGAGAGTGGCGCCCCGCCCGAGACGAAGTAGCGCACGCGCCCGCCGGTCCGCGCCTTGATCTTGTGGAAGACCAGGCGGTCGGCCAGCTTCATTTGGGCCTTCAGCCAGAGCGAGTCCTCGGTCCCGTCCAGGTGGTTCTGGTAGTGCCGCGCCCCCAGCCGTTGGGCCCAGGAGAAGATCCGCTGGCGCAGCGGCGAGGACGCCTCCACGGTCGACATCACGCGGGCGTAGAGCCGCTCGTAGAGGCGCGGCACGGCGACCATCACGGTCGGCCTCACCTCCGCCATGTTCGCCGCCAGCCGCTCGATGGCGGGCTCCGCGTAGGCGATCGTGCAGCCGCGGCCGAGCGGGACGACCTGGCCGGCCGCGCGCTCGGTCATGTGCGATAGCGGCAGGAACGACAGGAAGAGGTCGCTCTCGTTGAAGTCGACCGCCTGGATCCCCGCCTCGAAGTTGTGCAGGATGTTGCCGTGGGTCAGCACGACGCCCTTCGGGTTGGCGGTGGTGCCCGAGGTGTGGACGATCGTCGCGATCTTCTCCCGCCCGAACTCGCGCCAGGCGCGCTCCCACTCGCGGATCTCGCCGGGTTCGGCATCGGCCAGGTCGAAGATGTCGTCGAAGCTGACGGCGCCGGCCGGCAGCTTGCCCCGATCATCGATCACGATCACGTGCTCGAGCGTGGGGCACTGATCGCGGACCTTCTCGATCTTGGCGTGCTGCTGGACGTTCTCCACGAAGACGGCCTTGGCCCCGACGTTGTTGATCACGTACGCGGCCTGCGAGGCCTCCGAGGACGGGTAGATGGGGCAGGTGACCGCGCCGAGCGACATCGCGCCGATGTCGCACGTCAGCCATGCCGGGCGCGTCCGGCTCATGATGCAGACGGCGTCGCCGTCGCCGATGCCGAGATGTTCGAGGCCCAGTGCCACCTGCGTGATCCAGCTCCACAGCTGCCGGTAGGTCACGCTCCGCCACTCCGCGACGCTCTCCTCCTCCGGATCGTCACCGCCCATCTGGCGCCGTGTGCGCGGCAGCTTCCAGCGCAGGGCCTCCTTCTCAGGGACGCGCACGACGGTCCGATGCACCAGGTCGACGAGCGAGTTGGCGCGCAGCTCATCGGGGATGCTGAGCGGCTCGATCTCGGTCTCCATGCGGCGCAGTGCCGGGTCGGTTGCGGATCCTGCGGTCGGCTCGGTCGACGAGCTGGGTGCGATGGTGGTCGCCATGGGGCCTGGGCCTCCCTCTGCGGTCATTCGCATCTGCGGAATTGCGACGGTCAAACGCTGCGGCGCGCCTCCTCGATCAGCTGCTGGGCAATGATCAGGCGATGGATCTGGTTCGTTCCCTCGTAGATCTGCGCGCCCTTCGCGTCGCGCATGTAGCGTTCCACCGGGTTCTCGCGGCTGTAGCCGGCACCACCGTAGACCTGCACCGCGTCGGTGGCCACCCGCATGGCGGCGTCGGACGCGAACATCTTGGCCATGCTGCTGGCCGCGTTGATCGGCTTGCCGGCATCACGCAGGCGCGCCGCGCGCCAGGTCAGGAGGCGTGCCGCCTCGACCGAGGTGGCCGCGTCGGCCAGCATGGCCTGCACCATCTCCTGGTCGGCGATCGGCCTCCCGAACTGGCTGCGCTGGACGGCGTAGGAGGCCGCGTGCTCCAGGGCGGCGCGCGCCAGGCCGACGCAGGCGGCGGCGATTCCGATGCGGCCCGCTCCCAGGGCGGAGAGCGCCACCTTCAGGCCAGCCCCCTCGTCGCCGAGGCGGTTCGCCTCGGGCACGCGCGCCTCCTCGAAGACGAGCTCGGCCGAGACGGAGTCGCGGATCCCCATCTTCCGCTCGTGCGTGCCGACCCTGAAGCCGGGCGTTTCGCGCTCGACGACGAAGGCAGTGATCCCGTCGCGGCCCTTGGCGCGGTCGATCGTCGCGAAGACGATGATGGCGTCGGCATCGGCGCCATTGGTGATCCAGACCTTGGAGCCGGTCAGGGCGTAGCCGGCATCGGTTCGTTCGGCGCGGAGCGAGATGGCCGAGGCATCCGAGCCGGCCTGAGGCTCGGTCAGGGCGAACGCCCCCAGGTGGTGGCCGCCGGTCATCGCCGGCAGGAAGCGCTCCTTCTGCGCGTCGGTGCCACTGGCGAAGATGCAGAGCTGCGCGAGGACGTGGACGGAGAGCGAGACGGCCATGCCCATATCGGCCGCGGCGACCTCCTCGCAGGCGAGGACCCAGTGGAACGTTCCCAACCCTGCGCCGCCGTAGGCCTCCGGGTAGGGAATGGCCGTCAATCCCAGCTCGCCCATGCGCTCGAAGAGGGAACGGTCGTAGCGCTCCTCCTCGTCGCGCTGCGCCACGGTAGGGGCAAGCTCCCGCTGGGCGAACTCCCGAGCGGTGTCGCGAACCGCGCGTTCCTCCTCGTCGAGGGCAAACGGGTCGGGCCGCAATGGTGCCACCGCAGGGGTCGCCATCAGCCGACCCTGTTGCCCTTCTCGTCGTAGGTGTAGAAGCCGCGACCCGTCTTGCGACCGAGGTGTCCGGCGGTGACCATCTGGCGCAGCAGCGGCGCCGCGCGGAACTTCGGATCGCCGAAGCCGCGATAGAGGACGTCCATCACGCCGAGCATCACGTCGTTGCCGATGAAGTCGCTCAGCTCCAGCGGGCCCATGGGATGGTTCAGGCCCAGCTTCGCCCCGGTGTCGATGTCGTCCGCGGTGCCGGTCGACTCCATCAGGGCGAAGATCGCCTCGTTGATGAACGGGCCGAGCATCCGGTTCACCAGGAAGCCGGGCATGTCCTTCGACTCGATCACCGTCTTGCCCAGCTCTTCGGCGAACGTGCGGCAGGCGGCGTAGGTCTCGTCGCTCGTCTCCAGGCCGCGAATGATCTCGATCAGCTTCATGACCGGCACGGGGCTGAAGAAGTGCAGGCCGATGAACTTCGCCGGTCGGTCGGTCACCGTCGCCAGGCCGGTGATGCTGATGCTGCTGGTATTCGAGGCGAAGATGGCATCCGCATCGGCGGCCTCGGTCAGCTTCGTCCAGGTCTCGCGCTTGAGCGGCTCGTCCTCGAAGACCGCCTCGATCACGATCTGGTGGCCGGCCGCGCCATCGGTCCCGACGGAAGTGCCGATGCGGCCCAGGATCTCGTCGGCGGCCGCCTGCTCCAGCTTGCCCTTCCCGACCTGTCGCCCCAGGTTGGCAGCGATCCGCGACTTGCCCTTCTCGGCCAGCTCCTGGCTGCGGTCGGAGAGCGTCACCTGCTTGCCGGCGGCGGCGCTGACCTGCGCGATGCCGTGCCCCATCAGTCCGGCGCCGATCACGAAAACCTTCTCGATGCTCATGGCCGGTAAGCGTACCAGCGCCCGTCCCGCCCGGCAGGTCCTCGGCTCAGCCGCTGAGGTCGCGGCGGCTCATGCCCCACGCACCGACCAGCAGGCCCACGGCCGCCAGCCCCAGGCACAGCCCGATGCCAACCGGGTCCCAGGCGCCGACCATCGGCTGCCCCATGTGCGTGGTCAGCGCCAGCTGGTGGACGATGTCCGGCAGGTCGAAGGCCGGTGCCAGGAAGTCGAGCAGCCAGGTGATGATCACGATGGCCGACACCGCGGGTGCCGCGACGCCGGCGCCGAACAGGCCACCCAGCGCCATGCCCACCCCCGCGGCCGCGGCCGCGTAGAGGCCGATGGAGAGCGTGCCGAGCACCGGGTCCAGCAGCTCGCCGCCGGCGCTGAGCACGCCGATCGCGACGCCTGCCATCGCCAGCACAGTGATCAGCGCGACCCCGCCGAACAGGCCCAACCCGCTGGCGACGGCCCAGCGCGCGCGGGAGAGCGGGGTGGTGAGCACCATCTCGAGCCGTCCGGATGATTCGTCGGATGCCCAACCGCCAACCAGCGACGCGCCGGCGAAGCCGGCCAGGATCAGGCCGAAGCCGATGAAGACCAGCTGCAGGAAGCCGCCGGCCGACGCCAGATCGACGTTCGGGAACAGGTTCTCCAGGGCGTTCATGAAGTCGGGCGAGTCGGCCAGCTGGGCCGTGAACGACCCGGTCGCGGAAGCCATGACGAGGCCGAAGAGGCCCAACCCGACTCCCCACGACAGCGTGGCGCTCAGCCGCTCGCTGAACGCCCGACCCAACGGCCCGCGCAGGCCGAGCAGGGCACGCGGCATGCCGGGGATCGGCAACGTTCCGCTGGCGCCGAGGTCGCGCCGGGCGAAGGCCTCGACACCGACCGCCAGCAGCACGACCGCCAGGGCCGCCACCAGCAGCAGCGATGCCCAGTCGTAGACGCCGGCCAGCGGTACGTGGTTGTCGGTCCAGCCGAACCAGGTCAGCTTCGCGAACGGCGCCAGCTCGGGAATGGCGCGCTGGTAGCCGTTCAGGATGAAGCCGGCGAACATGATCGCGCCGGCGATGCCCAGCGCCGCCCCGCGACCCAGGAACGGGGCGATGGCGAAGGCGACCGAACCCGCCGCCAGCGCCATCAGCATCAGCCAGCTGGCGTAGCCCAGCGCCGCGCTGAAGGGGATCGCGTCGTCCGGCAGCTGCGCCAGGAGAGCGCCCGCTGCCCAGGTCATGATCAGCACGAAGGCCATCGCCACGAACATGATCGTGACGTGAGCCAGCACCTTCTCCAGGGCCACCCGACGGCGGCCGATGGGACCCGCGGCCACGAACTCCAGCGAGCCGCGGCGCGTCTCGCTGGCAAGCGTCCCGGACAGCGCCAGGATCGACCACAGCCCGGTGACGAGCGGGAAGAAGCCGCCGTACTTGTACTGGATGTAGCCGCCCAGGGTCTCGACGTTGACCGGCTTGCCGGCCAGTCCCTGCATGATGGGCGGGACGGAGTCGACGATCTGCCCGATCTCGTGACGCGCCTCGACCGAGCCGAACTGCGAGATCACGGCCGCGGCGACCACGAAGGTCAGCACGCCGATGATGCCGCCCACGATGAGGGCCGCGCGGCGGGAGTCGCGGATCGTCTTGCCGAAGACGCTGCCCAGCCCGACGAGGCGGGCAAGGACCGAGGGCGAGCGTGGGGCGGTCGCGACCTGCGCGGTCATGACGGTGCCTCGACCGGCTCGCCGGCCCGGGGGCCGTACTCGGCCAGGAAGGTCTCCTCGAGCGTGGGCTCGCGACTGACGAAGTCGCTCAGCTCGTAGCGGGCCGCGGCCTTCACCACGGGCGTGATGGCGCCGGAGACGCGCATGCGCAGCATGTGATCCTCGGCGACGACGTCGCTCACGCCGGGCAGCGACTCGAACTCGGCGGTCGGCACCTGCCCGGTGAAGCGCAGCTCCACGGTGTGGTGGGCCATGTCGCGCAGCGCCTCGACACGATCGACCCGCACCAGCCTGCCGTCGCGGATGATGGCCACCCGGTCGCAGGTCCTCTCGACCTCGCTGAGGATGTGGCTCGACATGAAGATGGTCCGGCCCTCGGCCTTCGCCTCGCGGATGACCGAGTAGAACTCCTGCTGCACCAGGGGGTCCAGCCCGGAGGTGGGTTCATCGAGCATCAGCAGCTCGGGGCGGTGCTGCAGCGCGATGACCAGGCCGATCTTCTGCTTGTTGCCCTTCGAGTACTCCTTGAAGCGACGCGACGGATCCACGCCCAGCCGTTCCATCAGCGCGTGCTGGTAGGCGCTCTCCACCCCGCCGCGCAGGTTGGCGAAGTACTCGATCGTCTGGCCCCCGGTCAGCTTGTCGTAGAGGGCGAACTCGCCCGGGAGGTAGCCGAGGCGGCGGTGGATGGCGACGGGGTCGACCGTCGTGTCGATGCCGAAGACGGTCGCGCGCCCGCTCGTCGGCCGCAGGTGGTTGAGCAGGGTACGGATCATCGTCGTCTTGCCCGCGCCGTTCGGTCCGAGGAAGCCGAAGGCCTCGCCCTCGGCGATCTGCATGTCCACGTCCACGATGCCGCGCTGCGACCCGTAGGACTTCGTCAGCTTGTCGGTCCGGATAACCGGGTCCATGACGTCCTTTCCGCCCTCAGGCAAACCAGGCGCGGAGCGCGTCCGCGTCGAACAGGGTGAGGGAACCGGGCTCCACGCCGAGCATCCGCTCCAGGGCCAGGCTGTAGGTGTCGGCCATGCGTTCGACCGGTTCGCGGCCAATCGCGCCTGCGTGATAGGCCAGGTACCGGTCGGCGTTGCCCTGGCCGAAGCTGAAGACGAGCGCCACGATGACCTGGGCCAGTTCGTGCGGCTGCGCCAGGCGGAAGGTGCCCTCGTCCATTCCCTGGCGCAGGATGCGCGCGATCAGTGGCGTGAGGGCGGTCGACGAGCTGCGGAGGACCTTCTCGCGGACCACCGCATTGTCGTCGGACTGCCAGACCTCGAGCAGGCCGACCAGCAGGTCCTTGCGCTCGGTCTTCCAGCGCACCGTGGTGCCGAACAAGCGTTGGAGCTTCTCGAGCGCCGGCAGCGACCGGTCGTCGAGCATCGGCTGCACGAGCTGCAGCATCGTCTCGGTCATCTTCTCGACCACCGCCTCCAGCAGCGACTGCTTGGAATCGAAGTAGTGGTAGAAGGCGCCCCTGGAGGCGCCGAGCTCGGCCAGGACGTCTCCGACGCTGAGCTGCTGGTAGCCCTTGGTCTGGATCAGCCGCAGCGCGACGTCGACGAACTCGTCGCGTCGCAGGGCGTGGGCATGCGGGTCGAGGGTGCGGGCCATGTTGCTCGGGACTCCAATTAATAGACCGACTGTCGGTCTATCTTAGTTCGCGCGCACGCGCTGTCAAGAAGCGGCGCCGGCGTCCATGGCCTCGAGCAGATGCTCCGCCGCGGTGATCGGGTCCAGTTCTCGCTCGGCCACGCGGCGCACCGCCTCTGTCCATCCTGCGTCACTCTCGACGCGCCCGCCCACGATGGCGGCCAGGGCCCGATGGATCTGGTTGCCGGCGCGGACCATTGCCTGCTCGGGGTCGCGCGCGACGGCGCGGTGCGCGTCGACCGCGTCGACCAGCTCCCGGATCCCCGTCCCTCCGATGGCGGTCGTGAGCAGGACCGGCGGCGGTTTGCGCTGGACGCGACCGCCGGCCGTCGAGAGCATCGCGCGCAGCTGACGCGCCGCTCGATCCGCGCCCGGACGGTCCCCCTTGTTGACGACGATGACATCGGCCACCTCGAGCAGCCCGGCCTTGATCGCCTGCACCTCGTCCCCCATCTCCGGCACCTCGACCACGACGGTCGTCTCTGCCAGCCGCGCGACCTCGATCTCCGACTGGCCGGCGCCGACGGTCTCGACCACGACCGGGTCGAAGCCTGCCGCGTCGAGCGCCGCGGCGGCGATCCAGGTCGTCGCCGCCAGCCCTCCGAGCTCGCCGCGGGCCGCCATGGAGCGCATGAAGACGTCGCGATCGGCGGCGTGGTCCATCATCCGAATCCGATCGCCCATGATCGATCCTCCGGTGTAGGGCGACGATGGGTCGACGGCAAGGATCCCCACCCGGCGACCACGCTGGCGCCACTCGCCGGTGAGCGCGTTGACGAGCGAGGACTTCCCGCTGCCGGGAGGGCCGGTGATGCCCACCAGGTGGGCCCCGCGACCGGCGGCGAACAGCTGGGGGAGGAGCGGCCGCAGCTGCGGGTCGCCGTTCTCGATGAGGGTCAGGAGGCGTGCAAGCGGCCGCCGCTGACCAGAGGCGACCTCTTCGATCAGCTCGGCGGCGTCAGGCACGCGCGGAGCGTGCGTGCTCACGGAAGTAGCGAGCGATCTGCCCGATGCTGGTGCCGGGGCCGAAGATCTCGTTGATCCCGCCCGCCTTGAGTGTGCCGATATCGGCGTCCGGGATGATCCCGCCGGCCGCGATCAGCACGTCGTCCAGGCCCCGCTCGCGGGCCAGCTCCACCACGCGCGGCAGGAGCGACATGTGCGCACCCGACAGGATCGACATGCCGATGACGTCCACGTCCTCCTGCTCGGCGGCGTCGACGATCATCTCCGGCGTCTGGCGCAGTCCGGTGTAGATCACCTCGAAGCCCTCGTCGCGCAGTCCGCGGGCGAGCACCTTGGCGCCGCGGTCGTGCCCGTCGAGGCCGGGCTTGGCGATCAGGACGCGGATCGGCGGGGTGCGGGGGGCATCGGTCTGGTCATTCATGCGCTGGCCGATTCTACCCGGCACGCATCTCGCCAACAGCGGGCTCGGTGTTCGCACGGCTCGAGGTCGCCCCTTCGCGGGCCGCTCAACGAACGGCAGGCCGGCCGATGAGGGTCAGGAACTCGTCGCGCGTACGGGCATCGCGCCGGAACGTCCCGAGCATCGAGCTGGTGACCATGGTGGCGCCCTGCTTCCGCACCCCCCGCATCAGCGTGCAGAGGTGGAGCGCCTCCACCACGCAGGCCACGCCGCGCGGCTCGAGCGTCTCCATCAGCAGGCCGGCGATCTGCTGCGTCATGCGCTCCTGCACCTGCAGCCGATGGGCGTACATGTCCACGATGCGCGGGATCTTCGACAGGCCGATCACCCGGCCGCGCGGCAGGTAGCCGACGTGCGCCTTCCCGTGGAAGGGCAACAGGTGGTGCTCGCAGAGCGAGTAGAACTCGATGTCGCGGACCACGACCATCTCGTCGTACTCGACGTCGAAGCAGGCACCGTTGATGACCTCGGCGGGATCGATCCGGTACCCGTCGGTCAGCTCCGCGTACATGCGGCGGACCCGATTGGGGGTGTCGACCAGGCCCTGTCGAGCTGGGTCCTCCCCGATCTCCGCCAGGAGGGTGTGGACCGCGCGCTCGATCTCGTCGTCTGACGAGAAGGGAGACTCCTTGCGCTCGGTCCGTGCGTCATCCACGCTCGGCATCCTACCAGCCACGGGACCATCTCCCCCTAGGCGGCACCCGATGGTCACGCTAGACTGGCTGCACTTCGCTCCGCGTCATTCGCATAGGGCTGCCAATGATCGTCCACCCCATTCCCACCCGTCAGTCGCGCTTCGCCGTCCCCCGTTTCATGGCGCTCGGCGGCGACCGGGTGGCAGGCCCCCTGGTCCGGCGGCTGGACGACGACTACCACTACTTCCGTGGCGTGCGCGCCGGCAGCGGCACGGCCATCGATGCGGTGGTCGTCGGCCCGGGCGGCACGTGGACGCTGACCCGGACCGAGCTGCGGAGCCCGGTGCGCAAGCGGAACGGCCACTGGTACCGACTGAACTCCTCCACCGAGTCATGGGTCCCCTGGGACGCGCTGCCGATCAACGAGGCGCGCCTTGCCGGCCATCGCCTGGAGCTCTACCTGGAGCGCGCCAGCCTGCCGGCCGCGGTCGAGCCCTGCCTGCTGGTCTCCGGTGGAGAGGTGAGCTGGGAGGCAGATCAGCGTCCCGGCATCCACGTCCATGGCGACCTGGAGCAGCTCGCCCGCCGTATCGCCCGTGACGAGGCCCTGACCCCGGCCCAGGTGGACCGCATCGTTGCGCTCCTCGACCCGCGGCAGCCCATCCCTCGGCTCGCGACCTCGCCAGGGGGCTGAGACCCGGCCAGCTCCTGCGGGCGCGGCTATGATGCGGCCCCCATGAACGGACCCGATCCGACGCTCGGTCCGCGCCATGCCGTCCGTCCCTGGCGAGCCGTCGGCGCCGCCCTGGCGACGGCGGTGCTCGCCGGCCTGCTCCTCGCCGCCTGGCTGGTCCCGCCGCTCGCGATCCCGGTCGTCTGGCCGGCGCTCTTCGTCGTGCCCGGCTGGCTCGTGGTCGCCCTTGCCCGGCCGCGCATCGGCGGAACCGGTCGCCTGGGACTGGCGATCGTGATCTCCGTGGCCCTGACGGCCCACGCCGTGTACTGGCTCTCCCTGGCGTCGGGGGGCTACGAACGCTGGAGCATCTTCGCCGTTGCGGCGCTCGCCTACCTCCCGCTGCCGGCCGCCGTGTGGTCCCGCGGCATCGCGGCGGTCCGCGATGAGGCGGCGGGCGCGGCGGGGTCGCTGCGACGAGAGCCGCTCGGCTTCGCCCTGGGCGGCCTCGCCACGGCGTTCGTGGGGCTGGTGCTCAACGCCGGCCTGTGGAAGGCGACCGATGGCGGCATCAGCGCCGGCGGGTCCAACTGGAGCGACCTGGGCGTGCACCTCTCGATCGCTCAGTCGCTGAACGCCGGCAACTTCCCGCCCGAGGTGCCCTACTTCGCCGGCGCGCCGCTGGTCTACCACTGGTTCGCCGACTTCCACTCCGCCATCGTCGCCCGGTCGGCGGGGCTGTTCGCCGTGCCGGCCTTCGTCGCCTCGTCGGCGATCCTGGCCGGTGCGCTGGCGCTGCTGGTCCACGGAGTGGCCGGGCGCCTGCTTCGCGGCCACGGCGCCCGGCGCGCGGCCCTCCTGGCGGCCGTGCTGGTCGTCTTCGCCGGCGGACTGGGCTGGGTGCGCCTGGTGGGCGACGTCGCCGGCGGACTCGGCAGCCCCATCGACCTCGTGCTCAACAACTCGTACGACAACAGCTGGTACGACGCTGCCGGGCAGGTCAGCTGGCCCTACTTCCGCATCCCGTCGGTGATGGGGACCGGCCTGCTCGTGCATCGGGCCACGACCTACGGCCTGCCGATGCTGGTCGCCGCCATCCTCCTGCTGGTGGCGGGCCTTCCCAGCCGGAGGCGGCTGGAGGCCGGGTGGCGGGATCGGCCGGTCCTCATCGGTCTGGCGGGGATGCTGGGCGCCATGCTGGCGCCCTTCCACTTCTTCTTCTTCCCGGCCTGGCTGCTCCTGGCGCTGCTCTACGTCCTGCTGGGCGACCGGCTGATCGAGCGAGCCGCCCTGCGCAACGCGGTGCTCGTCCTCGCCCCGCTCATCATCGCCGTCCCGTTCGCCGCGGCCGCGCTCGACAACGCCAGCGGCTCGGGGGCTCTCAAGCTGGTCCCGGGATGGGAATCGGCGCCGTTCGCCGACGGCCCGGCCGCGGTCGCCTTCTTCTATCTCACCAACCTGGGCCTGCCGCTGCTCCTGGCCCTCGTGGCGCTGGTGGTGCCGCGGACGCCGTGGCGCTTCTTCCTGGCGGCATGGGTGCTGGCGCTCTTCGCCGTCCCGAACGTGCTCCAGGTCAGCGTGGTCGCGTTCGACATGAACAAGTACTTCCAGGCGATGTGGGTTGCCGTGGCCCTCCTGGCGGCGTGGCTGATCCGCCGCTGGCCGTGGCCCGCCGTCGCACTGGTGCTGCTGATCAGCATCCCCACCCCGCTGCTCGTGTCCGCATGGACCGCGCTCAACCGGGAGCAGGTGCTCAGCTGGGACGAGGTGCGCGCCGGCGAGTGGATCGCCGACAACACGCCGGAGCGGAGCGTCTTCGCGACCGATGGCTGGCTCAACTCCCCTACCGATCCGGCCGGGCGCCTGCGGCTGCTGACCTTCACCCCGTACGTCGCCAACCTTGGCTTCAGCCCGGACCTGCGGGCAGCGCAGGTGCACGACATCTACTGCGCTGGCGATGCCGAGCGCAGCGTGGACCTGCTGCGCAGCCTCGGGGCCGGCTACCTCATCGATGCCCGGCGCCCCGGAGACTGCGTCACGCCCACCGACTTCGCCACCAGCGGCTCGCTGCAGCGGGTTTACGAGCAGGGTGGCATCCGCATCTGGCGCGTGGCCGACCGATGAGGTGACAGGCGTGAGCGCGCCTCTATCATTTGCGCGTGACGCCTGACCCAAGCTCTCCGCGGCCGGCCACGTCGGGCGGGGGCGGCGCGGTGGTCGCACTCGACCACGTCAGCAAGCGCTACGGATCGGCCGATGCACCGGCGGTCAACGACCTCTCGATCACGGTCGAGGCGGGCGAGATCTGCGTGCTGGTCGGCCCTTCCGGCTGCGGCAAGACGACCACCATGAAGATGATCAACCGGCTGGTGGAGCCGACCTCGGGGCGCGTGACGATCGACGGCGAGGACGTCATGGCGCTGCCCGCCGTCGAGCTTCGGCGGCGGATCGGCTACGTGATCCAGCAGGTCGGCCTCTTCCCGCACATGACGGTGGCAGACAACGTGGGCGTGGTGCCGCGCCTGCTGAAGTGGTCCCGGCAGCGGATCCGGGAGCGGGCCGACGAGCTGCTGGACCTGGTCGGGCTGGACCCGAAGACGTACGGGGAGCGCTATCCCTCCGCCCTCTCCGGGGGCGAACGCCAGCGCGTCGGCGTGGCACGTGCCCTCGCCGCTGACCCACCGGTGATGCTGATGGACGAGCCGTTCGGCGCCGTCGACCCGATCCGCCGCGAGCGGCTGCAGAACGAGTTCCTGCGCCTGCAGGAGCAGGTCCGCAAGACGGTCGTCTTCGTCACCCACGACGTCGACGAGGCGATCAAGATGGCCGACCGCATCGCCATCCTGCAGCGCGGCGGCATCCTGGCCCAGTACGACACCCCCGACGCCATCCTGGCCCACCCCGCCAGCGAGTTCGTCGAGCGCTTCGTGGGCGCAGACCGCGGCCTGAAGCGCCTCTCCCTCGGCCGCGTTCGCGACCTGGCGCCGATCGAAGCCGTCATCGTGCGCGCCGGCGAGGATCGCGGCGAGGCACGGCGGCGCGTGGCCGCAGACAACCAGCTCAGCTACGCCCTCCTGGTCGACGACGCGGACCGACCGCTGGGCTGGATCGACCAGTCGGATCTCGACGGCTCCGGGCCGGTGGACCCCGGAGCGGCCATGCCCGGCGCTCGCACCGTCGAGCCGGAGACAACGCTGCGCGACGCGCTGTCGGCCATGCTCGACTCCAGCGTCCAGCTGGGCGTCGTGGTCGATGCACGCGACCGCGTGCTGGGCCTGATCAGCGTGGATGCCATCAGCGAGGCCCTCCGCGCGCCGGTGGCGACGGTCGATGGCTGAAGGAGCACCCTTCATCGACTGGGACTGGATCGTCCGGAACCTGGGCGACATCGGCCTTCGGACGCTCGACCACGTGGTGCTGACGGTCCTCGCCGTCGTCATCGGCTTCGTCATCAGCTTCGGCCTGGCGCTCGCCATCCGCCGCTACCGTGCCCTGACCGGCCCGATCCTTGGCGTCTCCGGGGTCCTCTACTCGATCCCCAGCCTGGCGTTCTTCCTGCTCCTCATCCCGCTCACCGGGATCCAGAGCACGCTCACTGCCGAGGTGCCGCTCGTCAGCTACACGATCCTGATCCTGGTGCGCAACACGCTCGCCGGCTTCGACGCCGTGCCCGCGGAGGTGGTCGAGGCGGCACAGGGGATGGGCTACTCGCGGTGGCAGCGGCTGTGGCGGGTGGAACTGCCGATCGCCGCTCCGGTGATCATCGCCGGTTTGCGGATCGCCACCGTGACGACGGTGGGGCTGGTGACGGTCACCGCCTTCATCGGCGTCCAGAGCCTCGGCAGCCTCATCGTCAACGTGGGCCTCGCGCGCTTCTTCCTGACCGCCACGCTGGTCGGCTCGCTGGGAGCGATCGCGCTGGCGGTGGCCGCCGATCTCGGCTTCGTGGCCCTGCAGCGCATCGTGACTCCATGGGCGCGCGGACGCGCGCTGGGGACCTGAGGCATGGACTTCCTTGCCGACGTCGCAGCCTGGTTCTCGGATCCCGGTAACTGGTCGGGAGCCGATGGGGTGCCGGTGCGCGTCGGCGAGCATCTCGTCCTCTCGGCGGTACCACTCCTGCTGGCCGTCGCACTGGCCCTGCCGGTCGGCCTCTACATCGGCCACACCGGGCGCTTCAGCGGGCTCGCCATCAACATCTCGAACGTCGGGCGGGCGATCCCGACCCTCGCCATCCTCTCCATCGCCTGGCTCCTGCTCAGCCGCCCGCTGGTCGACGTCGGACTCCGGCGCGAGGCCGCGGAGATCACCACCGGCCTGGCCATGATCGCGCTGGCGCTGCCGCCCATCATCACCAACAGCTACGTCGGCCTCGCCGCCGTCGACCGCGACCTGCTCGAGGCGGGTCGCGGGATGGGGATGACGGGGAGACAGGTGCTGCTGCGCCTGGAGCTGCCGCTCGCCCTGCCGGTCGTGCTCGCCGGGCTGCGGACGGCGGCGGTCCAGGTCGTCGCCACCGCCACGCTGGGGGCGGTGCTCGGGACCGGCGGGCTCGGTCGCTACCTGATCGACGGGTTGGCGCAGCGCAAGCTCGAGGAGATGTTCGCCGGCGGCGTGCTGGTTGCGGTGCTCGCGATCGTGACCGAGCTCCTCTTCGCCTGGCTGCAGCGGACCACGCTCTCGCCCGGCCTGCGGGCGGAGAGCACCTCGGCCGAGCCCGCCTGATCAGCTCCGGCGCCGCCTCACAGCGTGTCGCGGCATCGCTGCTAGACTCCGATCACTGAACGGCTGCGCGACGCGTTGAACGACGTGCAGTCGTTTTCCGTATCGGTAGACATATAGGACACAAGCTAGGAGGACCCAATGCGGAAAACCCGCACGCTTGCCCTCGGGGCGACGCTGCTGGCGCTGCTGGTCAGCGCCTGCACGTCGGGTGGGAGCAGCAGCCCGGCCGAAGAGAAGCCCACCGTGACCGTCGGGTCAGCCGGCTTCTACGAGGCCCAGCTCATGGGCGAGATCTACGCCCAGGCCCTGGAGAACGCCGGCTATACCGTCGAGCGCAGCCTTGGCCTCGGCACCCGCGAAGCGACCCAGCCGGCCATCGAGGAGGGGCAGATCAACCTGCTGCCGGAGTACATCGGCAGCGAGCTGACCTTCCTGGGTGGCACCGCGTCGGGCGATTCCGCCAAGACTGCCGAGGACCTGCAGGCCCAGCTCGACGAGAAGAACCTCGTGCTGCTCGACCACACGCCGGCCCAGGACCAGAACGCGTTCGTGGTGCGCCAGGAGACGGCTGACCAGTACGGGCTGGAGACGATGAGCGACCTGGCGGAGGTGGCCACGGAGCTGGTCTGGGGCCTGCCGCCTGAGTGCGAGACGAACGACCTCTGCTCGGGCGCCCTGTCCGACGCCTATGGCATCGCCTACGACGAGCTCGAGATCGAGCCGCTGGCCGCCTGCGACGCGCCGATCGCCACCGCGCTGAACGACGGCGTGGTCGACGTGGCCGAGCTGTGCAGCACGCAGCCGGCGATCGAGCAGTTCAACTTCGTCGCCCTGACCGACGACAAGCAGACGCAGCCATCGGAGAACATCGCGCCGATCGTGACCCAGGACCTCCTGGACGCGGCGCCCGACGACTTCGAGACGACGCTGAACGAGGTCAGCGCCAAGATGACCACCGAGATGCTCACCCAGCTGGGCGTGGAGGTGGCGGTGCAGAACCGAGACGTGGCCGAGGTGGCCGCCGAGTGGCTCACCGAGCAGGGGCTCGTCTGACTCGCCGCCGGTGATGGACCGATAGACCAATACGGGCGAAGCGCTCTCAGCGCTTCGCCCGTATCCTTTCCGACGACCCATGTCCGAGCACCTCGACCTCGCCGATTGGCGCCGCCGCGTCGCCGCCCTCTACGACGCCATGCGCCGCGACCCCCGCGCCGCGCCGCTGCGCCTCGTCCACTTCCGCGCATCGAAGGACCGGCTCTTCGGTGAGCATCCCTCGTCACCGGTGCCCGAGGCGGCGCGCCGCGACTTTCGCGGCCTGGCCTACTGGCGTCACGACCCGGCACTCCGCTTCACCACCCGCCTCGAGCCGGACCCCCAGGCTCCGCCGCTCGACGTTCCTCGCTCCGGCGAGGGCGCGACGATCCCGTTCGTGCGCATCGGCTGGGTGAGCTTCACGATCGGCGGCATCGCCTGTCGCCTGGCGGTCCACTGGGTCAACGAGTACGCCGGCGGCCTGTTCATCCCGTTCCGCGACGCGACGAGCGGGCGTGAGACCTACGGCGGCGGCCGCTACCTGTGGGACTCGGCCAAGGGCGCCGACCTGGGATCCGAGGACGACGAGCTGGTGCTCGACTTCAACTACGCCTACCACCCGTCATGCGTCTACGACGCGCGCTGGAGCTGCCCGCTCGCGCCCCAGGAGAACTGGCTGGGCGTCCCGATCGCGGCCGGAGAACGGCTGGAGCCGGCATCGTGACCGGACGAGGCACGCACCATTGCATCAAGTGCGGCCGCGAGATTGGCCCGGACCAGTCGATGTGCGAGGTCTGCAATCGGGCGGGCATGGCGACGCCGTCGGCCAGCCAGTACCACGGCACCATGATCGTGGCCATCGTGGCCGGCGTCGTGGCGCTCGCCATCTGGGGCAGCATCGCCATGCGCGGCGTTGGGCCGTACCAGGCGAACGTCGTCTCGTTCGTGCCGGCTCCGCCCGGTGCCGTGGACGTAACACTCCGGATCGAGAACCAGGGCACGTCGCGTGGCTACGCCAAGTGCGAGCTCCGGGCGCTGACGGCCGGCGGCAGCGTGCTGCGCGTCCTGCCCATGCAGGCCGGCCCCCTCGAGGGCGGAGCGACCCGCACCTTCACTGAGCGCTTCCCGGGGCTCGCCGAGCTGCCCGGGGACGTCTCGATCAGCTGCACCTGATCGGCGGCGCCGCTACCCGGCGCTCCAGATGGCGGCGAGGCGCGGGTCGTCCAGGATCACCCGCACCTGGACGAGACCAGCGGAGAGCGGCTTGTCGGTGATCAGCGGCCACGCCGCGTGCGAGATGTCCGCCACCCGCTGGTCGGCGCTGCCCCAGTAGCACTGGCACCAGTCAACGACGGCCACGCGCGCACAGCGATCCGCGCAGATCGTGACGTAGCCCTGCACCTCACCGGTGTAGCGACCGCCCAGGGCGCCCGGTAGGGCCACCACCGGCTGTCCGATGTAGCCGGCGGTGCCGGGGTAGTTGCTCGCGGTGCCGCTGACCACCGGAGCGGCGGGCGGAGCGGGTGTTGGAGCCTGGGTCGGCGGCGCGGTAGGGACCGGCGTCGGCACGGGCGTGGGGGCAGGCGTCGGAGCGCGGCTCGGGAGCGGCACTTCGTCGTGGGAAAGCGCGCCGATCGAGGAACGACCCGCCAGTACCTGCCCCTCGGGGGTGGGCGCCAGCAGATCGCTGCCCCCGGTCCCCGGGTCCCAGGCGACCCAGGTCAGGGTGAGCAGCGCAACGAGGAGCGCGGCGACCAGCGCCGCGAGGCGATCTGTCAAGAGGGTATGGCTCCATGCGGTATTTCGGAGCGAGGCGCGGGTGCGTGAGCAACCCGTGAGCCGGTCATCACCGACGATGCGCGACGCGCTGCGTGGCGCGGCCTCGCCCTACGCCCGTTCGAGGGGAGCAAGCCCCGTACCGAAAGCCGGTCGACGGACCGACGCGGGCACTTCTATGCTGGGGCCATGCTAAGGCTTATCGGCGCCGTTGTCCTAGCGGCCCTCGCTGCGGCCGCGATCCTGTTCGGTCCCGCCGCACTCCAGTCGCTCTCCGGCAGTGGCAGCCAGACCTTCCCGGATCCGGTGCAGGACCAGGCCGTCTACGACCCCGCCGGAGCCCTCGACGCCGATGTCGAGCAGGTGCTCGAGTCGCAGGTCGACGAGGTCGAGGCGCGGACCGGCGCAGAGGTCGCGATCTACGTCCGCATCGCCCCCGACGCCACCGACGCCAGCAATCTGGCCGATGCGCGCGCCCTGGTCGACCAGTGGGGCGTCGGGCGAGCCGGGTTCGACGATGGCTTCGTCATCCTGCTCAGCTTCACCGATACGACCTTCCAGCACGGCGTGGTGAGCACCTTCGCCGGCAGCGGCTTCCGCGCTGCCTACCTCAACGACGGGGCGCAGGCGGCGCTGCGGGATGACGTGATCATCCCGGGCATCAGGCAGGGTTCGCCGGGTGGCGCCATGGTGGCCGCCATGGCGGTGGTCGACGACGCCGCGACGACCGGCGCGGCGGGCCGGCTGCAGGCCTACCGCGTCATCAACGCGATCGTGGGCATCCCCGGCGCGATCTTCGCCCTCTTCCTGACGTTGGGATCCTCCTACTACGCGTGGAGCCGCTACGGCGACGACCCTGACGTGGCCGATTCGCCATCGGTCCTGATGGCCGGTCCGCCGGCGGCGATGACGCCGGCGCTGGCGACCGTGATTCGCAGCGGCCGGTCGACGCAGCACAGCGTCAACACCATGCTCGTCGACCTCGCCGGTCGCGGCCTGCTCTCGTTCCGCAACCTGGATCGCGTCGGCAAGGGCAAGCGCGATGACGATCCGGATCCGCTGGTCGATCCGGCCATCGACGTCGTCCCGCCCGAGGAGGCGCACAGCAAGCGGCTGCCACCGTCCGAGCGCGAGGCGTACGGCATCGTGCAGCGACTCGCGATCGGCAACGTGCTGAGCCGGGAGCCGCTCTGGCGGCTCAATGACGAGATGGGCGACGTGAAGACCCGGCTCGAGGAGGAGGCCGTGCGCCAGGGCTGGTTCGCGCGCCGTCCAACCCCGGCAATCACGCGCTGGGTCGTGATCGGCGCGGTCGAGGTGGTGGCAGCCATCGGGCTGGCCTGGCTCGGCTACTCGATCCCCATGAGCGGGCTCACGCTGGTCGGCGCCGCACTGGTCGTCGGCGGCATCGGCACGGCGGCCTTCGGGAGTGCGATGTCGCAGCGGACGCCACAGGGCGCCTACGTCGACGCCATGCTGAAGGCGTACCGGCGCACGCTGCAGAAGACGATGGAACTGGCAGGCAACATGGGCGAGGTGGTGGCGCGGCCCGAGGTGCGCGTCCTGGCCGATACGCCGGACAAGGCGGTCGTGTGGGGCATCGCACTCGGCCTGCGCAAGGAGGTGGCCGGGGTCCTCGAGCGCGGGCTCGCCCAGGCCGATACGCCCGAAGCTGCCCGTGCCACCTACTACCCTGTCTGGCTCGGGTCGTCGGGGTCGAGCGGCAACGCCGGCGCCATGACCGGCGGCGGGCTGGGTGGGCTCTTCTCCGGCGGGGGGACGCCAGACATCGGCGGCATGTTCGGCGCCCTCGGAAGCGTCGGCTCGTCGCCCGCCTCCAGCTCCTCGGGCGGAGGGTTCAGCGGCGGCGGCAGCTCCGGTGGCGGTGGAGGCAGCAGCTCCTTCTGATACCTCGTCGACGGGGCGCCGATGGATGGCGCTGTAGCGTCGGTGCCTTCAAGCGTCTATCGTTGGGCGCGATGTCCCACGAACGACGACCAGACCGCCGGCCCGGCGGCAGACCCGGCGGGGGCCGGCAGGATCGGCCACCACGAGATCGCCCCTTCGGCACGGAGCGTCCCCCACGCGAGCGTGGCGGCTTCGAACGCGGCGGATTCGGAGGCGATCGTCCGCAGCGCGACCGGCCGTTCGGAGGCGATCGTCCGCAGCGCGACCGGCCGTTCACGCCGGATCGGCCGCCGCGGCCCGGTGGGTTTCGCCCGCGGGACGACGAGGGCGCGATGTCGATCCGGCTCGATCCGCGGCGCCTGGCCGCCCTGAAGCTGCTCGCCGCAGAGGCGGGCGTGCGACCGGGCGAGATGGTGACCGCATGGGTGGAGGAACGGCTCGATGCCGCGCGCGCCGGCAAGGCAGCCACGACCGGCTCGGCCAGTGCCGTTCCCGACGCGCAGCTGGCACAGCTGACCGCGCGGGTCGAAGAGCTGGCGCGACGCCTCGACGCCATGCAGGCCGCAGGGCCCGGTTCAACACAGGAGCAGGATGCGGATGCAGCGGCGACGCAGGTGGAGACACCGCGGCGTGGCCGTCGGCCGCGACGAGCCGACGATCGAGGGGCTGCCCCGCCGGCCGCGGGGGAGCCGGCAGGTCCGCGAGTTCCCCTCCACGAGGAGATCACCGACATCATCCGCGAGAGAGGACCCATGAGTGCCGGCGAGATCGCCTCCGCGATTCAGGAACGCGGACGCTATGCGGCGCCTCGCTCGAGCCGGCCACTCGACGCTGCCACCGTCAACAGCCGCGTCTCGAACCCGGCCTACCGGGATCGATTCGCGCGTTCGGAGGGACGCATCGGCCTCGCCCCCGCAGCTCCCGACTCGGCGCCAGAGTCAGATCCGGGGGCGTGAACCACCGGCTGGGGACCGCGGGCATCTGGTCGGCCTACGACCGGCTGCCGGCCGACGAGGTGATCGAGCTGGCCCGCGCGACAGAAGCGGCGGGCTACGACGCCTTCTGGACCCAGGAGTCAGCGGGGCGCGATCCCTTCGCGCTGCTGACGGCGGTCGGCGCGGCCACCAGTCGTATCGGCCTTGGCGTGGGTATCGCCATCATCCACGGCCGTGACGCCACAGCCATGCGCGCCGGAGCGGCGACCGTCCACGAGCTGTCGGGCGGCCGCATGTTGCTCGGTATCGGGGCCAGCCACCGCGACACGGTGAGCGAGCTGCGCGGCCACGAGTACACGCCGCCGCTGACCGCCATGCGTGACTACCTGGCCGCCTACGCATCCGCCACCTACCGTGGTCCGACCCCGCACGGGAGCCCGCCCCTCGTCCTGGCGGCGCTCCGCGAGCGGATGCTGCGCCTCGCCGCGCAGGAGGCCGACGGCGCCTTTCCCTACCTCGTGCCGGTCGAGTACGTGGCGCGAGCACGCCGCATCATCGACGGCGCCGCGCAGGAAGCGGGTCGGCCGCGCCCGCTGCTGGTCGTCTCCCAGGCATGCCGCCTCGAGACCGATCCCGCCGCGGCGCGCGCCGCGGCGCATCGGTACCTCGAACGCTACCTGGGCCTGCCGAACTACCTCGCCAACCTGCGCGAATCCGGCTTCAGTGACGAGGACCTGGCCCTCCCGGGGTCGGACCGGATGGTCGACGCCCTGGTCGCGTGGGGCGACGCCCCTGCGCTTCGCGAGCGACTGCGCGCCATGCTCGACGCCGGCGCGGACCACGTGGCCGTCATCCCGCTCACGGGCGATGGCCTCCACGCAGACCGCGACACCATGGAGGCGCTGGCGCCGCCCTGGTGATCAGTCCTCGAGGACGAAGGTCACCAGCAGGTTGGCCTGGAACTCGAGTGATCCATCCCGGCCGATGTTCACGCGCTGCTCCTTGACCCACGCGCTGCGGACCTGGCGCAGCGTCTTGGTGGCGCGGTCGATCCCCTGGCGAACGGCGTCCTCGAACGACTGGTTCGAGGTGCAGCTGAGCTCGGTGACACGTGCGACGGACATGACTGGTCACTCCTCTTCGGTTCGGCTTGGCGAGCGGGCACGAGTATGACCGATGGGCCGGCTCACGCCTCGTGCGAGCGTGCCCAGGCCAGCAGCTGGCCCGCGTCCTGGCTGTTGACCAGCGCCGAGGGGTGCACGCCGCATGCCGCGGCACGATCGCATCCGTTGGGCAGCCACGCCAGCTGCCCCGGATAGTGCGCGTCGGAGTCGATGCTGAAGCGGCAGCCCGCCTCCACCGCCAGGCGGAGCAGCCGCTTGGGGGGATCCAGTCGCTCGGGTCGCGCGTTGATCTCGATCGCCTTGTCGAAGCGCACGGCGGCGGCAAAGACGATCTCCGGGTCGAACTCGGACGGTGGCCGTCGACGCTTGCCGGTGACCATGCGTCCGGTGCAGTGCCCCAGGATGTCGAGGTGCGGATCGGCGAGCGCGGTCACCAGACCGCCGCGTCATGAGCCGCGCGTTCATGCGCAGCTCGGAGTGGACGCTGCCCACCACGACGTCCAGCCGCGAGAGCAGCTCCGGCTCCTGGTCGAGCGGGCCGTCGGGAAGGATGTCGACCTCGATGCCGGTCAGGATGCGGAAGGGCGCCAGCTCCCGGTTGAGCTCCGCCACGACCTCCAGCTGGCGCTCGAGGCGATCCTCCGAGAGTCCGTTGGCGATGGCCAGTCCGCGCGAGTGATCGGAGAGGACCACGTACTCGCGGCCGAGCTCGGCCGCCGCTTCCGCCATCTCCCGAATGGTGGCCCCGCCATCGGACCAGTCGGAATGCACGTGGCAGTCCCCGCGTAGCGCGTCGCACAGCTCGCCCCCCAGCTGCGCCACCATCCTGCCGCCGGTCGCCTCCAGCCGGCGGAGATAGACCGGCTCCTCGCCGCGCACGGACTCCGTGATCGTCCGCTCCAGCACCTCCCCGACCCCAGCCAGCGTGCGCAGGCGGCCCTGCGCCACCAGCTGCTGCAGCTCCGCCGCATCCAGGCTGCGCAGCGCGCGCTCGGCACCACGGAAGGCGTTGACCCGGTAGCGCGGCTCGTTCGCCGCCTCGAGCAGGAAGGCGATCCGCCGCAGATCGGCAACGGCGTCCCGCGCGTTCCCGGATGACGGGCCGCCGCCCTCCCGCCCGGCTTCGTTCACGGGATGGTGAGGATCCGACGCGGGTTATCCGTCGTCATCTGGGCGATCTCCCCCTCCCCCACCGCGGCGGTCCGCAGGGTGGGCAGGAAGTGCTGCTGCAGGTAGGTGAAGCCGCTCCCGCCGTTCGCCTTCAGCTGGCTGTTGTGGCACACGTCCTGGCTGAGCAGAAGCTGCCCCCCATACCCGCGCTCCAGCAGCTCCACGATCAGCTGCACGAGCCGCGGCTCCGCCGCCTCCTCGCTGGCGAAGCGGTGCCCGATGAAGTCGTACTCCAGGTTCGCGCCGCGGTCCAGGATCGCCAGGTAGTGGTCCAGGACGGGGTACGAGTCGGCATGGCCGATGACCACGCGCGAGGGATCGACCCCCTCCTCCTCGAAGATGCGCAGCTGGGCCAGGCCGACCGGCGACATGACCGCGTGCGTGGTGATCGCCATGCCCGTCTCGCGCGAGGCGCGCGCCGCGGCCCGATGCACCCGCTCCTCGAGCGCGCTGACCCACGGCTTGTCGGTGCCGATCTCGCCCAGGATTCCGGAGTGAACCCCGGTCGCCCCGACTCCGTCCCGGAACTCTGCGATGAGCTCGGCGGCGAGGTCGTCGACCGATCGCCGGTCGATCCGCGCCTCCGCCGGGTAGTAGGACTCGCGGTACCAGCCGGCCCCCATCACGATCTGCACCTGCGTCCGCGTGGAGAGGCGGCGCAACCGATCCGGGTCACGTCCGACGCCCGGGAGCGTCAGGTCTACCAGGGTCGAGCCGCCGCGACGGCGAAACTCGCGCAGCTCGTCGCCGATCGCCTCATCGTCCGGAGTGAGCTCCCAGTAGTCCCACCGGTCCCGGACGTGCCAGAGGTGGATCCCGGTGTGCTCGTGCGGAAGGGTGAAGCCGACGCGATCGGGCGGAATCGGACCGCCCACGGTCATGACGCGTGGAGCCATGGTCGCCTCCAATCAGCTGCGGCTCCGGTCGGATGTGCATGGACCGCCGAAGCCGATGGAATGGATTCACCCGCAGTCTAGCCACAGCGTGGGTCCATGCGCGCGCCTTCGATTTTCCTTGTCCACCCAATTGGGCAACGGTATCCTCGGTGGGGCGGCATCGCAGAAGAAGGAGGGTTCCATGGCCACGGGCAATCCGCGGGACCGGTTCCGCTAAATGTTCGTCCCACATGCCACCGACGATGACGTCTGGGGGTCTGCGCAGCACGCGCTCGACCTTGCTGCGGAGCGGCTCGGCCTGGACGAGGGGATGCACCAGGTGCTACGCGAGCCCAAGCGCGAGCTGATCGTCCACTTCCCGGTTCACATGGACGACGGGGGCGTCAGGGTCTTCACAGGCTACCGGATCCACCACAACCTCAACCGCGGGCCGGCCACGGGCGGCGTGCGCTACACCGATGACCTGACCCAGGACCTGGTCCGTGCCTTCGCCATGGTCAACACCTGGAAGGCGGCGCTGGCACAGATTCCCTACAGCGGAGCAATGGGCGGCGTGGTGGTGAACCCGCGACTCCTGTCGGTGAAGGAACGCGAGGGGCTGACCCGGCGCTACGCGACCGAGATCGCCGTGCTGCTCGGCCCCGACCGAGACATCCCCATGCCGGACGTGAACACCGGATCGCAGACGATGGCCTGGATGATGGATACCTTCAGCATGCATCACGGCTACACGGTGGCCGCATCGGTCACCGGCAAGCCGCAGGCGATCGGCGGCACCCGCGGGCGACGCGAGGCGACGAGCCGCGGGGCCTTCAGGTGCATCGCGGCGGCCGCACGCTGCCGCGATCTCCAGCTCGACGGTGCGCGGGTGGCGATCCAGGGCTTCGGCAGGGTGGGCAGCATCCTGGCCGAGATGCTCGATGCCGCGGGTGCCAGGATCGTCGCGATCGCCGACGACGAGGATGCGGTGAGCAACGCGGCCGGCGTACCTGTGGCGGAGGCGGTCGCGTACACCTCCGCCCATGACGGCGTGAAGGGCATGCCCGACGCCGAGCCGATGCACCGCAATGAGATCTTCGCCACCGAGTGCGACATCTTCGTCTCGGCGGGCGTCCAGCACCAGATCACGGCGGCCAACGCGGACCGCATCCGTGCCGGCATCGTGGCGGAGGCCTCCAACTCGCCGACCACGCACGACGCCGATCAGCACCTGGCCGAGCGGGGCGTCCTCGTCATCCCCGACATCCTGTGCACGGCCGGCGGCTTCGTGCTGGCCTACTTCGAGTGGGTGCAGGACATGCAATCCTTCTTCTGGTCGGACGCGGAGATCTACGCCGAGCTCGACCGCAGCATGGACGACGCCTTCGCCGGCGTCCTGGCCATGAGCGAGGCGAAGAAGGTGGGCATGCGCGGTGCCGCCATGATGGTCGCCGTCGAGCGGGTCGCAGAAGCGACCCTGCAGCGCGGGCTCTACCCCTAGGAGGCGGACGGGCTCGACGGCTCCAGGCCGTCCAGCTCGTACAGCTCGACGTACCACTGCAGGTTGGCGAGTGGCTGGACCGAGGCCGTGATCCCGGCATCCGGTACGTCGAGCGTCCGACCGCCGTCGGGCATGTGCCCGCTGAGCCAGCTCCGCGTCGCCTCGCGCCACGCCTGCGGGACCGTGGCGTTGGCGAGCTCGAGCGCGAGGCTTGCCGTCGCGGTGGCGGCCGCGTCGGCGTTCTCGCCAGCCGGAGCGGAGGTGTACAGGGTCGCACCGAAGACGGGTGCGTCGACCTGCGTGGCGAAGAGGTGCACGGTTGCCGCCACGCGGTCGCGAGAACCCTCGCAGATCCAGCTGAAGTCCTCGGCCCGGGGCTGGGGTTCGCCGCAGCTGAAGTCGTCGATCGACTCCACCGCCGCGATCGCGTCGCTGACCGCGATGGTCTCGACGCTGGCAGCGGGTCCCGACGGGGAGGCATCGGTCTGGCAGCCTGCGAGCGCGATGCCGGCGGCCACGACCAGGGGCAGCAGGCGGCGGTTGAGCGGGTTGCTGGATGGGGTCATGGAGTGAGCGAGCGGGCAATACCCGTGCCACGCCGGTGGACCGGCAGGTTGCGGCGGTATCGGTCTTGCCGCCAAGATGGCGCCCATGAGCGAGAACGAGCGCTGGCAGGAGCACGAGGACGAGTGGGCCCGGGAGCGGATGGCGCCCGCGCTCGGCCGCGCGCCTGAGCGGAAGGATCGGTTCATCACCCAGTCGGGCGTCGAGATCGACCGCGTCTACACCCCGGCCGACCTGCGCGATCCCGGCAACGACCCCGACCGCGGAAGGCCGCACTACGCCTACGGCTCAGCTGCACTCGGAGCCGATGACGCGTCGGGCTGGGACGAGATCGACGACCTCGGCCTGCCCGGCGAGCCGCCCTTCACGCGTGGCATCCATCCCACCGGGCACCGCGGCCGACTCTGGACGATGCGCATGTTCGCCGGCTTCGGGACGGCGGAGGACACGAACGATCGATTCAAGAAGCTGATCGGCGCGGGGGGTACCGGCCTCTCGATCGCGTACGACATGCCCACCCTCTACGGCTACGACCATGACGAGCCGCAGGCCGAGGGTGAGTTCGGGACGTGCGGCGTCGCCGTCTCGAGCCTGGCCGACATGGAGATCCTGCTCGACGGGCTGCCGGTGGGCGAGATCAGCACCTCGATGACCATCAACTCGCCGGCGCCCATGATCTGGGCCATGTACATCGTGGCCGCCGAGAAGATGGGCGTGCCGCGCGCGCAGCTGACCGGGACGCTCCAGAACGACATCCTCAAGGAGTTCATCGCGCAGAAGGAGTACATCTTCCCGCCGGCGCCCTCGCTCAAGCTCGTCACCGACACGGTCGAGTGGGGCACTCGCGAGCTCCCCCGCTGGAACACCATCAGCATCTCCGGATACCACATCCGCGAGGCCGGATCGACGGCGGTCCAGGAGCTGGCCTTCACCATCGCCGATGGCATCGCCTACGTGGAGGACGCCCTGGCGCGCGGATTGCGCTTCGACGACTTCGCCCCGCGCCTGAGCTTCTTCTTCAACAGCCACAACGACTTCTTCGAAGAGATCGCCAAGTTCCGAGCCGCACGGCGGATCTGGTACAAGCTCGCGCGGGAGCGCTTCGGTGCGGAGAACGAGCGCTCCACCTGGATGCGCTTCCATACCCAGACCGCCGGCGTCTCACTGACGGCGCAGCAGCCGCTCAACAACCTCACCCGCGTGGCGATCCAGGCGCTGGCCGGCGTGCTGGGTGGGACGCAGTCGCTCCACACCGATGCGTACGACGAGGCGTGGGCGGTTCCCTCCGAGGAGGCCGCCATGGTCGCCCTGCGACAGCAGCAGATCCTGTCCGAGGAGTCGGGCGTCGCCAACACGGTCGATCCGCTGGGCGGGTCGTACTTCGTGGAGACGCTGACCAACCGGACCGAGCAGGCGACCTGGGACTACATCCGCCAGATCGACGAGATGGGCGGCATGGTCAAGGCCATCGAGGCCGGCTTTCCGCAGGCCGAGATCGCCGATGCGGCGTACGAGCAGACGCGCGAGCTCGAGGCCCACGAACGCGAGATCGTCGGCGTGACGCGCCACGCGGACCCGAACGAGGAGCTGCGCATCCCGCTGCTCGAGATCAGCACGGAGCAGGAGCAACGCCACCTGGGCCGGCTCGCCCGGGTCCGCGCCGAACGCGACGCCGATGCGCACCTGCGCGCAATGACACGGCTGCGCGAGGAGGCATCCCGCGGCGACGTGAACCTGATGCCGGCCATCGTCGAGGCCGTGCAGGCCTACGCCACCGTCGGCGAGATGTGCAACGCGCTGCGGGCGGTCTACGGGGAGTACCGCGAGCCGCTCGCCGTCTGAGCCAGCCGGGCCTCGATCACGCGGGGGAGCGGCGCGGCAGCCCGACCCGGCTCCGAGCGGGCATCTCGCAGGGCACGCGCCCGCGCCGCTCCCCCGCCGGCGTCAGCGTGCCACGCGACCGCTTACTGGCCGCTTACCGCATCGGCGCACCCCGAAGGTACGGTCGAGGTCCCGAAACCTTTCGCCTCAGCCATGCCTCGTCAGGGTATGCGATGGATCACATTCGGCCGCACGCGCCCGCGCAACGGCACCTCGGAGGGGCCATGAGGACCGGCGGCCGCCTTGCGTTCATGATCGCCGCCGGCCTGGTGGTGGCGATCCTGTACGCCACCGAGCAGATCCTCCCTCCGACGACCGCGTACCAGGCAGAGATGCGCGTCTGGATGGCGGCACGTGCCAGCGGCATCGTGTCGCTGCTGCTGCTGACCCTGCTGATCGTGCTCGGGATCACGCTGAGCCATCCCGAACAGAGCCGCTGGAAGCAGGCGAAGCAGATCTTTCCATGGCACGAGTCACTCTGGGTCTTCGTGATGGCGTTCCTGGCCGTGCACGTTGCCGCGCTGGTCCTGGATCCATACGCCGGGGTCGGCCTGGCGGGTGCCATCTTTCCGGGGATGTCCGAGTATCGCTCGGTCCCGGTGGCGCTGGGCACCCTCGCCGTCTACGCGCTGGCAGTCACGGTCGTGACCGCACGCTACACCTCGCTCCTGCCGTCGGGGACGTGGCTGCGGCTCCACCGGCTTTCGGCCGTTGTCCTGGCCCTGGCGTGGGCGCACGGCGTCCTGGCGGGCACCGATTCCGACGCGCTCAGGCCGCTCTACTGGGGCATCGCCCTCGTCGTCTTCGCCGCTGCGGCCTACCGCTACTGGGTGGTGCGCTCCCGCGCAGGTTCCCGTCCACGCCGGGGGCCGACACTCGCTGCTGCATCCGATCACATGGAGGATCGTCATGTCGAACCCCAGACTGCGCCGTAGCGTCGTCGCCGCATCCGTCGTCGCCAGCCTCTTCGTGGCGGCCTTCACCATCCGCCTCGCGGCCAGCTGGACCGCCGGCACGGCGCCACTCTCCAGCCGTCCGCCCGATCCCGCGCAGCTGCTGGGCCAGCTCCAGGCGCAGGAGGCTCGAGCGGCCGACCTCACCTCGCAGCTGGAGCAGGTCAGCTCGCAGTCGGAGGAGCTGCGCACCGCGCTCGAGGCTGCCAGGCAGAAGGCCACTGACGACGCATCCGTGGCCGAGCAGCTCACCCTCCAGCTGGAGCAGGCCCGCACCAAGTTGCAGGCGCTGCAGTCCCAGCTCGCCGCCAGGCCGCCGGCCACGGTAACGGTCGCCGCTCCGGCCGCCACGGCGATCAAGCGGACCGAGCGACCATGACGGCGAGGAGGATGATCACGATGGCGAACACGATGGTGGGGACGACTGATGGCACGCCAGCGCCCACTCCTCCACCTGCCCGTCCTGGCAACCGCCGGCACGGCAATCTACGCGGCCAGCCTTGCCTTCGTCACCGGTCAGCAGGCGGCGGCCGATGGCGCGCTGACGGCCGCCCGTGAGCCGATGCGCCTGGCGACGATCGATGCCGGGCAGCGCACCGAGCGCCTGACCCTGGGCGCGCAGCGGGCTGCGGACGCCCTGCGCCGGGCCGCTGACGGCTACGCCGCCACGCTGGCGCTGTCTGCTTCGCTGGACGACGCGCTGGCCGAGCTGGCGGAAGCGGTCGGGACGGCAACGGGAGCGGCCGCCAACCTGCCGGACCGGGTCCAGCTGCCGGCTCCGCGCACGACGGTCGTCAGCGTGGTCTCGCAGCCTCCCCCGGTGCAGGCCACGACCGGCGCCTCGGGGCGCTGAAACGACATGCGCCTGCGCCAGTTCGAGGGCCGATCCATGGGCTCGTCGCTGCGCCTCTCCGTCCTGGGCGCGTCTGCGCATGATGCCGAACGCGCGTGGACCGCGGCGCGGCTGGAGATGGCGCGCACCGAGGACGATCTCACCCGCTTCCGGCCGGACAGTGCCTTGAGCCGGGCCAATCGGCTCGCCGGTGCGGGCGGCTGGTTCGACGCTCCACCGCGGCTGCGGCGCATGCTCGCGATCTCGCACCGCGCGATGCGCTCCACCGGCGGCCGGTTCGATCCACGCGTCATCGGTGACCTCGAGGAGATCGGCGAGCGTGGAGGCGTCCTGCTTCCCCCGCCGCTCCACAACGCCCCATGGCTGGCCCGGGACGGTCGCGACGCCCGATTCCGGCTGGGCGCTGCGGCCGACTCGGGCGGCATCGGGAAGGGGCTGGGCCTGCGCTGGGCGATGGCTGCTGCCCGACGGACGGCGCCCGCGGTCGCCGGCATGCTCCTGGAGGCCGGAGGCGACCTCCTGGCCAGCGGGTCCGGACCCGTCGACGGAGGCTGGAGCGTGGGAATCGAGGATCCCGACTGCCCCGATGCGCTGCTGGCAACCGTGCTGCTGCGCCGGAGCGCCATCGCAACCTCGTCCACGGCGCACCGCTCATGGACCCACGGCGGGCGGCGGGTACACCACCTCATCGACCCTCGCACCGGCAACCCCGCCGCGACGGGCGTCGTGGCAGTGACCGTGGCATCGCTCGACGCGGCCTGGGCTGAGGTCTGGACCAAGGCGCTCTTCCTGGCCGGTCGTCCATTCATCGGCGAAGAGGCACGGAGCCGCGGATTGGCCGCGTGGTGGGTGGAGGACGACGGCAGCCTGCACATGACGCCGGCCGCGAGAGCGCTGACCACGTGGCAGCGAAGCGAGGTGTCGGCTGCCTGACCGGCTGCGAGCCCGCTCCCGGTATGCTGCTCACCCGTGAAGGTTCACCTGGTCGACGCCACCTTCGAGCTGTTCCGCGCCTACTACAGCCGCCCCGCCGAGCGAGGCCCCGACGGACGGCCCGTGAACGCGGTCCGCGGCCTGCTCGACTCGATGCTGAGCCTGCTGCGCGAGCCGGACGTGACGCACGTCGCCGCCGCCACCGACCACGTCATCGAGAGCTGGCGCAACGACCTCTACCCCGGCTACAAGAGCAGCGCCGGCATCGATCCGGACCTGCTGGCCCAGTTCGACGACGCGGAGCGCGGCCTCCGCTCGCTCGGGATCGTCACCTGGCCCATGGTCGAGGACGAGGCCGACGATGCCCTGGCCGCCGCCGTGGCGCGCTTCGTCGGCGATCGCCGCGTGGAGCAGGTGGTCGTGTGCAGCGTCGACAAGGACCTGGGGCAGTGCGTGCGCGACGATCGCGTGGTGCTCCGCGATCGGATCCGCCGCATCACCTACGACGAGACCGGCATCGTCGCCAAGTTCGGCGTGCGGCCCGGGAGCATTCCCGACTACCTCGCGCTCGTCGGTGACTCCTCGGACGGCTATCCCGGCCTCCCCGGCTGGGGCGCCAAGAGTGCCGCCGCCGTCCTGCGCCGCTGGGAGCACCTGGATCGCATCCCCGAGGCCCCCGTCGACTGGGAGGCCGACGTCCGCGGTGCGGGCAGGCTGGCGGCCAGCCTCCGCGAGCACCGGTCGCAGGCCATCCTCTTCCGACGCCTGGCAACCCTCAACACCGATGCCACCATCGACGGCGAGCTCGATGACCTAGCCTGGCGCGGCGTGCCGCGTCCCGCCTTCCTGGCGCTCTGCGCGGAGATGGGCTTCGAAAGCATCCCCGGTCGGGTGCATCGCTGGCAGGAGGATGCAGGGGGAAGCCCCTAGCGGCCCTTCCGGCCGATCGGCCCATGACCATCGGTACCTTCTGGGGCGGTCGGGCGACGTGTACGTTCGGCGCACATGTCCCGCCGATTCATTCTCGCCGCGCTGCTCGGCGTATTCGTGACCGCCGGCTCGGCGCTTCCCGGCCACGGGCTGGTACCACGCGCCGCCGCGGCGTCGTGCTCCGGTTGGACCTCCAACAGCGTTCCACCGCCCACGATCCGCGTCTTCCGGCACGCCAGCGGCGCGGTCGAAACCGTCGATTTCAGGACGTACACCAAGAACGTCCTCTCCCGCGAGTGGATCGCCTCCTGGACGACCGAGTCGCTGCGCTCGGGCGCACTGGCGGTGCGCAACTACGCCTGGTACCAGGTTCTGCACTGGCGGGGCGGGACGAACGCCAGCGGCCAGTGCTTCGACCTGCGCGACGATACCTGGGACCAGGTCTACGACCCGAGCCGACCCACCTACTCCACGGCCGCTGCCGCTGTCGACGCGACCTGGGGGACGCTCGTGCTGAAGGGCGGCGCCATCTTCCCGACTTACTACAACGCCGGCGCCCCCGGCGAAGCATGTAGAGCCAACGCAAATGGCTGGAAGGCCTTCCAGTGGGGCACGCAGGCCTGCGGGCTGGCCGGCATGAGCGCCAGCCAGATCATCCAGGCCTACTACTACCCGGGCGTGACGGTCTCCGGTGCTGGCCCACCGGCAACCCCGAGTCCATCGCCAAGTCCGTCGCCGACGCCGAGTCCGACACCGACGGTCGCTCCCACGCCGCCGCCCAGTGCAACCGCGCAGCCGACGACCTCGGCGACCCCGACCCCCGGAGCGACGGTCTCGCCCGGCGCGAGCGCGACGCCGGCGCCGAGCGCGACGCCCGTCGCCACGCTCCTGCCGACCGCCGCTCCCACGATGCAGGCCACACCGCAGCCCACGGCAACGCCCACGCCGCTGCTGCCGCCGCCCGACCAGCAGCTGCCCGGTGGCGGGCAGGCGAGCCTGCGGGAAGCGGCCGCGCCACCACCTCCTCCCCCGGCCAACCCGGAACCGGTGATCGCGTCGCCCGATGACGGGAGCATCGCCGGCTCATCTCGCCGGAACGGCGAGCCTGCTTCGCTGGTCCGCGGCGCTCCGCCGGCTCGCGCAGCTCGACGAGGGTCAGGGATTGGCGGCGCTGGCCTTCCGGCTCATCCACCTCGAGGCCGGCATGCATGGTGGGGCGGTGCTGGCGGGAAGCCGGGTCACAGGGATGCACGCCGCTTCCCCGGCGGCCGACCTTCGCCTGGCAGCGTTCCGGCTGTCGTGGGATCACGCGCTCGACACGCTCGTCGCCGCGCTGGGTCGTCGCGTGCAGGCCGTCGTGACCGCGGCGAAGGAGCCCTGAAGCTCAGCGGAGGTCCCGGTACGCCACTTGCGAGAGAATGGGGCATGCTGAAGACGCTGCGCTCCGAACTCGACAGCCTGGGCTGGATCATCCGCATGGCGGCGCTCGGCGCCGTCGCCGGCGCAATTTACAAGGAGATGCGGCTCCCGCCCGGGGAGCGTACCTGGCACGGCCAGCTGCTCGGCTTCGTTCCGTATGACTTCCGCATGCCCACCCCAGCGAAGCTGTTGCGTTCCTGGTGGAACCCCGGGAGCGATCGCGTCATCTCCGAAATGCCGTTCGGGGTCGGCTGGAGCGTGAACCTGGCGGCGCTGGCCCAGAAGGCGCAGGAGGTCCAGGCCAGCCGGGCCGGCGAGGACTGAGCGCCCCCGGAGGCGGCGGCGCCTCGTCGCGCCACCTGCGCTAGCATCCGCTCCAATCGTGAGTTGGTTCCCGGTACTCCTCATCGTGCACATCTCGCTGGCCGTGGCGCTCCTCGCGCCCAGCCTCGTGCTCCCCTTCCTGCTGCGCAGGGGGAACGCGCTCTCCGCAAGCCCGATCGGCCGCGCGCTGGTTGCCCTGCAGGGGACTGGGTCGATCGTCGTCGCCATCGGCCTGGCCGCCACCGGTGCCGGCCTGCTGCTGATCCTCGGCACCGAGCTGCTCGGCAGGCCGTGGCTGATGGTGGCGCTGGCCATCTACGCCGCGAACCTGGTCGTCGCCGCCGTCATCTCGCGACCCAACCTGCGGCGCCTGGTTCGGCGCTGGAGCGACGCGGACGATGACGCCTGGCGCCGGCGTGCCAGGCAGCAGCGCTATGTGGCGTACGCCATGGCGGCGGCGACGGGAGCGATCGGCTTCCTGATGAGCACGAAGCCGGAGCTATGGTGAGCGGCGCCGCGGGCGCCCGATCAGAAGTTGGGAATCGGGAGCGGACGGCCCATCAGCCAGAACAGGCCGGCAACCAGCAGGAGCAGGGCGAGCACGAAGACGGCGAACCAGCGCAGGACTTCCCACATGCTCGGGTAACCTCAACGTACGGTCGGCAGCAGACGCGGTCCCCCTCGGCCCGCCGATTCTACAGGTCCGATGGAAGGCCACGACCGCTGGATCGCGCCCCATGACACTCGCCCTGTTCGACGTGCGCAGGGGCTCCACGGTGCCGTTCGAGCCCATCGGGCGCGGCCCTGTCGGGCTCTACGTCTGTGGTGTCACGCCGTACGACACCGGACACCTCGGCCACGCCTTCACCTACATCAGCTTCGACGTCCTGCATCGGTACCTGGGGTACCTCGGCCACGACGTCGTCTACGTCCAGAACCTGACCGATGTCGACGACGACCTCCTGCGCCGTGCCCGCGAGCTCGGCGAGGACTACCTGGCGCTCGGCAACCGCCACGTGACCACCTTCCTGACCGAGATGGCGGCGCTCAACTGGCTGCCCCCGGACCACTTCCCGCGCGCGACCGAGCACATCGGGCAGATGCACCAGATGATCGCCCGCCTGCTGGAGCGCGGCCACGCCTACGCCGTCGAGGGACACGTCTACTTCAGCGTCGACTCGTGGACGTCGTACGGGGAGCTGTCGGGCCTGCCGCGCGAGGCGATGCTGCCGATCGCCAACGAGCGCGGCAACGTGCCCGATATGCCCGGCAAGCGCGACCCGCTGGACTTCGTCCTGTGGCAGCCATCGGCCCCGGACGAGCCGTCCTGGCCGTCGCCGTGGGGGCCGGGACGCCCAGGGTGGCACATCGAGTGCTCGGCCATGAGCACCGCATACCTGGGCGCCCGCTTCGAGGTTCACGGCGGAGGTGGCGATCTCGTCTTCCCGCACCACGAGTCGGAGATCGCCCAGTCGGAGGGCGCGACCGGCGAGGCGCCCTTCGTCGAGTGGTGGATGCACGCCGGGATGCTCCGCTACGCCGGCGAGAAGATGAGCAAGTCGCTCGGCAACCTGGTGCTTGTCCGTGACCTGCTCGCCTCCTACCCGGGGGACGCGATCCGCCACTACCTGGTCAGCCACCACTACCGCGCCGAGGTCGACTTCGACGAGGCCGATATGGAGTCCTCCCTCGTCGCCGCGGCGCGTCTGCGGCGAGCCTGTCAGCTGGCCGAGGAGCTCGAACCGCTGGCTCCAGCCCTCGCCGAACCCGGATCGCTCCGGCCCGAGGTTGCAGCACATCGCACTCGATTCCTTGCCGCGCTGGACGACGACCTGGACACCCCCGCCGCCCTCCCCGAGCTGCACGCTCTGGCCGCACGCGCCATCGAGACCGATGATCCCGGCCTGCGCGCGCAGGCCGGCTGGATGGTGCGGGAGCTCGGCGCCCGCATCCTCGGCCTGCGGCTGGCCACCGTCGCCGCCGCACGAGACGCCGGCCTGCCCGAGTCGGCCGTCAGCGCGTGACGAACGAGCCGGGCGACGACCTCGTCCCCGTCTCGGTCAGGCTGGGCGAGGTCGTCCCGCCCGAGGACCCCGAGGACTGGACGCAGCCGCTGACCTGGATGGCAGCCGCGGGCATGCTCCTGGGACCGATCGTCGCGGTCGCGTGGTTGCTCCTCGCGCCGCCGTCGACCGGCGACGAAGCCGTCGCCGGCACCTGGCTGCTGGCCGCTGCGATCGCCCTCGGGTCGGTCGTGACCGGCGCAACCCAGCAGGGCCCGCTGCGTGCGGCCACGGCGACCGCTGCGGCGGCACTCTTCGCGGCGCTGGTCACCGTCATCGCCGGCGCCGCGCTCGCCGGGGAGCGTCAGGTGGGCGAGGCCTCCCCCACCCTGGCGCACGCCTTCGGTGCCGCGCTGGCCGGCCTTGCCGGAGCCGTCGCCTCGACGCCGGTCGGGGCGACGCTGGCCGCGGTCAACCAGCGTTGGATGCGGCTACTCGGACCCGGTGCCGTGGCGGCCGCCGTGGCGCTCCTGCTGGTGCCCCTCCTGTTCGGGTAGCCTCGGCCGGATCGCCGCCGTCTCTGGGCTACCGTTCGGCCCGCAGAAGGGCGAGCCAGCTCTCCGCCTCGTGGTACAGGGATGGGTTGTTCTGCGGGGTGTAGTAGGCAAGCGCCATCGCCGCTTGCGAAATCACCCACCCGCGGGCGCGCTCCCACGTCGCGTCGTCGATGCGCAGCGCCGCTCGGAAGGCATCGCGCGCCGGGGCCGAGTGCAGCTTCCATGCGACCATCACGTCGCACGCCGGATCCCCCGTGCCCATGGATCCCCAGTCGATCACGCCGTGGATCCGCCCGCTGCGCACCAGCCAGTTCCGGGCGTCGAGATCGCCGTGGTGCCACACCGGAGGACCATCCCAGGGCGGCGCGGCCAGTGCCCGCTGCCATTCCCTGAGCACCCAGTCGTCACCAGACTGCTCCAACTGAGGCCGGACCTGCCGGTCGCGCTCGAGAAGGGGGATCCCGCGCCCGGTCGGCGCTCCGTCCGGAGACACACGCTGCAGGGCGCCGACGAGCCCGGCCAGATCCAGCGCTGCTTGCACCTGGTCGATCTCTTCCACCGCGACGAGCTCTCCGTCGACCCAGCGGTGCACCTCCCAGAACCACGGGTACTCCGGGGACGGGTGACCAAGCGCAAGGGGCACCGGGATCTCAACAGGCAGCAACGGCGCAAGCTTCGGAAGCCACTCCAGCTCCACGCTCTGCGGCCGGATGGGCCCATCGCGGCGCGGCAGCCTGACCGCCATTTCGTCTCCGAGGCGGAAGATCGCGTTCACGGTGCCGCTCGGTTCGACCCGATGTAAGGGCAGGTCGCGCCAGTCGGGGAATTGCCGCGCCAGAAGGGCTCGCACGAGCTCGGTGCTGATCTCCCGCTCGTCGGCGTGCATCCTCGGCATATGCGCCACCGAGCCTACGGCCCCCCAGCTTCCTCGACCAGGATGCAGGCCGCTTCGTGCCCGCCGCCCAGCGGACGCAGCACCGGGTCCACTTCCTGGCAGCGGTCGATCGCCACCGGGCAGCGTGGATGGAAGCGGCAGCCCGACGGGATGCGCGACGGATCGGGCGTCTCCCCGCTCAGGACCTGCGGTGCGCGGCGCGCCTCGGGATCGGGCACCGGCACCACCGAGCGCAGCGCACGGGTGTACGGGTGCTGCGGGTCCGCCAGCACGGTCTTCGCATCGCCGATCTCCACGATCCGGCCCAGGTACATGACGGCGATCCGGTCGGCGTAGGCAGCCACCGTCGAGAGGTCGTGGGTGATCATCAGCACGGCGATGCCGTGCTCATCGGCCAGCGAGCGGAGCAGGTTCAGGATGTCGGCGCGGATGCTGACGTCGAGCATCGAGACCGGCTCGTCGGCGACGAGCAGGCGCGGACGGAGGGCCAGAGCCGCCGCGATCGCCACGCGCTGACGCTGACCGCCTGAGAGCTCGAAGGGGAGGCGGTGCAGGTAGGCTTCGGCGGGTGACAGGCCTGCCTCCTCCAGCGCCTCGCGCACCCGCGGTTCCGCCTCGCGGGCGCTGCCCACCACGTGGTGCACGCGCAGCGGCTCCGCCACGATGTCGGCCACGCGCATGCGCGGATTGAGCGACTCGTAGGGGTCCTGGAAGATCATCTGGACGTTCCGCCGCAACCGCGCCAGGTCGCGGCCGGTCAGCTCGCCGACGTCGCGTCCTTCGAGCACCACGCGCCCCTCGGTCGCCGGCAGAAGCCCCAACAGCAGGTTGCCGGTGGTCGTCTTCCCCGAACCCGACTCGCCAACCAGGGCCAGCACCTCGCCGGGGCTCACTGAGAAGCTGACGCCATCCACGGCCCTGATGGGCAGCGCGGGGCGCCGCATGAGGCTGTCGGCGAGCGAACGCCGCCCGGCGAAGGCCACCTCGACCTCCTCGACGACGAGCAGCGGCTCAGCCACCGCGCACCGCCCCGGAGCCGCCCGGCTCCACCAGGAAACAGCTGGCGCGGCGTCCGTCACCGAGGTCGTACGGTGGCGGGACCTCGGCGTTGCAACGCTCGAAGACGTGCGGGCAGCGCGGCGCGAATGGACAGCCGGGCGGCATGGCGTCGAGGCGGGGTGGAGCGCCGGGGATCCCATGCAGGCGCCGGTCCGGATTCTCGACGTCCGGGAAGGAGGCGAGCAGCGCCTGGGTGTATGGATGCTGCGGATCGGCGAACAGACGACGAGTCGCGGCCTCCTCGGCGACGCGGCCGCCATACATCACGACCACCCGGTCGCAGGTCTGGGCGACCACGCCGAGGTCATGCGTGACCAGGATCACGCCCATCCCCATCTCGCGCGAGAGCTCCGCCAACAGCTCCAGGATCTGGGCCTGGATCATCACGTCGAGGGCGGTGGTGGGTTCGTCGGCCATGATGACGTCCGGGTTGCAGGCCAGCGCCAGGGCCACCATGGCCCGCTGCCGCATCCCGCCCGAGTAGGTGTGCGGATAGTCGCGGTACCGATTGCGGCCGATGCCCACCCGCTCCAGCAGGTCCCCGGCGCGCCGGGTCGCTCCCGCCCGACCGGCCTGTGGCTCGTGGATGCGGATCGCCTCCGCCACCTGGTCGCCGACCGGGCGAACCGGGTTGAGCGCGTTCATGGCGCCCTGGAAGACGAGCGAGAGGCGTGACCAGCGGATCGCGCGCATGGCGGCGGGGTCGAGCGCCATCAGGTCCTCGTCGCCGTAGCGTGCCACGCCGCCCACCACCCGGCCACCCGGCGGCAGCAGGCGCAGCAGCCCCAGGACGGTGGTCGTCTTGCCGCAGCCCGACTCTCCCACCAACCCCAGCGTCTCGCCGCGGTGCAGGTCGAACGAAACGTGGTCGACGGCGCGCAGCGGACCGGATGGCGAGTCGAACTCGATGCTGAGGTCGCGCACCTGGAGGACGGGTCCGGGCAGGCCCGGGGTCGGGAGCGAGACCGGCATGCGCGATGTCTCGCGGATGTCGACCGATCGGTCCTTCTCCAGGTGGTGCCGCCTGAGCCGTGGGTTGAGCGCGTCCTCGAGGGCGTTGCCGAGCAGCGTCGTCGCCAGCACCACCCACACGATCGCCAGGCCGGGCGGGATGAGCGCCCACCATGCGCCGGCGGAGATCGCGCCGCGGTTGAACGCGAAGTTCAGCATCTGGCCCCAGCTGATGACCGTCGGGTCGCCCAGGCCGATGAAGGCCAGCGTCGACTCCGACAGGATCGCCAGGCTGATCACCAGGACCGTGTTGGCGATCATCAGCGGCAGCACGGCCGGGACAACGTGGTGCCGCAGGATGTGCACATCGCCGGCGCCCACCGCCTGCGCCCGCAGCACGAACTTGCGCTCCCGCACCGAGAGGGTCTGCGAACGCACGAGGCGCGCCGTGCTGGCCCAGCCCAGGACGCCGATGACCATGATGATGTTGAAGAGCGACTGGCCCGCGATCGCCACGATCACGATCTGCAGCGCGATGTCCGGGATCACCAGGAAGAAGTCGGTGATCCGCATGAGCAGCGTCCCGGTGGCGCCGGCCCGATAGCCCGCCACGATCCCGACGACCCCTCCCAGCACGGTCGTGATGGCCGCCGCCGAGAAGCCGACCAGCAGCGAGACCCGCGCGCCGTAGATCAGGGACGAGAGGACGTCCTTGCCGCCGTCATCGGTCCCCAGCAGGTGCGCTGCCGACGGCCTGGCGAAGATGTCGCTGATGTTGACGTGGACGGAGGCGTAAGGGTCGTAGGGCGCGAGGAAGGGAGCCGCCAGGGCGACGAAGAGCGCCACCAGCAGCATGGCCGCGCCGATGGCGCCCATCGGGCGGTGGAGCACCGCGATCCAGCTCGCCTGCCGCCCGGTCGCGACCGTGCGCGAGACGGTCGCCTCCACGACGGCCGTCATGCGTGGGTCACCCGCGGGTCGAGCCAGCCGTAGATGAGGTCAGCCAGCAAGTTGGCGATCACCACCGTGACCGCGATGAGCAGGAAGGCGCCCTGCAGCAACGGGAAGTCGCGCTTGGTGATCGCCTCGACCGTCAGCCGGCCGATCCCCGGCCAGCTGAAGACCTGCTCCACCTGGATCGCGCCCGAGACGGTGAATGCCAGGTTCAGCGCGATCAACGTGACCATGGGCAGCATGGCGTTGCGCAGCGCGTGGTCCTTGATGATGCGGAAGGTGGAGAGCCCCTTGGCCCTGGCGGTGAGGATGTAGTCCTCGCTGAAGACGTCGAGCACGCTGCTTCGCATGATCAACATGTACTCGCCCAGCAGCACCAGCGTGAAGGCGAGCGTCGGCATGGCCAGGTGGCGCAGCAGGTCGGCCGCCGACTCCCAGAACGAGCCGTAATCGGCGCCGATGGTGGCGCGTCCGGCGGTCGGCAGGTCGAGGTAGTTGGCACCCACGATGAGCAGGATGATCGCCAGGAAGAAGGTCGGCAGCGACCACATGAAGAGGCTGAAGGTGAGGGTCGACAGGTCGAGAGCCGTCCCCCGCCGCCAGGCCGCCACGAGGCCGAGCGTGGAACCGATCAGGATCGCCAGCACCTGCGCCGGCAGCACGAGCCAGATCGTATTGACCAGCGCCGCGCCGAGCAGATCGGCGACCGGCTGATCGCGGTAGTTGTAGCTGGTCCCGAGGTCCCCGCGGGTCAGCGCCCCGAGGTAGGCGAAGTACTGGGAGTCGAACGGGTTGCCATCCTCCAGGTTGAGGAGCACCGGCTTGTCGAGCCCGAAGCGCTCGGTGAGCGCCTGGACCGCCGTGGGACTGAGCCGCGGGTCCTTGAGCCCGGCCTTGGCCGGGTCCCCGGGCAGGACGCGGAACAGGAAGAAGTTGAAGGTCACCACCACGAAGATCGTGACCAGCGCCCAGCCGGCCTTCGTCAGGAGGTAGCGTCCGCGTCCGCTCATGTCCGGAGCAAGAATGGACGACCGATGGCCGGGACGCGCCCGACCATCGGTCTCTTCTGCCTGTGCGCCGTCCGGCTTACTGGGCCGGTCGGATGACGGTCAGCGTGTCGGGTGACTCGAGACCCAGCGTCGGATCGTCGCCCAGCCACCCGGTGAAGGTATCCGTGCGCCACGCCTGAACCGACTTCTGGTAGTACGGGATGATGTACGGCACGTCCTCGACCAGGATCCGCTGCATCTCCTGGATCATCTCTACGCGCGTGGCGTGGTCGGTCTCGACACCCTGCTGGCCGTAGAGGTCGTCGTACTCGGAGTTGCAGTAGCCGGTCTCGCTGAACCCGCTCGCGATCTCGTCGCAGATCGCGACGCCCAGCAGGAAGGCGGGATCTGGATCGATCCCCCAGCCCCACAGGATGACGTCGTAGTCGAAGCTCGGGCAGCAGACACTCGTCAGCGTGTCGGCGTCCAGCCCCTGGATCTCGATCTTGACGCCAATCTGCTCCCACATCCCTTGGATCAGGTCCGCCTCGCGCGCCGCGGTGTCGATGTCATCGGCGTAGTTGAAGCGGAAGGTGAGGTCACCGGTCTCGCACTCCTGGTCCGCGAGGCATTCGCGGATACCATCCCCGTTGGTGTCCTCGTAGCCTGCCGCGTCGAGCATGCGGTTGGCCTCGTCGACGCTGAACGCGTAGTCGGCCTCCTCGCCCACGTAGAAGTCACCCAGCCCCGGCGGGACGAGCGAGACTCCGAGCGATCCGGTGCCGAGGGTGGCGACGTCGATGAGCTGCTGCTTGTCCATGGCGATCGAGAGCGCCTGGCGCACGACCTTGTCGCGCAGCGCGGGATGGCCCGTGCAGACACCGTCCTCCTCGGGGCAGTCGGCCGGGTCCACGACGTTGAAGAAGACGTCTCGGAGGCTGCCGCCGGCGCCGATGTCGGCGACGTGGACCTCCACGTTGTCCGCGTTCTGCAGCGCCGGGATGGCGGTCGCGGGAAATTCGGTGATCGCGTCGACGTCACCGTTGGAGAGTGCGGTGACCCTTGCGTCGGCGTTCGTGTAGGTCTGGAAGACGACCCCGTCCACGTTCGGGGCACCGTTCCAGTAGTCCTCGTTGGCCGCCAGCCGCGTGAACTCGCCCTGCGAGTTCTCGGTCAGCTTGAACGGTCCTGAACCGATCATCTCCTCGTTCTGGAAGGCGACCGCATCATCCACGTTCTCCCAGATGTGCTTGGGGAGCACGTAGATGAAGACCATGTTCGCCTCGAAGTTGCCGATCGGCTCCGCCGTGGTCAGCACGACGTGCGTGGGATCGGGCGCCTCGATGGTGTCGAAGTAGGACGCGTAGGAGGGCAGGTACGGGAAGTCCTCCGTGTCCTTGTAGAGCTGCAGGCTGTAGGCCACGTCGTCGGCCGTGAGCGGCTCACCGTCGTGGAAGGTGACGTCGTCGCGGATGGTGAGGGTCCACGTCAGGCCGTCGTCCGAGACGGACCAGTCGCTGGCCAGCTCCGGCACGTACTCGCCGTCGGCGTTGATGTTGATGGGCGTGTCGTAGACGAGCTCGTACAGGGTGTATGACTCCGAGAGGAGGCCGTTGCCCGGATTAAGGCTGTCGGGAGCTCCACCGATGCCGATGCGAACCGTGCCGCCGGTGGCATCACCGGTACTGGAATTCGCGCTGGCCGCGGCGCTCTCGGACGGCGTGGACGTCGCGGCACCACCACAGGCGGAGAGCACCAGGCCGATGGCCACCGCCAGGGCCGGACCGGTCGATCGTGTGAATGGGCGCATCGGGACCCCTCCTCTTGACGGGAAGCTGGCGCTTCAACGCTCTCGGGCTGGGCCATCCAATCCGCGGCGTGGCGACCGCGGGACTATGGCACACGCCACGAATTCCGGTCAATGCTTCAGTCATCTCACGGATTCCTGCACCGCGGTGCAATGACCTCGCCGATTCGGCGGTCTGTGACGATGCCGATAACGACCCGGTGCGGCATACTCGTCCAACATGAGCAAGCCGACCGCCGGCGCCCTCGTCCTCGGGCAGCGCGCCATCGAATCGTTCGACCTCGGCAAGTCCGGCGAGGCGCTCGTCTACGTGCTGCGTGGCGTCGAGCGCGGCCGCTACGTCTCGCACCTCTGGCTTGTTCCCTGGAAGGGCGGCCGGCCGCGGCGCCTCACCCACGGCTTCGTCAGGGATACCGCGGCCGCCATCTCCCCGAATGAGCGGGAGGTGGCCTTCGTACGGGCATCGGCCAGGGAAGATGCCGACGATGGACAGCTCTGGATCCTGCCGCTCGCGGGCGGGGACGCGTGGCAGCTGACGCACCTGCCGCACGGCGCTTCGTTGCCACGCTGGAGCCCCGACGGAAGCCGCCTCGCGTTCCTCTCGCAGGCCGGTCCGCGGCGGTTTGCCGTGGGACCGGAACGCTCTGGCAAACCACCCATGGCGCGTGTCATGCGGCGCACCGACTTCCGTGACGACGAGTCCGGGTTCCTCTCTCGACGCACGCACCTGTTCATGACGCCGGCGCGGGAGGGAGCGCGGCCTCGCCAGGTCACCAGGGGCGACTTCGACGTCTCGGCACCTGCCTGGTCGCCAGGCGGCGATTGGCTCGCCTTCGTCAGCGACATGGGGGCCGATGCGAACATCGCTCCTCGCGCAACGCTGCACCGCGTGGGGGTCTCGGGGGGCGATCCCGAGCCGCTGGCGGAGCTGCGCGGGGATGCGGCAGCCCCGGCCATCTCGAGTGACGGTCGCTTCGTCGCGTTCCACGGCACCGACGTGGCGGACCCGCCGGACGAGACGATCGCCAGGATCTGGATCGCGCCGACCGATGCCGCAGCTCCAGGCGGCGCCAGGCCGCGCACGCTGACCGCCGACCTCGACCGTTCCGCGACGAACGGCGCCTGGGCGGACCTCGTCATGGCCGAAGACGTGCCCGGCCCGCTGTGGCTGGATGCGGAGCACCTCGTCTTCATGGCCGGCGACGCCGGCCGCAATGTTCCGATGATCGTCGGCCTCAATGGCGAGGCGCGACGGCTCATCGACCCGGGCCGCGTCGTTGGTGCGGGACTTGCCACCGGTGCCGGGCGGATCGCCCTCTCGGCGGGCGATGACGGGCTTGGCGCCGAGCTGTACGCGCTGGAGGGCTGGCAGGACGGTGAGGGCACCCTCCGCCGGCTGACGCGCAACGGCACCTCCTGGCAGCGCCGCTTCCCCCATCCACGCCTGGACGAGCTGTCGCTCGACGGCGCGGGCGGGCCCATCCAGACGTGGCTCGTCTCGCCTGCCGACGCGCCCGACGGTCCGATGCCGACCATCGTCATCCTGCACGGCGGCCCAACCGGTGGCCACGCGCCCGGAGGCACGCTGGACAGCACCATGCTCGCCGGTCACGGCTACCGGGTGGTGCAGCCCAACATCCGGGGCTCGGACACGTTCGGTGCCGCCTGGATCGCGGCACTCGCCGGCCGCTGGGGGGAGGTGGACATGGCCGACGTCCTGAGCGTGGTTGACGGGCTGCAGGATCGTGGACTGGTCGACCCCGGCCGCATCGGCGTGATGGGCCTCTCCTACGGCGGCTACCTGGTGCAGTGGATGCTCGGCGCGACGGATCGGTTCCGCGCCGGCGTCGCGGAGAACGGGGTGGCCAACCAGGCCTCCACCTGGGCGAACTCGTACTTCGGCGTCCACTACAACCGACGCGCCCGCCTTGGGGATCCGCTGTCGGACGCCGGCATGCAGAAGCTGTGGTCCACCTCGCCCCTGCGCAATGCCGCCTCGATCAGGACGCCCCTGCTCATGCTCCAGGCGGAGGAGGACCGGATCTGCCCGGCGTCGGACAACGAGCAGCTCTTCACGGCCCTCAAGGTGCTGGGGCGCGAGGTGGAATACGTGCTCTACCCCGAAGAGCACCACGAGATGAAGAACTACGGGCGGCCGGATCGGCGCATCGACCGCATGCAGCGGATCCTGGCCTGGTTCGACCGCTGGCTGCAGCCGCCCGACGCGCGCTAGGCCGCGGGCGACTTGCGGCTGAGCCGCTCGGCCAGCCCGCCCACCGTCAGCGCAAGCCCCAGCCCCACGATGCCCAGGGCCGCCACGAGGCGGAACGCTTCGCCTCCGAAGGCGGTGGCGAAGGCCACGTAGGCGATGACGCCGCCTCCGGCCACACCCGACCCGATCCACTTGAAGGCCGGCGCATCGGCGATCCAGCCGGCAGCGTACATGCCCATGCCGAGGCTGAACGGCAGGATGCTCCACAGGTAGGACCAGGCATCCCATCGGTCCGTCAGGCTGGTGTACAGGACGGCGCCGCCCATGCCCGCCAGGATCGCTCCGGGAATGACCATCCCGGCGCGGAGGCGGCGGTGCTGCCGGCCGACGACGGCCGGGACCAGGAAGAAGAGCGAGAGCACCACCAGCGCGACCGGCCACCAGGCCCAGATCTCGGGATCCATGCCCAGGTCGGCGAACCATGATCGGATCCACTCGCCCAGCAGGATGACGGCACCGATGGCCAGCAGGACGAGGCCTGCGATCAGCTCGATGGTTCGGCTCACGGCGGCGAGTATACCGATGCACCGCTTGACGCCATGCAACGGGCGGTGCCACCGTCCCGCCATGCGACTCCCCCTCCGTCTGCTCGGCCGAAGGTTGCCGCAGACCCGGGGCCGCCTGCGCGCCGCCGGTCTCGGCGCATCGCTGACCATCCGCCGCGACCGCTGGGGCATCCCGCACGTCGAGGCGGCCAGTGGCAACGACGCCTGGTACGGCCTCGGCTTCTGCCACGCCCAGGACAGGCCGTTCCAGCTCGAGCTCATGCTGCGCATCGGTCGCGGAACGCTGGCGGCGATGGTCGGCAAGGGCGGATTGACCGCCGACCGCATGTCTCGGCGCCTGGGGTTCCGCCGCGTCGCAGAGCGCCAGCTGCCACGGCTGGCGCCCGATGTTCGCGACGCCGTGGCCGCCTACGTGCGCGGGATCAACGCGGGGCTGGCTGCGGGCCTGCCGCGCCGCCCACACGAGTTCTTGCTGCTGCGCGCGCGGCCTTCGGACTGGGACGAGCTGGACGTGCTGGCGTTTGCGGGACTGCAGGCCTTCGCGCTCTCCGCCAACTGGGACGTGGAGCTGGCGCGGCTCAAGATCCTCGCCACCGACGGTCCGGAGGCCCTCCGCGCGCTGGACCCGCGACCACCCGAGGCGCTGCCGGTAAGCGTCCCCGTCGGCGCCGCAGGACCGACGCTCGGTCGCCTTGCGGACGACCTGGCCGCCTTCGCCGCCGCGACGCCCTCGGCTGGTGGCTCGAACAACTGGGCCATCTCCGGAGCTCGCACGGCGTCCGGTCTCCCGCTCCTGGCAAACGATCCGCACCTGGCGCCACGTCTCCCAGCCCCGTGGTACCTGGCGCACCTGCGCTGCGACGACTGGGAGGTTGCCGGTGCCTCGTTCGTGGGTGCGCCGGCACTGCCCGTTGCCTTCAACGGCAAAGTGGCCTGGGGCATCACGGCCGGCCTGACCGATACCGTCGACCTCTTCGTCGAGGAGATCGGCCCCGACGGGGTGAGCGTGCGCGGCCCCGACGGCTGGCAGTCGTGTGAGCGGCTGCGAGAGCGAATCGAGGTCCGCGGCGCGGCCGCCGTGGAGGAGGAGGTCCTGGTCACGCCGCGCGGACCGGTCATCACGCCGCTCCTGGAAGAGGCCCCGGCGGCCGTCTCGATGTCCGCCGTCTGGCTGCGCGGGCTGCCGATTCGCGGCCTGCTCTCCATAGTCGGGGCGGGCGATTTCGCCTCCTTCCGCCAACCGTTCGCCGAGTGGCCGGGGCCGGCACTCAACCTCGTCTACGCCGATCTCGCCGGCCATATCGGGTACCAGCTCGTCGGCCAGCTGCCCGTCCGCGGTCGCGGCCACGGGACACTGCCGCTGCCCGCCTGGCTGGAGGGGTCCGGGTGGAACGACGAGCTCGTCCCGTTCGAGGAGATGCCGAGCGCCTGCGACCCGCCGACCGGATTCGTGGCGAGCGCCAACAACCGTCCCGCGCCCGACGGCGACGGCCCGTTCCTGGGCGCCGACTTCATGGAGGGCTTCCGGGCGGCCCGCATCGTCGGAACCCTCGCCGAGCGCTCGGACTGGAACGCGAACGCCTGTCGTTCGCTGCAGCTCGACGTCATGTCGCTGGCATGGCCTCTCCTGCGGGCGAACCTGCTCGCCGCCCCGGTCGAGGACGAGGCCGGTCGCCGTGGGCGCGAGCTCCTGGCCGGCTGGGACGGCCGCATGGAGGTCGGCGCCGCGGGCGCATCGGTCTATCACGCCTGGCTGTCCGAGATGTCGGAGCGCGTCGCGCGAGCGAAGGCGCCGGGCGCATGGCGCTGGGCAGTCGGCGCCGGTTTCGGCGACCTCGTACCGCTCACCACCTTCCATACCGCGGCGCCCTCACGGCTCATCCGCCTGCTCGAGGAAGAGCCGGCTGGCTGGTTCGCCGACGGCTGGCCGGCGGAGGCGGGGCGTGCGCTGTCCGGCGCAGTGCGGCGCCTGGAGGCCGGGTACGGGACCGACGCCGCCGGCTGGGGCTGGGGGCGACTGCGGACCCTGACCCTGCGGCACCCGATGGGAGATCAGCCGCTCCTGGCCGGGTCGTTCAACCTCGGTCCGGTCCCCTTCCCAGGAGACAGCACCACACCATTGCAGGCGGCCACCGGTCCGCTGAACACGTTCGGGAATCCCGGCTTCCTGCCGAACCTGCGCGCGGTGATCGACCTCGCCGACCCGGACGCCGGCCAGTGGGTGCTGGCGGGCGGGCAGTCGGGCAACCCGTGCTCCCCGCACTATGCCGACCTCTTCCCCCTGTGGCTGGCGGGCGAATCGGTCCCGATCGCCTTCAGCCGCGAAGCGGTGGCGCGTGCCACGGAGGAGACGCTGATCCTCGAACCGGAGCGTGGCGGATGACCACCTTTACGCGTCGTGCCGAGCTGGCGCTCTGGGCCGGGCTGTTGGGGATCGGCCTGGGCGCAGCCAGCCTGCTGATCATCGCCTGGGTCGAGTTCCTGGACAATCCGGGCATCAGCCTGGTCGACGGCTACTGGACGGGCCGCGAGCCGTGGACCACGGGCGGGATCGTGGTCGCACTCGCCGGCGCGGTGCTGGCGGCGCTGGCGGGCTTGGTGGTCGTGTTGGTTCGCGGCGATTGGGTGCGCTGGCTCCTCATTGTGCCGCTGGCCGGCGCGGAGATCCTGTGGTGGGCCATCACGCTGGGCCTCGTACCGTTCGCCGGCTATACGCCGATCGACCCTGTCGGCTTTGCCTTCCGGGAACCGCAGACCGCCGCCATTCTGCTGGCGGTGCCCCCGGTCGCCATGGCAATCCTCGCCTTCCTGCCGATGCAGCCCGACCGCCGCATCCGCCGCCGCCGGGTCCACCCGCCCGGCACTCCGCCCCCGCCCCGCGACGAGGGCTAGCTAAGGCCGTCGTAACCACCGAGTAATCGCCCGGGGCCATCCTGCGTCGCGTGGATGACGCGGCGCTTGGGCGCGCGGTTCGTACGCTGCGGCATCGGCGCGGCTGGCGCCAGGTGGACCTGGCGGCTCGCGCGCGCGTGAGCCGGACCCAGGTCAGTGATCTCGAGCTCGGCCACGCCGAACGGCTCAGCCTGCCAGCGGCACGGCGCATTGCGGCGACGGTCGATATCCGCCTTGGATGGGACATCGGCGCCATCCGCGTGGAGCTGGCACGCTTGCGAGATGCCGATCACGCGGCGATTGCGGAGCATCTCGTCCGCCTGCTCGTGAGCGATGGCTGGCTGGTGCTGCCCGAGGCCAGCTACAACCACTTCGGCGAGCGTGGCCGCATCGACCTGCTTGCCTACCACCCAGGCGACCGGACCTTGCTGGTGATCGAGGTCAAGACACTGCTCATCGACGTGCAGGATCTCCTCGGCAACCTCGACGTGAAGGTACGGCTTGCCGGCGGCGTCGCCCGCTCGCGTGGATGGCGCCCGGAGGTCGTGGTCCCGTTGCTCGCCGTGCTCGAGGGCACCACGAACCGGCGTCATCTCGCCGCCCACGTCGGCCTCTTCGCGCGCTTCAAGGTCAGGGGCCGGTCCGCGTTGTCGTGGCTCCGCGGGACGACCGCCCGGCGAGCCGAGGCTTCTGGCCTGTTGCTCTTCGTCCAGTTGCCATCTGTCGGCCGCGGCGGCATTAGCCGAGCCGGACGGCGTCGTATGCGCCCGAAGTCCAATCTGGGCAGCATCGACCGAGCTTGAGGGGCGAGCCTGTCGGCGCCGGAATGGCAATAACGCCGGCACGGCCGGCACCCGGCGATTCAACGACCAGGGTCAGGCTCTAAAGCCGGCAGGGCCGGCATCCGGCGATGGGACGAGCGCCGCCGGCTACATTTCCCCTTCGAAGGCGGGCTGCGGCATCCGCAGTTGACGGTCGCGCCGGTATCCCATCAGGTAGTCGGCCTGCATCAGCGTGTGGATCTGCGACGTTCCCTCGTAGATGACCGAGCCCTTCGAGTTCCGCAGGTAGCGCTCCACCGGGTAGTCGCTGCTGTAGCCGTAGGCGCCGTGGATCTGGATCGCGTCCAGGGCGGACTGCACGGCGTGATCGGTCGCGAACCACTTGGCGAGCGACGTCTCGCGCGTGTTCCGCTCCCCGGCGTTCTTCTTCCAGCCAGCCTTCCAGACGAGCAGTCGGCCCGCTTCGATGCCCTGGTACATCTTGGCCAGCATCTGCTTGACGAGCTGGTGCCGCCCGATCTCGTCACCGAACGCCTTCCGCTCGTGCGCGTACTTGACCGATGCATCCAGGCACGCCTGCGCCAGGCCGACGGATCCGGCCGCGACGGTGTAGCGGCCCTGGTCGATGGCGCTCATGGCGATGGTGAACCCCTCGCCCTCCTCGCCAACCCGGTTCTCGACCGGCACCTCGCAGTCATTGAAGTAGAGGATGCCGGTGTTCCCTGCGCGGACGCCGAGCTTGCCGTGCAGCGAGTCGGAGCTGAAGCCCGGGAACGAGCGCTCCACGATGAAGGCGGCGATCCCCTTGTGCCCCAGCGAGCGGTCGACCGTGGCGAAGACCAGGAAGTTGTCGGCGACGTCGGCCAGGCTGATCCAGATCTTCGATCCGTTCAGGATGTAGCGATCGCCGTCACGACGGGCGGTGGTGGCGAGGTTCCCCGCATCCGAGCCGACTCCCGGCTCAGTGAGGCCGAAGGTCGCCAGCTTCTCGCCGCGCGCCTGGGGGACCAGGTAGCGCTGCTTCTGGTCCTCGTTGGCCCACTGCAGGAGGGTCAGCGAGTTGAGGCCGGTGTGGACCGAGAGGATGACGCGGAACGCCGTGTCGGCCCGCTCCATCTCCTCGCACAGGAGCGCGAAGGCGATGTAGTCCATCCCCGCCCCCCCGTACTCCTCGGGGATCGGCAGGCCCAGGAAGCCCTCGGCGCCCATCTTCTCGTAGAGGGAGCGGTCGTAGGTCGCTGCCTCGTCCATCTCGTGAATACGGGGCAGGATCTCGCGCTCGGCGAAGGCCTGCGCGGTGCGCTGCACCTCGCGCTGGGCATCGGTCAGGGAGAAGTCAATCATCGATGGCAATTCTAGCCTGAGGACGCCGGTCGACCCCACCGGCTCCGCCCGATGAAATTCCGACGCAACTGTCGGTAGTTCGCTTTGACGAACAGGAACTGTCAGGCTAGCCTAACTACTCTCGACAACGATTTCACCACCTGGAGTGCCCACCTTGGACATCGGCTCCCTGACCACCGGCCTGCTGACCGGCCTGCGCGAGGGCGTGGAGGCTGCGCTCATCGTCGGCATCGTCCTGGCGTACCTCGCCAGGACGGGCAACCGACGCCACTTCTCCCAGATCTGGGCGGGAACCGGGGCCGCGCTGCTGTTGAGCATCGGCGTCGGCGTGGTGCTGTGGGTGACGATCAGGGGCCTGGAGGAGCCGGCCGAGCAGATCTTCGAAGGATCCGCGACGCTGCTCGCGGCAGGCGTCGTGACCTGGATGCTGTTCTGGATGCGACGCACATCGGCGAACATCCGCGGCGAGCTGCACGCCGGCGTGGAGCGGGCGCTGCTGGAGGGCGGCATCTGGGGCCTCTCGCTGCTGGCCTTCACCGCGGTGATCCGCGAAGGCATCGAGACGTCGCTCTTCCTGCTCGGGCAGGCGACCGCGGCGGGCGACGCGGAGGCCGGGGCGATGAGCACGCTGCTCGGGGCCGTGATCGGCATCGGCCTCGCCGCCCTCATCGGCTACGGCTTCTACCGAGGTGCGCGGGTCATCAACCTGTCGACCTTCTTCAGGTGGACCGGCGTGGCCCTGGTCTTCATTGCAGCGGGGCTGCTGGCGCACTCGATCCACGAGTTCGTGGAGATCGGCTGGATCGGGGTCGCGACGGGCACGGCCTTCGACATCAGTGCCGTCCTGCCGCACGCCGGGGACCCCGCCGAGCTGGGCGCCGTGGCGGTCGTGGGGCAGCTGCTGCGGGCGCTCTTCGGCTACAGCAGCAGCCCGGAGTGGGTGACGCTCGTCAGCTGGCTGGCCTACGTGGTGGCGGTGCTGGTCCTCTACCTCCGGCCGGTGAAGCCCGCGACGCCGCGGACCGTCTCCGACCGCCGGCCGGCGCCGAACGCCTGACGAGCGGGCGGGATCAGGACGAGGCTCAGCCGCCCGCGCCCACCTGCATGAAGTCGAGCACCTGGCGCCATGCATCCTCCGACTCGGCGGCGAACTCCGTCGCCTTGCGATCGAAGAATGAGTGCGGGGCGTCGGGGTAGACCACGCTCGTGTGCTGGACCCCGGCCGCGGCCAGCGCTTCGGCGAACTGCTTGATCGCCTCAGGGCCGATGCCCTGGTCGGCACCGCCCCACAGCGAGAGGACCGGGGAGGCGAAGCGATCCGCCAGATCGGCAGGCGCCGGCAGCCCCGTGCGGTGCTCCCCCACCGGCCAGCCGTAGAAGCCGATGACGCCCGCGGCGCCGATCCCGGTGGTGGCCTGCAGGAAGCTGATCTTGCCGCCGAAGCAGAAGCCCACGGTGTAGAGGCGGTCGACCGATCCACCATCGCCCGATCGCAGGTAGGCTGCCGCCGCAGCCACGTCGGCGTTGAGCGTCGGGGGCCGGCACTGGGCCACGTGCGATTGGTAGTCGAAGCCCTCGCCCCGATCCGACGTCTCCGCCGTCCGCGCGAAGTAGTCGATGGCGACTGCGTGCACGCCCGCCTCCGCGAACCGAAGCGCGAGCTCCTCGAAGAATGGGTGCAGGCCGCGCACGTCGGGCAGGACCACGATGCCCGGCCCGCCCATCTTCTCGGCGCGTGCCCCATAGGCGGCGTACTCCACGCCGTCGGCTGAGGTCAGGGTCAGCGGGCCGGAATCGCCGGCAGCTCCCCGGATGGGCGGCAGGGGTGGTCGAGCATCGAGGTCGTAGCACATGCTCCCGATGATACGGGTCTGGCGCCACGGCGCCCGGGACGCTCAGCCGATGGTCTGGACGGCGTACCAGGTGCCGACGGCAAGGACGGCGGCGACGAAGAGGTAGGCGGCCGCCCTGGTTCCGATGCCCGAGCCCGTCGCGGCCGGGTTGCCATCCGGTGAGCGCCACAGGGCACCCAGGCTGGGCGCGTTGCGTGGGCTCAGCAGCAGCCCGAGCACGCCGCCCACCACCAGGCCGCCGATGTGGCCGCTCCAGCTGATCCCCGGGATCGTGAAGGTGATGACCAGGTTCAGGACCAGCAGGATGCCGACCTGCGAGAGGAGCGCCCGAGCCTGCGGGCCGAGCAGCAGGTGCCGCCGCCGCGAGACGACGAACGCGAGCCCGAAGAGGCCGAAGATCGCGCCGGAAGCCCCGGCTGCCGGCACGTTCGGCGCCGCCAGGATCGTGAGCACGCTGCCACCGAGCGCGCAGAGCACGTAGAGCACGAGGTACTCGAGGTGGCCGTAGAGCTGCTCGATGATCGGCCCGAACAGCCAGAGCGCGTACATGTTGAACGCGATGTGCAGCAGGCCGAGGTGCAGGAAGGCGCTCGTCAGCAGGCGCCACCATTCCCCTGCCGCGACCGCCGGTCCGTAGACCGCGCCCGCCTCGACCAGCGAGCCGCCATAGCCGAAGACGTCGAAGCCTGCTCCCGCGCTCAGCAGGCCGTCCACCAGGAAGACGAGCACGTTGATGGAGATGATCGTGATCGTCACGTAGGCGCCGAAGCTGGCGTACGCACCGCGGGCGCGATTGAACTGGCGTCGCGCGGCGAAGTCGTGGCCGGTCTCCTTGAGCAACCAGGCGATGCGGTTGGCGATCGCTCCCCGCTCTCCCGCGGGCGCGCGCCGATCTGCCTCTCGGTAGGCCTCGATCGCCTCCTCCAGGTCGCCGTTGCGGACGTGCTGTTCGGCCACCGCGCGCCACGCCAGCCAGGCCGACGGCCCGCCACGCTGCGCTCCCTGCTGCCACGCGGCCAGTGCTTCGTCCTCCTCGTCGAGGCGGTAGCGTGCCGTCCCGGTCAGGATCCAGGCATCGGTGCCGTACTGCGGATCCGAGGTCAGCGGCTGCAGGATGCTCGCCGCCTGCTCGGGATCGCCACCGTCCAGGAGGCGCTGGGCTTCGAGGAGGAGGTCTCTCGGGTCGTTGCTCATCGCGCCGCGATTATCCCAGACAACGACCGACCGCCGAGAAGTTGGCACCTCGGCGGTCGGACCCTACCCCCCTTGTGACAGGGCTACTTGTCGCGGCGGAGGAAATCCAGCACGTCGTCGTAGCGGAAGCGCCGGTCGCCACGACTGGTGACGCGGAAGAACGGCAGCTCGCCGCGATCTCCCAGGCGCTTGACCGTGTTGACGTGCAGGTGCAGCAGCTCGGCGACCTCGGAGGCCGTCAGCAGCTTCCCTACCTCGTTTGTCATCATCGGTGGCCGTTCCTCTACCGCTGGAGTTGCTTGCTGCCGCGCCAAGGGTGCTTGGGTGTGGACGGCGTGGCTCGTGGTCGGATAGTAAGGTTGAGGTGGGCTCTGACCGAAGGGTACTTTCGGTCGGGTCCGGGCAGTACGTTCCGTAGTGGCAGGTGTCCATGAAGCCTCGCATCGTCCCGATTCGCACGCCCCAGCCAGCCCGATGAACGACGCGCCGCCCGACGTCGTGCAGCAGCTGCTGCAGGAGCGAGCAGCGGCGCGCGGACGGCGCGACTGGTCGACGGCCGATGCCCTCCGTGATCGCATCCGCGCGCTGGGCTGGGAGCCGGTCGACTCAGCGCACGGCTCGACCGCCCGTCCGGCGCTGCCCGAGGCGGGTGGTGCTGGCGCGACCGGCTACGCCCGGCCCGAGGATCTCGAATCGCTGCTCGAGCAGCCGGCGACGCTCGACGCGTCGGTGGTCGTGCAGACGGACGACCATCCCGCCGACCTCGCCCGCTTTGCCAAAGGCCTGCGCCAGCATGCTCCCGCCCTCGACTGGGAGCTGCTGGTGGTCGCCAACGGCACGAGCGGGGTCGACGAGCCCGCGGATTCGCTGACTGACCTTCCCGCCGTGGTACTGCCCACGACCGCTCGGCTCGGATGGGCCGATGCCGCCAACCTGGGCCTGCGGCGCGCGCGGGGTCGAGCCGCGGTGCTCATGGACACATCGCTCGAGCCGACGGGGCCGTTCCTGGGCGCCCTCCTGGCGACGCTCGAGGCCGACGGCGTCGGCCTCGCCGGGCCGTGGGGGGTCGTCTCGGCGGACGCTCGACAGTTCGCGGCTGCTCCGCCGGGCGAGGTCGATGCGGTCGAGGCCTACTGCCTCGCCATCCGCCGCGACGCCCTGCGCCAGGTTGGCGGTTTCGATCGACGTTTCCGCTTCTACCGCAACGCCGACCTGGACCTGTCGTTCGCCGTTCGCGACGCCGGATGGAGGGCCGTCGCCACCGGTGAGCTGCCCCTTCGCCGGCACGAGCACCGCGGCTGGAACTCGCTGCCCGAGGACGAGCGTGACCGCCTCAGCAAGCGGAACTTCTACCGCTTCCTCGACCACTGGGGGGATCGGCCCGACCTGCTGATCGCCAACCGCGGCGCGAGCCGGTCGTGAGCCACCGCGTCCACGTGGTGCCGTGGCTGCGTCACGCAGGTCGGTTGCTGCTGCCGAACTGGGTGGCGATCACCGTCGGCCGCGACATCTTCGCCGCCCGGCCCCTCACCGAGCCCGAGCTGCGCCACGAGCTCGTCCACGTGGGACAGTGGCGCCGCCACGGCTGGTGGCTGGCGCCCCGCTACGCCCTGGCCTCATGGCGAGGCTGGCGCAGCGGCCACGGCTGGTACGCCGGCAACCGCTTCGAGATCGAAGCTCGCGCCGCCCAGCGATCAGCGCAGGACGAGGCCGGACTTCGAGACGAGGGTGTCGCCTGAGACCTTCGTCACGCTGGCGAGGTAGTCGAACGGCTCCAGGTCCGGCTTCATCGCCTCGTAGCTCGTGTCCCCACCCATGACGCTTTCCGCCGCCAGGCGCAATCCGGTCAGGTCGAGGAACATCGCTGCGGCGTTGTCCTGGCCGCCGAAGCGGTTGACCGCCGCGCTGAAGCGCTGGCTCTGCGCCAGCGAGTCAGACGCCTCCCGAGACAGCGCACCGGGCACGAACGCGTCGCCCAGGCCGATGAGCACGCGGTCGCCGTCGATGGCGTACTGCAGCGCCGGCGCGAACGGCGTGCCAAAGGCCGGCGCTCCGTTGGGCGCCATGCGGACCGTCGTCATCTCGACGCCGTCAACATCTTCGGTCTCCACGGTGATGCCGCTGCTCGGGTCGAGTGCCGCAAGCTCGGCGAACGAGCGCAGCTGTGAGAGCCGGCGCTCCGCGGCCGCCGGGTCGCTGGCGTCGAGCACCATCCCCACGTAGGCCTCCTGTCCGTCCCAGCCGGCGGTCACGGCTCCCGCCCCGATCCAGCTGACGAGCTCCTCCAGGTTGGCGCCCAGGGCCGACTCGACCTGGTCGAGCTGCTCGAGCATCTGGTCGCCGTCGGGAACGCTTGCGACGGAGGCCTTCATGGCGGCGACGAATGCCTCCAGGGAGGCGCCGACGCGCGTCGAATCGGCGTAGAAGATCGCGTCGGCCGGCACGGCCTGCGCCAGCGTCCGGCTGCCGTTCTCAGGCGTGAACGGGCCATCGGCAAGGTCAGAGGCGCTGTCGAAGAGGACGGCATCGGAGGCGAGCTCGACGGAGCCGACGGCGATGGCCGGGGTGGCATCCAGGTACGGCGCCAGCAGCTCGGCCATGCCCGGCTGCATCGATTCGAGCTCCGTGCGCATCTCGGCCAGCATCGCGGCGCTGTTGACGACCGCCAGGCCAACCCGCTCTTCGGGGAGCGAGCCGAGCAGCTGCGAGACGTCGTCGCGGCCGGCCAGCGTTTCGCCCCCCGTCTCGGTATCGAGCGCCCGCACGACCTGCTCCTGGCCGCTGCCGAGAATGAGCTGGTCGGAGGTGACGGCGTAGGCGAATCCCGCGCCGGAGACCGACCCCATCATGTCGGCATCCAGGTCGAGGGCCCAGATCGTGGTCCCGTCGTGGTCGCTGCTGCTGAAGGTGACCCCGCTCTCCTCGAGCGTGGAGCGGACCTCGTCGGCGAGCGCTGTCGCGGCGGCTGGGTCGCGAACCCCGAAGAGTGCCAGCAGCGACGGGAACTCGACCTGCGCCGGGTCCATGTTCATGGGGTAGTCCAGGAAGGCCATGGCCAGGCTGCCGTCGAACCATGGCGCGATGTCCGTCGAGTAGTCGAACGGCGCGCCGCCGCTGGCAAGCGCGTCGTCGAGCGTCGCGGCCAGGGCATCGGTCAGGATCGCGTCGGCGTCGGCCGAGGGGAAGCGTTCGAGGAGGGCGCGCAGGTTGGCGCGCTGAGCGCCCGGCAGGTCGAAGCGGGCCTCGACGTACATGACCGTGTCACCCGGAACGTAGTCGGCGGCGCGTCCCAGCGAGGCGCCGGCGCGCGTGACCAGGACGCTGCCCAGCACGGCACCGATGGCAACAGCCAGGACGACCACGACCGCGATGACCGGGATGCGCCAACGATCGAGCGTCGCCGCGGTCGCGGACTGGCTGGCGGGTCGCTGGACGGTTGGCTGCTCGATGATCATGCGGGGACTCCCTCCTGGAACGGTGCCGATCGGCCGCGCGCTAGCATGCGGATCTCGGCCGGCGAGTGCAAGAGCCGAAGGTCCTAGCGATGCCCCTCGAGGCAGGTGCAGCCGCGTGGACCAACCACAGCAGCGTGCGGCGTGCCCGGCGGCAGCACGAACCCGTCGCCCGGCTCCAGGTTCACCGCCTCCGCATCCGCCCCCACCAGGAAGGTGATCGATCCGGCGGCGCACATGAGCAGCTTCGTGTACCCATGCTCGTGCACCGGATAGCGGTCGTTCGGGCCGTTCGACCAGGCGTACGGCTCCACGCCGGCGTCCCGCAGGCGGGCGGCAACGCTGGCGGCGCTCGGTGCATCGGCGCGGTCCCAGGCCAGAACCTCCAGCGGACGCGGCAGGCGGCGGGCGTCGTCGCTCATCGCGTCACCGCCGCCCCATCGCCGGCGATGCGCTGGGCGATGTAGACCGGGATGACCGAGAGCAGCACGAGCAGGAGAGCCACCACGTTCACGACCGGCACCTCGTTCGGGCGCTGGATGGCGCCGAGGATGTAGAGCGGAATCGTCTCGGTCCCGGGCCCCGCCGTGAAGTTGGTGACGATGACCTCGTCGAACGAGAGGGCGAAGGCGAGCAGGCCGCCGGACAGGAGCGCGGTCCGGGCGAGCGGCAGGGTGATGCGCCGGAAGGTCTGGAACGTGTCGGCGCCGAGGTCGGCGGACGCCTCCTCGCCCGAGCGAGGCAGGCGGCGCAGGCGCGCGATCACGTTGTTGTAGGCGATCACCACGCAGAAGGTGGCGTGGCCGATGATGATCGTCGGCAGGCCAAAGCCGATCCCCAGCGTTCGGAAGGTGGCCGCCAGGGCGATCCCGGTTACGACACCGGGCAGCGCAATGGGCAGCACCAGCAGGAACGAGACGGTGTCACGGCCGAAGAAGCGGAAGCGCGAGACGGCGAGGGCGGCTGCCGTTCCCAGCACCAGGGCGATCAGGGTGGCACCCGACGCTGCCAGCACCGAGGTCAGGAAGGCGCTCAGCACGCGCGAGTTGGCCAGCGCCTCGGCAAACCAGTGCAGCGAGATGCCGGTCGGCGGCCACGCCTGCGATCGGCTGGGGTTGAAGGCGTAGATGGCGACGATGATCAGGGGCAGGTAGATGAAGGCCAGGATGAGCCAGGTCGTCACCCGCAGGCCGATGCGAACCCAGCGCGACTCGGTCATGCCGCCGTCCTCACAGCGACTCGAAGGCGCCCATGCGCCGAGCGGCGAGGAGGTAGCCCACGATCACCACGATCGGGAGGAACGAGTAGGCGGCCGCGAGGGGCAGGCTGCCCAGGGCGGAGTTGTCGTAGATCACGTTGCCGATGAACTTCGTGTCCGAGACGAAGTCGGGGGTGATGTAGTCGCCCATGGAGAGCGAGAAGGTGAAGATGCTGCCGGCCGCCACCGCCGGCAGGATCGCGGGCAGCACCACGCGCCGGAAGGTGGTGGCCGCCCGCGCGCCAAGGTCCGCCGACGCCTCCAGCAGCGAGTTTGGCAGCCGCTCCAGCGCCGCGTAGATGGGCAGGATCATGTACGGCAGCCACAGGTAGGTGAGCACCAGCCAGGAGTTCGCCACCTGGTTCACTCCCGGCCCGTTCAGGCCCAGCGGCTCGAGCGCCCAGTCGAGCAGGCCGTTGCCCTGCAGGATGACCCGCCAGGCGTAGATCTTGACCAGGTACGACGCCCAGAGCGGCATCAGCACCGCGATGACCATGATCCGCCGGGTGCGCACCGATGCGACGCGCGCCAGGTAGTAGGCGATCGGAAAGGCCAGCAGGGCGTCGGCGAGGGTCACCGCCGCCGCCACCGCTACGGTCCTCACCGCGATGGTGCGGTACACCTCCACGGTGAAGAGGGTGACGAAGGAATCGAGCGTGAAGGTGTGCTCCACGCGACCGGTGAAGGGATCGTTCCGCCAGAAGGCGTTCAGCAGGAGGATCGCCAGGGACCCGAGGTAGGCCAGGCCCAGCCAGGCCAGCGGCGAGCTGAGCAGGGCCACGAGCTGCATCTTCGGACGTCGGTAGAACCAGATCGCCGCGCGGCGTGCGAGGCCTGACGGCGGATCCGCGGTGTCAGCGGTCATCGGTCTCGGTCATCGACAGGTTCGGCGGGGAAAGCGTGCTCCCCGGCGGAGCGAGCCAACCGGGGAGCACAGTGTACGGCCGAGAGGCTGCGAATCAGCCGCCCGTGACGGTGGTCCAGGCCTGGATCCAGTCATCGATGTTCTTGCACGACGTCGACGAGTCGTCGTCGTAGCAGTCGTCGCGAGGCGTGCTCCAGAAGTACACCTTGCTGAAGTAGTCCTCGTCGGTGGCGTGGAAGGTCTCGCAGTGCCCGGGGGAGAGCTCCTCCGCCTTGTCGCAGGCGGCCTGGCTGACCGGCGCCTCGCCGAACCAGACGGTGGCCTGCGCGTTGGCATCGGGACTCAGCATCCAGTCCATCCATCGGTACATGCAGCCGGGATGCGCGGCGTCCTTGGCGATCATCCAGGTGTCCGACCAGCCGGTCGAGCCCTCGTCGGGCAGCGTCACGGCGACCGGCGCCTCCGGATCGTCCGCCGTGATCACGTTGTACTGGTACTGCCAGGTCGTGCCGGCGAGCATGTCGCCGGAGCCGAACGAGGCGATCTGGTCGGTGGCGAAGCCCCAGTACTCGCCGACGAGGTCATGCTGCTGCTCCAGGAGGGCCACCGCCGCGTCGAACTGCTCCTGGTTGAGCTGGTAGATGTCGCCGATGCCGAGCTCCGGGTTGGTCTGCTTGAGGTGCAGCGCCGCATCGGCGATGTAGATCGACGAGTTGTAGACGCTGATCTTGCCGGCCGCCGGCGAATCGGTGTCCCAGACGACGTCCCAGCTGGTGGGGGCGTTGGGGAACGTATCGGTGTTGTACATGAGGAGGTTGGCACCGCGTCCGTGCGGGGTGCCGTAAGAAACGCCGTCAACGGTGTTGTGCGGCTGGTCCTTCAGCCCGTCGAAGACGTCCGCGTAGTTCGGGATCAGGTCCAGGTTGACCGGCTGGACGTATCCGCCGGCAATCAGGCGCAAGGTTGCGTCGCCGGAGGCAGAGATGCCGTCGTAGTTGCCGGTCTGCATGAGCGAGACGCCGTTGGCCGAGTCGGTCATGTCGGTGGTGTGCACCGTGCAGCCGGTCTCGTCCTGGAACGGCGTCACCCAGTCGTAGGCGGGGTCGTTCTGCCCGTTCTCCGCGTATCCGGCCCAGATCACGAGGTTCAGCTCGTCCTCTGCGTCCGGCAGGCTGGAGAGCATCCCGCTTGGGGCCGCGGAGCTGCCGCTCCCCCCGCAGGCCGCTGACACGAGCGCCAAGACCGCCAGCGCGGCCGGGATCCGTAGGGTCCTCATCTGTCTTCTCCGCTCCTTCATTCCCCTGTCGAGTCCTGGCTCCCTGCCAGTGACAGCACGTGCTGCCGTTTCCAGATCAGCCGCACTGGCCGCCCCTGGGCGAGCAGCGCCTCCATCGAGGAGGTCTGCAGGTTCTGGCGGGTCACCACCAGCTCGCCGCCGATGTCGAGAGCGACGACGTAGCGAGTGTCTGACCCGAGGTAGATAACGTCGCGCACGCGGCCGTCCGCCGCGTGCTCATCGGCCGCCGGCGCCTCGTCGGCCTGTGCCATGCGAATCTTCTCCGGGCGCACGGTGAACGTCCCGTCAGCGCCAAGCACCGACCGTGCTGCCTCTCCCTTCAACAGGTTCGATGTCCCGACGAATCCCGCCACGAAGGTCGTGGCGGGATGCTCGTAGACATCCGCCGGCGTGCCGACCTGCTCGATCCTGCCGTGATTGAAGACGGCCATCCGGTCGCTCATGGTGAGCGCCTCTTCCTGGTCGTGGGTGACGTAGATGAAGGTGATCCCGACCTGCGTCTGGATCGCTTTGAGCTCGATCTGCATCTCCTGCCGCAGCTTCAGGTCGAGCGCCCCGAGCGGCTCGTCGAGCAGCAGCACGCGCGGGCGGTTGACCAGGGCACGGGCAAGCGCCACGCGCTGCCGCTGCCCACCGGAGAGCTGCGCGGGCCGCCGGCGCTCGTAGCCCTCCAGCCGCACCTGTGTCAGGGCCTCCGTCACCCGCCGATGTCGCTCGTCCCGCGGCACCCTTCGGACGGTGAGCCCGTACGCCACGTTGTCGCCCACCGACATGTGCGGGAAGAGGGCGTAGTCCTGGAATACGGTGTTCACGTCGCGGTCGAACGGCGGAACCTGGGTCACGTCGCGTCCGTGCAGCAGGATGCGTCCCTGGCTGGGCTGCTCGAAGCCGGCGATCATGCGCAGCGTCGTGGTCTTTCCCGAGCCCGACGGACCCAGCATGGAGAAGAACTCCCCATCGCCGATCTCGAGGTCCACCCCGGCGACAGCGGTGAGCTCCCCGAAGCGCTTCACGAGCGAGTCCAGGTGGACCGCCGGGGTCTCGGGCTCGGAGACCGCATCTTGCGAGAGGGTATCGGGCAGGGTCGCGCTCATCGGTTCGACGGCAACCTACTCCTCGTCGTCCGGCGCCGGCCGCGGGGGTAAACGGGGCTCGGGCATCCAGGGACTGGCGCACTCTGCTGCGCCGAACCGCCTGCTGTCAAGGGATTCCGCAGCAATCGTCCACGTGATCTCCCGATCCAACGTTTCACGGCGGCGTTGCTGCCTGAAACCGCGATATGCGGCTGGTAGAGTCGCCGTTCGCGGACCTCCCGACGGCAGGCCGCGCGAGCAGTGCGTGGAGGTGGGAGATGGAGCCGGGCATCCTGGCCGGCATCGGCTCAGCTGCAGCTTTCGGCATCGGCGACTTCTGCGGGGGCTACGCCGCTCGCCGCACCCCGCCCTTCATCGTCGCCGCCGGAGCCCAGGTCGTGGGCCTGCTCCTGCTCCTCGCCGCGCTGCTCGTCCTGGCGCCCGGGGCACCGAACGACCGGGCGCTCGGCTACGGCGCCCTCTCCGGCATCTTCGGCGGCCTCGGCCTGGTCGCGCTCTACCGCGGCCTCTCGCGCGGCAGCATGGGCCTGGTGACAGCGCTCTCCGGCGCCGGCTCAGTCGCGATCCCGGTGGTCCTGGGGGTGCTGCTGCTCGGGAACCAGCTCAGCGCGGGGCAGTGGCTGGGCGTCGCCGCCGCGGCGCTGGCCGCCGTGCTCGCGACAGGGGCCACGCTGCAGGGCGTCAGCCGCGACGCCGTGCTCATGGGAGCCCTTGCCGCGATCGGCTTCGGACTGTGGTTCGTCCTCCTCGACCAGGGAGCCGAGGGAGGAGAGGTCTGGACCCTGGTCGCGAGCCGGACGTCGGCCACCGTGCTGGTGGGCGGCATGGCGCTGCTCCTGCCGCAGACCCGGCGCGTGCAAGCCGGCGGGCGGACGGGCATCGTCCCGGCTCTCCCCTTCCTGGGCCTGGCAGGGGCGATGGATGTCACCGGCAATGGAGCATTCGTGCTCGCCGCGGCCGCGCTGCCCGTTGGCGTGGCGGCCGCGCTGTCGGGTCTCTATCCGCTCATCACCATGGGCCTCGCCCGCGTGGTACTGCGCGACGCGCTGCCGCCGCTGGGTATCGCAGCGGTTGCCGTGGCCGTGGGCGGAATCATCCTGATCTCGACGGGCTGAGGAGGTCAGCGCGGCCAGCCACCGCCGGTCGAGCAGTGCGGGACGAACGACGGGGTCGTTGGCGAGGTCTTCATGCGATGCTCCTGCTGTCCGCCAGGCGAATGCCCGGCCTCGTCGAACAGGAAACGCAGAGAGCCTTACCAGCCCATTACCGTTCGCTTACCAGGCGCGCAGCAGGATGCGGGAGACGCCCGGGGCGAGCTCCGCCGGCACGTATGATGGCCGCTCCCATGACCTTCGACCGGGTGGCAATCGTCGAGGGCGCGCTCGACACCTACCTCGCCTCGGCGCCGGTTCCGCAGCGGAGCCTCGAGCGCCAGCTGCCTCTGCGCGAAGGCGGTCGTCTCAGCTCGGGCAAGGCGCTCGAGCTGTTCGAGGACCAGGTGCTCTCGCGCCAGCTCGACGTGGCCGCGCGCGAGCTCAAGAAGACGAACCGCAGCTTCTACACCATCAGCTCCGCGGGCCACGAGAGCAACGTGGTGCTTGGCGCGCAGCTGCGGACGACCGATCCCGCCTTCCTGCACTACCGCTCCGGCGCCTTCATGATGGCCCGAGCGCGCCAGCTGCCCGCCTCGACGCCCGCCTTCGACACGCTGCTCGGCATCGTCGCAAGCCGCGAGGATCCCATCGCCCAGGGTCGCCACAAGGTCTGGGGCAGCCGCCCGCTGTGGGTCCCGCCGCAGACCTCGACCATCGCCAGCCACCTGCCCAAGGCGATGGGGCTCGCCTTCAGCCTGGCCCGCGCCCGCCGTCTCGGGATCCCCCAGGAGCTGCCGAGCGACGCCATCGTCTGCTGCTCGTTCGGGGACGCATCCGCCAACCACGCCACGGCACTGTCGGCCATCAACACGGCACGCTACGTCGCGCGCATCGGCCTGCCCATGCCGATCCTCTTCGTCTGCGAGGACAACCAGACCGGCATCAGCGTGCCGACACCGCAGGACTGGATCTCCGAGACCTTCGATCGCGTCCCGCACCTCGCCTACTTCAACGCTGATGGCGAGATCGACGAGATCTGGGAGGCGGCCGCGGCCGCCATCCGTCACGTCCGCAGCTCCCGCACCCCGGCCTTCCTCCACCTGCGCACGGTGCGGCTCTGGGGCCATGCCGGCAGCGACGCCGAGCACGTCTACCGTGCGCCGGCCGAGATCGCCGAGACGGAGGCACGCGACCCACTGCTGCAGGCCGCCCGGCGGCTGGTCGAGACCGGGGCCGCCACGCCGGCGACGCTGCGGGCGATCGTGGCCGATACTCGCGGACGGGTGCTGGCGGCCGCCGAGGAGGCGACGAGCCGGCCGCGACTCGAGTCGACCGAGGAGGTGGCGGCACCGATGGCCCCGGCGCACCCCGCGAGCTGGCCATCGCGCGCGAATGAGCCGCCGCCGGACGGCGAGCGACGCCGGGCGATCTTCGGCGACACGCTGCCCGAGGAGAGCGCCATGCCCAACGCGCGCACGCTCGCCGGCTGCATCAACGCGGCGCTCGCCGATGAGCTCGCGCGACGGCCGGAGATGATCCTCTTCGGCGAGGACGTGGCGCGCAAGGGCGGCGTCTACAACGTCACCCGCGAACTGCTGCATCGCTTCGGTCCGGCGCGCGTCTTCGACACCCTGCTCGACGAGACCTCGATCCTGGGCATCGCACAGGGTGCCGGGCACATCGGGCTGCTGCCGGTGCCGGAGATCCAGTACCTGGCCTACCTCCACAACGCGCTCGACCAGCTGCGCGGCGAGGCCGCAACCCTGCAGTTCTTCAGCTCCGGCCAGTTCCGCAACCCGATGGTGGTGCGCGTGGCCGGCCTCGCCTACCAGAAGGGCTTCGGCGGCCACTTCCACAACGACAACAGCGTGGGCGCCCTGCGTGACATCCCCGGCCTGGTCCTGGCCGTGCCGTCGCGGGGTGACGATGCGGCCCGCATGCTGCGCGGCGCGCTGGCCATGGCGCTGGAGGACGGACGCGTGGTCGTCTTCCTGGAGCCGATCGCGCTCTACCACGAGAAGGACCTGTACGCCGATGGCGACAACGGCTGGCTGACGGCCTATCCCCCACCGCCCGACTGCCTGCTGCCGGGCGAGGTTGGCGTGTACGAGGCCGATGGAGACAGCCCGCCCGACCTGCTGATCGTCAGCTACGCCAACGGGCTGCGCCTCTCGCTGCGCGCCGCGCGCCGGCTGCTGCAGGAGCATGGCGTGCGGGCGCGGGTGATCGACCTGCGCTGGCTGAACCCGCTTCCCCTCGAGGCGGTGCGCCGCCACGCGGAGGAGGTTGGGCGCGTGCTCGTCGTGGACGAGTGCCGGGCAACTGGTGGCGGCGTGGCCGATGCCATCGTGGCCGACCTGGCCGAGGGCGGAATCGGCGAGCGGTTGGGCAGCGTGCGTGCCGTCGACTCGTTCGTGCCGCTGGGCACGGCCACCGCGGCGGTGCTCGTCGGGGAGGAGCAGATCGCCGCTGCGGCCCTGCAGGCGCTCGCGGTCAGGGGGAGCGAAGCGTGAGCAGCCTGCCGCGCGCAGCGCTCGTCTGCCCCGGCCGCGGCGCCTACACCTCTGCGTCGCTGGGCTCGCTGCCGCCCGATCATCCGCTCGTCCAGCGCGCGGAGGAGCTCCGCGCCGGCTACGACCTCGAGCCGCTGCTCTCGCTGGACCGGGACGAGCGCTTCGACCCGGCGCGGCACCTGCGCCCGGCGAACGCCTCGCCGCTGATCCTGCTCGCCACCCTGCTCGATGCCGAGCGTGCGGCACAGGACCACAGGCTGGTGGCGGTGGCTGGCAACTCGCTCGGCTGGTACAGCGCGTTGGCGGTCAGCGGGGCGCTGCCATTCGACGACGCGTTCCGGCTCGTGCAGGAGATGAGCCTGCTCCAGGAGCTGCCGGCGCCGGGCGGTGGTGGGGGCGGCCAGGTCATCTACCCGCTCATGGACGCCGACTGGCGTCCGAGCGCCGAGCTGTCCAGGGTCGTGGCCGACGTGCTGGAGCTCACCGGCGACGACCAGGGAAGGCGCTACCCGAGCATCGACCTGGGGGGCTACGCGGTGCTCGCCGGCGACGACGCCGGGGTGGCCTCGCTGCTGCGGCAGCTGCCGCCGGTCAAGGTCGGCGAACGCCTCTACCCGCTGCGCCTCGCGCAGCACGGCCCATATCACACGCCGCTCGTCGCGCACGTCGCGGAGGCGGCGGAGGCAACCCTCGCGGACCTGCGCCTGGTCGCGCGCCGCGAGACGACCCTGGTCGACGGTCGCGGCGCGCGCTGGACGCCCTGGTCGACGGATCCCGACGCCCTGCGCGACTACACGCTGGGCCCCCAGGTCACCACGCCCTACCTGTTCGCGGGCGCGGTGCACGTCATCCTGCGCGAGTACGCGCCCGAGCTGCTGGTGCTCCCCGGCCCGGGCAACAGCCTGGGCGGGATCTGCGGCCGGATCGTGGTGCAGGAGGGATATCGGTCCATGCGCAGCCGTGACGAATTCGAGATCGGCCAGGCGAGCGGCCGACCCGTCATCCTCTCGATGCGCCGATGATGGCCGCGCCCGACGCATCCGCCGCCCTGGAGCCCGGCTTCCGGCTGGACCTCGCGCGCACGCTGGCTCCACTGCGGCACGGCGCGACAGATCCGACCATCCGCATCGGCGCCGGAGACGTGTTGCGCGCCTGTCGAACCCCGGACGGTCCGGCCACCATCCGGCTGGCCGCGTCGGGCTCGCGGGTGGATGTGGCCGCGTGGGGCCCGGGAGCCGGCTGGGCGGTGGCATCGGCGCGGGGATTGGTCGGGATGCTGGACGAACCTGGGCGCCTGGAGCCGCAGCATCGGGTCATCGCGGAGCTGACGAGGCGCTTCGCCGGGCTCCGCCTGCCGCGAACGCTCCTCGCCTTCGAGGCCCTGCTGCCGGCGATCTGCGAGCAGAAGGTGACCGGGCGCGAGGCCCAGCTGGCCTTCCGCGCCATCGTGCGACGCTACGGCGAACCGGCGCCCGGTCCGGGTGGCCTGTGGCTGCCACCCGAGCCATCGATTCTCGCCGGGCTGCGCTACTTCGCCTTCCACCCGCTCGGCCTCGAGCGGCGGCGGGCCGAGGCCGTGATGCGAGCGGCCGCCATCGCCAAGCGGCTCGCACGGGCCCGGCCGGTGGAGGTGGCGCCCATGCTGGCGGCCGTCGCCGGCATTGGCCCATGGACGGTCGCCGAGACGATGCGAATGGCTCACGGCGACCCGGACGCCGTGAGCATCGGCGACTACCACCTGCCCAACCTGGTCGCCTGGGCACTGGCCGGGGAGCCGAGGGCCGATGACGCCCGGATGCTCGAGCTGCTGGAGCCGTACCGTGGCCAGCGCGGGCGGGTCCAGCGGCTGCTGGAGGCGTCCGGCATCCGCGCGCCGCGCTATGGGCCGCGCATGAGCACGCGGCGGATCGCCGCCATCTGAGGAGATGGCTGGGCGCCGATTCGGCTGACCCATCGCGACTACCGGCGTCGTTGCATCAGGTGCAACGTTTCACACCAGAGATCGGCTCGGCCCCACCCTCTGGAGCGGTTCATTGCGGTGGCCGCAACGTTTCGCGCCGGAATGGCCGCTCGTGCGAGATTCGTTGCGCGGGCGGCAACGTTTCACGCCAGATGTTCCCCAACCTGGCGGTTCCGGAGTCGTTCGTTGCGCCGCCTGCAACTAGAGCTGGTGGGCCTGGTGGGCCTGCCGCTCGAGCTCGTCGCGGAAGTCGGGGTGCGCAATGGCGATCAGGGCCCTGGCCCGCTCCGCGATGCTGCGACCGTGGAGTCGTGCCACGCCGTACTCGGTGACGATCGTCTGCACGTGCGCTCGGGTCGTGACCACGCCGGCGCCGGTGTCGAGCACCGACGCGATCCGCGAGATCGTGCCGCCGGCCGCCGTCGACGGCAGCGCGATGATCGCCAGCCCCTCCTCCGCCAGCGCCGCCCCGCGGATGAAGTCCATCTGCCCGCCGACGCCGGAGTAGAAGCGCTTGCCGATGGAATCGGCCACCACCTGTCCCGTGACATCCACCTGGATCGCGGAGTTGATGGCGACCATGCGCCGGAAGCGACGAATGACGGCGGTGTCGTTCGTGTAGTCGACCGGGCGCAGCTCGATCATCGGGTTGTCGTCCACGAAGTCGTAGAGGCGCTGCGTGCCCATCAGGAAGGCCGACACGATCTTCCCGCAGTTGATCTCCTTGCGGACACCGGTCACGGCACCGCACTCGACCAGGTCGACCACCGGCTCGGTGAACATCTCGGTGTGGATGCCGAGGTCCTTCTTGTCGCGCAGGGCGAGCGCGGTCGCCGACGGGATGGCGCCGATCCCCAGCTGCAGGGTCGCACCGTCGGGGACCATCTCCGCGATGTTCTGGCCGATGCGCCGCTCCACGTCGCCGAGCGGCTCCTCGGCGTGCTCGAATGGTGGCTGGTCGACCTCCACGGCGAGGTCGATCTTCGAAACGTGGATGAACGTGTCGCCATGCGTGCGTGGCATGGAGCGGTTGAGCTGCACGATCAGCCGCTTCGCGCTCCTCGCCGCCGCCAGCGAGGCATCCACGCTGGTGCCCAGCGAGCAGAAGCCGTGGGCGTCCGGTGGCGTGACGTTCAGGAAAACCGCGTCGAGGGGGATGATCCCGCTGCGGAAGAGATCGGGCACATCCGACAGGAAGACCGGCACGTAGTCCGCCCGTCCCTCGTTCACCGCCTGGCGCGCGTTGCGGCCGATGAAGAGCGCCTTGTGCCGCAGGTGGCCATCCATCTCCGGCGCAAGGTGCGGGCCCGGCCCCTCCGTGTGGAAGTGGACGAGCGAGACGTCCTCCAACTCGGGTGCACGGCGCACGAGGGCCTCGAGCAGGACCGATGGAGTGGCCGCGCCGCCGTGGACGAAGATCTGCTCGCCGGAACGGATTCCGGCTACCGCCTCGTCGGCGGACACGATTCGCATGCCGCCAGTCTAGGGAGCGGCCGGCCTCCCGCTGAGTGACCTACGTCCCGATCCCGCCGCCCGATGGCACGGCCACCGGGGGGCGAACGGCAGGGCCCGGGACGAGCACCGGCAGGTGCAGCGGCCAGTCTGGCGATATCGAAGGCGATGGCGGCGGGGCGACAACGGGAATGGCCGTCCGAACCGGGCGGCTGCGCCCCACGCCTCGCGGCGCAGCCCACGCGTCGCACCACGGTCCCCCGTCGCGCTCGATCGAGCTGGTGGTCAGGAAGCGGCAGCCGAGGCAGGCGCTCGCCTCGAGCGGGCCGCGCAGCGGGCATCGAACCACCGACCGCGACACGGTACGGGTGGCGCAGTGGCAGACGACCCAGCGCGGCGTCGATTCGCCAAGATGCATCGGCCGATCCTCACGGTGCGGCGTGCGTGCCCAAAAGCCCTCGAGCGGGTCGGCCACCGGCGTCTCCCGGCGGCGACCGCCCGCTGCCACGATCGTCACGCGATCGGGCGGGTCGCTCCACGGCCGTTAGGACCCTTCGACAGGACCAGCGTCCCGCCCGATCGCGACCGATGGCCCTTCAGCCGCCGGATGTCCGGCGGGACGCTCATGTGTGCGGGCGTGGGACGCCCTGCCTGCGCCCGCAACATCTCGAATGTGCCGCAGGGCAGCAGGCGGGAAGGAGTCGATGAGATGCGACTGATGCTTGCCTACGACGGATCGGCCTGCGCCGATGCCGCCCGCGATCTCCTCACCACCCTGCCGCTGCCGTCGGGCTCGGCGGTCACCGTGGTGACAGCCCTGGAACGGGGGCCCCAGCTGTTCGGAGCGCCGGAGTTCGCGGTCGTGCCGCGGGATGCCGACGAGGCCGAGGAGCTGCTCCTCGCCGACCTCCAGGAGATGCTGCACCAGGCGGCGGAGCCACTGCGGACGCCGGATCGGCGCATCGACACCGTCGTCGTGAGGGGGCGCCCAGCCTCGGCCGTCGTGGACGAGGCGGGGGCCGCCATGCCCGACCTGCTGGTGTGCGGCTCCCGGGGCCACGGCCCGCTGGCATCGGTCCTGATGGGATCCGTCTCGGCCGAGGTGGTCGACCACGCTCCGTGCCCGGTGCTCGTGGCGCGGCACCGCGCGGTCCATGGCATGGTGGTGGGCGTCGACGGGTCGGCAGCGGCATCGCACGCCCTGGCGGCGCTCGCCAGGTGGCCCGTCTTCCGGGACCTGCCGACACACCTCGTCAGCGTGGCGCAGCCCATCTCGAGCTGGGCCGACACCATGGGCTCATCCTTCTACCCGAGCTGGGTCGAGCACCACGATGAGCGCGACGAGCGGCGCAGCCGCATGCGGGACATCCTCGATCGTGCACGCGACGATCTGCTCGGTGCAGGCATCTCGGCGTCGATGGAGATCCGAGAGGGCGATCCGGCCGAACAGCTGCTCAAGGCGGCCGAGCAGGTCGATGCGGACCTGATCGTTGTCGGCTCGCGCGGCCTCTCGACGCTCCCGCGCCTGGTGCTCGGCAGCGTCGCACGCAAGGTCCTGCTGCACGCGCCGCAATCGGTGATGGTCGTCCGCGAGGCCGTCGCACGGGTGCGAGAGCCGCAGACCGAGCGGGTGCTGGCCGGGGCCCGCGCCTAACCCGCCGCTCGCAACACAACCTTCACGCAATCGTCAGCAACCCGACGCGATCGGGTCGCTGGCGCGTCACCCCGGGCCTCGACCATGGGGATGCCCGGCAAGGTCGTCGGGTCGTCCAGGGCTCGCGAGCGAGCCCATCCGGAAGGAGAGACCATTGCGACGCATGATTTCCGCGGGCATCGGTGCCGCGCTCCTGGTGGTGGCCTTGGCCAGCACCGCCTTCGCAGGCGGGCCGCCCAGCGGCTCCATCTACGTTGATGGCAAGCTGTTCCGCACCGTCGGCACCCCGACCGACTTCAGCAACACTGGCGCCCCTGAGTCGAGCTACGACACGATCTACAGCTTCGACGGCGTCGTTCCCAGCGTCGCCGATGCAAAGCCCGGCGACCAGGACTTCAACGGCGGTCGCTGGATGGTCTACGCCGCCAGCTTCGCCGAGGGCGTGACCCCCTACGTGATCACGTCCGACGAGGACCTGCACGACGCCATCACCGCAGGGGACGTGATCATCAGCGATCACGTGGTGAAGATGTTCGAGTGCCCGCTCATCCCCGCCAAGAGCTGACGGCCGGCCACTCTGAACGGCCGGTGGGTGGCAACCCACCGGCCGTTCGGCATGTTCGAGGGGAGCAGTAGCCGACGGGGAAAGCAAGGCGATCCCCAGCGAGCCGGCCTTGGCAAGGGCGCGGGGCGAGCAGGCAGCACGGTGCGCCAAGAGCCCGCTCGTCCCAAACCGTCTCAGCGGAAGGCGATCTGCACCTCGATGTAGCCTGCCTCGCTGCCGACTGAATGGACCGAGAAGGCTGTGCCGTCCGCCAGCGAGCCGAGTGCCACGGTCACGTCGCGGGGCACGCGGGCGCCCCCTACCGGGTTGAGCGTCTGGCTGAAGGTCGTCGCCGATCCAACCATGAGCGACGGAAGGCCCGCCAGCTCACCAATGGTCATTTCGCCGTCGGCGACCGCCGCCTCCAGCTCGGGCCAACTGACGAACCAGACGGGGACGGCTCCAAGGCCCAGGATGCGCGTGTGCAGGGGTGCCGGATCGGCCTCCGGCCCGTTCTGCCAGACCGTGGCATGCTCGACGGTCATCGGCCCACATCCAAAGACGCGCGGCACATCGAAGAAGTCGAGCAGGTTGAAATCGGCCGGGACGCACGTCGGCGGCCGGTAGAACGGGATAGCTGCCCACTCGTCGGTGCGGTACGCCTGCAGGTCCGAGCCGGTGACCTGGTCGCCGGCGATGAACGCGTAGAACGGGATCTCGGCCGGGGAAATGCGGACGTTCGCGCTCGCGGGCGCGGCAGTTGCGCCGACTAGCAGCGCAAGCGCGGCCAGAAGGCCAATCAGTCCGAGTGGACGCCAAGTGCGGCGCACGCGGCCATCCAGGTGGCGCGTATGCCCCGATTTCCGAACGCTATTCCGCACGTACGTAGTCGCCATGGTTGCTGCGCTCCTTCTATCTGGGTTTGCTGCGTGTCGGTGGATCGGCCGCGGTCGTACGCCCCGCGCTCGAACCGGACACCACCATCGGAGGCGGCGGCTACAGCGCGGTAACAGCGGGTAGCACGCCGCGCCAGGGCTTGCCGCGAGGAGCCCCGGGTTGGACACTGCTGGCACGCAGACGCAGGAGCCGATGGCCGGGGTGGAGCTCGCGGTTCGACTGCTGGGACAGGTCGAGCTGTGGCGTGACGGGGCGGCGATTCCCGCCGGTGGACCGACTCAGCGCGCGGTGCTGGCGATACTGGCGTTGCGTGCCGGAGAGCCGGTGGCAGTTGAATCACTGTCCGACGGCATCTGGGGCGAGGCCGAGGAGCCGGCTGGCGCCCTGAAGGCGATGCAGGTCCACATCGCCCGCCTGCGCAGGGTCGTCGCCCACGACAGCACCCAGCCGATTGAGACCGTGTCCGGCGGCTACCGCCTCGATCCGGACGGCCTGACCATCGATGCCCCCGTCTTCGAGCGCGAGCTGGCCGCAGGTCGCCAGCAGCTTGCCGACGGCGATGCCCATGCCGCCGCCGACACCCTGGCCGCCGCCCTGGCACTGTGGCGCGGCCCGGCGCTGATGGACCTGCGCGACTTTCCCTTTGCCGCCCACGTCGCGGTCCGCTACGACGAGCTGCGCATCGATGCCGCCGAGGAGGCCGTCGCCGCCCGCCTGGCGCTGGGCGAGTCGCGGGCCCTGGTGCCCGAGCTGCAGGCGCTGATCGCCGCCAACCCCTACCGTGAGCGGCTGCACGCCCAGCTCATGACGGCCCTGTACCGGGCCGGGCAGCAGGCCGCCGCGCTGGACGCCTTCACCGCCGCCCGCCGTCGGCTGGTGCTCGACCTGGGGGTAGAGCCCGGTCCCGAGCTGCAACGGCTTCAGCAGCAGATCCTGGCCCAGGATCCGGTCCTGTCGGGACCGGCAACAGCACCGCCCAGTGCCCCGATGCAGCAGCCACCGGTCGCGTCCCGCGCGCGATCTCGCCTCCCGGCGGCGCCCGTGCTGTTCGGCCGCGAGGCACTGCTGGACGAGCTGGACGATATGGCCTCCAGCGAACGTCTCATGACCCTGACTGGAACCGGCGGCAGCGGCAAGACGGTGCTGGCCATCGCCCTGGCACACCGGCTGGCTGATCGCTTCCCGAACGGCGCTGCCTTTGTCGATCTGGCCGCGGTCAGACGACCCGATCAGGTGCTGCCGGCGCTGGCCGCTGCGCTCGGCGTCTCACCACAGGGCCGCTCGCTGGCCGAGCAGCTGGCCGAGGTCCTGGCCGACCAGCGCCGGTTGGTGCTGCTCGACAATTGCGAGCACGTCCTCGGTGCCGTGTCGGACCTGGCCCCCCTCGCGGACGCGACCGCGGGGCAGTTCATCGCCACTAGCCGCGCGACACTCGGGCTGAAAGCCGAGCACGTCGTGCCGGTGCCTCCCCTATCGCTGCCCGACGATCCTGACTGCGATCTTAGCGACGAGCCGGCCGTCCACGTCTTCCGGCGTGCGGCCACCAACGCCGGCGCTCAGCTCAGCCCCGACGACTTGCCGGCGGTGGCCGCCATTTGCCGTGCCGTCGACGGCCTGCCGCTGGCGATCGAGCTGGTGGCGGCCCAGACCCGGGTCGAGGCACCAGCGGAGCTGGCGGCCACCCTCCACGAGCGGCTCCCGGCCCTGGCCGCCACCGCGAGGGACATCCCGGATCGTCAGCGGACCATGGAGTCCGCGATCGCCTGGAGCCTGGACCGCCTTTCCCAGGAGGAGCGGCGGGCTTTCAGCGTTTTGGCGGTCTTTGCGGGCGGTTTCGACGCGCACGGCGCTGCGAGAATCCTGGATCGTGGCCGCGCAGCCACGCTCGGTCTTCTGGCCGCACTCCTGGACGCCTCATTGCTCATCCGCCAGCCACCAGGGGCCGGTCGCGCTCGCTTCCGCATGCTCGAGCCACTCAGGGACGTGGCGAGCGCGACAGTCGATGCCCGCGAGCTGATGAGGAGCCGACGCCGACACGCCGACCTGATGATCGCCGAGGCCGAACGCCTGTGTCCCGCGGCCTCTGGGTGCCGGCGCCCGGAAGACTTCGCACAGCTGCGCGTCGAGCATCCCAATTTGCTGGCAGCGCTGGACTATTTGGCCGGGGCGGACGCGGATGCCTGCATGAGCCTGATTGTCGACCTCGACCCATACTGGTACATGGCCGCCCACGACCGCGAGGCGCGGCGCATGGCCGGGGAGCTTCTCGCCACCGGGTCACTCTCAGACCGCAACACCTGTCTGGCATTGACCTACAGGGCTGCCTACGGTGGGCGCATTCGTGGTGAGCCGTTTGACCTCGATCGGACGAGCGAAATGCTCGACCGGGCAGGCCGTCTGGCAGATCATCTCGGGGACGACGCGCTGACCGTCCATGTGCGATTGGCCGAGGCCGATCTGGCACTCATCTCGGGGAATGACGAGGCACAACTGCATGCGGTGCGCTCTGCTATTGAGTGCGCCAGGCGTGTGAAGGACGACGGCCGTCTGGTGCGAGCACTCATGCGTATGCCAAACCTGGACCAGGCGTTGTTGGACGAAGCCCTTCAGATCACCGATCGATTCCCGATGTGGCGGGGGATCGTGCTGGCTAGTCTCCAAAGCTGGCACTCCACATACGGCGCGGACCCGGCAATGGCAGCTCGCTGGGGACGCGAGGCGCTGGAGTTCGCGGAGCGCTGGGATACGCCGGTCATGGCAGCGCTCGTCCGCGGGAACTCCGGCGTCATTGCCGTACGCATGGGTCAGCTCGAACGCGGACAGCGGAATCTGCTGGCCGCACTCCATGTACTCGATCGAAGCGGCCGCCGGATGCTGTCGATGCATCCACTGTCAGGCATGGCCGAGCTGGAGGCAGTCCGAGGTAGATGGCGGAACGCCCTGATCTTGCACGCAGCGGCACACTCCATCGCGACGAGCATCGGCTACGAGGGGTTCGCCAGGGACCCCGAGCCCGCGACGGAAGAGTGGATGCGCACCGCAGAGTCGCATATCGGCGCCGCGGCCGCCGCCGAAGCCCGCGCCATCGGTGAACAGATGACCTACCGCGAGGCAGTCGACTTCGCGTTTGAGGTCAACGGCCTGCATCCCGTGCAGACGCCTGTCCCGTCGCACATCGCGGCGGCGCCGGCGTCACGTCGGACACAGTGATCCACCCAACGGCTTCCGGTTGGGAAAACGTCTGGCGTCCCCGGCAGGATTCGAACCTGCGACCGGCGGTTTAGAAGACCGCTGCTCTGTCCTCTGAGCTACGGGGACGCGCCCGCACAGGATAGTCGGGCGTGCCGCCCGCCGGCCCGCAGCCGGGCATCCGGCCGGCCGCTCCATCGGCCCAACTTCGGCTGCGCTAGACTCAAGCACCGATGGCCGACGACGACCGCATCCTGATCCAGACCCAGCTGCAGCCGACCCAGATCGAGACCGACAAGCAGCTCCTCCGCGACGAGGACCTCCTCAATGAGGAGCACCTGCGCCGCATGGACCAGGTCCTGCTGCGGCGGAACCTCGACCACGCTCGGATGTTCAGTCGCAAGCTCTCACTCGAGCTCCAGAACTACGTGCATCTCTACACGCCGGAGGCGAACGAGCTCCGGCGCCGGATCGAGAAGTACATGGTCATGGAGCGGATGATCGAGCGAGAGATGGCGCGCCGCCACACCTACTGAGCGCGCAGCCGGGTCGGCACAGTCGGCAGGACCGGCAGTTGTGGATATCGTGGTGCGCCGGCCCGGACCCATGTGGATAACCCTCGCCCCCTTGCATCGCCTCTCGCCAGGGACCGGTACCGCAGTCCGGGGTGGGTCCTGGAACCGGACCTCCAGGGGGAGGCGAGTCAGCCCAGCGCGGGGTTGGGGATGCCCAGCGGCCTCTGCCGGGCGGCCGACTCGGGCGCATCGTCCGGGGCGGCGACCACGCCGCGAACCCAGGCGGCGACCCGCGGCATGTCGAACAGGCTGAAGGTCAACCCGCGCCTCGCGAGCTCCTCCGTATCCCAGCCGTGGAACTCCCGACGTGCGGCGACGGCGCACATCTCGTCGTAGAGCTCCGGCCAGCTGACCTGGCGGCGCTGGTGGCAGAAACGGATGAACTCGGCGATATCAGGGGAGGGCAGGTCTCGGTTGATGTCGCTCCGCATCGGTCGCGCGGTTGGCGCACTCGACCGCTCGGACATGGGCACGGAAGCCTCCATGGTCGGTGGTTGCTGGGCTCGGATCGCGAGGACGCCGGATGAGTGCTGATGAGCAGATTAGGCGTCGGCGCCGAAGTCTAGGGCGCCTGAATGGCCTTGCGAAGGGGGTCTGTCCACCAAGTTATCCACAACAATCTCCACACCGTTGACGGTGGGCCGCTCGCCGTGCTCAGCGGCCGGTGGATAGCCTCGCGAACGGTCAGGTGCCGGGCTTGAAAACCATGAGGACGATGATCACGGCGAAGCTCACGAGCTCCAACCGTGACACGACCAGCATGCGATTCACGACTTGGCGACCGGCGGCGGAGCCTGGTCCCTCGGTCTCGAAGAGCCCCGCGGCGCGCTTTGCGCTGGGTCCCAGGAAGAGCGCGCCGGCGACGGCCGAAAGGACCCATAGGCCGACCGCCGCCGCCACCCAGGGCTGCGCGAACGACCAGCGCAGGTAGGTCATCCAGGCGCCGGCCGCGAAGAGCACGAGCGCCACCGGCATGAAGACGTGGGAGCCGAGCGCCTCGAGCCGCCTGCCGAACCGTGGCAGCTCCATGGGATCGTCCGATCGGCTGATCATCCAGGCCAGCGCCTGGGCGGCAAACGCGCCGCCGACCCAGATCACGGCGCTCACGATATGGATGAGGAGCAGCAGCTGGTACATCGCACTCTGCCTCCGTATTCGTTGTCGCGCCGCAGCATACCCGCGCTGCTTCCTGGCCTCCTGGGACGCGCGGCCTTTGCCCGCGGGAATGTCAGGCGGGCACGCTCGCGCCACGAGCATCACGAGCGAGGAGCGACGGCATGTGGCGGCAGGTCGAGGTCAACACCCGCATCGATCACCCGGTCAGCGAGGTCTTTGCCTACCTCGCCGACCCGATGCGCTGGCACGAGTTCGCACCAGCCTGCATCTACCGTCGCCAGATCGACCCCGGCCCGCCACGGGTCGGCACGCGCTGGCGGTCGACCGACATGATCGGCCCGATCCCCTACCGCTTCATCGATACGCTCTTCGAGCTCGAGTCGAACCGGCGCGTGGTCTGGCACTCGTCGGCTCCATGGAACGCACGGGTCGAGTACCTCTGCATGCCCGACGAGTGCGGGACGCTGGTCCGCGCCCGCTACGAGGGCGACATCTCGGGATCGATGCGTTTCCTGGTGGGCTGGATGCCGAACCGGCTGACGCACTGGATCCTGGCCGGCGACTTCCGGCGCCTGCGCCGGCTGCTCGCGCGACGAACGGCGGTGAAGGCAGAGCCGGCATCCGTGATGCGACCCCGAACGGGATGAACGCCCGCTGCTGACCTCCGCCTCGCTGCGGGCGGGGGGTCGTACCATGCGGGCCATGTCGGCACGATCCCCCGCCGCGCTCCTGCGAAGCGCCGCCGCGACGACCCTCGGCGCGGGGAGCGCCGTGCTGATCGCCGGGCAGGTGCTCGCGCACGGGAGCGAGGCCCCTGAGCCGACCCTGGGTGCCGTCGCCACGACCTGGCTGACCGATCCGCTGCCGTGGATCGGTGCGTTGCTGGCAGCCGCCGCGTACCTGTTCGCCATGCGGCGCGTGAACCACGCGCATCCGCGCAACCCCGTCCCGCGATGGCGGATGGCGGCGTGGCTTGCCGGCGCGGGCATTGGCCTGCTCGCGCTGGTGTCGGCCATCGACGTCTACGCCGAGGAGCTGCTCTGGGTGCATATGGTCCAGCACCTCCTGCTGAGCATGGTGGTCCCGCCACTGCTGGCACTCGGCGCCCCCGTCACCCTGGGCCTTCGCGCCGCCCCCGCTGGCGTCCGGCAGCGCCTGCTCGTGCCGGCGCTCCACTCGCGCCTCCTCCGGCTCGTCGCGTCACCGCTCGTCGCGTGGCCCCTCTTCACGCTGGTCATGTGGGCGACGCACTTCACGCCCATCTACGACGCGGCCCTGGAGGATCCGGGGCTGCACCTGCTGGAGCACCTCGCCTTCCTGACGACGGGGGTCCTCTTCTGGTGGCCGATCGTTGCCGCCGATCCCGGCCCCAGGCGGATGTCGTATGCCGGGCGGGCGGTCTACCTGCTGCTCCAGATGCCGATCAGCGCCGCGGTGGGACTCGCCATCTACTTCGCCCCCGGGATCCTCTACCGCCACTACGCGACCGGCGAACGCGCCTGGGGACCGTCTCCGCTGCTCGACCAGCAGATCGGCGGGCTGCTGATGTGGACCGCCGGCGACCTGGTGATGCTGCTCGCCGTCGCAGCGCTGGTTGCGGCCTGGATGCGCGCCGACGTCCGCCGCAGCCGGCGCCTCGACCTGCAGAGAGCGGCGCTCGACGAGGCCGGCGACTAGAGCCGGCGGCTAGAGGATGTAGAGCGTCGAGAACAGGAAGAGCCAGACCACGTCCACGAAGTGCCAGTAGTAGCTCGCGGCCTCGACGGCCGTGTGGCGCTCGGCATTGACGTAGCCCTTGCGCGCGCGGTTGGCAACCATGGCGATCAGCAGCAACCCCACCAGGACGTGCGCCCCGTGGAAGCCGGTGAGCGTGTAGAAGGTCGACCCGAAGACCCCGTCGGCAAGGCCGAACCCGTTCGTCGCGAACTCGTAGGCCTGGATAGCCAGGAAGATGCCGCCGAGCACGATGCTGGCGACGAGCCAGCGCATGAGGCGACCATGGTCGTCACGCGCGACGGCGCGCACGGCCAGCTGCATCGTCACGCTGCTGCTGACGAGGAGGATGGTGTTGAGCCCCGGCAGCAGCAGCTCCGGCCGCTCGAGCTCCCCTACCGGGGGCCAGTCGGGCGCCTGGCTGCGCACCACGAAGTAGGCGGCGAAGAGCGCGCCGAAGAGCATGATCTCCGAGAGGATCCCGAGCTTGACGCCCAGGAGCATCCGTTCGCGCGCCCCAGCACTCTCCTCGTGGGCGTGCCCCGGGACGCCAATCGTCGCATCCGCGTGGGCGGTCACGGCTGCGGCCTCCCCGGTGCGGGCGTGGCCTGGCCGCTGATCGGGCGGGGCGCTCCGTACCGGTACGGGAGCCCGCTCACGGTGGGGATGTTGCTGAAGTTCTCGATCGGCGGCGGCGAGGCGCCCAGCCACTCGAGCGTCTGCGCATCCCACGGGTTATCAGCCTGGGCAACGCGCCGCCCGCGCCACGACTTCACGATGTTGTAGGCGAAGACCGCGACCGAGAGCGCGATGTTGACGGCCATGATGCTGACCCACAGGTTCACCCCGCCAAGCTCCGGCGGATAGTCGGCCACCCGTCGGCGCATGCCCTGGATGCCAAGCCAGAACATCGGCAGGAAGGTCAGGTTGAAGGCGAGGGTGAACCACCAGAAGTGGAGCCGTCCCAGGCGCTCGGAGTACATCCGGCCGGTGATCTTCGGGAACCAGTAGTAGGTCCCGGCGAAGAGGCCGTAGATGGTCGCGCCGATGATCGTGTAGTGGAAGTGCGCGACCACGAAGTAGGTGTCGGACAGGACGATATCGGTGGGCACATCGGCGAGGTAGACACCGGTGATGCCGCCGATGACGAAGGCCCACAGGAAGCCGTAGACCCAGAGCATCGGCACCTTGAAGCGAATGCGGCCCAGCCAGAGCGTGCCGACGGCGCACAGGAAGACCAGCCCGGTCGGCACGCTGATCAGCTCGGTGGTGAGCATGATCGGGATGTGGAAGAAGGTCGCCATGCCGCTCACGAACATGTGGTGCGCCCAGACCATGAACGAGAGCACGCCGATGCTGATGAAGCTGAAGACCGCGAGCGGGTAGGCGAAGAGCGGCTTGCGCGCGAAGACCGGCACGATCTCGAGGATGGCCCCGAGGCCGGGCACGGCCATGATGTAGACCGCGGGGTGCGAGTAGAACCAGAAGAGGTGCTGGAACAGGACGACGTCGCCGCCGCCCTTGATGCGGAAGAACGAGGTGCCGATCAGGCGGTCGAAGAGCAGCATGGTCATGGCGCCGGCAACCACGGAGGTGGCGATCAGGACCAGCGATGCGGTCACGGTCATCGCCCATACGAAGATGGGCATCCGCATCAGCGACATGCCGGGGGCTCGCATGCGAAAGACTGTGACGAGGAAGTTGACCGCACTGAGGATCGACGAGACGCCGATGGTGACGAACGCCATGAGGTACGCCTGCTGGCCGAGGCTTGCCTGCTGGCTGAGCGGCGGGTAGGCGGTCCAGCCGGTGTCGAAGCCGCCGAGCAACGGGTTGATGGCCACGAAGAGGAGGGGGACGGGGAGCAGCCAGTAGCTGAGTGCGTTTGCCTTGGGGAAGGCCATGTCGCGCGCCCCGACCATGATCGGCACCAGGTAGTTGCCCAGCCCACCGATGATCGAGATCAGGGCGACGGTGATCATCATCGCCCCGTGCGTGCTCATGATCGTGTTGTAGAGATCCTTGTCGGTGGCCACGCCCGGCTGCGCGAGCTCGAAGCGCATGAACATGGCCGCGGTGCCCGCCACGAAGAAGAGCATGAAGGCGGTGACCAGGTACTGGACGCCGATCACCTTGTGGTCGGTGGTGAACTGGAAGTAGCGCCGCCAATCGCCGGCCCGCCCGTGCGCTGCGTGCTCCTCCTCGGCATCGATCTCGCCACCGAAGATCCACGTCAGCCAGAACCGGAAGGCGCCGATCCCGAGCAGGAAGCCGAAGACGGTCCCCAGGTAGCCGACGCCCAGGATGTGCCCTGGCTTGACGCCGACGCCGACGACGCCGAGCAGCGCGATGCCGCCACCACCGATCGCGAAGCCTGCGAGTGCGCCGAGGCTCGCGCGCAGGAAACCGGGCTGCCTGGTCGCCTCGATCGGGGCCGCACGCATCATGAGGGCGCATCCTCCTCCATCGGCTCCTGCTGGCTGAGCCAGGCATCGAGCTCACCCATGTCGCTCACCGTCACGGTGGTGGTCATGATCGTGTGCCCGTAGCCGCACAGCTCGGCGCACACGACCGAGTAGGTGCCGTTCTCGGTGGCCGTGACGTAGGCCTCGGTGGGCCGCCCGGGGACGGCATCCTGCTTCACTCCCAGGGCGGGAAGCCAGAGGGAGTGGATCGCGTCGTTCGAATCGATCACGAGGTGCACTCGCTCGTCCACCGGGATGCGCAGCTCCTTCGCGGTCACGTGGGCTGCCGGGTAGTCGAAGCTCCATTCCCACTGCTTTCCGTGCACCTGGACCTCGAAGGCGGCCTGTTCCGCGCCCCGGATCTCCACCAGGCCGAAGGCGCCATAGATGAACAGGGCCACGACCATCGCGGTGGTCACCACCAGCCACGCCGCCTGCAGGCCGGCGTGGCTCTCGATCGCCGGTGCGTCGTCCGCCCCCTCTCGCGACCGGAACGACCACGCGGTGTAGGCCATGCCGACCACCACGAACATCAGGACCGGAATCGAGACGGCGGTGAGGAGGACGAAGGCGCGGTCCTCCACCTCCGCCTCGTGCGAGGCGATTTGCGGCAGGACCTGGATGCCCACCACCAGGAACACCCCGATGGCGGACAGGATGGCCCAGGCCGCGAAGGCGATCAGCGCATGCCGGCCCGGGCTCATGGGCGAGCCCTGCGGCCGGCCACGGGCACCTGGTCCGACATGCGCGATGGTTGCACGCTGGCGATTGCTACTCGACGGTGAGCGTGGTGTGCATGCCCTTGCCGTAGTGGGCGAGGAGGTTGCAGAAGATCACGTAGTGGCCCGGCTCGAGGTTCACCGTCAGGGTGGCGCCCTGCGCGCCGGACTCGATGTCCTCGACCTCGTCGATCGCGGTCAGCTGATCGGAGTCCTCTGGGATCTGGTCCTCGACCACCGGCAGCTCGTCCTCGGCGAGGTCCGTGCTGACCACGACGAATTCGTGGGTCTCGTCACCGTTGTTGTCGATGTTGAAGGTAACGTCGCCTGCCGGCACCGTGTTGGTGCCCAGGTCGATCTCCCACTCCTGCAGCGTGGCATTGACGGTGCCGTCACCGCTGCCACCACCTCCGGGCGTGGGGGTGCTGCTACTCGAGCAGGCGGCGAGCAGAACGCCCGCAGCCAGGAACGTCGTGATACGTCGCACTTCTCCGGCCTCCTCCTTCGGCGCACTGGGTCGTACGGACGGCGCCTTGTCCCTTAGGATCGGCTGCGCTTGCTCGGCGGTCATATACTCGGAACCAGCCATTCTTGGAGTACCTTTTGGCCATCCCGGTGTACTCGGGTACCGCTCGGGAGCTCACTTCGACGACCGAGCCGCCTCTCCATCTGACGCCCGATGCGCGTCTTGCCTCGACGTGGTGGAACCGTCTTCCCGAGAGGCAGGTACGCGCCGACCGGCGTCCCTGGCTGGTCCGCGCAGCGCTCGACATCGCCGCCGTTGGATTCATCGTGGTGGCCTTCATGCAGACCGCCGTATCGGCCGAGCTGATGTTCCACGGCGTCTTCGTGATGCTGGTCCTGCACGCATTTCTGTTCGGCCTGCGCGGAACGCTGATCAGGATCGGCCTGGTCTTGATTCCGCTCCTCGTCTACGCCGAGGCGACCGTTTTCGGGCTGGACGAGCCGCCGCTCGAGCTGACCGAGTGGCCCCTCATGTTCGTCATCGCCATCATGGTGGCCTGGATGGCCGACCGCCGGTTGACGACCTCGCGCCGCTACGCCTCCCTCTTCCGCAACGCCAGCGAGCGGCTCCTGACGGTCGAGGAGAACGAGCGGCGCCGCGTCGCGCGTGAGCTCCACGACGGCGTGGGCCAGGTCCTCACCGCGCTGACGCTGACCCTGGACGCCGCGGAGCAGGAGGCGAGCCCGCGCATCGCTCGGCAGCGGATCGCCACCGCCCGCAGCCTGGCCGATACGGCGCTTGCAGGGACGCGCGAGCTTTCGCATCGCATGCGTCCCGCCCGGATCGAGGAGCGCGGCCTGGTGACAGCGCTGCGCGACCTCGCCACGCAGTCAGGATTTCCGATCACCGTCACGGCGGAGATGAGCAGCCCGCAATCGGCCCTGGGCCCCACGGCGACGGTCGAGCTCTACCGGATCGTCCAGGAGGCGCTCGCCAACGCCGCGCGTCACAGCGGGGCCGAGCGGGCGTCGGTAGCCGTCAGCGAGGATGACGGACAGGTGCGGGTCGTCGTCTCCGACGAGGGACGTGGCTTCGACCCGGAGGCCGTTCCCGACGACGGCATCGGCCTGGCCGGCATGCTCGAGCGTGCCAGGCTCATTGGCGGGGACCTGCGCATCGACAGCGGCCCCGCCGGGACGCGCGTCAGCGCCTCGGTTCCGTTGGGCGTGCAGTGAGGAGGGCGACGAGATGACGCCGATTCGCGTGGGGATCGTCGATGACCACGCCCTCGTCCGCGAGGGGTTGCGCCTGATCCTCGACGCCGAACCCGAAATCGAGATCGTCGGCGAGGCCAGCGATCACGCCGCAGGCCTTTCGTTGGCGGCGCAGCGCCGCCCCCACGTCATGCTCGTGGACCTGACGCTCGGCGACGAGGACGGCCTCTCGCTGGTCAAGGATCTGCGAGCGCGGTACCCGCGCATCCGGGTCGTCGCCGTCACGATGCACCACCACGAGGAGACCGTGCGCCAGGCGTTCCTGTCCGGTGCGGCGGGCTACATCGTCAAGGGGGCCGCCAGCTCGGACCTCATCGCCGCCATCCGCGCCGTGGCGAAGAACCAGCACTACGTCCATCCACTGGTCGCTTCGGTGGTGGTCGCCGATTCGCTGCGCTGGCTGCGCCAGTCGGATCGCCTCAGTACGCGCGAGGTGGAGGTCCTGCGCCTGATGAGCTCCGGCCGGACGGCGGATGAAGCAGGACGCGCCCTCGGCATCAGCGCCCATACCGTCCGACGCCACCTCGCCAACATGGGCACAAAGCTCGGGGTGCACGGGCGCGTCGCCCTGACCCGCTACGCAGTGGAGAACCACCTCGTCTATCCCGACGGCTAGGCGGGACGCGCTCAGCGCGAGGGCAGTGCCTGCAGCAAGGGTTCGATCTCTTCGCGCGTCACGACGGTGTCCCACGAACCGATGATGGTGCCGTCCGCGCCGATCAGGAAGGTCCACGGCTCGCGGAAGTCCCCGCTCTCGGTGGCCAGCCACTCGACAGCGGTCGGGTTCAGCTCCTGTGCCTCGAAGTCGCTCCAGATCTCGACGTGGATGAAGGCCGCGCGATCGCCGTAGTCGGCGGCGAGCTCCTGGACCAGGTCGGTCACCGGCCCGCAGAACCGGCTGACGCAGAAGACCGGCGTCGAGAAGACGACGAGGGCCGGCTCGCCAGCCGCCAGCGCATCGGCGATGGAAACCTGGTGCAGCTCCGGATCGGGAATCGGGTTGTCGCCGGAGGCGCGCGAGTCGATCGCGACGCTGGCGACGCCCGGGTCGCCCATGACGGCGTTGTCGCTGGCCGGGGCGGGATCGCCGACTGAGAGGACCATCGGCTCGTCCAGCACCTGCAAGGCGGTGACGGTGGCGAAGTCGGATCCGTCGGCCAGCTTGCCCTGGGCAAGCACCTGCCAGAAGCCGGCCGTCGGGAAGACGACGTCATCGGCGGCGTAGACCCCGTGCCCGTCCGACGGGAAGGTAAGGGTCGGCTGCTGCCCGGTGTCGGGCGGCGACTCCGGGATGGGCAGGAAGTGAGCGGTCACGTCGCCCATGTCGGGTGCCTCCGGGGGCGAATCGGTGCCGTCGCCGGCGTAGGCGAAGCCCAGCTGGACGTCGCCGAAGCTGAGCCAGCGGTTATCCGCGCGAGAGGAGGGCCACCAGCACGCGCGCGGGCCGATCGACGACGATCTGGTAGGTGGCAACCTCGGCCACGATGCTCGACGGATCAGGCGATGGCGCTGGAGTCTGCGATGGAGCGGAGCCGGTGCAGCCACCCACCACCAGTGCGAGCGTTGCGAGCGCCCCGACCAGCAGCCGGTTCACGTGGCGCACGCGGGTGGCTCCTCTCCCAGCGCCCGGAGGGCGACATCGGTCCGGTCCTTCAGCGCCTGGAGGTCACCGTACAGGACGCCGGCTCCCACCGATTGGCCGTAGTCCGCCTCGACCTGCTGCATGGCCTGGAGCACCGACGCCTGCACCGAACGATCGAGCCGATGATCCGCGGCGAGCAGGTGCAGCTGGTCGTGCGCTCGATTGGTGAAGTCGCGCGCGGAGGCATCGACGTCGGGAAGGCCCTGCAGCGCCTGGCACAGCCCCGCCGATGCCTGGACCAGCCCATGCGAGACCATGGCGCCCGGGGTTGCCTGCGCCGCGCAGCCGCCCGCGAGGGCCAGGCACGCCAGCGTCGCCACCGAGAGGGCGGTCCGCGCGGGAAGAGGCCGGTGCGGTCTCACGACGACTCGGGGAAGATCGATGGGTCGGCTGCGTACGCCCACATGGTGATGGGCTGCAGCCGGAAGAGCACGACATCGCCCCATGAGTACGGGCTGGATCCGTAGACATCGGTCCAGGTGCCGAGGATCTGGTCATGGTCAGGGTGGCTCCGCTCGACCCACTCCACGCGACCGTTGACGACTACCGCGATCCGGTCACCGTCGACGTGCGCCGCCGAGCAGGCCGGGTTGGCCCGCAGGTGGCGCACCTTGCTGGCCGCGCGGCCCGTCGAGAGCGTGAAGCGCCCGTGGATGAAGAGCGAGTCGAGCGGCGAGACGCGCGGCTCGTCCTCGGCGACGGTGGCGAAGGCAACGTGCTTCGTGCCTTTCAGGTAAGTCACGACCTGGCGCGCATTCAGCAGGTGGTCGCGGTTGACGATGCTCGCCATGTGCGGGTTGGCGGTCCGCATGGTGCGGTCGAAG
>CAVZPD010000007.1:0-89615 GCA_963777045.1 uncultured Chloroflexia bacterium
CTCCTTTCGATCAGCGACAGTGACTAGCTTTTCGCCATTGACGGCGCGAGTTTCGTCGCCGGCTCCCCTTTTGGAACCACGCGACGGCCGCCCGCAACGGCCAGTCAGCTGTTACTCGGGACAGCTCACTGCCGCAACTCCTAGTCGGGACAGGGTGCGAAGTAGGGAGGAGTGTCCTTGGGCTACTTCTGAACGGCCTTGGCGATCTTCTCCAGAGCGTCCGATACCTTCTTCGGATAGTCCGGCTGCAGGCGCTCCTGTGACTCCTTCACCAGGCGCCACCATGCCGACATCGGCATCACCTCGTCGAAGTCGATGGGATCGCCAAGCGCGTTCCGACAACTGCCGCGCACACGAAGCGTGGTGAACCGTTCGCTGAGCTGGGTCATCGTGGCGAAGGATTTCCCTTCTTTCAGGAAGAACTGATGCGTTTCCCCGGGAGCAAGTACCGGAGCTCTCCACTCGCGCGCATGTCCTTTGCCAGGCTCAAGCCACATTTCGAGTTGAACATCGAGTGCCGCACCGGGACCAGCATTCGTTACAGCAGGCATTAGGACGTCCGGGACTAGGTAGGCCATCATGGGGACAACCTTTGGCAACACGGCGATGGCGCGTGCCTCCCGCATCGACGCTGCCATTCGGTAGGTCTGCCATGCGTAGAAAGCAGTCATTGCCAGGAGGCCAAGGGTCAACCACTCGAGGGGCTGCATAGCGTGATGATAGGTGCGCCGTGCCGAGAGCGGTGAGCTGCGAGTAGGATTCTGCGGCGGAGGCAGAAAGTGGTGCCTTTCGATCGCCAGTGGCCAGAGCTTGAGGTCCATGACGTTCAGCAGTTCCTCGTGAGCGCTGAGGACGAAGGCCTTACCTGGGAAGCAAAGACCGATGGCGCTGAGCGAGTGCGACCGGCAAGCGTGGCGAAGGCCGTCTGCGGGTTCGCGAATAGCGATTACGGAGGATATTTGCTCCTAGGCGCGGCTCGCGAAGATGGTGCTTGGGTCCTATCTGGGCTTGAACCGCGAGAACCGGACTTGACCACTTGGGCTAGCAGCGCCATCAGCGCCGGGGTAAGGCCGCTCCCGCGGTGGGATGTGAAGACCTATTCGCTGGAGAATGGTCGCAACTGCGCCGTGATCCGAGTCTGGCCGGCCGTCGACGGTCCCCGTCTGGCCAACTCCGGGATTCTGTATCTCCGCGTAAGTGGAGCGACCATTCCCGTAACCGACCCGGCTTTGATCGAGCGGCTGTGGCGCCGTGGTCAGGCGGCTCTGGATCGTGCCGAGATGCTTGCGAAGCGCGATATTGACCTTCTCATTCCGGGACCCGCGCCAACTGAACGGGATATCACCCTGAAGGTGACGGTTGTTCCCGTGACGGGAGCTGAAGACATCGCAGGGACGATCTTCCGCCTGAGCTATGCGCAGAAGCTCTGGGACCTACTCATCACGCATGTGCCGCCGGATCCAGTCCAGTTCCTCCGGCGAGATGGGTTGATCGGCCAAGACTTCATTTCGCAATGGGCGGTCTCTGGCTTCACGTCCCATGCGGCAGTGATGGCAATCGCCCGATGGGACGGCTCCATCACGGTGGGGGATGCAGACCGTAACGGCGTTGAACCAGGTGAAAGGTGGCGGCCGCCGACCCTTCGTCGGGTCGAACAGTTCGTAAAGGTGGCGTCGGAGGCAGCGACTGGAATGGGCGGGTTCGGCAGGGCCTTCTTGGCAATACGTGCCCATCCCGAGCACCTGATCGCACGGTGGATCGACCTGGATAGCCCGTCAGCGAACCTGGATTCGATCGGCCGGGAGCTGGATCGTATCGCTGGACGCGGGTCGTGGGAGCCGGAACCGGAGTGAGTCGGGACAGGGCCACCAGACGGCACAAGCCCAAGCTTGCGCCGCATCTGCTAACCCGCGCCCTGCACCTGTCGCAGGGCCACCTGGTGGTCAGCGAGGGGCGGCTTGCAGACCGGCAGTTGGATGACGACGCGGGCGTACGCCGGCAATCGAACCACACCTTGACTATGGTCACCCCAGCGGACGAGACTGCCCGCGGATGGGCGTGCGCGTACTACTGGTGTCCAGCATCCTCTTGTTGCTCACCGCATTTCACCCTGGGGCTGCGGCGGGCGTCGAAGCGACCGCGACGCGTGTGGATGTCACCCTCCGATTCGGCGCTGGTTGTCAAGGGTCGGGCCGGATCGAGATCGTCGACCTACCGGGCCATCGGGCGTGGATGGTGGAAGGCGGACCGCCACACCTTGATCGGTACGTCCAAGAAGTGCAGTGGCATACGGGAACTGTCATCCACATCGCGGGGTCCTTCAGCGGAGCGGCGACCCCAGTCCTGGTTCTCACCGACCTCGGCTCGGTGGAGCTAGTTGAGATCGAGCTCAGCCCCTGGCCAGGCCCGTTCCCTGGGCCCGACGCCTTCCAGGTGAGCTGTCAACGCGACACGATGGCTGCAATGCCTGACACCGCCATGCGCCAATCAAGCCCGCCAGTTGCCTTTGCGGGAATGATTCTCCTCGCAGCAGGTCTCGCCGCTTTCCTGAGGAAGGCGCGCGGTCGAGACGGCGCCTAGTCGCGGACTCTCCGCCGGGGGAACTTGGCACTGGAACATGCATGGAGCACCCGTCCGGCAGCAACGCCGGCAGCAACAGGGGTGAACGGACCCGGCTTTGCTGTCTTCGCAGACCGTCGATTCGTGCGCGAATGGGTCGTCGGCGAACGTGGGCGCACGCTATGGCTGGCCCTTGAAAACCGCTGAGGGTGCAAGCCCTCCGGGGGTTCGAATCCCTCCCCCTCCGCCAATCGCTTGGAACACGATGAGAGACCCGGCCGCATGGGCCGGGTCTCTGCGCTGTGCTGATGGGCCTGGCCCTCAGCCGTTGATCTCGACGCAGACCGGCGACTGGCTCAGCGTGTCGTCCAGCGAGCACTGCGTGGCGGCCCAGGTCTGAAGCTCCTGGGTGTCGAGGTTCGGCATCGCGCTCTGCGCCTGGTCGAGCCAGTCACTCTGCGAGTCGCAGTCGTTGAGCGTCTGGCTCACCTCATTGGCGATGGCCTCGAGATCGCTGATGCTGCTGATGGTCGACGTGTCGACCGCATCCCAGCTATCAGCGCAGGCAGCGCCCGTCATGTTCTCTGACGCGTCGGCGCTCTCCATTGGGCTCGCCATCATGGACTCATCGGTCGACATGCCTGCCGAGTGTTCGGCGGAGGGCGCCATCGACTCGGACTGGCCGATGGACTCCAGCGGCTGCTCGCTTGGCGAGCTTGCGCCGAGGCTGCAGGCGGAGAGCAGTCCTGCGAGCAGGACAGCGGATAGGAACTTCATGGGTTGATCCCCTCTAACTGGAATTTCGTTGGTGGTACACCGCACCCGGCGCAACTTCCGTGCCGGACCGCCGGCCATGGGCCAGGCTGCCCTGGCTTCGATTGGCCCTAGGCGAAGTCGTTGCAGACCGGGGAGTTGCTGATGGCGTCGTCGAGCGTGCACTGGCCCGAGGCCCACGCCTCGAGGTCACCGGGGTCGAGCATGGGGAGCGCCTCGCTTGCCGCGTTCTGCCAATCGGCCACGCTGCCGCAGTCCTCGAAGGTGGGCCGCAGCTGGTCGCCAAGGTCGACCAGGTCGCCGATCGTCTCGACGCTGCCGACATCGACCGACTGCCACGCATCCTCGCATGCCTGGCTCGTCATCCCGGAGGATGCAGGGCTCTCCTGCCCGGTGGCGGGCGATGTGCTTGGAGAAGTGGAGGCACCCTCGGACGGCGCCATCGACTCGGACTGGCCAATGGACTGCAGCGGCTGCTCGCTCGGTGAGCTCGCGCCGAGACTGCAGGCGGAGAGCAATCCCACCATCAGGACTGCGATCAGGTGCTTCATGGAGTGAATTCCCTTCGTGAACGGATTCGTGCTGTAGTGACCTCCGGTTCGCAAAGACCATGCCGAAACGGCGGGCGGTTCATCCGTTCCCGGCGCGGCCCCGTATGCTTGTCGTGATGACCGATTTCATCGTTGCCTTCGTGGCCGCGCTGGTGGCCATGGCCGTCGTGGACGGCGTCTGGCTTGGCGTCGTTGCCCGCGGCCTCTACCGCCGGCACCTCGGATTCCTGATGGCCGAACGCCCGAACTGGACCGCCGCCGTTGCCTTCTACCTGCTCTACGTCCTGGGCGTGACGATCTTCGCGGTGCTGCCGGCGATCGATGCGCAGGCGGTGGGGGAGGCGGCCTGGCGCGGGGCGCTCTTCGGGCTGGTCGCCTATGCCACCTACGACCTCACCAATGCCGCCACGGTTCGCGGCTGGCCGGGCACGATCACGCTGGTCGACATGGCGTGGGGCACGGTGCTGACCACCGTGGTCGCCAGCGCGTCGGCGTTCGTCGCGATCCTGCTGCTCTAGCACGCCCCCGACGACCGGCGCTACGGTCGTATGGCGCTCAGCCGGAGGTGGGCACCTCGTGGTGAAGCCGGCAGCGCGCCTCGTACGCTTCGTCGCCCATCCCGCCGATCACGATCAGCGGCGAGTCGGCGGACGCCGGCGCTCCGTCGATGAGGCGCTGGGTGCGGGTGGCCGGCTCACCGCAGACCATGCAGATGGCGGTCAGCTTGGTGACCTGGTCGGCGAGCGCCATGAGCCGCGGCATCGGCCCGAATGGGATCCCTCGGAAGTCGCGGTCGAGGCCGGTGACCAGCACCTGCTTGCCGGCGTCCGCCAGGCGCTCGACGACCTCGGGCAACCGCTCGTCGAAGAACTGCCCCTCCTCGATGGCCACGATATCGGCGTCGCCCACCACCGCCTCGATCTCGCTGGCGTCTTCCACCGTGGCGGCCTGGTGCTGCGCCCCGGAGCGAGAGACGACGGTGATCGCATCGGTGCGGGTGTCCATTCGCGGCTTGACCAACAGCACCCGGCGTCCGGCGATCGAGAACCGCCGCAGGAGGCGGAGCATCTCGTCGGTCTTGCCGCAGAACATGCAGCCGCAGATGACGTGGACCCAGCCGGCGGTGTAGAACATCAAGCCCGCCGCGGCAGGCCGCGCTCGCTAGTCGCCCAGGACGGCATCTTCGGACGGATCAAGCTCGGTGGAGAGCGCCTGGTGCATGACCTCGGCCGGCGGCTCGTGCCCAGCCAGCAGCCTGAAGGTCTCGGCCGACGATGCCAGGAAGGCCGCCCGCCCGTTGGCGACGGTCCCGCCATGCGCCTTCACGTCGCGCATGAGCTGGGTAGTCGGGCGGTCCAGGACAAGGTCGAGGAGGTGGAGCTCCTCCGGCAGCAGTCCCTCCGGAAGCGGGCTGGCATGGGCATCCGTGCCCGTGCTGATGGCATTGATCAGCAGGCCGGCCTTCGACAGCTCGACTTCCATGATCGTCTCGTGCCAGGGCCGGGCACGGAGCTCCATGTGCCGGGTGTGCCGGGCGAAGTGGCTCACGACCGCCTCAGCCCGGTGCAGGTGGCGGTTGAAGAGCGCGACGTGCTGGAAGCCGCCGGCCACCAGGACAGCGACCGCCGCCCTGGCACCCCCGCCCGCTCCGAGCACCACCGCCGCGCGCGGCCACTTTCCCTGCACCTTGGGCAAGAGCGCGGCGAGGCCGGCACGCAGCCCGTCGACGTCGCTGTTGTAGCCGCGCAGCCGATCACCGTCGCGGACCACCACGTTGACCGCCCCGGTGAGCTTCGCGTCCTCGGAGAGCACGTTCACGAGCCCCGCCCCCTTCTCCTTGTGCGGATTGAGGACGAGGGCTCCCGCGAACTCGCCACCGTGGAGCGCCTGGATTGCGTCGGGCAGCTCGTGCGGGCGACGCTCCCAGCGCTCGATCTCGAGCTCGACGCCGGCCGCCTGGAGGGCGGCGCGCTGCACCGACTCGAAGGCGCTATGGGTGAAGGTCTGGCCGATGATGGGTAGGCGCTGCACGATGGACTTTCGTTGCGGAGGGACGGGTTGAATGAGGCCGGCGCCAGCGGTCGCGAGCAGATCTCGCGTGGTTCGTCGCTCCGGTGGGCCCATGCTATCATCGGCGCCGTTCGCGGAGAGGTCGCATAGTGGCCTAGTGCGGCGGTTTGCTAAACCGTTGAAGGGGGTAAACCTCTTCCGAGGGTTCGAATCCCTCCCTCTCCGCCACCCGATCGCGGTTCGGGTGCCCGTAGCTCAGTGGATAGAGCGTCAGGTTGCGGACCTGAAGGTCGGAGGTTCGAGTCCTCTCGGGCACGCCACCCCTAGATCCAGCACCAGCCGGAAGGCGGTGGGCCCTCGTTGATCTCGTCATCGGGCAGCCGCAGGGTCGGAGCACCCGGCCGCGCGCAGTCGGTCAGCCACATGCGCGACCGCCACGCGCCGGGCTCCATCGGCAGGGCGGTGGCCAGCGGGAAGAAGAAGACGAAGAGCGCAACCACGGCCACCGCTGCCACGCCGATCGCGACCCGCCCGGCCAGCCAGCGCCAGGCCCAGGCAGCGGCCAGGCCGGCTGCTCCATACAGGAAGGGCAGCGTGGGCAGGATGTACCAGATGAAGACCTCGTTGCGGTCGCCCTGCAGCGCCAGCCACGGGAGGTAGGTGGCGATCGCCGCGACCAGCAGGACGAGCTCCGGCCGCCAGACGGACCAGCCGAGCCGGGCCCAGCGCACGCCGGCCCAGGCGAAGGCGCTTCCTGCCAGCAGCCACGCCAGCGGGCTGCCGATGGCCAGGATCTCGCGGTACGTCCCGCCATCGGCGCTGAAGTAGTAGGCGACGGGGCGCTTCAGCAGCAGCCAGGCCCATGGTGGCGACTCGTACGGGTGGTTGCCGGCGAGCTGGGTGTGGAAGGTGAGCATCGCCTGCTGGTGCTCCCAGATGCCGCGCCAGACCGTTCCCTCTCGCCACGGCAGGCCGATCAGGTCACCGGGCATGCGGCCGATGTACGAGGCGAGGTAGACGAGGATCGGCACGATGCCGAGCAGCACCACCGTCCGCAGTGCCTCCTCCCGCAGGGCGATCCATGAGGCCGCTCGCCATCCCCGCTGCGGCCCCTCCGGCAGCGCGCCGGCTCGCCGCCGTGCGGCGATCTCCCAGGCGACGATCAGCGGCAGCAGGCCGAGGGCCAGGTAGGCACCCGACCACTTGACCGCGATGGCTGCACCCAGGGCGACGCCCGCGGCCAGGCGCCAGGGGCGGTGGAGCGCAATGGCCGCAGCCCAGCCGCGCGGGGTGCGATCCCACGCCGTCCCGCGATCCCGGTCGCGGTCCAGGACGGCGAAGAGGACAGCGGCGATCACGAGGGTGGTGACGAAGACGTCGAGCATCGCGATGCGCGACTGGACCAGGTGCAGCAGGTCCGCGGCCAGCAACGCTGCCGCCGAGAAGGCGCCAACCGTTGCCGTGGTTGGGGGAGCGTCGCGGAGGAGGCGCCGCACGAGAAGGTAGAGCAGCAGCACGCCGAGCGTGCCGGCCACGGCGGCCATCACCCGCCATCCGAACTCGTCGTACCCGAAGAGCCTGATGCCCGCGCCGATGATCCAGTTCCCGAGCGGCGGATGGGCGCGGCTCGCCAGCTCGTCGATCCCGCAATCCGGCGTGCCGATCACGTAGCGACAGGCGTTCTGCGCGTAGAAGATCTCGTCGAAGACGAGCCCCACCGGCCGGCTCAGCCCGGACAGCCGGACGACGGCGGCGCCCAGCCCAACGGCCGCCAGCGCCGCCCAGTCGAGGCGGGACCAGCCGGGCCGATGGACGCCGTTCACGCTCGGGTGCTCCTGTCGCGTTCTCTGAGTCAGATCCATGCTAGCGCTACGCCCTGCTAGACTCGCCGCAGGCCATCAAGCGATCGAGAGATCGGCGCGACGAGCGGGGATGCGAGGTTCGATGAACTACGAGCTCTTCATGGCGGAGGCGATTGCGGAGGCCCGCCGAGGCGGAGAGGAAGGCGAAGTTCCCGTCGGCGCGGTGGCTGTCCTCGACGACGCGATGATCGCGCGCGACCACGACCGTATCCTGCTGCAGCGAGATCCGACCGCCCACGCGGTGCTGCTGACGCTCCAGGCCGCGGCCCGCAAGCTCGAGCAGCGTCGCCTCTCCGAGGTGACCATCTTCGCCACCCACGAACCGTGCGCGATGTGCGTGGGAGCCATGATCGAGGCGCAGGTCGGTGCGGTCGTCTACGCCGTGCCGGACGAGCTGCGGGGCGCCGCTGGCGGCGTCATCCAGCTTGCGCGTGATCCGGCCATGTCGCACCAGCTGTCGATCATCTCCGGCGTCCGCGAAGCTGAGGCGCGCAGGCTCGCCCAGGACTCGGCCGCCGTCGGCTGAGCGCGGGCGGGATGGCCCGTCCATCGGTCCATCGGTCCATCGGTCGATCCTTTGGTAGACTCCGCCGCGGAGAGGTGTCCGAGTGGTTTAAGGTGCCGCTCTCGAAAAGCGGTGTGCGATGAGCACCGAGGGTTCGAATCCCTCCCTCTCCGCCACCTCGAGCCCGCACCATCCGAGATCCCTGCGTTGCCGCAGTCGCGGAGAGGTCGCCTAGAGGCCTATGGCGCCGCACTGGAAATGCGGTTCGGGGCAACCCGTCGGGGGTTCGAATCCCCCCCTCTCCGCCAACCCTCGCCGGAGCCCGTGCTCGCAGAACCGGTAGCTCCGCCTCCCCGCGCGCCGATAGATCGTCCAGATCGCGCCCGAACGCGTTCCTGGGTCGCTGTTTGCCACATCTATCGGTGCAGGCTGAACATGGCGGAGCACCCTGGGATGGGTCGGAGGCGCGCCCTGGACCGATAGATCTCCCATTCGTGAGCCAGGCCTCGGCGCCTGGTGTGAATCGTGAGATCTATCGACGCTCGGGACCTGGCCGCTTCGACGACCCCGATTGACCGATGCCTCCCGCGGACCTACCATTCGCCGCGGTCGTGCTAGGCGGGGAACTAGCGGTGCCCTGCACCCGCAATCCGCTACAGCGGGGCTGAATTCCCGGCCGAGGCCGCCGTGCCTCCGCCTCCCATGAGATCGACCGACGTCGAGAGTCGGGTCCCACGCAGCGAAGGTCCGTGAACCCCGTCAGGTCCGGAAGGAAGCAGCGGTAAGCGATCGCCTTCGGGTGCCGTGGGGCGACCTGGCTGGAGCCGGTCGAGCCTCGTGATGCGGTAGGTGCGCGATCGACGCCGGGTGCACGACCAACTCATTACCTCGCGCCCGGCCCAGCCCAGCCGCGGCTCGGGAAGCGCAGCAGCCCGTTGGTGTACGGTAGGGAAGCCATGTCGACGCCCCTCCCCATGGATCCCTCCACCGCCGGCGCGGGCGCCGATCAGCACCGCGCCCTCTACCGCCGCTGGCGTTCGCAGCGCTTCGGCCAGGTCATCGGCCAGGACGCGATCGTGGCAACCCTGCGACGCGCCGTGGCCAGCGATCGGATCTCGCACGCCTACCTCTTCGTCGGGCCGCGCGGCACCGGCAAGACCTCCACCGCCCGCATCCTGGCCAAGGCCATCAACTGCACGGATCGCGGCGACGACGGGGAGCCGTGCGACGCCTGCCCCGCCTGCGTCTCGATCCGGGAGGGCCGGGCGATGGACGTGATCGAGATCGATGCCGCCAGCCACGGCCTGGTTGAGGACGCGCGTGAGCTCGTCATGCGGGCACTGACGGCGCCATCGGAGTTGCGCCGGCGCGTCTACATCATCGACGAGGTCCACATGCTCAGCACGCACGCCTTCAACGCGCTGCTGAAGATGGTCGAGGAGCCGCCCGACCACGTCGTCTTCGTGCTGGCCACCACCGACACCCACAAGGTGCCGGCCACCGTCATCAGCCGCACCCAGCGCTTCGACTTCCGCCGCCTGCAGCCCGATGCGATCGTCGGCAAGCTGTCGCGCATCGTCGAGGCCGAGGGAGCCAGCGCCGAGCCCGCGGCGCTCGAGCTGATCGCACGACTGGCCGATGGCGGGATGCGCGACGCCGAGTCGCTCCTGGACCAGGTCCTCTCCTACGCCGGCGATCGCGTCACCGCGGAGGCTGTCCGCGAGTCGGTTGGCCTGGCCGATGAGGGGGCGGTCGCGGCCCTGATCGACGCCTACCTCGCCGGGGATGCCCCGGCGGCGCTCGACGTGGTCGATTCCTTCGCGGACGCTGGGCGCGACATGGGCCAGGTCGCGTCGCAGGCCGAGGCAGAGGCGCGCCGTCGCCTCCTGGCGCATGCCGGCGAGCCGGCGACGGCGCGAGCCCTCGCCACCATGCTGCGCACCCTCGGCGAGGCGGCCGGAGCCGGCGCGCGCGAGGGCCGGGCGCGCCTGGCGATGGAGCTCCTGGCCGTTGACCTGCTGCCGCAGCCATCCCGGTCGTCGACGGCTGCTCAGCCGGCGCCCCAGGCCCGGCCCGCCGCCGCGTCCGCTCGTGCCGCAGAGCAGCCCAAGGCGCCTGACCCGCCGTTGGCGGCCGCCAAGCCGGCAGCGGCCGATCGTCCGGCGACGGTTGCAGAGGAGCCTCCGCCGGCGCCGGCAGCACCGAGAGTTGGCGAGCAGCGACCGGAACTGGCGGCCGTCACGGCGCGCTGGTCCGACGTGGTCGAGCGCGCCGCTCCCGCCATCAAGCCCCTGCTCGCGGAGTGCCGTCCCATCGCGTTGGAGGGTGTCCGGCTCACGCTCGCCTTCCCGGAGGAGCGGCGCTTCATGCGGGAGAAGGCCGCGACGAGGGCGCCCGCCATCGAGCAGCTGCTCAGCGAGGTACTGAGCGGCAGCTGGGCGATCGAGTGCATCGCCAGCAACATCGACCTCGCCCCGCTCACCATGGCGCAGGCGGTTGCGCCCGACAGCGATGACCCCGACGCCCAGGCGCTGCTGGACGGCGTCCTGCGCATCACCGGCGGGGAGCTCGTCGAAGCCCCCGAGGTCCGGTGACCGAACCAGAACAGCCAGGAGAGAAGACCACGTGAACATCGGCCAGATCGCCAAGATGGCGCAGCAGATGCAGACGCAGCTCGCCCAGATCCAGGAGGAGCTGCGCGAAACGACGCTCGAGGCCACCGCCGGCGGGGGAGCCGTACGCGTCGTGATCACCGGCGCACAGGAGATCCGCTCCATCGAGATCGACCCCAGTGCCGTCGACCCCGAGGAGACGGAGATGCTTCAGGACCTGGTGCTCACTGCGGTCAACGACGCCATTGGACGCTCGAAGGAGCTGGAGCGCGAGCGTATGGGATCCGTCGCCGGCGGCATGGGCCTGCCGGGCATGCCGGGCCTGGGCGGACCCTCCGTCCCGCCACCGATCCGCTGATCCGCGCGTGACGGGTCTCATTGCGCCGGTCGCGCGGCTGATCGACGAGTTCAGCCGCCTCCCCGGCGTGGGGCGCAAGACCGCCCAACGCCTCGCGTACCACGTCCTCCGCGCGCCGGCCGACGAGGCCCGCTCGCTGGCCGCCGCACTGATCGCGGTCAAGGAGGAGGTCGACTACTGCTCGATCTGCTGCAACATCACCGATCGCGGGGTGGACCCGTGTGCCATCTGCGCCGATCCGCGGCGCGACGCGACCCGGATCTGCGTCGTCGAAGAGCCGCTCGACGTGCTCGCCATCGAGCGCACGGCGGAGTTCCGAGGCCGCTACCACGTCCTGCACGGCGCCATCAGCCCGCTGGATGGCATCGGCCCCGATCGCATCCGTGCCAAGGAGCTGATCGGACGGGTCAGCGAAGGCGGCGTGGACGAGGTCATCCTGGCCACCAATCCGAACCTGGAGGGAGAGGCGACGGCCATGTATCTGGCCGACCTCATCGCCGATCAGGTGCGGTCGGTGACCCGCATCGCGCGCGGCCTGCCGGTGGGTGGCGACCTCGAATACGCAGACGACGTCACCCTGATCCGCTCGTTCCAGGGACGGCGCCAGGTCGAGCGCGGCTGAGCTCGCTTGACAGTACCGTGGGGGTGCTCTATCGTCCTCAATCGCGCCGGTCACTCCGGCGGGCGTCTCAAGAACGACGGTCCGTGAATCGGTCCGTGCCGCTTGGCGCCAGGGGTTCCGATACCAAACGGAGGCCTCAAATCGAACGAAGCCGATCCGTCGGCAAGTGACCTTAACAGCTGAAGAGTGACAGGAACCCACACGAAGTCAGCAGGATTGAGTCTGAACCGTTAACGGTGGTGGAGCCTTCGGGCAAGACCACTGTTTTTTGTTCGGAGAGTTTGATCCTGGCTCAGGACAAACGCTGGCGGGGTGCGTGAGACATGCAAGTCGAACGAGGTGCCTCCGGGCTTGCCCGGGGGTTTCCTAGTGGCGGACGGCTGAGTAACGCGTAGGTGACCTGTCCGGAAGTGGGGAATAACTGCCCGAAAGGGTGGCTAATACCGCATGTGGTCGGCGAATCAATTCGCCGTCTAAAGGAGCAATCCGCTTCCGGAGGGGCCTGCGTCCGATTAGCTAGTTGGTGGGGTAACGGCTCACCAAGGCGACGATCGGTAGCTGGTCTGAGAGGATGATCAGCCAGACTGGGACTGAGACACGGCCCAGACTCCTACGGGAGGCAGCAGTCGGGAATTTTGCCCAATGAGCGAAAGCTTGAGGCAGCAACTCCGCGTGAGGGACGAAGGCCTTCGGGTCGTAAACCTCTTTTCTCAGGGAAGATACAAGACGGTACCTGAGGAATAAGCCACGGCTAACTACGTGCCAGCAGCCGCGGTAATACGTAGGTGGCAAGCGTTGTCCGGATTTACTGGGCGTAAAGAGCGCGCAGGCGGCTGGGTCAGTCCGATGTGAAAGCTCCCGGCTTAACTGGGAAATTGCATCGGAAACTGCTCAGCTTGAAGGTGGGAGAGGGTAGCGGAATTCCCGGTGTAGTGGTGAAATGCGTAGATATCGGGAGGAACACCAGTGGCGAAGGCGGCTACCTGGCCCATTCTTGACGCTGAGGCGCGAAAGCTAGGGGAGCAAACGGGATTAGATACCCCGGTAGTCCTAGCCGTAAACGATGAACACTAGGCGTTGTCGGTATCGACCCCGGCAGTGCCGAAGCCAACGCATTAAGTGTTCCGCCTGGGGAGTACGGCCGCAAGGCTAAAACTCAAAGGAATTGACGGGGGCCCGCACAAGCAGCGGAGCGTGTGGTTTAATTCGTCGGCACGCGAAGAACCTTACCAGGGCTTGACATGTGGTGGAAAACGGCGGAAACGTCGTCCTCCCGCAAGGGACCATCATGCAGGTGTTGCATGGCTGTCGTCAGCTCGTGTCGTGAGATGTTGGGTTAAGTCCCGCAACGAGCGCAACCCTCGTGGCATGTTGTATCACTCATGCCAGACTGCCGAGAGAAACTCGGAGGAAGGTGAGGATGACGTCAAGTCAGCATGGCCCTTACGTCCTGGGCTACACACACGCTACAATGGCCGGTACAACGGGTTGCCAAACCGCGAGGTGGAGCTAATCCCACAAAGCCGGTCTCAGTTCGGATTGCAGGCTGCAACTCGCCTGCATGAAGCTGGAGTTGCTAGTAACCGCAGGTCAGCATACTGCGGTGAATATGTTCCCGGGCCTTGTACACACCGCCCGTCACGTCATGAAAGCCGATAACACCCGAAGCCGGTGGGCCAACCGCAAGGAGGCAGCCGTCGAAGGTGGGATTGGTGATTGGGACGAAGTCGTAACAAGGTAGCCGTACCGGAAGGTGCGGCTGGATCACCTCCTTTCTAGGGAGTTCCCGGTCAGCCGGTTCGCCGGATGACCGAACCTTCCAGGTCGATCGACCGATCGCAAGCGTCCATTCGCGAGGGAATGGACACCGCGCAAGCGGATGATCGGATCGTCCTCGCCATCGCAGACCTGACTCCTGCAGACCTACGCGGGTTCCTGTCACTCTTCAGCCGCCGAGGTTCGTGAGCCGTCCCGTTGCGGGGCGGCTCTTCGTCTGCCCGGCGCAAGGTTGCGCTGCCGGACGGCGCCGGGTACGATGCGGCCCCCGAGGGGCGTTTAGCTCAGCTGGTTAGAGCACTGCCCTGATAAGGCAGAGGTCTCTGGTTCGAGTCCAGAAACGCCCACCACCTTCCCCTCGAACAGCCCGCGGAGGGCGCCGATGGCCACCACGCCCCCACCGCCAGCTGAAGATGCGGACCGCCAGATGGGCATCCTCGACGAGCCCAACGAGGGGCGCGAGCTCCTCGCCTCGGTCGACACGCTCGTCTACGCGCGCCACCCCGTTCGCACGCACCTCGTGACGCCGGCGGACGACGCCGTCGAGGTTGCCAGCCGCTACGTCGACCCCCTCGATTCTGACGTGGCCCTGGTGGCGGTGAGCGAGCGGATGGTCGCCATCACCCAGGGTCGCTCGCATCCGATGTCAGAGATCCGACCCGGCCGCCTGGCCCGGTTCCTCGTCCGATTCGTGACGCGACCCGGCTACGGGATCGGCCTGGGGACAGCGGAGACGATGCAGCTGGCGATCGACGAGGTCGGAGCGGCGCGGATCCTGTTCGCGGCAGCGGTCAGCGCCGTCACCAAGCCCTTCGGCGTCCACGGGCTCTTCTACCGGATCGCCGGGCCGCAGGCGGGCGCCATCGACGGGCCGACCAGCTATACGATCCCGCCCTACAACCAGGCGGCCACCCTCGGGCCCAGGGATCCCAACGGCGCCGCCCGCGCCCTGGCCGCGGCCCTCGACCGGCCGGTGGCGGTCATCGACGCCAACGACGCGGGCTGCAAGGTCCTGGGTGCGAGTCCCGGCCTGGACCGACGCCTCGTCGCCCGGCTCTTCGCCGACAACCCGCTCGGCCAGGCCCGCGAGCAGACGCCGATATGCGTGGTGCGCCGAGTTCCGTGGCCGGCCGGGCAGCCGCTTCCTCCTGAGCCGCGGCGTCGTCTCACGCCCCCCTGACCCGCCAGCCATGCCCCAGCTGATCCTGACCCTCTCATGCCCGGACCGTCCGGGCATCGTGGCCGGCGTGGCGAGCCTCATCGCCGCGCACGGCGGCAACATCATCGACAGCGACCAGTTCGGCGACCCCGACGCCGGCCGCTTCTTCATGCGGGTCCACTTCAGCGCCGACGGCGATGGCGCGAAGTCCTGGCGCGAGGCGTTCGAGCCGCTGGCGGCGAAGCTGAAGCTGACCTGGGAGCTGCATGACGCGTCGGAGCGGCCGCGCCTGGTGGTCCTCGTCTCGCGCGAGGGTCACTGCCTCAACGACCTCCTGTACCGCTGGCGCACCGGCGCGATCCGTGCCGAGATCGTGGGGGTCGCATCGGCCCACGACGACTTCCGGCCCCTCGCTGACGCCTACGCGCTTCCCTACCATCGGCTGCCAGCGCCGGGGACATCGTCGGCGGAGCTGGATGGCGCGCTGCTGCGCCTGGTGGCGTCGGAGCGGGTCGAGCTTGTCGTGCTCGCGCGCTACATGCAGATTCTCGGTGGCGATGCCTGCCGTGCCCTCGCCGGACGAGCGATCAACATCCACCACTCGTTCCTGCCCTCGTTCAAGGGAGCGCAACCGTACCGCCAGGCGCACGAACGCGGCGTCAAGCTCATCGGCGCGACGGCGCACTACGTGACCGGCGAGCTCGACGAGGGGCCGATCATCGAGCAGGAGGTCGCCCGCGTCGACCACGCCCACAGCGTGGCGGAACTCTCGCGCGTGGGACGGGACGTCGAGTGCGTGGCGCTGGCGCGCGCGGTCCGCTGGCACGTCGAGCGTCGCGTCCTGCTGCACGGCAACCGCACCGTCGTCTTCCGCTGACTTTGACCGGGCGCCGCGCCGCGGATACGATCTGCCGGCGGCGTGGGGATGTAGCTCAGCTGGGAGAGCACCTCCTTTGCAAGGAGGGGGTCAGGGGTTCGAGTCCCCTCATCTCCACCACTCCACCGCCGCGGGGAGCAGATGGCGGCCACCGCTGCCGGTCGGGGGCCACCGAGGTCAGACGAATGAAGATCACCGAGGGCGTCCATCGCATCGGCTCCGACAGCACGGTCAACGCCTACCTGCTCGAGGAGGGCGGAGAGGTCACCATCATCGACGCGGCGATGCCCGGCTACTACGACGATATCCCTCGCGAGCTGGCGGCCATGGGCCGCACCATCGAGGATGTGCGGGCCATCGTCCTGACCCACGGCCACTCCGATCACATCGGCTTCGCGGAGCGTCTGCGACGCACGCGGTCGCTCCCGGTCTGGGTCCACGAGGCCGACGCGGCCCTGGCGCGCGGCGAGGCTCCCAATCCGGCGAAGGGGATGGGACCCACCAAGCTCGCGCCGCTGCTCGGCTTCCTGTGGCTGGGCCTGCGCAATGGCGGCCTGCGCCGCCCGAAAGTGGAGGAGGTCGCGACGTACGGCGACGGGGCCACGCTCGACGTCCCCGGGTCGCCGCAGGTGATCCTGGTGCCCGGGCACACGCCCGGCAGCGCTGCCCTGCACGTGCCGGCAAGTGATCTGCTCTTCGCCGGCGATGCGCTGGCGACCTACGCCGTCACGACTGGAACGCGCGGCCCGCAGGTCGCGCCCTTCACCGCCGACCCGCAGCAGGCCGTGGCCTCCCTGAGCCGCCTCGAACCGACCGACGCCCGCCTGGTGCTTCCCGGACACGGTGAGCCATGGACCGAAGGAATCGTGTCCGCGGCGCGGGCCGTGCGAGACGGCGTCGCGACTGTCTGACCGCATCGCAAATCCGCCGCGGTTGTGCGAGAATAGAGGGCCGATGCGCCGCCTGCAGGTGCCTTCGCCAAACGGTGGCGGGGCTCTGTTGACCGGCCATCGGGCGGGTGCTACAGTATCGCGGCTCTCGCGAGGAGACCGCCCTAGGTTGTCCTCGCGATCCTTTTGACGGGCCCAACAATCGAACGGTCCTCTGACCGCTGCGCGCGACGCACCAGTCGTGCCCACCGGTCAGCGGACATTCGCTGACGCCGTGACGTCGTCGTAAGACGTCGACCGCAAGGCGTAAGCCAAACCGGCGGGCCCTCCCCACCAGGAGGAGCCAGCGCGGCGGGCGCTCGAACTCGTTCGGGCGCGCGACCTTAAGAACCGAAGACTGGAAGCATCGATTTCGTCGAGGATTTTCCGACGCGTCGTGCCCTTAACCGGGGGCACGACCGAAGTAACCGACGCGCGCAGCCAGCAATTCGTGCTAGCCGCGTGAGCGTTAGGTCAAGCTACTAAGGGCGTTCGGTGGATGCCTTGGCGCCAAGAGCCGATGAAGGACGTGGCAGGCGACGAAATGCTTCGGGGAGCTGCGAGCAAGCGTTATCACCCGGAGATCTCCGAATGGGGAAACCCACCCAGGGTAATGCCTGGGTACGGCCGGCTGAACACATAGGCCGGACCGAGGAAACCGAGGGAACTGAAACATCTAAGTACCTCGAGGAAAAGAGAACATTCCGTTAGTAGTGGCGAGCGAAAGCGGAGAAGCCCAAACCGTGGCTGCGTGACAGGCTGCAGCCGTTGCAGTCGCGGTGTTGTAGGGCCGGCTAGCGGAGCGCTGCAGTGCCCGCAGAGAGTTACAAAACGGATCGCTAGCGGAAGTGGCATGGAAAGGCCAGCCGTAGAGGGTGACAGCCCCGTATGCGAAAGCGATTCGCCTCTCAGCCGTGTCCCTGAGTACCACGTGGAAGGTCTCTCATGTGGGAAACCGGGCGGACCACCGTCCAAGGCTAAATACTCTTGGCGACCGATAGTGAACTAGTACCGTGAGGGAAAGGTGAAAAGCACCCCGGGAGGGGAGTGAAATAGTACCTGAAACCGAACGCCTACAAGCAGTCAAAGGGTGTTGCCCATCGGCTTCGGCTGGTGGGTAGCCTGATGGCGTGCCTTTTGAAGAATGAGCCGGCGAGTTACTCGTAGGTGGCGAGGTTAAGTCCGAGAAGGACGTAGCCGCAGCGAAAGCGAGTCTGAATAGGGCGATTGAGTCGCCGCGAGTAGACCCGAAACCGAGTGACCTACCCATGGGCAGGTTGAAGCGGGAGTAATGTCCCGTGAAGGACCGAACCCACTAGCGTTGAAAAGCTAGGGGATGACCTGTGGGTAGCGGTGAAATGCCAATCGAACTCGGAGATAGCTGGTTCTCCCCGAAATAGCTTTAGGGCTAGCCTCGGGGGTTCAGTCACGGGGGTAGAGCACTGAATGGGCTAGGGGGCTTCCCGCTTACCAAACCCAATCAAACTCCGAATCCCGTGATTCCATACCCCGGGAGTCAGACTGCGAGGGCTAAGCTTCGTGGTCAAAAGGAAAACAGTCCAGACCGACAGCTAAGGTCCCAAAATCCAGACTAAGTGGGGAAGGATGTGGAGTTGCACAGACAACCAGGATGTTGGCTCAGAAGCAGCCACCATTTAAAGAGTGCGTAATAGCTCACTGGTCAAGTGATTCCGCGCCGAAGATCCAACGGGGCTCAAGTCTGGTACCGAAGCTTCGGATTGTTCCTGGCCTTCGGGTCAGGAGCAGTGGTAGGGGAGCGTTCCGTCAGCAGTGAAGGTCGATCGTGAGGACGGCTGGAGCGGACGGAAGTGCGAATGCCGGCATGAGTAGCGAAATGCACGCGAGAAACGTGCACGCCGTATGTCTAAGGTTTCCTGAGGAAGGTTAATCCGCTCAGGGTTAGTCGGGCCTAAGCCGAGGGCGAAAGCCGTAGGCGATGGACAATCGGTTGATATTCCGATACCGCCAGAGATCGTTTGCACCGCAAGGTGCCTTGGCCGTGGAGGCTGGTGCGCTGAGGTCGACTTCGGTCGATCGAAGCAGCCAGTTTGAAGCGATCATGGGAGCAAGGGCGTGACCGGGAACGGTAGGTTGAGCGCACTGTGGCTATGTGCGTCTAAGCCGGTAGGGGGAGAGGACAGGCAAATCCGTCCTCTCATTAACTCCGAGCAGCGAATGAAAGGCGAAAGCTGATTCGACTGAGCCGATCCTGCAAGAAAAGCGTCTAGCGAGATCAAAGGCGTCCGTACCGCAAACCGACGCAGGTAGACGGGTAGAGCATACCAAGGCGATCGGAAGAACCCTCGTTAAGGAACTCGGCAAATTGACCCCGTAACTTCGGGAGAAGGGGTGCCTCGCAGTGGCTCACTCTGTGAGAGGCTGATCGAGGCCGCAGTGAAATGGCCCAGGCGACTGTTTAGCAAAAACACAGGTCTCTGCTAAAGCGAAAGCTGACGTATAGGGGCTGACGCCTGCCCAGTGCCGGAAGGTTAAGAGGAGGGGTGCAAGCTCTGAATTGAAGCCCCGGTAAACGGCTGCCGTAACTATAACGGTACTAAGGTAGCGAAATTCCTTGTCGGGTAAGTTCCGACCCGCACGAATGGCGTAACGATCTGGGCGCTGTCTCAACGAGGGATCCGGCGAAATTGAAATACCTGTGAAGATGCAGGTTACCCGCGGCAGGGCAAAAAGACCCCGTGGAGCTTTACTGTAGTTTGATATTGGACTGAGGTTCAGCTTGTGTAGGATAGGTGGGAGACGTTGAAGCTGGGGCGCTAGCCTCGGTGGAGTCAACCTTGAAATACCACCCTTGTTGGATTTCGGCTCTAACGGCGTCCCGTAATCCGGGCGCCGGACAGTGTCTGATGGGCAGTTTGACTGGGGCGGTCGCCTCCTAAAGTGTAACGGAGGCGCCCAAAGGTACCCTCAGGCTGAATGGAAACCAGCCGAAGAGTGCAAAGGCATAAGGGTGCTTGACTGCGAGACCTACAAGTCGAGCAGAGACGAAAGTCGGGCTTAGTGATCTGGTACCTCCGAGTGGAAGGGGTATCACTCAACGGATAAAAGCTACCCCGGGGATAACAGGCTTATAGGGCCCAAGAGTTCATATCGACGGCCCTGTTTGGCACCTCGATGTCGGCTCGTCGCATCCTGGGGCGGAAGTACGTCCCAAGGGTTTGGCTGTTCGCCAATTAAAGCGGTACGCGAGCTGGGTTCAGAACGTCGTGAGACAGTTCGGTCTCTATCCGCCGTGGGCGCAGGGAACTTGAGAGGAGTTGCTCCTAGTACGAGAGGACCGGAGTGAACGAACCAATGTTGTACCAGTTGTCACGCCAGTGGCATTGCTGGGTAGGTATGTTCGGTTGGGATAAGCACTGAAAGCATCTAAGTGCGAAGCTCGCCTCAAGATGAGGTTCCCCACTGGGTTAACCAGGTAAGACCGCAGCGAGACTAGCTGTTTGATAGGCCGCACGTGTAAGCGCAGCAATGCGTTCAGCTAAGCGGTACTAATGGTCGAGGGCTTGACCTAATTCACGCGTCTAGCACGTTGCTGGACGCGCGCGGACAGCCGGCGGTGCCGGCTGACGATCACCGACGAAACGACGCTTCCAGTCGATGGTTCGCTGGCCTGATGGGCAGGTCGCACCAATTGAAGATGATCCCGGTGACGCTAGCGGAGAGGCTCCACCCGTTCCCATCCCGAACACGGAAGTTAAGCTCTCCAGCGCCGAAGATACTTGGGGGGCAACCTCCTGGGAAAATAGGTCGTCGCCGGGATTTTCATTTATCCGCTTCCGCCCTCGGCGAGCGAGCGAGCGGGAGTATCCTCGGGGCCGATGGACCGCATCTGCCCCTTCCTGGCTACCGGCGTCGACGGCCGGACCGTCGTCGACGGGTTCGACGGTGCGCACATCTGCCGGGCCGCTGACGCTCTTCAGCCGGTGGAACGCGGTCAGCAGGTCGAGTACTGCCTCGCAGCAGCGCACACCAACTGTGACCGGTACGTGGCCGCCATGGAGCGGCGCGGTCCCATCGCGTGGCCCGAGCCGGCACCCGACGCCGCCATCATCCAGACGCGCCTGGTGCTCCCGGCGGTAGGCGGGCGGCGGACCAGCGCGGCGAGGGCGATCGGCGCACGTAGCCGGCGGTGGGTGCTGGGTGCGGCGATGGCCGCCCTGGGACTTGCCGCGGTCGCCTCCGGCGTGGCAGGGAGCCTGGGTGGTCTGATCGCGGCGGCACCGTCGCCAGCGGCCTCCGGGACCACTGTCATCACGCCCGGCGCCATCGCGAGTTCCGGCCCCACCTCCGTTCCGGCGTCCACCGCGATCGCCACGAGCGAACCCACCCTGCCGCCCAGTGCCGCGCCCAGCGCGACGGCGACGACGCCGGCCCCGATGACCGCCGCTCCCACCGCGACGCCGGCCCAGGCTCAGCCACAGACCTACGTGGTGCAGCCGGGCGACACGCTCAACGGCATCGCCATCAGGTTTGGGACATCGGTACGGGCGCTCCAGGACGCCAACGGCCTGGGCGCCTCGGACGTGATCATCGTCGGCCAGGTGCTGATCATTCGCTGACCGGCTAGAACGGCGGCTGGCAGGCCCGACAGAAGGTGGTCGCTTCGGACCCGCCGATCTGCCGCAGCTCGCGTCCGCAGCGGGGGCACGGCTGCCCACCGCGAAGGTGGACCTGCAGGAATTCCCGGTGCTGCCGCTCGATCTCCGGTGGGACCAGCACGCGGAGCCGATGGGTCGCATCGGCCAGCACCCCGCGCATGGCGTGGTAGAGCCGATCGACCTCCTCAGGCTTCAGGCTGCTGCGTCGTCGCAGCGGGGCGAGCTGCGCTTCCCACAGGATCTCGTCGGAGTAGGCGTTGCCGATGCCGGCCACGAAGCGGGGGTTGCGGAGCAGCGACTTCAGCTCACCGGGATGGCGTCGGATCCGTTTGCGGAACTCCTCCAGGGTCAGGTTGGGGTCGTCGGCATCGGGTCCCATCTCGGACCAGCCGGGGATATGGTCGAGCTCCGCGGGCTCCACCAGGTAGAGCTTGCCCAGCATCTCACGGTCGACGTAGCGCAGCTCTCGGCCGTCCTCGAGACCGATGCGAAGCCCCGTGCGCGCGCGCACGCGCCCGCTTCCGCTCTCGAGGAGCCAGAAGCGGCCGGCCAGCATCGGGTTGGCTGCGAGCAGCCGGAAGCCGCGGCCGTCGCGTTCGAAGGGCAGGATCAGGAACTTCCCGCGTCGACGAGCGGGCCCGATCACGCTCCCGACCAGCGACGCCACCTCATCCGGCGTGGCCCGTACGAGGATGGGGGTCGGCGCAGAAGCCGACACCACGACCGCCCCGCTGAGACGGCGCTGCAGCTCCTCGGCAACGACCGTCAGGTCCGGGAGCTCAGGCACGAATGGGTTCCATTTGACCGTATGGTATGCTGCACCGGCTCTGTGGCGAACAACCGCATAACTGCGCGGATGCGCGTTCGTTCTCATCGGTACGTAGCGGAGGAGCCCCCAGTCGTCAGACCGACACCAAAGGCAGCTTCCACGACGATCTGAGCCTGGACGAATCGCCCTCCGCCAGCGGAGGGCGTTGTTGTTGCCACCGAGACTCTGTCCACCAAGGAGCGAATTCACAAGTTGACTGAAGAGACCAAGCAGCCCGAGCCCAACGCCGAACAGGAGGCCCCCGAGGCAACCACCACGGTCGTCGGCGAGGAGCCCACCGAGCAGGCCGAGAGCACCACCGCCGAGGAGCAGCCCGCCGCGGAGCAGCCCGCCGAGGAGCAGCCCGCAACTGCATCGGTGCAGGAAGTGCCCGACACCCGGGAGGAAGCCGAGCCCGAGCCCGTCCTCGCCGAGCCCGAGAAGGCCGAGGCCGAGGAATCGCAGGTGGAGGCGCCGGCAACGGCTGCCGATGAGGCGAGCGCCGGCGCAGCTGCGCCGGATGCCGGTGAGTCCGCGTCCGCGACCGATCCGGCTGCGCCGGAGGCCGCTCCCGACGACAGCCGGAATGGGTCTCAGCCGATGACCATGGCCGAGCTGCTCGACGACCCCGACAACGAGGTCAAGAGCCTGAAGCACGGCGACGTGGTCGAGGGCACCGTGGTCCGCATCGACCCCGACGAGATCCTGGTCGACTTCGGTGGCAAGAGCGAGGGGGTCGTCTCGAACCGGGAGCTGATGAGCCGCCGAGGACCGCGCGACGGAGGCGACGAGTCTCGGCCGGAGCTCACGATCGGCGACGAGGTCCTCGTCTACGTCCTGCAGCCGGAGTCGCCCGAGGGGCACGCCGTGCTCTCGCTGCGTCGCGCCGGGCTGGAGCGCAAGTGGCGCGCCATGCAGGAGCGCTTCGACGCGGGCGAGATCGTCGAGGCCAAGGTGATCGACCACAACAAGGGCGGCCTGATCGTCGACCTGGGCGTCCGCGGCTTCGTCCCGATCAGCCAGATCGTGGACTTCCCGCGTCGGCCGCGGGACGAGCAGCCGCGCGACGCGGCGCAGGAGATCGCCGAGAAGCTGCAGCCCTTCGTGGGTCGCACCCTGCGGCTCAAGATCCTCGAGGTCAACCGCAAGGCGAACCGCCTCATCCTTTCGGAGAAGGTCGCGCTCTACGAGGAGCGCCGCGAGAAGCGCGACGAGCTCTTCAGCAGCCTCCAGGTGGGGCAGCGCGTCAACGGCGTGGTTCGCAGCATCGCACCCTTCGGCGTCTTCGTGGACCTCGGAGGCATCGACGGCCTGGTCCACAAGTCGGAGCTCTCCTGGAACAAGGTCAACAACCCGGAGACCGCCCACAACATCGGCGAAGAGGTCGAGGCCGAGGTAATCGACATCAACCACGAGCGCGGCCGCATCAGCCTGTCGATTCGACGGCTGCAGCCCGACCCGTGGCAGGAGTCGGTCGCCAAGTACAAGATCGGCGACATCATCGAGGGAACCGTCACCAAGCTGGTGAACTTCGGCGCCTTCGTGCGCGTGGAGGAGGGCCTCGAGGGCCTCATCCACATCAGCGAGCTCTCCATGCAGCGCGTGGCTCATCCGGGCGACGTCGTCAAGGAGGGCGAGACGCTGCAGCTGAAGATCATCAGCCTCGATTCCGAGCGCCACCGCCTTGGCCTCTCGCTCAAGCAGGCCGAGGACCGGCCCGCCGTGGCCGCATCGGCGGCGGCCCCGCGCTTCGAGGAGCGTCCGCGCCGCGAGCGACGTGACCGGCGTGATCGGGTCTATCGGCCCGAGGATGCGATCCGGGAGCCGGACGAGGGCATCGACAACACGATGGCCGCCGCCTTCGCCGAATCGGGCCTCCTCGACCAGTTCCGGTCGTCGCAGTCGGCGCCTGCCGAGCCAGAGGCTAAGCCAGAGGCAAAGGCCGATGAGTCGGCCGCCGAGCAGAAGGCAGAGCCGGAGCCCCAGGCCGAGCCAGAGGCTAAGCCAGAGGCAACGGCCGATGAGTCGGCCGCCGAGCAGAAGGAAGAGCCGGAGCCCGAGGCCAAGGCCGATGAGCCAGCCGCCGAGCCCGAGGCGAAGGTCGAGGAAGCCGCGGCCGAGCCGGAGTCCGAGGCCAAGGCCGATGAGCCAGCCGCCGAGCCCGAGGCGAAGGTCGAGGAAGCCGCGGCCGAGCCGGAGTCCGAGGCAAAGCCCGAGGCGAAGGCCGATGAGCCAGCCGCCGAGCTCGAGGCCAAGGCCGATGAGCCCGCCGCCGAGCCCGAGGCAGCGGCCGAACCCGAGGCGACCGCAGAGAAGCCGGTCGACGAGGAGAAGGGCTAGACGGGGGCCGCCACGGCGGCCCGACGATCGGCGTCACGCGACCCACGAGGCGGGCTCCGGCAACGGGCCCGCTTCATGCATCGATGTGAACGGCGGGTCGTGCGTCACCGTAGAACGTAGTACCTATTGAAGGCACTGCACCCGAGTGGTGCCGTACACTCAGATCAACGCAGGCACGGAAGTGCCCGCGGACCCAGCAGGAACCGCGACATGGACCGATTCGACAAGTTCACAGACCGGGCGCGAAAGGTCCTCACCCTGGCGCAGGACGAGGCCCAGCGCTTCAACCACAACTACATCGGCACCGAGCACCTGCTCCTCGGCCTCGTGCGCGAGGGCGAGGGCGTGGCTGCCCGCGTGCTGGAGAACATGAACGTCGAGCTGTCGAAGGTTCGCACCGCGGTCGAGTTCATCATCGGCCGTGGAGACCGACCGGTCGTCGGCGAGGTCGGTCTCACGCCGCGCGCGAAGCGCGTGATCGAGCTGGCCATCGACGAGGCGCGCCGGCTCGGCCACAACTACATCGGCACCGAGCACCTGCTCCTCGGCCTCGTGCGCGAGGGTGAGGGCATCGCGGCGGGCGTGCTGGAGAGCCTTGGTGTGAACCTGGACAAGGTGCGCCACCAGGTCATCCACGTCCTCTCCCAGTCGAGCAGCGTCGCGCCTGCCCAGGAGTCGAAGCGGCCGTCGAAGACGCCGACGCTGGACCAGCTGGGGATCAACCTGACCGATGCGGCGCGCGCCAACAAGCTCGACCCGGTCATCGGCCGGGAGAAGGAGATCGAGCGCGTCATCCAGATCCTGAGCCGCCGCACCAAGAACAACCCCGCCCTGATCGGGGAGCCGGGCGTCGGCAAGACGGCGATCGCGGAGGGCCTCGCCCACCGCATCGTCTCCGGCGACGTGCCCGAGACGCTGATGGACAAGCGCGTCCTGACCCTGGACATCGGCTCGCTGGTGGCCGGCACGAAGTACCGCGGCGAGTTCGAGGAGCGCCTCAAGAAGATCATCGAGGAGCTGCGCTCCAGCAGCGACAGCGTCCTCTTCATCGATGAGCTGCACACGCTGGTCGGGGCCGGGGCGGCCGAGGGTGCCATCGACGCGGCCAACATCCTCAAGCCGCCGCTGGCACGCGGCGAGCTGCAGTGCATCGGCGCCACCACGCTCGACGAGTACCGCAAGTACATCGAGAAGGATGCGGCCCTGGAACGCCGCTTCCAGCCGGTGATGGTCGAGGAGCCCACGGTCGACGAGGCGGTCGAGATCCTGTTCGGCATCCGCTCGCGCTACGCGGAGCACCACAAGGTCAACATCACTGACGAGGCGGTGCATGCGGCCGTGGACCTGTCGGTCCGCTACGTGGCCGACCGCGCCCTGCCCGACAAGGCGATCGACCTGATCGACGAGGCCGGCTCGCGGGTGCGCCTCCGCAAGGCGAGCGCGCCGCCGCAGATCCGCGAAGCCCAGAAGGAGCTGGAGGAGGTCACGCGCCAGAAGGACGACGCGATCACCGGCCAGGACTACGAGGCGGCTGCGCGCCTGCGCGACGAGGAGGCCAAGGGCAAGGAGAAGATCGAGCAGCTGCGCGCCGAGTGGCACGAGGAGTCGGCCAAGGACATCCCCGAGGTGACCGAGGAGGACATCGCCCAGGTCGTCAGCATGTGGACCGGCATCCCGGTGATCCGCATCAGCGCGGAGGAGTCGGAGCGACTGCTGCACATGGAGGATGCGCTGCACAAGCGCATCGTGGGGCAGCAGGAGGCCATCGACATCATCTCGAAGGCGGTGCGGCGCGCCCGTGCGGGCCTGAAGGATCCGAAGCGGCCCATCGGCTCGTTCATCTTCATGGGACCGACCGGCGTCGGCAAGACCGAGCTGGCACGCGCGCTGGCCGAATTCATGTTCGGCTCCGAGGACGCCCTCGTGAAGATCGACATGAGCGAGTTCATGGAGCGCCACAACGTGTCGCGACTGGTCGGCGCTCCGCCCGGCTACGTCGGTTACGACGAGGGCGGCCAGCTGACCGAGGCCGTGCGCCGCAAGAGCTACAGCGTGGTGCTGCTCGACGAGATCGAGAAGGCGCATCCGGAGGTCTTCAATATCCTCCTCCAGATCCTGGAGGACGGCCACCTGACCGATGCCAAGGGCCGCCGGGTGGACTTCCGGAACACCATCATCATCATGACCAGCAACGTCGGCGCCGAGCTGCTGCAGAAGGACACCTCGATCGGCTTCCGCGCCGGCGGCGACGAGGCCAAGAAGGCGATGGCCGACTACGAGCGGATGAAGGACAAGGTGCTGGGCGAGCTGAAGAATGCCTTCCGCCCCGAGTTCCTCAACCGCATCGACGCCACCGTCGTCTTCCGCCAGCTGACCCGCGAGGAGATCCGCGAGATCGTCGACATGCTCCTGGTCCGCGTCAAGAAGCAGCTCGAGGGCCAGCAGATGGAGCTCGTGGTGACCGATGCCGCCAAGGACGCCATGATCGAGAAGGGCTACGACCAGGCCTTCGGGGCGAGGCCGCTCCGGCGCGAGATCCAGAACCAGATCGAGGATCCGCTGGCCGAGCGCATGCTGATGGCGAGCTTCGAGGCCGGCGACACCATCGTCGTCGATGTCGATCCCGAGGGCGGCCTCCGCATCGACAAGGGCGCCCCCGAGCGGGAGACGGTCAAGGCCACCTGAGGGCCGATAACGGACCGATAAGCCGCCGCCACCCGGTCGCGTGGCAAGATGTCTCATCGTGCCCGCCGTTCGTTCCGTCTTCGTCTGCCAGCAGTGCGGCTCCGAGTCGCCCAAGTGGTCGGGCCAGTGCCCGACCTGTGCCGCGTGGAACACCCTGGTCGAGACGGTCGTGGCCCGCGCACCTGCTCGCACGGCCAGGTCCCGTGCGCGGACCGCGATCCCGGTCGGCCCGGACGCGGTGACGCCGATCTCCGAGGTCACCAGCGCCGAGGCCGGCCGCCTCACCAGCGGGATCGGCGAGGTGGATCGGGTGCTTGGCGGAGGCTTCGTTCCCGGCTCGATCGTGCTCTTCGGCGGCGACCCGGGCATCGGCAAGTCGACGCTCCTGCTGCAGCTCGCCGCACGCCTCGCGGCCGCCGGCAGCTCGACCCTGTACGTCACCGGGGAGGAGTCGATCGCCCAGGTCCGCGGGCGGGCAGAGCGCGTCGACGGCGTGGTCGATGGGCTGGGTCTGCTGGCAACCACGGAGCTCGAGACGGCGATCGGGGCGATCCAATCGGCTGACCCGGTGCTGGCCGTGGTCGACAGCGTGCAGACGCTCACCAGCGCCGAGCTGACCGGTCCATCGGGGAGCGTCGGGCAGGTGCGCGAGGTGGCGACCAGGTTGGCCGAGGTGGCGAAGGCCGGCCGGACCTGCGTGGCGTTGGTGGGACACGTGACGAAGGAGGGCACCGTGGCCGGGCCCCGTACCCTCGAGCACCTCGTCGACGCCGTCATCTACCTGGAGGGCGAGCGACTGGGGAGCACGCGCCTCGTCCGAGCTGCCAAGAACCGCTTCGGGTCGACCGACGAGGTCGGCGTGCTGGAGATGCGTGGCGATGGGCTGGTCGAAGTGGCGGACGCGAGCCGCTTCTTTCTCGAGTCGGAGCAGCCACCGGTCGCGGGCAGCGCGGTCACGATTGCGCTCGAAGGGTCCCGTCCCCTGGCCGTCGAGATCCAGGCGCTCGTCGCCAGAGCGGGGGCGGGATCGCCGCGGCGCGCCACCACCGGCGTCGACACCAACCGCGTCCTGATGCTGATCGCCGTCCTGGCGCGACATGCCGGCATCAACCTGACCGCGCACGACGTGTACGTGAACGTCGCCGGCGGCCTCCGCATCGAGGAGCCTGCCGCGGATCTCGCCATCGCTGCTGCGCTTGCCTCGAGCCTTCGTGAACGACCGGTCCGGGCGGGCACCGTCCTCGCCGGTGAACTCTCGCTGGCGGGCAGAGTCCGGCATGCGGGGCGTGCGGAGCGTCGGCTCTCCGAGGCGCGTCGCATCGGCTTCGACCGCCTCGTCACCGGTCCGGGCCGCGAGCAGGGACCGCGCGCGGATGGGCTCGCGATCGCGCACGACCTGCGTGCGGCGCTGGCGATGGCGCTGGAGCCCGGCTGAGTCAGCTCTCAGTCAATCCATTGTCCATGTCAGGGGCGCATGCTAAGGTGGCCGCCCCGAACGGGGAACGCGGCACCGGAATCATCGATTATCAGCTCATTCATCGGTCGCGGTACGTTCTTCATATCGGTCTCATCGGTCCATGACAAAGCTCATCCAGCTCCTGGGGGCTCTGCTTGGAACCTTCTTCGGGTTCGGGCTGGGACTCCTGATCCTCGAGCGCGCGCCGGCGGCCGTCAGCGCTCCGAATAAGCCTGCCTTCCTCATGGCGATGGTCGCGGCGTCACTGCTGTTCGGCTACCTCGCCATTCCGTACATCACCGTCTACCCGACCCGGTGGGCGGTGGGTCGCATCGCGGCGGCGGGAGCGGCCGAATACGCGCTCGGCGTCGGTGCGGTGGTGGTCGGCCTGCTGATGGGGCTCCTGGTCGGCGTGCCGCTCTCTGCGCTGGGCGGCACCCTGGGCGCCATCCTGCCACCCCTGGCCGCCATCGTCCTCGCGCTGGCGATGCTCTGGACGACCCTGCTGAAGCGCGACGTCCTGATCCCCGCGATGTCGGGAATCGTCCCGGGCGGCCGGCGCGGCCAGCATCCCGACATGGTCGTCATCGACACCTCGGCGGTCATCGACGGACGGATCGTGGACATCGGCAGGACGGGCTTCATCCTCGGCACGCTCGTGATCCCGCGCTTCGTGCTGGACGAGCTCCAGCGCATCGCCGACTCGCCCGACGCCATGCGGCGCAATCGGGGGCGACGCGGGCTGGAGATGCTGACGGCGCTGCAGAAGGACTCGGTCTCGCCGGTGGAGGTGAGCGAGGCGACCTACCCGGAGGTCGACGAGGTCGACGCCAAGCTGGTCGCCTTCGCGCGGGACACCGGGGCGGCCATCCTCACCAACGACTTCAACCTTAACCGCGTTGCCGAGCTGCAGGGGATCCGCGTCCTGAACATCAACGAGCTGGCCAACGCGGTCAAGGCCGTGGTGCATCCCGGCGAAGAGATGTCGGTCAAGATCATCCAGGAGGGCAAGGAGCCGGGCCAGGGGGTCGGCTACCTGGAGGACGGCACCATGATCGTGGTGGAGGGTGGGAGCGCCCACATGGAGCGCGAGATCGCCATCTCGGTCACGCGGGTGCTCCAGACCGTGGCGGGCCGCATGATCTTCGCCCAACCACGCGACGGCCAGCTACGCGACGGCCAGCCACGCGATCCGGCGGTCGCCAGCTCGAGCGGCTCCCGGGACCGATGAGCTCGCCGATCGCCGGCGTGCTGGTCGCTGCCGGCCAGGGGCGCCGATTCGGGACGGAGAAGCTCTGGCTCGATTTCTGGGGCAGGCCCGTCTGGCGCTGGAGCCTGGATACCCTCCTCTCCCTGCCCGATATGAGCGTCCTGGTGGCGGTCGTGCCGGCTGGCGACGAGGAGCGCTTCCGCGCCGCCCTGCCGGAGGCGGGAGAGGAGCGGGTGCTCGTGGTCGCCGGGGGCGCAGAACGGACCGATTCGGTGGTGGCCGGGATCAGCGCGCTGACGACGGCCGGGGTTGCCGAGGACACGCCCGTCCTGGTGCATGACGCCGCGCGTCCGGCTGCCAGCCCCGAGCTGATGGTCCGCGTGGTGGCGGCCGTTCGGGCGGGCACCGGCGCCGTGCCGCTGGTGCCGGTCGCAGATTCGCTCAAGACGCTCGACGCCGGCCGCATGGTGACGGGCAGCGTCGACCGGGATGCCGTGATGGCCGCCCAGACCCCGCAGGGGGCCACGCTTCGGCAGCTGCGCGCCGCGCTGGAGGAGACCCACGCCTGGGGCCGCCCGGCGACGGACGAGGCGGCGGCAATGCGCGCCGGCGGCATCCCGGTCCGCGCAGTGGACGGCGAGCTGACGAACCGCAAGCTGACGGAGCCCGGCGACGAGGCAATGCTGCGCGCCGTCCTGGCGGCCTGGTCCCACCAGCTCACGGCCCCGGCGATAGCCGAGGGCCTGCGGGCGGGGGTCGGATTCGATGCGCACCGCCTCGAGGCCGGCCGGCCTATGCGCCTTGCAGGCCTCGACTGGCCCGGCGAGGTCGCCGGCCTGGCGGGACATTCCGACGGCGACGCCGCGCTGCACGCGGTGATCGATGCGCTGCTCGGCGCCGCCGGCCTCGGCGACGTGGGGACGCTCTTCGCGCCGGATGACCAGCGCTGGGCGGATGCCGACTCGGCCGAGCTGCTCAGGCTCACCGTCGAGCACCTCGCCGCGGCCGGCTGGCGACCGATAAGCGTCGACCTGGTGGTGGCGGCTCGCCGGCCCCCCATCGCCCCGCGACGCGACGAGGTGGCGGGACGGGTCGCCTCGCTCTGTGGGCTGGAGCCCGCCGCGGTGAGCGTGAAGGGGACGACCTCCGACGGCCTCGGCTTCGCCGGCGCAGCGGGGGTGGCCGCCTTTGCCGTGGCGAGCGTGGCGGCCGCTCGCGGGTGAGCGACTGGATCGGGGGACGTCGGCCGGTGGCCGAGGCGCTGGCAGCCGGCCGCCAGGCACATCGGCTGGTCCTCTCGGAGAGCATCCGTCCGAATCCGGAGCTCAAGGCGATTCTCGCGGCGGCGCGTCATGCATCGGTGCCGGTGGAGGAGATGCCCGGAGACCGGTTGGCGCGCCTGGCCGGGTTCGACGGGCACCAGGGCATCCTGCTCGAGGTGGAGGCGCGACGCTGGGCCGACCTCGCCGAGATGCTGGCCCACGCGGCCTCCGCCGGCCGCGACCCACTGCTGCTCGTGCTGGAGCACCTGCAGGATCCCGTGAACTTCGGTGCGCTGCTGCGCTCCGCCGAGGCGGCCGGTGTCGATGGCGTGATCTTCCCCGAGCGGGGAGCCGCACCGCTCTCCGCAAGCGCCGTGAAGGCCAGCGCCGGGGCCAGCGAGCACCTCCTCATGGCACAGGTGAGCAGCCTGGGCGAGACGCTCCACGAGCTTAAGGAGCGCGGGCTCTGGCTCGTCGCGGCAGACCAGGATGCACCAGCCCTCGCCTGGGAGGCGAACCTGTCCGGACCGGTGGCGGTCATCGTCGGCAGCGAGGGGAGCGGCCTCTCCGGGGCGATGCGCCGCCGCTGCGACCTCCTGGTCCGCTTCCCGATGTCCGGTCGCGTCGCCTCGCTCAACGCCGGCGTTGCCGGCGCGCTGCTGCTCTTCGAGGTGGTGCGGCAGCGCGGCTCGGCCTGAGCTTTCGCTAGGCGCCGGGTTGGGTCAGCCTCCGACCGCCCAGCCAGTCGGCCTGGCGCACGCGCTCCACCGCGCTCTCCAGCAGTGGTTTGCCGGTGGCGAGGATGGGCACCAGCACCCATGTCCAGTAGTGGGCATGCAGGACCGGCACTGCAGCGAGGCAGGCCAGGACGGCAAGCAGCAGGCTGGCACGGAGCGCGGCGACGACCGCGATCACGAACGCGAGTGCGTAGCCCACCACTGCCGGCGCACCGAAGCTGGCGAGTCCTACGGCCAGCGGCCCGGGCCGGGCGAGCTCGTTGAGACGCACCGTCACGAAATCGACCAGTGCGTTGGGGTCCACCACCAGCGCGGCGCCGACGGTCAGGCCCGCCGCAACCAGGAGGCCCGTCGCAAGCCCGGACCAGTCGCGGCGGCCGACGAGCCACGCGAAGGCGAAGATCGGCGCGACCTTGAGCGCGGCCGCGATGCCGATCGCCGTTCCGGCGGCGCGCGGCCAGCGCGCAGCGACCGCCAGCAAGAGCAGCACGAGGCTGTTGATGTTGGCGAACATCACCGCGGACAGGAAGGGGATCGAGGTCAGCACTGCGCCGGCCATGACGAGGTCCCACGGCCGCCGCAGCCGGGGCCAGGCAAGCGCGAGACCCGCCAGGAGGGCGCCGAGCATGAGGATGCCCCACGGCAGGCGGCCCATCCCGGCGATGGGTGCGAGCAGTGCCATGGCGGGCGGCAGGTTGAAGTGGACGGGCCGGGCCGCCACGTGGGGCGCGAGCATGAGCGGGTCGTAGAGCGGGGCATTGCCCTGCACGGCCGGCAGCGCGGCCGCGTACCAGTCGGCGTCCCCGAACCAGTAGGAGTTGGCGATCGACGCAAGCCAGAGGGCCGTGGCCGCCAGCACGCCGACCGTCACGAAGCCGAGCGCTCGAGCAATCCGGTCGCCGCCAGGTCGCTCCTCCCTCACGCGAGCTCGCTCGCCATGCACCACCGGCACGGGTCTCCTGTGAATGCAGCAGGATCGTCCCGGGGCCTCGAGCGGCTGCACGGTCCGGGACCGGTACAATCGTACGATCCGGGCCGACGTAGCTCAACGGCAGAGCAGCGGTTTTGTAAACCGCCGGTTGTGGGTTCGATTCCCTCCGTCGGCTCCATCGATCCGCTTGTTGAGGGCAGGATCGGGGTTGGGTATACTGCCGCTCCGATCGGCATCGCACCACGTGCCGATCGATTCGTGTGGGTAGGTTGAGCAGGTGGTGAGCTCCGCTGACTGTAGATCAGCCGTCTTTCGACTGTGGGGGTTCGATTCCCTCCCTGCCCACCAGACAACCGCGATCCCGACATCGGCCCACGTAGCTCAGTAGGCAGAGCACTTCCTTGGTAAGGAAGAGGTCTCCGGTTCGAGCCCGGACGTGGGCTCCATTTCTCCGGTCCGCCGGCGGTCGGCCTCCCTCGATCCACGCCGGAATGGTCCATCGCCCGGGTGAAACCTTTCGGGCCTGATCTGTCTCGAAACTGACGTACGTCAGTCAACAGATGTGAAAGGACCCCGATGAACCGATTGACCATGTCCGGGACGGCGCTCGTCCTGGCGGCAACCGTGCTCACCGGCGGCACGCTGGTCTCCGTTGCCCTCGCCGCCACCACCGCAACACACGCCAGGCCGACGACTGCGGCAGCTGTCGCGGGCGTGAGCGATGCTGAACTGCGCGCAGCCCGTGCCGTCGCCGTCCCCGCGGCGGCCGACGCCCTCGACCTTTCGACGCGCGAACTCCGCGATCGGCTGCATGCCGGCAGGAGCCTGAAGCAGATCGCCGATGCGCGGGGGATCGGCTACGGGATCATTGCGCGGGCCGTGAAAGAAGCCACCGCCGCGGAGGTCGACGCGGAACTTGGCGGGCGCCGCGCGGAGCAGGTGGCTGCGGTCGTGGCGGGTTGGATCGACGCTGGGGGCCAGCCCGATGCGGAGCTGCTCGCCGGCGAGGGCAACGATTGACCGCCGGCGCCGGCAAGGCCGCATAGATCGTTTCTTGACCAAGAATTCCACAGGATTGTGGATGGTTGCGACGCATCGCCCGGTTGGCTCAAGATGTGCCCGCCGCTACTCCCCAATCCGGGGCAAATCTGTGACCTGCTCGCACGTCGCGAGCGTTCGATGCCGCACCCCGGATGCACCTGCATCGTTGCATCGTTGGAGGGCCGTGACGCGCCGTGGACCCGAATGTCGTTCTCCCGTTCAGCTCGTCGTTCCTGTCCCTCGTCTTCGCCGTCATGGTGGGGGATCAGTGGCTGCGGCGACGGCAGCCGTACCAGCTGGTCTGGACGGTCGGGCTGCTCTGGTATGGCATCAGTGCGGGGACCGAGTTCCTGGGAGGAGCCTTCGGCTGGAACGAGCCGCTCTACCGCACCTGGTACCTGATCGGCGCCTTTGGGGTTGCCGCCTACCTCGGCCTGGGGACCGTCTACCTGCTGCGCAGCACCCGTTTCGGCTACTTCGTGGCGTTCAGCGTCTTCGCCGGCGGCCTCTTCTCGATCCTGTCGGCCCTGGCCCGCGCCAAGGAGGGTGATCCGGCCTCGGCCGCTGCGGTGGCGAGCGTGGTGGCCTTCGCGACCGCCTCGGCCGTTGCGATCGTGGTCGCGACGCGCATCCGGCGGCAGCTCGCCGCGCCCGTGACCGCCACGGTGCTGGTGGTCGCCTCGGCGATCGTCGCGGTGCTCTGCTTCAGCGTCCCTGTCGCGGCGCCGGGCTACGCCCTCGATCCGCAGACCGGCGTGCCCGTCGGCCTCGCCCTGCCGTCCGACCTGCGCATCGTGACGCCGCCGTTCAACATTGCCGGGGCCTTCGCCCTCGTCTTCGGCGCGGTCTACAGCGCCTACATCTTCATGCCCAAGCGGCGGGTTCTGCGCTTCGAGGGCGGACCGCCCATCATCGGCGCCGTGGTTCGTGCGGCGGTCGTGACGGTCAACTTCTTCGCGTCTGCCCCGGGTGCCATCCGCGCCCTGGTCGGGGGCCGGCTCAACTCGCGGGTGCCGGCGACGCTCCTCATTGCGCTCGGTGGCTTCATACCCGGCTGGACGAGCGGGCTGAACCGTTTCGGAATCACCTGGTCGTTCTACCTCGGCGAGTTCCTGGGCGTGCTGTTCATCTTCCTGGGCTTCCTCGTCAGCATCGAGGTCTTCAGCGACATCCGGCTGCCGTTCACCCGGATCGTGCTGGCCCGTCGCGGTGGCCGGGCGCAGTCGGAGCCGATGGAGATGGAGGCGGAGCGCAGCCATCCCTGACCGGCTGGCCAGTGAGGCGCGTTGACACCCACGCCCCGAAACCCATAGAATCCACGGGCCTTCCCCCGGAGCTCCGGACCCTGGTTAAGCGTGGGCGGCGGATGGGGCAGCGAAGGCAGATGGACGTAAGGATTCAGACGTGGCCAAGGCCGAGAACCGACCAGTGATCGCGCTGGCGTGCACCACCTGCAAGGAGCGCACGTACAGCACACGCAAGAACAAGCGAAACGACCCGGGGCGCATGGAGCTGAACAAGTTCTGCCCGCGCTGCCGACAGCACACGCTGCACCGGGAAACGAAGTAACGACGGAGGGGGCTGGCGGCACTCGGAGGGGTGTAGCTCAATTGGTAGAGCACTGGTCTCCAAAACCAGCGGTTGCAGGTTCAAGTCCTGTCGCCCCTGCCATCACCACCCACTACCCAGGAGAGAGCTGAGCAAGTGTTTTCCGGGTTGCGAATCTACGTCAGCGAGGCGTGGTCCGAGCTGAAGAAGGTCGCCTGGCCCACCCGCCAGACGGTGATCAACCTGACGTTGATCGTGATCGCCGTGTCCGTGGCGGTGGGGGCCTACATTGCCCTGCTCGACGGGATCCTGCACTTCGGGGTTGAACGGATTCTCACGACATGACCGACGAAGAGACTCGAACGACAGAGGCAACCCAGGCCGCCCGCCTCTCGCGTGAGGCGCCACTCCCGGCAGCCGCCGAGGAGACCGGCAAGCACTGGTACGTCATCCACACCTACTCCGGCTACGAGAACAAGGTGAAGGCCAACCTCGAGCACCGCATCGAGTCGATGGGGGTCGAGGACCAGATCTTCCAGGTGCTCGTGCCGATGGAGGAGGAGATCGAGATCAAGAACGGCCAGCGGCAGACCGTCAACAAGAAGGTCTTCCCCGGCTACGTCCTGGTCGAGATGGTGATGAGCGACGAGTCGTGGTACGTCGTGCGCAACACGCCAGGCGTGACAAGCTTCGTGGGTTCGGGCAACCGGCCGACTCCGCTCCTCGAGGGCGAGGTCAAGAAGATCCTCAAGCAGATGGGGGTCGAGGCACCAAAGTTCAAGGTGCAGTTCCAGAAGGGGCAGAGCGTCCGCGTCAAGGACGGGCCGTTCGCGGAGTTCATCGGTACCGTGGACGAGGTCAACCCGGAGCGCAACAAGGTCAAGGTGCTCGTCAGCATCTTCGGCCGGGAGACGCCCGTGGAGCTCGACTTCCTGCAGATCGACAAGCTTTAGAGAGGGAGGAGCGCGAACCGCTCCGCCAGGACCTCGGAGGTAACGAATGGCAAAGAAGATCCGCACCATCATCAAGGTGCAGGCGCCCGCCGGGGCCGCCACCGCCGCGCCGCCCGTCGGACCCGCCCTGGGCCAGCACGGCATCAACATCATGGAGTTCATCAAGGCCTTCAACGAACGGACCGCGAGCATGCGCGGCTACGTCGTCCCGGCCGAGATCACGGTCTACGAGGACCGCTCCTTCACGTTCATCACCAAGGCCCCGCTGGCGGCCGCGCTGCTCAAGCGCGCCGCCGGCGTGGAGTCGGGTTCCGCCCAGCCGAATCGCGACAAGGTGGGCTCGGTGACCCAGGTACAGCTGCGCGAGATCGCCGAGACGAAGATGCAGGACCTGAACGCCAACGACGTGGAGCATGCCATGCGGATCGTGGCCGGCACCGCACGCAGCATGGGTATCGAGGTGCGCGACTGATGGCACACGGACGCAAGTACCGCGAGGCGGCCGCGCTCGTCGAGGCGCAGCGCCGCTACTCGCTCGACGAGGCAGCCCAGCTGCTGCCGAAGATCTCCATCGCCAAGTTCGACGCCACCGTCGAGGCGCACCTGCGGCTCGGCATCGATCCGCGCCATGCCGACCAGCTGGTCCGCGGCACGGTCGTCCTGCCGCACGGGACCGGACGGACCACGCGCGTCATCGTCTTCGCACAGGGCGAGAAGGCTCAGGAGGCCCTGCGAGCCGGAGCCGATGAGGTCGGCGGCGACGACCTGGTCAAGCGCATCGACGGCGGCTGGTTCGACTTCGACGTGGCGGTGGCCACGCCCGACATGATGGGCATGGTCGGGCGCCTGGGGAAGAAGCTCGGCCCGCGCGGCCTGATGCCGAATCCCAAATCGGGAACGGTCACCTTCGACATCGAGCGTGCCGTGGGCGAGGTGAAGTCCGGGAGGATCGAGTTCAAGGTCGACCGAGCGGGGATCGTCCACGTTCCGGTTGGCCGCGCGAGCTTCACCCCAGAGCAGCTCGAGGCGAACGTCGCCACGCTGGTCGACGCCATCAACCGGGCCAAGCCGTCGGGGGCCAAGGGGACCTACATGCGGACCCTCACCCTGGCACCGACCATGGGGCCGGGCGTACGAGTCGACATCCCGTCTGCCCTGGCGGCCGCATCGGCCTAGGGGGGCTGTTCGGCGGGGCAAATGGCGAGATGCGGAATGAGGGGCCGCAAGTTGCCCCGAGCTCCGTGAACGGGTACCATCGGCCCCCAATCGAACATTCGAGCGCCAGAGACAGCGTTGCGTTCCGGGTGAGATCCCCGGACCAATTGCCGGCCCACACCGATGAGGCCAGCAGCACGCCGAGGCACGAGACAGTGGTCCGCAGTCCGCGGCCCTCGTGCTGACGCGCGAGGGCCGTTTCATATTCCAGGAGAGGTGGACCACAGACCAGATGCCGACCGATACCAAGCGCGCCGCGGTGGCGGAGCTCGCGAAGCTACTTCGTGAGAGCTCGGCCATGGCGGTCGCCGACTACCGCGGCCTGAAGGTCGCCGAGATGCACACGGTGCGACGCACGCTGCGCGCCAGCGGCGTCGAGCTGCACGTGGCCAAGAACCGGCTGTTGAAGATCGCGGCGGACGAGGCGCAGCGGCCAGAGCTCAAGCCGATGCTCGAGGGGCCGACGGCGCTAGCCACGGTCACCGGTGACGCGGTGGCGATGGCCAAGGCCCTGCAGGAGGCGTTCCGTCCCCATTCCCGAGTCGTCACGGTTCGCGGCGGCATGCTGGGCGAGCAGGCGATCGACGCCGATGCCCTGGTCCGGCTGGCCAGCCTTCCGAGCCGCGAGATCCTGCTCGCCAAGTTCGCGGGCGGCATCGCCAGCCCGCTCACCGGGTTCGCCAGCGTCCTGGCGGCCAACCTCCGCAACCTGGCCGGCGTGCTCAACGCCGTGGCCGATCAGAAGCAGCAGACCGAGGGCGCGGCCTGAGCCGCGGCACCCGGGTTAGAAGGAGTCAGATCAACCCATGGCAACCAAGACCCTGAGCAAGGACGACATCCTCGAGGCGATCTCGAGCATGACCGTCCTGGAGCTGTCCGACCTCGTCAAGGCGGTCGAGGACAAGTTCGGCGTCACCGCGGCCGCTCCCGTCGCCGCGGCCGCAGCCCCGGCTGCCGGTGGCGAGGCCGCAGCGGCCGCGCCGGAGGAGAAGACCGAGTTCGATGCCGTCCTCACGGAAGTCGGCGCCAACAAGATCCTCGTGATCAAGGCCGTGCGCGAGCTGACGGGCCTGGGCCTCAAGGAGGCGAAGGACCTCGTCGATGCGGCGCCGAAGCCGGTCAAGGAAGGCGTCACCAAGGAGGAGGCCGAGCAGGTCAAGGAGAAGCTGGCCGAGGCGGGCGCAAGCGTCGACGTCAAGTAGCCCCGACAGCGCATTCGGATGGGCCGGTCCCGCAGGTCGGGGCCGGTCCTTCTGCGTACGCGGCTTTTCGGCGTGAACGGGCCGGGTGGCAAGGTAGCGCCGGGACCTCCGGCCCTGTCGGCGCCGTGCGCCGTCGCGCGATCCTTCGGTCGGTGCGCATAACTCCACAGCGTCCTGGAGGCCCGGCATGACCGAAACGCTTCGTTCCACTGATCCGCTGCGCGATCGGCATCGCCAGCTGGTGTCGCAGGTCGAGGATCTGCGCATCGCGGCAGCGGGCGCCGGCGACTCCGACCGCGCCGCGGTCCAGCAGCGCGTCGCCCGCGCGCTGGCGCTGCTCGACACCGGGCTCGTTCCCCACGCGCAGGTCGAGGAGGAGTCGCTCTACCCGACGGTGGAGGAACTGATCGGATCCCCCGGCTGCACGGCCACCATGCGTCGCGACCACGTCGAGATCGCGCGGATGACGGAGGCCCTGCGCTTCCTGCAGATGCGCCTCCAGCACAACCCGACGCGTGAGACGAACGAGGCGCTGCGGCGCCTCCTCTACGGCCTCTACGCGGTGGTGATGCTGCACTTCGCGAAGGAGGAGGAGCTGTACCTGCCACTCCTCGACCGCGAGCTTGCCGGCGAGGCGCTGGACCGGCTCCTGCGCGGCATGGACGAGCGCACGAAGGCGGAGGCGGCCGCGCTCGGCGCGGAGGCGAACTGAAACTCTCTCAGGCGCTGTAGCGCTCGACGGCCCCGATCAGCTCCGACATCGCGAAGGGCTTTTCGACGAGGCCGACGGCACCGATCTCAGCGGCCCAGCGTCGCGCATCGGCCGCCGCGGTCATCACCACCACCGGCACCACCAGGCCGCTCTCGCGCAGCGCCTGCGCGAAGCGCCAGCCGTCCATGCGCGGCATGCGCATGTCGAGCAGCACCAGGCGCGGCCGCTGCTGGCGCGCCTTGGCCAGCGCCTCGAGGCCGTCGGCCGCCATGTCGACCTCGATGCCCTCGCCCTCGAGGACGTCACGCACCGCCTCGCGGATCGCGGCGTCGTCGTCCACCACGAGGACCGGCCGCGTCATGTGGCTGGCTCGGCAATGGGTGGCGCCGGTGCCGGCGTCGGGTCGTCGGCGGCGACGAGCCGCGGCAGCCGCACGATGAACTGCGCTCCCTCGTTCACCCGACTGCTGACCGATATCGTGCCGCCATGCGCTTCGGCAACCTGGCGGCAGATGTAGAGCCCCAGGCCCATCCCCGAATGGCGGCGGTCATCGGTATTTGTTCCGCGGTGGAAGCGTTCGAAGAGCCGCGGAAGGTCCGCCTCGGGGATGCCGATGCCACGGTCACGGACCTCCAGGATGACCTCCTCCCCACTGACGTGGAGGTCTACCTCTACCTCCGCATCGCTGTACTTCAGGGCGTTGCCGACGAGGTTCTGGACCAGCTGTGAGATTCGCCGCTCGTCGAACGAGCCGGTGAGCGAAGCATCGCCCGAGAGGCGGACCCGCTGATCAGCCTGCGGCATCCCCTGCAGGTTGTCGCGCACGACCTGCACGAGGTCATGCGTGTCGAAGCGCAGCTCCTGCTCCTCCTCGGCGCGCATCAGGCCCAGGTACTCCTCCACCAGGTCGCGCAGCCGGATCGCCTCCGAATGCAGGCTCTCCAGGCGGCGCGAGGCGTTGTCGCCGGCTCCATTCGACTGCTGCAGCATCTCGACGTTCAGGAGGATGGTCGTCAGCGGCGTCCGTACGTCGTGGGCGACGACCGAGAGGAAGTCGTTCTTGAGGCGCGTCACCTCGGCCAGTGCCTGGACATGTGCGGCCTCCTGCAGCAGCTGCTGGCTGCGCAGGACAAGCGCTGCCTGCTCGGCCACCAGCTCTACCACCCGGACGACGTCATCGGTGAATGCGGGCGGTCTCGCCGCGTAGACCGTGAGGACGCCCAGCGGCCTGCCAGCGCTGGTGACGGGCGTGGACACGATTGCCTGGATTCCTGTCCTTCTGTAGTCCTCAGCGTGCTCGGGCGCGTCGCGCTGGGGGTTGCTCGTGTAGAACGTCCGCTGCCGCTCGAAGGACCGGCCCGATACGAATTCCCCGGGACGGATGCGGTTGTGGCCGATGGGGTGGTCGCCGAAGAGCAACATGCCGCTGGCCTCGTCCCACAGCCCCAGCCGTGCTCCTTCCGCCCCGGTTGCGGCAATTGCCTGTCGCTCGAAGTGGGAGGCGACGGCACCGGCGTCCGGGAGGCGAACGAGGTCGGGCGAGGAGCTCAGCATGGTGCGCAGGGCCGGCTCCTGCCAGGCGCGACGAAGGAAGGCGGGCGGCGCGAAGCCGACGAAGTAGGAGAAGGCCATGACAACCGAAGCCACCTGGCTCACGACGGCGATCGCGTCACCCGCATCGGGCCACACCAGGCGGACCCCGGCCAGCAGCAGGACGCTGGCCAGGACGCCGGAACCGATGGCGACCGCCAGCATGCGTCGCTGCGTCACGCCGGCGGTCCGCATCGCCTCGCGGAGGAAGGCGAGCGACGCGTACAGCCCCACGGTCACGAAGAACGCCACGGCGAGGAGGCTCAGCGCCGGGGGGTGCGGCTGCGGGGCGAGGATGCCGACGAGTGCGATGGCGATGTAGGCGACTGCCGCCCCCAGCATCAGGGCGGAATGCTGCGGCCTGAAGTCATCGACCAGGCGAAGCAGGAGGTACGGGAGCGTCACGACGCCCAGCCAGGTGATGATCGCGACGGTCTCCGGCGCATCGATCGAGAACAGGCGCACGACGTCGCCGACGAGCAGCAGCAGGGCGATGACGCCGAAGAACGCGAACGTGTCGAGTGAAACCCAGGAGAAGCGCCGCGCGAGTCTCGCTGCGGCGATGGCGAAGAGCGCCAGCAGTACAACCTGGTTGATGGCGCTCAAGAGGGCCTGGGCGCTCACATGTCTTCCTCCAAGTCGGCAGAGCACGCCGCGACGCAGGACGTCGCGCCCATCTGCGGCCGCTCGGTGGCGATCGTATCCTACACGCGCCCGCCGGCCGGGCAAGCAACCATGGCGCGCCGGGGCGAGGCCGACTCCGCTAACCCTCAGCGGCTGCGACCATGACCTCCGCGGCACTGCCGCAGGCGTGCGCGTCCGTGTCCAGGTGCGTCACCGCCCGTACGACCCGCGGTCCGAATTGGTTCAGCAGGACGCCCCGCGCGCGGCAGCGGTCGACGAACGCGTGAGCATCCGGTACCCCCGGCGCGTCGGCCAGGGAGAAGACGAGGATGTTGGTCTGCACCGTGGCGGGGTCGAGCTCGAACGCGTCGCTGGCGATGAGCCGCTGCGCGATGAGGCGCGCATTGGCGTGATCGTCCGCCAGGCGCTCCACGTTGTTGGCCAGGGCGTAGCTGCCCGCCGCCGCGAGGAAGCCTGCCTGCCGCATGGCGCCGCCGAGCATGCGCCGGTGCCGCCGCGCGAGGTCGATCAGCTCGGCCGATCCGGCGAGCAGCGAGCCGCCGGGCGCGCCGAGCCCCTTGGAGAGGGCCATGCTGACCAGGTCGAACGGTGCGGCAAGCGCGGCGGGTGGGAGCGCGCTGGCGACGGCCGCGTTCAGGAGGCGGGCTCCATCGCAGAAGGCGGCGATGCCGCGGTCATGCGCTGCGCCGCACACGGCCTTCGCATCGGCCACGGGGAAGACGAGGCCGCCCCCACGATTGTGCGTGTTCTCGATCCAGACCAGGCTCGTCGGCGGAAGGAGCATGTGCCCGCTGGCCAGCGCCGCAGCCTCGAAGTCGGCGGTGCTGAAGAGGCCGAGGTCGGCTGGATCCCCTGCGTGGACGAGCTGCACACCCGCGTTCGCAGCCGCGCCGCCCGTCTCGTGGAGCTCCACGTGCGACTGCCATGGAACGACCACGCTGTCGCCCGGGCTGGTCAGGACACGCAGGGCGACCTGGTCCGCCATCGTGCCGGTCGGCAGGAAGAGGGACGCCTCCTTGCCCAGCAGCCGAGCCACTTCCTCCTGGAGCCGGTTGACCGATGGGTCCTCCCCGTACTGGTCGTCGCCCACCTCCGCCTCGGCGATCGCGTGGCGCATGCCCGGGGAGGGCAGCGTCACGGTATCGGAACGGAGGTCGATTCGGGCTGCCGGAGGAGTGGCTGACACGACGCGGATGGTAGCGGGATCCGGCGACCGATGGCCTCGCCGGGGAAGCGCGATATCGCGGACTGGGCCTCTGACGGGGCTCGGCCAGCAATCAGCGGGGCCCTTTGTCGCGACACGCAACCGTCGCGTACACTCGGAGTGACCGAACAAACCCAGCTGCCCGCCGCGGAACCGCTTGCTGGCTGCGACCCAACAGACCAGGAAGTTCATCCGTGACCCTCACCCGACCCGTCCATCGCGACACGGCCGACCTGCTCTCAGCCGCTGCGCGGCGCCGCACGTTCGCGATCATCAGCCACCCCGACGCCGGCAAGACGACCCTGACCGAGAAGCTGCTGCTCTTCGGCGGCGCGGTGGAGGAGGCTGGATCGGTGCGCGCCCGTCGCCAGTCGCGCGGCACGGTCAGCGACTGGATGGAGATGGAGCGCCGCCGTGGCATCAGCGTCAGCTCCACGGTCCTGCGCTTCGAGCACGGCGGCCACCAGTACAACCTGGTCGACACTCCTGGCCACGCCGACTTCAGCGAGGACACCTACCGGACGCTCTGGGCCGTGGATGCCGCGCTGATGGTGCTCGACGCCGGTAAGGGCCTGGAGCCGCAGACGCTCAAGCTCTTCCAGGTCTGCCGCATGCGCGGCCTGCCCATCGTGACCTTCATCAACAAGTGCGACAGGCCGATGCTGCCGCCGCTGGCCCTCCTCGACCAGATCGAGGCCCGGATCGGCGTGCGGCCGGTGCCGCTGAACTGGCCAATCGGCATCCACGGCAACCTCGCCGCATTGCTCGACATCGGTCCAGGCGAGGTCGTGGAGTCGCAGGCGACCGTCCACGGCGCCACCGCCGGCGGTGCGCGGCGCACCCCGGCCGATACCTGGGACGCGGGCGCCAGGGAGGCCGACTGGGCGGAGGCGCGCGAGGAGGTCGCGCTCGTCGCCGACGCGGTGCATCGGGCCGATGTCCTTGCCGAGCGGGTCACGCCGGTCTTCTTCGGCAGCGCGCTCACGAATGCGGGCCTTTCGCTCCTGCTCGAGCGCTTCGCTGACTTCAGCCCGCCGCCGGCACCGAGGGCAGGCACCGACGGCGACGCTCCGCCGATCGACGGCCAGTTCAGCGCCCAGGTCTTCAAGGTCCAGGCCAACACCGATCCGCGTCACCGCGATCGCGTGGCGTTCATGCGGATCAGCAGCGGGCGCTTCGAACGGGGCATGACGGCCTTCAACCAGCGGACCGGCCGGCGCCTCTCGCTGAGCTACTCGAACGAGCTGTTCGGCCAGGAGCGCCAGACGATCGACAGCGCCGTACCGGGCGACGTGATCGGCATCGTGAACGCCACCGGCGTCCAGGTGGGCGACACGCTCTCCGAGGACGGGACGATCGCCTACCCACCGATCCCCGAATTCCTCCCGGAGCGCTTCGCCACGATCCGCAACGTCGACGCCTCGCGTTACAAGCAGTTCCACGCGGGCATGCGACAGCTCGAGGAGGAGGGCGTCATCCGCGTCCTGCATCGTGCCGATGGAACGGGGGAGCGCCTGGTCGGCGTGGTCGGTGAGTTGCAGCTCGAGGTCGCCGTGGAGCGGCTCACCAATGAGTTCGGCTGCCGCGTGGAGCGCCATGCAGCGGTGTGGGAGGCTTGCCGCGCGATCGACCCGCACGACGCTCCCCGCGTGCCGGCGCAGCGCAACCTGGCGATCGTCACCGATGGCTCCGGCCGGACCCTGGTTCTCGCCACGAGCAGCTTCGTCTTCGAGCGACTCGACCGAGATGTGCATGACCTGCGGTGGCAGGCTGCCGGAGTCGATCCCGAGGCCTAGTGCCGCAAGCCCTGGACGGCGCGACTCGCTGAGCACCTTCGTGTTCGTGCTGTTCACCGCTCGGACGCGGGTCCTGTGCTCCTTGCGGGGGCCGTCCTCCCCATGTTCGGTGTGACTGACGTGACCCAGGGCGGCGGGATGCTTGCGCTTGTGCCAGGCGGCCTCTTCGAGCTGATTCTGCCGATCTGGCTTCTCGCCAAGGGCTTCGGCCATCCGGTCGGCGCGGAGCCGACGTTGCCGAATGCTGCCGATCACGCACCTATCGGGGATTCGCCTGGGGTCACCGCCGCACCGTAGCGGTCGCCCGGCAGCCACCGCTGGTGGCAGCGCGCTCCCCACTGGACCGATGTTGGGACCACGCGAATGATTCGAGGGTTGCTCTCGCGGCGCGCGATAGATCGGTCCATCCACGGCCTGGCGTCCCGTTCAGGTCCAGTCCTGCCGATGTATCGGTACAAGGTGAGCGTGGACGCTGCCGGGAGGCGCACTTCAGGCACGGGCTGTACCGATAGATCAGCCAGATGAACGCCTGAACCGCGCGTTTGGCGCAGAACTGCCGATCTATCGTGTTGAGTGTCATCCGAGCGCTGCCTTGGATAGGTCCAAGCACCGGGTGCCGACCCCCACCAAACGCTGGTTCGCCCTCGTCCCGCAGTGAGGGCGATGGGTCAAGGACCCTCTGCGTCATCGGGGCCGCGGGTGCCTGCGCGTACGCGAACTGCGCGAGAACGAAGGCGGCCTCGAAGAGGTTGAACGCTGGCGCCGTGACGTAGAAGGCCGCGCTGAAGATCATGGAACACACCGAGCACTGCCGGGATCAACGGCACCTGGAACCCGTCATGGACACGTCGGCCGGAATGGGTTCCCCCAGGCGGCTCGTGTCCCGATGGGGCTGACTGGCACTTGGTCCATCGCCAGGCCGACCGATACGCTGCCCGCAAGCCTCGGGGCGCTTCGACGTGCGGCTCTTCAGGTGTGGTTCCCGTTCACGTGCGTCCGCAACGGAGGCCTTGAGTCCAGCCATGCACCACCGAGTCGGCTTCTGGGCGGCCGTTCTGACCGTCCTCGTCACGGCGACGTTCGCGGTCGCCGGGTTCTTGGCGCCCGGCAGGAGTGGCCCCTTCTGCGGGCCGACCACATGGGCCTGCATCCCCGCCCCGTATGTCGATGTGGCTCAGTTCATCCCCGGCGATTACCTGTGGATGATCCCGGGCATCCTGCTGACGCCGGTCTTCGTCGTGCTCATCGCCGCCATCCACGACTACGCATCGGAGCCGCGGAAGATCTTCAGCCGGATCGCCCTGGCCTTCGCACTGACCTACGCGATCGTCATCGGGGGCACCTACTTCGCCCAGTTCGCGGTCGTCATCCCGAGCCTGCACGCCGGTGAGACCCAGGGCCTCTCGCTGTTCAGTCAGTACAACCCGCACGGACTGTTCATCGCCGGCGAGGTGCTCGGCTACTTGGCCATGAGCCTCGCCTTCGTGTTCGCCGGCGCGGTGTTCGCGGGCCGCCGCATCGAGCGCGCGATCCGCTGGCTGTTCATGGGCGGCTTCGTCCTGGCCGTCGCGACATTCATCGGCTTCTGGATCGTCGGCGGCGACCTCATCGCCTTCGAGATAGCGGTCATCTCGATCAACTGGATCGTCCTCATCGCCTCGGGGGTGCTCCTGAGCCTGGTGTTCCGGCGCGCCGGGCGGTCCGCGCGAAGCTAGCGCTCAGCGGGGTTTCGGTCGAACGCGTATCGGCGTCCGGCAAGTGCTCAGCCATTGACGCCCGGTGAACAACACCTGGGCCACGTGGTGCGATGGCCGGGAACCGGAACACGACGCGCGCCGAGGGTGGGCAACCGCTTGACCGGCGTAGAAGCCTGCCGAAGGGTACAGTGCGGGACCTGGCCGTGGCGGCGCGTCGGATTCACCAGGAGAGAGCAAAAGGACTTCCCGCCACGAGCCATGAAGGTCTCTGTGACGTTCGATTGGCGAGACATCGGCGAGGTTCGACTCGCCGGGAGCGCCCTCGTCTTTCCGGCATTGATGGACGAGCCGGGCGTCTACCGATTCGGGTTCAGCGGACACCGAGCCGATGGGTCCTACGTCGGCGCGGCATTGTTAAGCCCCATCCAAGGTCCGGCCTGAGATCTTCCGAGCGTGGGTCCTGATACCGGAGAGGAGCCTTCCCGACCATCGAGCCGCGCCCCGTGGATACCGTTCAGTGCCTGTCGAGACCCGAAGCGAGCACTGCTCATGGATTTTGGACTCGGCGCCTGCTGTATTCAGGCCATCCAGCACTAGCCCACCGGGCTACGCCTCATCACGCTCCATCTGCTGAGCAGCAGATCCGCCGCTCGCCGCGCGCGACTGGCGCTTGTCTGTCCCCGCGGCCTTACTCGTCTTGAAGAACCCATCGGCCCCTTCGCGGTCAGTTGTGCGGATGGGGCTGCCCCAGTACCGGAGGAAGATGATGGATACGACGAGGCAGCGCGAGCAGGGGCCGCGACTGCCGCCGCGCTGGTTCATCCGCTCGTTCTGGGCGGTGCAGCGTGCCGCCTATGGAGTGAGCTGCGGCCGCTTGGGCCTGGTGACCGCCAAGCCAGACCGCCAGGGCATGCTTCGGCTCCGAACGGTGGGGCGTCGCAGCGGCAAGGAGCGGAGTGCCATCCTCGGCTACTTCGAGGACGGTCCCGACCTCGTCACCATGGCCATGAACGGCTGGGCCGATGCCGAGCCCGCCTGGTGGCTGAACCTGCAAGCCCATCCCGATACCACTGTCGATCTCCCCGGCGGGTCGCGCCCCGTCCATGCACGTGCAGCAAGCCCGGATGAGCGACCGCGCCTGTGGACCAGGTGGGCGGAGCTGGACAAGGGCCTCGACTCGTTCGCCGCGCGGCGCTCCCGCGAAACCGCGGTCGTGATCCTGTCGCCCCGTCCTGAGTAGGGTTCCTCGCGGACCCTCGAGCATTTCAAACGGATGGGCGAGACCCGTTGGGCTTGCCAGGATTGGAGAATGGACCGCTTCGGTTGACGAAGCGATAGAGGGTGATATACTGCCCGTTCGCATGTCCGCGCCTCAGCATGCGTTCCACCCTGCCCCCGATAGGAGTCCTGAATGGCCTTGGCCGAGTCAGCCAGCCGTTTTGAGCTGGCCCCGAGCCGTGAGAATTTCTCCCACATTCCGGAGGTCCTTCCCCTCCCGAATTTGATCCAGACCCAGACGGATTCGTTCACCTGGTTCATCACGACCGGTCTGCGCGAACTCCTGGACGAGATCACCCCGATCACCGACTTCACCGGGAAGAATCTCGAGCTCCACTTCCGCGACTACTACTTCGAGGAGCCGAAGTTCAGCGAAGAGGAGTGCCGCACCCGCGACCTCACCTACTCCAAGCCGCTCAAGGTCGAGGTCGACCTGGTGATCAAGGAGACCGATGAGGTCAAGCACCAGACGGTCTTCATGGGCGACTTCCCGTGGATGACGGAGCAGGGCACCTTCATCATCAACGGCGCCGAGCGCGTCGTGGTCTCCCAGCTGGTCCGCTCGCCGGGCGTCTACTACACCGGTTCCGAGGATCCCGCCACCGGCCGCATGCTGCATGCCGCCAAGGTGATCCCGAACCGTGGCGCCTGGCTCGAGTTCGAGACGAGCAACAAGGACCTGCTCAGCGTCAAGGTCGACCGCAAGCGGAAGATCCCCGTCACCACGCTGCTGCGCGCGGTCGGCGTCGACGACAGCTCCGAGATGGTGAAGCTGTTCGGGAAGGTCGACGACAACCCGGAGCATCCCTACGTCCAGCTGACGCTCGACAAGGACACGGCGCAGACGCAGGAAGAGGCCCTGATCGAGGTCTACAAGAAGCTGCGCCCGGGCGACCCGCCCACCGCGGACAACGCCCGCGCGCTGGTCACCAGCCTCTTCTTCAACTTCCGCCGCTACGACCTGGGTCGCGTCGGCCGCTACAAGCTGAACAAGGCCCTGGCCGATGCCGCGGCCAAGGTGAAGGTCGACCTCCCGTCGGAGTCCGGCGAGAACCCGCGCGACGCGCGCGTCATCAGCCGCAACGACATCGTGGCCATCATCGGCAAGCTGATCGAGCTGAACAACGGCCGCGGCGAGCCCGATGACATCGACCACCTGGGCAACCGGCGCATCCGCGCCAACGGCGAGCTGATCCAGAACCAGTTCCGAATCGGCCTGCTCCGCATGGAGCGCGTCGTCAAGGAGCGGATGACGATCACCGATTCCGACCAGGCCACGCCCAATACGCTGATCAACATCCGCCCGGTGGTGGCGGCCATGAAGGAGTTCTTCGGCGGCAGCCAGCTCTCCCAGTTCATGGACCAGACCAACCCGCTGGCGGAGCTGACCAACAAGCGCCGCCTCTCGGCGCTCGGCCCGGGCGGCCTCTCGCGCGAGCGCGCGGGTTTCGACGTCCGTGACGTGCATCCGTCGCACTACGGCCGGATGTGCCCCATCGAGACGCCGGAGGGCCCGAACATCGGCCTGATCGGCTCGCTGGCCACCTACGGCCAGATCAACAACTACGGCTTCATCGAGACGCCCTACCGCAAGGTCCGCAAGCTCGTGGGGCACCGCGACAAGCAGGCCGATGCGATCGGCCAGGTGCTGGCCGAGAACCTCGTGGTGACCGACGGCGGCAAGCCGGTGGCCAAGGCGGGGACGACGATCGACGAGAAGATCTGGGCGCAGATCAAGGAGCACAAGGTCGGCGCGGTCCGGGTTCGCCCCATCGTGACCGATGAGATCGAGTACCTCGACGCGGCCGAGGAGGAGCGCTTCTACATCGCCCAGGCGAACGCCGTCCTGGACGAGAGCTTCCGCTTCGCCGAGGACCGCGTGCTCGTGCGCTGGAAGGACAAGTTCCTCGAGGAGAGCCCGGACGTCGTCGACTACATGGACGTCAGCCCCAAGCAGATCGTGAGCGTGGCGACGGCCATGATCCCGTTCCTGGAGCACGACGACGCGAACCGGGCGCTGATGGGCTCGAACATGATGCGGCAGTCCGTGCCGCTGCTGCAGCCCGAGGCACCGGTCGTCGGCACCGGCGTGGAGTACCGCGCCGCCTTCGATTCGCAGCAGGTTGTGGTGGCGAAGGCGGGCGGGACCGTGGTGGGCGTGACCTCCGGCGAGATCGTGGTCGAGCGCGACGAGGGCAACGAGCGCGACGTCTACTCGCTCAAGAAGTTCCTGCGCTCCAACCAGGGCACCTGCATCAACCAGCGTCCGACGGTGGACGTCGGCCAGCGCGTCGCCGAGGGCCAGGTCCTGGCGGACAGCTCGAGCACCGACCAGGGCGAGATGGCCCTGGGCCAGAACATCCTGGTCGCCTTCCTGCCGTGGGAGGGGGGCAACTACGAGGACGCCATCGTCATCAGCGAGCGCCTCGTGCGGGAGGACCTCTTCACCTCCATCCACATCGAGAAGCACGAGATCGAGGCCCGCGACACGAAGCTGGGTCCCGAGGAGATCACCCGCGACATCCCGAACGTTGGCGAGGAGTCGCTTCGCAACCTCGACGAGGACGGGATCATCTACGAGGGCGCCGAGGTCAAGCCCGGCGACATCCTGGTCGGCAAGATCACGCCGAAGGGCGAGACCGAGCTGACCGCCGAGGAGCGCCTGCTGCGCGCCATCTTCGGCGAGAAGGCGCGCGAGGTGAAGGACAGCTCACTGCGCCTGCCGCACGGCGAGCGGGGCATCGTGGTCGATGTCCGCCAGTTCAGCCGCGAGGCCGGCGACGAGCTGCTCCCCGGCGTCAACCGCCTGGTCCGCGTCAGCGTGGCCCAGAAGCGGAAGATCGCCGTGGGCGACAAGATGGCCGGCCGCCACGGGAACAAGGGCGTGATCGCCAAGATCCTGCCGGTCGAGGACATGCCCTTCATGCCGGACGGCACCCCGGTCGACATCGTGCTCAACCCGCTCGGCGTGCCGAGCCGGATGAACATCGGCCAGATCCTGGAGACGCACCTGGGCTGGGCCATGAAGGTCCTGGGCCTGAAGGCCGCCACGCCCGTCTTCGACGGCGCGACCGAGGAGCACATCCGCGGGGCGCTGGTCAAGGCGGGCCTGCCCGAGGACGGCAAGACGGTCCTCTACGACGGCCGGACCGGCGAGAAGTTCGACCATCGGGTCACCGTCGGCTACATCTACATGCTCAAGCTCCACCACCTGGTGGAGGACAAGATCCACGCGCGCAGCACCGGCCCGTACTCGCTGATCACCCAGCAGCCGCTGGGCGGCAAGGCGCAGTTCGGCGGCCAGCGCTTCGGCGAGATGGAGGTATGGGCGCTCGAGGCCTACGGGGCGGCGAACATCCTCCAGGAGCTGCTCACCGTCAAGAGCGATGACGTCATGGGTCGCGTCCAGACCTACGAGGCCATCGTCAAGGGCGAGGAGATCCAGTCGCCGGGCGTCCCCGAGTCGTTCAAGGTGCTCATCAAGGAGCTCCAGGCGCTCGGCCTGTCGGTCGAGATCCTGAACGAGAACGAGGAAGAGATCCGCTTCGTCGAGGACACCGGCAGCTACCCGCTGCCGGACCTGGGTGGCATCAACCTCCAGGGCTTTGAGGAGTAACCACGGCGTGGCGCCGGCTTCGGCGCCACGCACAGCCATCGGTCCATCACCTGTCGGGGCGTGGTCATCCCCGTCGCAGCGACCAGTACGCGGCGTTCAGCCGCAGGAGTCGTAGTCGCACATGCTGGAAGTCAATAACTTCGACGCCATCCGCATCAGCCTCGCGTCGCCCGATCAGATCAAGGGCTGGTCGTCGGGCGAGGTCACGAAGCCGGAGACGATCAACTACCGCACGCTCAAGCCGGAGAAGGACGGCCTCTTCGACGAGCGCATCTTCGGTCCCACCAAGGACTGGGAGTGCTACTGCGGCAAGTACAAGCGGATCCGCTACAAGGGCATCATCTGCGACAAGTGCGGCGTGGAGGTCACCCGTTCCAAGGTGCGCCGCGAGCGGATGGGCCACATCAAGCTGGCCTCGCCGGTCAGCCACATCTGGTACTTCAAGGGCACGCCGTCGCGGCTGGGCATCCTGCTCGACGTCAGCCCGCGCAACCTGGAGCGCATCCTCTACTTCGCGCTCTACGTCGTCACCCGCGTCGACGAGTCGGAGCGCGAGCGCGCCCTGGCTCGCATCGAGCAGGAGATGGGGGAGCGGATCGCCAGCGCCCAGTCGCTGGTCGACGAGAAGCGCGCCGAGCTGGAGGAGGCGATCGTCGACAAGCGCAGGGAGGTCGAGGAGGCACACGCCGCCGAGATCCGGCGCAACGACGAGCGCTTCAGCACCCGCTCCGAGGAGCTGGCCACCGCGGCCCAGCAGGTCGAGGCGTCGCTCAAGGAGGGTGGCAAGAGCGTCGAGGCCGACGTCGTCTTCACGCCCACCGGCGAGGTGATCGCCCGCGCGGGCGAGACGTCGAAGGCGGCGCTCTCCCAGCTGCGCAAGGCGGTCAAGGGTGAGGTCGAGGCGCTCGACAAGGAGGTCAAGGAGGCGAAGGCGGCCGCCCAGGAGCGCCTGGACCAGTCGCTGGCCGACCTGACCGGTGGCATCGACGAGGCGCTCGCCAGCGAGCGCGAGCAGGTGGCGCGCGAGACCGATGACGCCAAGCTGGCGGCGCGCGCTGCCCGCAACCAGCTGGGCGAGATCGCCATCATGAAGACGCTGACCGAGCTCGAGTACCGCACGCTGAGCGATCAGTACGGCCGGCTCTTCGACGCCGGCATGGGCGCGGAGGCGGTCAAGAAGATCATCGAGCAGCTGGATCTGGACGACCTCGCCCAGAAGCTGCACGTCGAGATGCGGCAGACGTCGGGGCAGCGGCGCAAGAAGGCGATCAAGCGGCTGCGCCTGATCGAGGCCTTCCGCAAGTCGGGCGCACGGCCGGAGTGGATGATCCTGTCCACCCTGCCGGTCATCCCGCCCGACCTGCGTCCCATGGTGCAGCTCGACGGCGGACGCTTCGCGACCTCCGACCTGAACGACCTGTACCGCCGCGTCATCAACCGCAACAACCGGCTCAGCCGGCTCCTGGACCTGGAGGCCCCCGAGATCATCATCCGCAACGAGAAGCGGATGCTGCAGGAGGCCTGTGACGCCCTGATCGACAACGGCCGTCGCGGCCGCGCCATCAGCGGCACCGGGAACCATCGGCTCAAGAGCCTGTCGGACATGCTCAAGGGCAAGCAGGGCCGGTTCCGCCAGAACCTGCTCGGCAAGCGCGTCGACTACTCGGGCCGCTCGGTCATCGTGGTCGGCCCGGAGCTCAAGCTGCACCAGTGCGGCCTGCCGAAGAAGATGGCGCTCGAGCTGTTCAAGCCGTTCGTCATGCGGCAGCTGGTCGAGAAGGGCTTCGCGCACAACATCAAGAGCGCCAAGCGAATCGTGGAGCGCGTGCGGCCCGAGGTGTGGGACGTGCTGGAGGAGGTCATCAAGGACCACCCCGTGCTCCTCAACCGCGCCCCGACGCTCCACCGGCTTGGCATCCAGGCCTTCATGCCGGTCCTGGTCGAGGGCTCGGCGATCCAGATTCACCCGCTCGTCTGCTTCGCGTTCAACGCGGACTTCGACGGGGACCAGATGGCCGTCCACGTACCGCTCTCCAGCGCCGCGCAGATCGAGGCGAAGCAGCTCATGCTGTCGACCCAGAACCTGCTCTCCGCCGCGGACGGTTCGCCGGTGGTCTCGCCCACGCACGACATGGTGCTGGGCTGCTACTACCTGACCGTCGAGGCGCCCGATGAGAAGGGCGCCGGCAAGGCCTTCTCCAGCGCGGCCGAGGTCGCCATGGCGGCTGGCCTGGGACACGTGCACGTCCAGGCGCCGGTCAAGGTCGAGCTGGAGCTGGCCGATCCGTCCGCCGACGGCGACGGGACGGCCCCGCTCCGCTCGCAGATCGTGGAGACGACGCCCGGCCGGGTGATCTTCAACACGGTCATCCCCGACGAGCTGGGCTTCGTCAACCAGGTGATGGACCGCAAGGGCCTCAAGGCGCTGATCGCGCGGTGCTACCGCGAGCTCGGGCCGGAGGCGACCACGCACCTGGTCGACGGCATCAAGACGCTCGGCTTCCACTACGCGACGGTGGCCGGCATCACCATCGGCATCGAGGACATTCGCGTTCCGGATGAGAAGGTGAAGCTGCTGACCGATGCGGACGGCGCCGTGGCCGACATCGACCGGGAGTTCCGCAAGGGCTTCATCACCGATGACGAGCGCTACACCCAGACGGTCGACGTCTGGCGGCGGACGACCGACAAGGTGACGCAGAGCATGCTCGATGGGCTCGACAAGCGCGGATCGGTCTGGATGATCACGCACTCGGGCGCCCGCGGAAACGTGACGCAGGTGCACCAGCTGGCCGGCATGCGCGGCCTGATGGCCGACCCGTCGGGCCGGATCATCGACCTGCCCATCCGATCGAACCTGCGCGAGGGCATGAGCGTCCTCGAGTACTTCATCTCCTCCCACGGCGCCCGCAAGGGCCTGGCCGACACCGCGCTGCGCACCGCCGACTCCGGGTACCTGACCCGGCGCCTGGTGGACGTGGCGCAGGACGTCATCACCCGCGAGGAGGACTGTGGCAGCGACCTCGGGACGTGGATCACGCGCGAGGAGTCCGAGCAGATTCCCGAGCCGTTCGCCGATCGGCTGGTCGGTCGCATGGCGGCCATGGACCTCGTCGACGAGGCGACCGGCGAGACGCTCGTCGCGCGCAACGACGAGATCGCCGAGGCGGTGATCGAGCGGATCGAGGCGGCCGGCATCGACCGCGTCAACGTCCGCTCGCCGCTCACCTGTGCGGCGCGCCACGGCGTCTGCCGCATGTGCTACGGCCGCAACCTGGCGACCGGACAGCTGGTCGAGCTGGGCCAGGCGGTCGGCATCATCGCGGCGCAGTCGATCGGTGAGCCGGGGACGCAGCTGACCATGCGGACGTTCCACACCGGCGGCGTCGCCGGCGAGGACATCACGCAGGGCCTGCCGCGCGTCGAGGAGCTCTTCGAGGCGCGCATCCCCAAGGGCCAGGCGACCATGACCGAGATCGATGGCACGGTCGAGGTGGTCCGCACCGGGGCCGACCAGCCGATCACGGTGCGGGTCACGCACCGTGAGGCCTACGACACCGCGTTCAAGCTGACGCCCCAGCACGAGGTGCTGGTCGCCAACGGCGACGAGGTCGAGGAGGGTCAGCTGCTGGCGCGCCTGGAGGATGGCGACGAGACGGTCGAGACCAAGGCGCCCGCGCCCGGCCGCGTGACGAAGAAGGGGAGCACCCTGACGCTGCACGCGGAGGACGTGGACAGCCGCGAGTACGCCGTCCCGCACTCCGCCCGGCTCCGCGTCGAGAACGGCGAGGAGGTGAGCGCCGGCGATCCACTGACGGAGGGATCGCTCAACCCGAAGGACCTGCTCCAGATCAAGGGCGTCGACACCGTCCAGCGCTTCCTGGTGGCGGAGGTCCAGAAGGTGTACCGCTCACAGGGCGTCACCATCTCGGACAAGCACATCGAGATCATCGTGCGGCAGATGCTGCGCAAGGTCACGGTCGACTCGGCCGGTGACACCGAGCTGCTGCCGTCGGAGCTGATCGATCGGTTCGAGTTCGAGGAGGTCAACAACCGGATCCTGGCCGAGGGCGGCGAGCCGTCCACGGCGCAGACCGTGCTGCTGGGCGTGACCAAGGCATCGTTGAACACCTCGTCGTTCCTGGCCGCGGCCTCCTTCCAGGAGACCACCCGCGTCCTGACCGAGGCGGCCATCAACGGCGCCAAGGACCACCTGCTGGGCCTGAAGGAGAACGTGATCATCGGCAAGCTGATCCCCGCCGGGACCGGTGCCGAGGCACGAGCCCTGGCGGCTGCGCGCGCGAAGGAGCTGCCGCCCGAGGAGGCGGAGGCACTGCGCGAGCGCGAGGCTGCCATGACCTTCCTCACCGGCGAGGCCGATGCCGATGCGGACGGCACCGTCGACACCGACGAGGCCGAGTCGGCCGCCGACTCCGCCGCCGAGAACGCGGCGGAGCTGATGGGCGCCGACGACAACCCCGACATCGAGGCCGAGGTCAAGGAAGAGGTCTTCGATGGCCTCACCGAGGAGCAGAAGGAGAAGGCGACCGCCAAGGAGTAGCGGTCACCTCCTGCCACACCGCGAGGGCGGGCCGGGGCAACCGGTCCGCCTTCGTTGCACCTGCCGCAACGTTTCGCTCCGGGCAGTCTGGGTGATGGGCCTTCTGGAGTGATTCGTTGCACCTGCCGCAACGTTTCGCGCCGGCAGCGTCCGTCTGGAGTGATTCGTTGCACCTGCCGCAACGTTTCGCGCGGGAAGGGTCGGTCTGGAGTGATTCGTTGCACCTGCCGCAACGTTTCGCGCGGGAAGGGTCGGTCTGGAGTGATTCGTTGCACCTGCCGCAACGTTTCGCTCCGGAGCCCGCCGAAATGCAGCATCCGGGAGTGGATTGTTGCGCTGGATGCAACGGGAACGCGATCCGGGCGCGAGCCGGCACATCTATCGGTAACCCGCGCGCACGACCGGTGCATGGCGTGGGCCCGTCGGTTGACACTCCATCGGGCCGAACCGTATACTCCGCCTTCGGTGTCCCGGTCGTCGGGGCGCCTTCGTGTGTGCCCTTTCGGGCACCCCTTGCTGAAGCTCAAGAGTGGCCCGTCTCGGGGTCGCCGTGTGTCCGGCGGGGAGCGAAATCGAACCAGATCCAGATCTAGCGAACGAACGCGAGGTTCTCGTTGCCAACAATCAGCCAGCTGGTCCGCAAGGGCCGCAAGCCGGCAGGCAAGAAGGTCAAGGCGCCGGCACTGCGCCGCACGCTCAACACGCTGGAGCAGACCAGCTCCATGGGGCGTGGCGCACCGCAGCGCCGTGGTGTCTGCCTGCAGGTCATGACGCGCACCCCGAAGAAGCCGAACTCGGCTCTCCGCAAGGTTGCCCGCGTCCGGCTGGTCAACGGGATGGAGGTCACTGCCTACATCCCGGGCATCGGGCACAACCTGCAGGAGCACTCGGTCGTGCTCGTTCGCGGCGGCAAGGTCCGTGACCTGCCGGCGGTCAAGTACCACATCGTGCGCGGCACCCTGGATGCCGCCGGTGTGCGCGACCGCAAGCAGGGGCGCAGCAAGTACGGCGCGAAGAAGGGCAGCTAGACCCATGCCTCGCCGTCCCACCATCGCGCGCAAGACGAAGTACCAGGAGGAGCTGGCCGGCACCGCGCTGACGATCGACCAGTTCACCAACAAGCTGATGCGCGGCGGGAAGCGCCAGCTCGCTTCGCGCATCCTGGAGGACGCCATCGCGCGCTGCGAGAAGTCGGCCGGTCGCGCCGGGGTGGAGGTCATGGAGCTCGCCCTGCGCAACGCGATGCCGCTGATCGAGGTCAAGCCCAAGCGCGTCGGCGGTTCGACCTACCAGATCCCCGTCGAGGTGCGCGCAGACCGCCGCATCAGCCTGGGGATGCGCTGGCTGATCGAGTCCGCGCGCAAGCGGAACGGCCGCAGCATGGCCGAGAAGCTGGCCGCCGAGTTCATGGACGCCTCGAATGGCGTTGGCGCCGCGGTCAAGCGCCGCGAGGACACGCACAGGATGGCTGAGGCAAACCGTGCCTTCAGCCACTTCAAGTGGTAGGCGCGACCATGACCGTCAGCAGCGCCGCCCGTTCGGCGACCACCAACATTCCGCTGGAGCGGACCCGGAACATCGGGATCATCGCCCACATCGATGCGGGCAAGACCACCGTGAGCGAGCGGATCCTCTACTACACCAAGAAGATCTACAAGATCGGCGAGGTGCACGAGGGTGCCGCCACCATGGACTGGATGGAGCAGGAGCAGGAGCGGGGGATCACCATCACCGCCGCCGCGACGACCTGCTTCTGGGCCGATCATCGCATCAACTTGATTGACACGCCCGGCCACGTGGATTTCACCGTCGAGGTCGAGCGCAGCCTGCGCGTGCTCGACGGCGCCGTGGTCGTCTTCGATGGCGTCGCCGGCGTCGAGCCGCAGTCCGAGACGGTGTGGCGCCAGGCGGATCGCTACAAGGTGCCGCGCTTCTGCTTCGTCAACAAGCTCGATCGCATCGGCGCCGACTTCTGGCGCGTCGTCGAGATGATCCACGACCGCCTCGGCGCAAACGCGGTCCCGCTGCAGGTACCCATCGGCGGCGAGTCGGACTTCCGGGGCGTGATCGACCTCATCAACATGAAGGCGATCACCTACGGCAGCGACCTCGGGGACAAGATCGAGGTCGGCGAGATTCCGTCCGAGCTGGCGGCCGAGGCGGACCAGCACCGCGACAAGATGGTCGAGGCGCTGGCCGACCTCGACGACGACCTCGCGCACAAGTACCTGGAGGGCGAGGAGATCACGCCCGAGGAGCTGCGCAAGGCGCTGCGCGCCGGGACCCTCGACTACCGGATCGTCCCCGTCCTGTGCGGGTCTGCCCTGAAGAACAAGGGTGTCCAGCCGATGCTCGACGCGGTGATCGACTACCTGCCCTCGCCGCTCGACGTTCCGCCGGTCACGGGTCTCGATCCGCGGACCGGCGAGGAGGCCACGCGTGGCACCGATCCGGAGCAGCCGTTCGCCGCGCTCGCCTTCAAGATCGCCGCGGATCCGTACGTCGGCAAGCTGGCCTTCTTTCGGGTCTACTCCGGCACCCTGAAGACCGGCTCGTACGTCTACAACTCCTCGAAGGGTGGCAAGGAGCGCGTCGGCCGCCTGCTGCAGCTGCACGCCAACCACCGCGAGGAGGTCGAGCAGGTGATCGCCGGCGACATCGCCGCGGCCGTCGGCCTGAAGAACACGTTCACCGGCGACACGCTGTGCGACGAGGCCCACCCCATCGTGCTCGAGTCGATCACCTTCCCCGAGCCGGTCATCGAGCTGGCCGTCGAGCCGAAGACGAAGGCCGACCAGGACAAGATGTCGATCGCGCTGCAGCGACTGGCGGAAGAGGATCCGACGTTCCGCGTCAGCACCGACGAGGAGAGCTCGCAGACCCGCATCGCCGGGATGGGCGAGCTGCACCTCGAGGTCATCGTCGATCGGATGCTGCGCGAGTTCAAGGTACAGGCCAACGTCGGCCGGCCGCAGGTCTCCTACCGCGAGGCGATCCGCAGGCCCGTCAGGGCCGAGGGCCGGTTCGTGCGGCAGACCGGCGGCAAGGGCCAGTACGGCCACGCCGTCCTGGAGCTGGAGCCGCTCGAGCGCGGCAGCGGCGTCGAGTTCGAGTCGAAGATCGTGGGCGGCTCCGTCCCGCGCGAGTACTGGCGGGCGATCGAGCAGGGCATGCGCGAGGCGCTGCAGGGCGGCGTGAGCGCCGGCTACCCGGTCATCGACGTCAAGGGCACGCTGGTCGACGGTTCGTACCACGAGGTCGACTCGTCCGAGATGGCCTTCAAGATCGCCGGATCGATGGCCACCAAGGACGGCGTCGCGAAGGCGAACCCCGCCATCCTGGAGCCGGTGATGAAGGTCGACGTGACGACGCCCGAGGATTTCATGGGCGACGTCATTGGCAACCTGAACAGCAAGCGCGGGCATATCGACGGAATCGACGAGCACGGCACCTCCCGCGTGGTGCGCGCCCAGGTGCCCCTGGCCGAGATGTTCGGCTACGCGACCGAGCTGCGGAGCATGACGCAGGGTCGCGCCACCTACTCAATGGAGTTCTTCCGTTACGCGGAAGTTCCCACCAACCTCGCCAACGAGCTGATCGCGAAGTCGAAGAGCTAGGACCGGAAGAAAAGGAGCAACGAAGGACAGACCATGGCCAAGCAGAAGTTCGACCGATCCAAGCCGCACGTGAACGTGGGCACCATCGGTCACGTTGACCACGGCAAGACCACCCTGACGGCGGCGATCACGAAGTACCTGGCGCTGAGCGGCGGGGCTGACTTCCGCGCCTTCGACTCGATCGACAACGCTCCCGAGGAGCGTCAGCGCGGCATCACCATCGCGATCGCGCACGTCGAGTACACGACCGCGAACCGCCACTACGCGCACGTCGACTGCCCCGGTCACGCCGACTACATCAAGAACATGATCACCGGTGCCGCCCAGATGGACGGCGCCATCCTGGTCGTGTCCGCCGCCGACGGGCCGATGCCCCAGACGCGCGAGCACATCCTGCTGGCCCGCCAGGTGGAGGTCCCGTCGCTGGTCGTCTACCTCAACAAGGTGGACATGGTCGACGACGAGATGCTGGTCGACCTGGTCGAGATGGAGGTCCGGGAGCTCCTCAGCAAGTACGAGTTCCCCGGCGATGACATCCCGGTCATCCGCGGCTCGGCGCTCAAGGCGCTCGAGTCGAGCAGCACCGATCCGGAGGCGGAGGAGTACGCCTCAATCAAGGAGCTGATGGAGGCGGTCGACAGTTACATCCCGACCCCCGAGCGCGACATCGACAAGCCGTTCCTGATGCCGATCGAGGACGTCTTCGGCATCAAGGGCCGCGGCACGGTGGCCACCGGTCGCATCGAGCGCGGTACGGTCAACACCGGCGAGAGCGTCGAGCTGGTGGGCATCCACCAGGACAAGGCGCGCAGCCTGGTGGTGACCGGCGTCGAGATGTTCAAGAAGACCCTCGACCGCGGCGAGGCGGGCGACAACGTCGGCCTGCTGCTGCGAGGCATCGAGCGCGACGAGATCGAGCGGGGCCAGGTGCTGGCCAAGCCCGGCAGCGTCAAGCCCGGCACCAAGTTCAAGGCCGAGGTGCTCGTCCTGAGCAAGGAGGAGGGCGGCCGCCATACGCCGTTCTACGCCGGCTACCGCCCGCAGTTCTACCTCCGCACGACCGATGTCACCGGGGCGATCAAGCTCCCGGAGGGCGTCGAGATGATCATGCCGGGCGACAACGTCAACATCGACGTCGAGCTGATCACGCCCATCGCCATCGAGCAGGGGCAGCGCTTCGCAATTCGCGAGGGCGGCCACACCGTCGGGGCGGGCGTGATCACCGAGGTCATCGGCTAACGCGATGGCCAAGCAGCGCATCCGCATCCGGCTCAAGGCGTACGACCACAAGCTGCTCGACCAGTCGGCCGAGCAGATCGTGGAGACCGCGCAGCGAACCGGGGCCGCGATAGCGGGACCGGTCCCGCTGCCGACTCGGATCGAGAAGTACACCGTCATCCGCGGGCCGTTCGTGCACAAGGACGGGCGGGAGCAGTTCGAGATCAGGACGCACAAGCGGCTGATCGACATCATCGATCCGTCGACCAAGACGGTGGATGCGCTGATGCGGCTCAGTCTGGCCGCAGGCGTGGATATCGAAATCAAGATGTGAAGCGGGGGCTCCGCACCGTAGGAGCCCCAACTTCCGCCATCGAGGAGAGGAAGTCACCAGAGTGCCGGCAGGTTTGATCGGGCGGAAGCTCGGCATGACGCGAATCTTCGGGGACGACGGAACCGTCGTCCCGGTCAGCGTCATCCAGGCGACGCCCAACACCATCACGCGGCTCCGCACGCCGGAGCAGGACGGCTACGCCGCCCTGCAGCTGGGTGCCGGTTCCGCGCGCCGGGTGACCAGGCCGGTCGCCGGCCAGTTCAAGGCGCTGGCCAAGGACCAGCAGAAGCCCGCCGCCGTGCGTGAGTTCCGGGTCGAGGCCGTGGACGAGTACGAGGTGGGGCAGACGCTGGACGTCGGCCTCTTCGAGGCTGGCGAGCTGGTAGACGTGACCGGTATCAGCAAGGGTCACGGCTTCACCGGCACCATCGCCCGCCACAACTTCAAGCGCGGGCCGAAGACGCACGGCTCCGACAACTACCGCAAGCCGGGCTCCATCGGCGCCGGTACCACTCCGGGGCGCGTCTTCAAGGGGACGCCGATGGGGGGGCACATGGGCGACGAGCGGGTCACGGTCAAGAAGCTGAAGGTCGTCAAGGTCGACGCCGAGCGCAACCTCATCCTGGTCAAGGGTGCGGTGCCCGGCGCACGCAACGGCCTGCTGCTGGTCCAGAAGGCGAAGTGACGATGTCCGAGACGACGATGCTCAAGGCGAACGGCTCCAAGGGGGGCAAGGTAAAGCTGGCCGACTCGCTCTTCGCCGCGCCGATCAACGAGAACCTCATCCACCAGGCGGTGGTCCGCCAGATGGCGAACCGGCGCCTCGGCACGGCCGACACCATGACCCGCGGCGAGGTCCGCGGTGGCGGCGCCAAACCGTGGCGCCAGAAGGGGACCGGTCGGGCGCGGCAGGGAAGCCGTCGCTCCCCGCAGTGGAAGGGCGGCGGCGTGGTCTTCGGACCGCACCCCCGCGGCTACGACCAGAAGATGAACGCGAAGATGCGCCGCGCGGCGCTGCAGGGCGCCCTCTCCGCCAAGGCGGCCGACGGCGCGCTGCGCGTGGTCGAGGGCTTCGAGCTCGAAGAGATCGGGACGCGGGCCATGGCCGAACGCCTCGCTGCGTGGGAGGCCGGCGGCAAGGTGCTGCTGGTGCTGGCCGCGCGCGATCACGTGGTGGAGCGCTCCTGCCGCAACCTGCGCGAGGTGCGCGTGATCCTGGCCGACAGCCTCAACGTGGTCGACCTGCTCGATGCGGACACGATCGTCTTCACCGGCGATGCCCTCGCGCGTGCCCAGGAGGTGTACGCGTGACCGCGATCAGCATCCATGACGTGCTCCTGCGTCCCGTGATCAGCGAGAAGAGCGTCGCCGAGACGGAGCGCAACAACTACACGTTCGCGGTCGCTCGCGACGCGAACAAGTTCCAGATCAAGCAGGCCGTCGAAGCGGAGTTCAAGGTCAACGTCCTTGGCGTCCGGGTGCTGACGGTCAAGCCCAAGCAGAAGCGACGCGGTCGCCGGCAGCTGGGAATCGTGCCGGGCTGGCGCAAGGCGGTGGTCACCATCGCCGAGGGCCAGAAGATCGAGCTCTTCGAGGCGGTGTAACGAACGATGCCACTCCGTAACTACCGACCGACGAGCCCTGGCCTCCGGCAGATGACGCGGGCCACGTTCGAAGAGGTCACCACCGACAAGCCGCACAAGCCGCTGACCGAGCGCCTCGTCTCGAAGGCCGGGCGCAACAGCCAGGGCAAGCTGACCGTGCGACATCGCGGGGCGGGGCACAAGCGCCTGTACCGCGTCATCGACTGGAAGCGCGACAAGCCCGGCGTCCCGGCGCGGATCGCGACGGTCGAGTACGACCCGAACCGCTCGGCGCGGATCGCCCTGCTCCACTACGCGGACGGCGAGAAGCGCTACATCCTGCTGCCGCACGGCCTGGAGGTCGGGGATACCCTCGTCTCCGGCCCGGACGTGGAGGCGCGCGTCGGTAACGCGATGCCGCTCTCGCGCATGCCGCTCGGCACCCAGGTCCACAACGTGGAGCTGACCGCGGGGCGTGGCGGCCAGATCGTCCGCTCGGCAGGCAGCAGCGCGCAGCTGCTGGCCAAGGAGGGCGGGATGGCGACCATCCGGCTCCCCTCCGGCGAGGTGCGCCGGGTGCGCGCCGAGTGCATGGCCACCGTCGGCCAGGTGAGCAACCTGGATCACGAGAACCAGAAGATCGGCAAGGCCGGCCGCAGCCGCCACATGGGCCGCCGCCCGCAGGTGCGCGGCGTGGTGATGAACCCGAACGACCACCCGCACGGTGGTGGCGAGGGCAAGTCGCCAACCGGCATGCCGCCAAAGACGCCGTGGGGCAAGCCGGCCATGGGCCTGCGGACCCGCAGGAACAAGACGTCCGGAAAGATGATCGTCCGCCGTCGTTACGGACGGGGTTAGGAGAGCTCGATGAGTCGTTCCGTCAAGAAGGGACCATTCGTCGACGCGCGCCTGCTCGGCCGCATCGACGACATGAACAAGCGCAACGAGCGCAACGTGCTGAAGACCTGGTCGCGGGCAAGCGTGATCTTCCCGCAGATGATCGGCCACACCATCGCCGTCCACGATGGACTGCGGCACGTGCCGGTCTTCATCACCGAGAACATGGTCGGCCACCGTCTGGGCGAGTTCGCCCCGACGCGGCACTACCGTGGCCACGGGAAGGCCACGGAGCGCTCATCGGCGCTGAAGTAGGAGCTGCGACGTGCGCGTGACCGCCACTGCCAAGTACATCCGCATCAGCCCGCGCAAGGTGCGGCTGGTCACCGACCTCATCGCCGGCAAGCCGGTCGAGGAGGCCGCCGCCATGCTGCGCTTCCTGCCGAACGCGGCAGCGCGCGACGTGGCCAAGGTGCTCAAGAGCGCGACGGCCAACGCGGAGAACAACTTCAACCTTTCCGCCGACGAGCTCAAGGTGGTCGCCGCCACGGCCGATGAAGGGCCGACGCTCAAGCGCTGGCGGCCACGAGCCCAGGGGCGGACATTTGGAATCTTGAAGCGAACCAGCCACATCACCATCGCCGTGGCTGACGAAGAGGAGGCCTGATGGGACACAAGGTTCACCCGTACGGCTTCCGGATCGGCATCATCAAGCCCTGGCTTGCGAAGTGGTATGCGGACCGTGATTACGCGACCCTGCTGCAGGAGGACATGCGGATCCGGCAGCTGGTCGCCAAGCAGCTCGCGAACGCGAGCGTCAGCCAGGTGGAGATCGAGCGCGGCATCAACCACGTGACGGTCACCGTCCATACCGCCAAGCCCGGCATCGTCATCGGCAAGGGCGGGTCCAACGTGGAGCTGCTGCGCACCGGCGTGGGCAAGCTGACCGACAAGAAGGTCAAGCTCGAGATCAAGGAGATCCTGCAGCCGGAGCTCGACGGGGTCCTCGTGGCGCAGAACGTCGCCGGCCAGCTGGAGCGGCGAATCGCCTTCCGCAAGGCGATCAAGCAGACGATCCAGCGCACCATCAAGGCGGGCGCCAAGGGCGTCAAGATCCAGGTCTCCGGTCGGCTCGGTGGCTCCGAGATGAGCCGCACGGAGTGGGACAAGGAGGGGCGCATTCCGCTCGGGACGCTCCGCGCCGACATCAGCTACGGGATGGTGCACGCGCACACGACCTACGGCCGTATCGGCGTCAAGGTCTGGATCTACCGCGGCGAGCAGCTGGGCGATCGGCCCGGGTCGGCTCGAACCGAGCCTCGCGAGGCGCGCGCCCGAACCCCGCGCGGCGGCCGCGCCGCCGCAGGTGCCGGTGCACCGCGCGGCCGGCGAGCGCCGGCAACGCCGCGTCCCCAGGCGCAGCCGGTGGAGGCAGCGGTCCCGACCAGCGCGGGGCCCATCACTGCCGCTCCCGAAGTCGAGGTCGCGACACCGTCGGCCCCCGAGACGCAGCCTGCCGAGCAGACGGCGTCCAAGCCGGCCACGCCAGGCGAAGCCGGCAGCCCGAGGCGAAGGCCAGCGAGCCCGAGCAGGCGAAGGCCAGCAGAGCCCGAGGCGAAGGCCAGCGAGCCCGAGGCGAAGGCCAGCGAAGCACCCGCCGAGAACGGCAAGGAGTCCTAGACCGATGCTGATGCCAAAGCGCGTCAAGCACCGCAAGGTGCAGCGCGGACGCCGGGCCGGGATGGCCAAGGGCGGCACCCAGGTGAGCTTCGGCGACTTCGGCCTGATGGCCGAGGAGGTCTGCTGGCTCACCAGCCGCCAGATCGAGTCGGCACGGCGTGCAATGACGCACCACATCAAGCGCGGTGGCCGAATCTGGATCCGGGTCTTCCCGGACAAGCCGGTCACCAAGAAGCCCGCCGAGGTTCGGATGGGCTCCGGGAAGGGCGCCCCCGACCACTGGGTCGCGGTGGTCAAGCCGGGGCGCGTCATGTTCGAGATGTCCGGCGTACCGGAGCCGATCGCCCGCGAGGCGATGCGGCTGGCCAGCCACAAGCTGCCGATCTCGACGAAGTTCGTGGTGAAGGAGGGTCTTGAGCATGGACATCAGTGAGATCCGTCGTCTCAGTGACCCCGACCTGGAGAGTGCCCTGGTGGACGCGAAGCAGGAGCTGTGGAAGATCCGCTTCGACCTCGCCACGCGGCAGGAGCAGAACTACAGCAGGCTGCCGGCGACCCGCAAGCGGATCGCCCGCATCCTGACCGTCATGACCGAACGTCAGCACCAGGCCGAAGCAGCGGCCCAAGCGGACGCGGAGAAGGCCAGCTGATGCAAGGCAAACGACGAACGAAGGTCGGACGCGTGGTGTCCGACAAGATGGACAAGACGGTCGTGGTCAGCGTTGAGCGACTGCGCCGGCACCCGATCTACAAGCGGGTCGTCCGGCTCTCGAGCAAGTTCAAGGCGCACGACGACGAGAACACCGCTCGCGTGGGTGACACGGTGCGGATCGAGGAGAGCCGTCCGCTCTCGCGCGAGAAGCGCTGGCGCGTGACCGAGGTCGTCTCGCGCGGCTCCTACGAGGAGCTGGTGGACTAGATGATCCAGCAGTACACGCGGCTGCGCGTCGCCGACAACACCGGCGCGCGGACACTGCAGTGCATCACCGTCATCGGCCGGTCCCGGGCGGACACCGCCGAGGTGGGCGACGTCATCGTGGCCAGCGTCAAGCAGGCGCTGCCCAACTCCGGCGTCAAGAAGGGTGACGTGGTGCGCGCCGTGATCGTGCGCACGGCGAAGGAGTACGGCCGCCCCGACGGCAGCCACATTCGCTTCGACGAGAACGCCGCGGTGCTCATCAACCCGCAGGGCAACCCCCGCGGGACGCGCATCTTCGGTCCGGTCGCGCGCGAGCTGCGCGAGCGCAACTACATGAAGATCGTGTCGCTCGCCCCGGAGGTGCTGTAGATGAACATCAGGAAGGGCGACACCGTGGTGGTGATCGCCGGAAAGGACCGCGGCAAGCGCGGGACGGTGGAACGCGTCGAGCAGACCAAGCGCGGCGCCGGCGTGGTGGTGCCCGGGCTGAACATGGCCAAGCGCCACATGCGACCGCGTACGCGGACGCAGCAGGCCGGCATCCTGGACCTGCCCGTGCCGATCCACGTCAGCAACGTGCAGGTGGTCTGCCCCCGCTGCGACAAGCCGACGCGGGTCGGCCACGTGCAGCGCGAGAACGGCGAGACGGTCCGCGTCTGCAAGCAGTGCGGCGAGCAGATCGAGGGTGGACGATGAGCGAAGCGACGAAGACGAAGACGAAGACGAAGACGACGGCGAAGGCAAAGGCACCGGCCCGCTCTCCGAAGGCCGATGGGAACGGCAGCTTCACGCCGCCCACCTACCACGGGCTGCGCCAGCGCTACCACGACGAAGTCGCGCCCATGCTGCAGCGGGAGTTCGGGTATCCGAACCCGATGGAGATCCCGCGGCTCGACAAGGTGATCGTCAACATCGGCCTGGGAGAGGCGATCCAGAACGCGAAGGCGCTCGACGCCGCCGTCGGCGACCTCGCCCAGATCACCGGGCAGAAGCCGATCGTGACGCGCGCCAAGCGCTCGATCGCACAGTTCCGCCTGCGGACGGGGATGCCGATCGGTGCGAAGGTCACGCTGCGTGGCCAGCGCATGTACGACTTCCTGGAGCGCACCATGCGCCTCGCGCTGCCGCGCATTCGCGACTTCCGGGGCATCCCGACGCGCTCGTTCGACGGTCGCGGCAACTTCAGCCTCGGCCTGCGCGAGCAGCTCGTCTACCCGGAGATCGACTACGACAAGATCGACCGTCTGCGCGGCCTGGAGCTCAGCATCGTAACCACGGCCAAGACCGACGAGGAGGGGCGCAGACTGCTCCAGCTCCTCGGCATGCCGTTCCAGGCCACCTAGCGAGGAGAGTCACTTGGCCAAGAAGTCAATGATCGCCAAGGCGAAGCGAGGGTCCCGGTTCGAGGTCCGGCAGCACAACCGCTGCTCGATCTGCGGCCGGCCGCGCGGCTACATGCGGCGCTTCGCGATGTGCCGAATCTGCTTCCGGGAGCGTGCCCTGCAGGGCCAGCTGCCGGGGGTCACCAAGTCGAGCTGGTAGCTCGCACGTAGACAACGGTCGCGCGAGCGGCCCCATCAGCGGTAGGCGCCAACCACGCCGTCGTGGCGCGAACCGCCGCCGAGGAGACGAAACGACACGAGATGAACACCACCGATCCGATCGCCGACATGCTGACGCGCATCCGCAACGCCAGCCTGGCGCGGCACCGCGAGCTGACGCTTCCCTCGTCACGAATCAAGCGCGAGATCGCGCGGATCCTGGCCGAGGAGGGCTTCATCGAGGCGTTCTCGACGCAGCAGGACGGCGTCCAGGAGTCACTGAACGTGCAGCTCAAGTACGTCGAGGGCCGGACGCCGGTCATGAGCGGGCTGAAGCGCATCAGCAAGCCGGGCCTGCGAGTCTACGCACGCAAGACCGAGATCCCGCGCGTCCTGGGCGGGCTCGGGATGGCAATCCTTTCCACGTCGCAGGGGATCATGACCGGGTCGCAGGCCCGGAAGCTGAACCTCGGTGGCGAGGTCCTCTGCTACGTCTGGTAAGGGAGCACGAGCATGTCACGAATCGGTCGACTGCCGATCACGCTCCCATCGGGCGTGGAGGTAACACAGGAGGGGCGCCTGCTGCGGGTCAAGGGCCCGCTCGGGACGCTGGAGCGCGAGATCCATCCGGAGATGCAGATCGAGCGCAGCGACGACGAGCTGCGGGTGGTGCGGCCAAGCGACCAGCCCCGGCATCGGGCCCTGCACGGGCTCACCCGCACGCTGGTGAACAACATGGTCACCGGCGTGACCACGGGCTTCACGCGCGCGCTGGAGATCAGCGGCGTGGGCTACCGGGCGCAGCTGCAGGGACAGAAGCTGGTCCTGGCGCTCGGCTACTCGCACCCGGTGGAGGTCGATCCTCCCTCCGGCATCGAGTTCCGCGTGGACACCCCCACCCGCCTCTCGGTCTTCGGGGCCGACAAGGAGCTGGTGGGCCAGATGGCGGCCTACATCCGCTCTCGGCGCAAGCCAGAGCCGTACAAGGGCAAGGGAATCCGCTACGCCGGCGAGCAGATCCTGCGCAAGGCCGGCAAGGCCGGTAAGGTCGGAGGCGCATAGGCACATGATCAAGAAGCAAAGCCGCGACGCCCTGCGTCGCAAGCGTCACGAGCGCATCCGGCTGCGGATCGAGGGGACCACGGAGCGCCCGCGCCTGTCGATCTTCCGCAGCGCGAAGTTCATCTACGCGCAGGTGATCGACGACAGCTCGGGTCGGACCCTGGCGGCGGCCTCGAGCCGCGAGGGGGATCTTGGCGCGGCCGCCGGCAAGGTCGACGAGGCACATGCCGTCGGGAAGGCGCTCGCAGAGCGTGCAAAGTCCGCCGGCGTGAAGGCCGTCGTCCTCGACCGCGGCGGCTACCAGTACCACGGGCGGGTTCGCTCGCTCGCCGAGGGCGCCCGCGAGGGCGGCCTCGACCTGTAGAGCGAAGGAGATAGAGCGCATATGGCAAAGATCGACGCGTCCAAGCTCAACCTGGAAGAGAAGGTCGTCCAGATCAACCGTGTCGCCAAGGTGGTCAAGGGCGGCCGCCGATTCAGCTTCAGCGCGGTGGTCGTCGTTGGCGACCGTAACGGCGTCGTCGGCGCCGGCCTCGGCAAGGCCGGCGAGGTTCCGGAGGCGATCCGCAAGGGCGTCGAGGATGCGAAGAAGCACCTCGTTCGCGTGCCACTCGTCGGAGCCACCATCCCGCATGAGGTGACCGTTGACTACGGTGCCGCGCGCGTGATGCTCAAGCCGGCATCGGCCGGGACCGGCGTCATCGCCGGTGGCTCGGTGCGCTCCGTGGCCGAGGCCGCCGGAATCCGCGACCTGCTCAGCAAGTCGATGGGCAGCAGCAACCCGATCAACGTGGTGCGGGCCACCGTCGACGCGCTGCAATCGCTGCGCTCGGCCGATGAAATCGCGCTGCGCCGCGGCAAGACCGCCGAGCAGCTGCTCGGCAAGCGCGGCGCGGAGAACGCGCGCCGTCCGCACGAGTACGTGGAGCGCCCCGCTCAGCCGATGTCGGCAGGTGGTGGACGTGGCCGCTAAGCGCAAGGACGATTCCGGACCGATGCTGCGGGTGACCTGGGTCCACTCCACCATCGGCCACAAGGCCGCTGCCAGGGGGACCATCCGGGCGCTCGGCCTGCATCGGCTCAACCAGACCGTCGAGATCCCGGACACCGCGGTGAACCGGGGGATGATTCGCCGCGTCGCCTTCCTGCTCCGGGTGCAGGAGCCGGAAGCCGCGACCGAGGAAGGACAGTCCAAGTGAAGCTCCACGACCTGCAGCCTGCCGATGGCTCGCACAAGCCGCCGCGTCGCGTCGGCCGCGGGCACGGCTCCGGCCGCGGCAAGACGGCCGGCCGCGGCACCAAGGGCCAGAAGTCGCGCGCCGGATCGAGTATCCCGGCCTGGTTCGAGGGTGGCCAGACGCCACTCCACGTCCGGACCCCGAAGCTGCACGGCTTCAAGAACCGCTTCCGCGTCGAGTACGCCGGCGTGAACGTGGGCCGCCTCTCGGAGGCTGCCGCCGGCACGCTGATCACCCCCGACGTGCTGGAGCACGACGGCCTGGTGCGCAGTTCCAAGACGAAGCGGCTCCCGCTCAAGATCCTGGGCGGTGGCGATGCCCCGAAGGGCGTCACCATCCACGCGCACGCCTTCACCCGATCGGCCCTCGAGAAGCTCGAGGCGGCCGGCAGTACGGCCCAGCGCATCAGCTGGCCCGAGGGTGCTCCTGTCGAGGACGACGCGCCTGCAGAGGCCGAGCCGCCTGCAGAGGCCGATGCACCCCCCGCCGACGCGTCAGCCGAGACAGCTGCCGACGAGACCGCTGCCGACGAGACCGCGTCAGCCGAGACAGCTGCCGACGAGACCGAGAGCGAGTCCTAGGTGATCGACTCGCTCGTCACCGCCTTCCGCGCGCCGGACATCCGGCGCAAGATCCTCTTCACGCTCGGGATCCTGCTGATCTTCCGGGTGCTGACCAACGTCCCGGTGCCGCAGGTCGACCAGGCCCGGCTGACGCAGCTGTTCGAGTCGAACCAGCTGCTCGGCCTGCTCGACCTGTTCTCCGGCGGCGGCCTGGCCACCGCCTCGATCATCGGGATGGGGGTGAACCCCTACATCAACGCCAGCATCATCATGCAGCTGATGCAGGGCGTGATCCCGAGCCTGGGAGAGCTCGCGCGCGAAGGCGAGTACGGGCGTAACCGCATCAACCAGTACACGCGGCTGCTGACCGTTCCGCTGGCATTCGCCCAGGGCTACGGCTTCAGCGTGCTGCTCGAGGCGAACGGGGTCATCCCGCAGTCGGACCTGTTCAGCTTCGAGAAGCTCTCACTGCTGCTCAGCTTCACCGCCGGCACCGTGCTGCTGATGTGGCTGGGCGAGCTGATCAGCGAGCGCGGCCTGGGCAACGGCATCAGCTTCATCATCTTCGCCGGCATCGTCGGACGGATCCCGCACCGCGCGGAGCCGATCATCAGCGGCCCCGACGGGCTGGTGCGGATCATCCCGTTCATCATCATCGCCATCGTGGTCATCGCCGGGGTCGTCTTCATCAACGAGGGCCAGCGCAGGATCCCGGTGCAGTACGCGAGCCGCGTGCGCGGCCGGCGCATGTACCAGGGCCAGACGCAGTACCTGCCGCTGAAGGTGACGATGGCCGGCGTCATCCCGATCATCTTCGCGATCAGCATCCTGCTCTTCCCGGCACAGATCGCCCAGTACTTCACCGCCAGCAACGTCGGCTGGGTGCAGAACGCCGCCAACTGGGTGGTGCAGAACCTGAGCTCGAACAACGTGCTCGTCTACGGCGTGCTCTACTTCGTGCTGGTCGTCTTCTTCACCTACTTCTACACGGCCTTCCAGTTCAGGCCGGATCAGACGGCCGACTACCTGCGCAAGAACGGCGGGTTCATCCCCGGCATCCGTCCCGGCAGACCGACGGAGGAGTTCCTGTCGCGCGTGACCAACCGCATCACGCTGGGCGGTGCCCTCTTCCTCGGCTCGATTGCCGTCCTGCCGCTGATCGTCACGGTGATCATCCCCGGCACGCAGGGCCTGCAGCTGGGCGGCACGAGCGTGCTGATCGTGGTGAGCGTGGTGGTGGAGACCATGAAGCAGCTCGAAGCGCAGATGCTGATGCGACACTACGAAGGCTTCATGCGGTGATGGATCCGGGCGCTGGCCAGGCCGCGCCCGGGGGACGCCGCATCCTGCTGCTGATCGGCGCCGTCGGAGCCGGCAAGGGTACGCAGGCCGAGACGCTCGCGCGCGAGCTGGGCCTGGTGCACCTCGCCTCGGGGAACCTCTTCCGGCAGGCGCTGCGCGACGGTACGCAGGTGGGGGAGCGCGCGCGTGAGTACATGGAGCGCGGCGACCTGGTTCCCGACGAGATCACGATCGAGATGTTCATGGCGGAGCTCGCCCGGCCAGCCGCGCAGCGCGGCGCCATCCTGGACGGCTTTCCGCGAACGGTGACCCAGGCGCGCGCACTGGATGCGACGCTGGCGCGGCAGGGCGAGGGAATCTCGGCCGCGATCTACATCGACGTGCCGACGGAGGTCCTCGTGAAGCGGGTCAGCGGCCGGTGGGTCTGCCCCAGCTGCGGCACGCCCTACCACGCAGAGACCGATCCGCCTCGCCGCGCGGGCACCTGCGACAAGGACGGCGCGGCGCTCCGGCAGCGCGACGACGACCGACCCGAGGTTGTCCGGGCGCGGCTCGAGAAGCAGGTGCCGCCCATGCTCGAGGTGATCCAGCACTACCGCGACGCGGGGGTGCTGGTGCACATCGATGGCGAGGGGCAGATCGAGCAGGTCACGCACGACATCCTGGCCGCGCTCGCCTGATGGGCATCCCGTCGCGGGCCACCATGGTCACCATCAAGCGGCCGGAGGAGATCGCGCTGATGCGCCACGCGGGCCTGATCCTGGTCGACGCGCTCGAGATGTTCGAGCGCGAGCTCCGTCCGGGGATCAGCACCGGCGAGCTGGACGCCATGGCCGAGGAGATCATCCGTTCGGCCGGGGCGGTCCCCTCGTTCCTGGGCTACGGCGCCAACCCGCCCTTCCCGGGCTCGATCTGCGCCTCGATCAACGAGGAGGTCGTGCACGGCATTCCGTCGCGCAAGCGCCGCGTCGCCGAGGGAGACGTGGTCAGCCTGGACATCGGCTGCATCTGGCAGGGCTGGCATGCCGACTGTGCCCGCACCTTCCACGTCGGGACGCCGCCGCGTGAGGTCGCCGAGCTGATCGATGCCACGCGACGGGGGATGGAAGCCGGGATCGCCGCCGCCCGGCCGGGCAACCGGCTCGGCGATGTGGGCGCGGCGATCGAGGCGGTTGCCAACCAGCGCGGCTACGGCATCGTGCGTCCCTTCGTCGGCCACGGCATCGGCCAGTCGATGCACGAGGATCCCCAGGTACCCAACTACGGGCGTGCCGGCACCGGGCTCCGCATCGAGAAGGGCATGTGCTTCGCGATCGAGCCGATGTTCAACCTTGGCGGGGACGGCGTCTACGTGCTCGACGACAGCTGGACGGTGGCCACCGCCGACGGGAGCATCTCGGCCCATTTCGAGAACACCATCGCGGTCGGTGAATCCGGTCCCGCCGTGCTGACCGAGCGATAGCTACGCCCTTGCAGCGGTCGACGCTCGGCGGTATACTCACCAATCCGTGGGTCGCCCTGTGCGGCGACCTTTCCGTGTGTTCCCAACCAAGTTAACAGCTCAGTGACCTGACGAGGGTGCGTAGCGGTTGCCCAAGAAGGATGCCATCGAGGTGGAGGGGGAAGTCATCCTTCCTCTGCCGAACGCGATGTTCAGGGTGCGACTGGAGAACGGGCACGAAGTGCTCGCTCACATCTCCGGAAAGCTCCGAAAGAACTTCATCCGCATCCTGCCCGGCGACACCGTCCGTGTCGAGCTGAGTCCCTACGACCTCACCAGGGGTCGCATCACGTACAGGATGAGATGAAAGTTTCTGCGTCCGTGAAGCCCCGCTGCGAGCGCTGCAAGGTAATCAAGCGCTCGGGCGTGGTGATGGTCATCTGCGTCATTCCAAAGCACAAGCAGCGGCAGGGGTAGTACCAGAGTGGCACGTATCTCCGGCGTCGACATCCCGCGCGAGAAGCGCGTGATCATCTCGCTGACCTATATCCACGGCATCGGTCCGACCTCGGCCAGGCAGATCGTCCAGGGCGCCAAGGTCTCGCCGGACACCCGTGTCCGCGATCTGACCGAGGACGAGGTCAACCGGCTTCGTTCCGCCGTGGACTCCGGCTACAAGGTCGAGGGTGACCTTCGCCGCGAGGTCAGCATGAACGTCAAGCGGCTGATGGAGATCGGCTCCTACCGGGGCCTTCGCCACCGGCGCAACCTGCCCGTTCGCGGGCAGCGAACGAAGACGAACGCGCGCCAGCGCCGCGGGTCCCGAAGGACCGTGGGCGTGCGCCGCAAGAAGTAACCAGGTCCATCGGTAAGGCGAGTTGACACAGGAGTTCCATGGCTGAGCGAAAGCGCGCCTCGCGCGCCAAGAAGCGCGAACGGAAGAACGTCCCGGTCGGGCATGCCCACATCCAGTCGACGTTCAACAACACCATCGTGACGATCACCGACACGACTGGGAACGTCATCAGCTGGGGCAGTGCCGGTCTCGTCGGCTTCAAGGGCTCTCGCAAGAGCACGCCCTACGCCGCAGCCCAGACCGCGGACGGCGCCGCTCGCCGCGCCATGGAGCACGGGATGCGCCAGATCGAGGTCTTCGTCAAGGGTCCCGGAGCCGGCCGCGAGCAGGCGATCCGATCCCTCCAGACGGCCGGCCTCGAGGTGAGCGCCATCACCGACGTGACCCCCATCCCGCACAACGGCTGCCGCCCGCCCAAGCGGCGTCGGGTCTAAGGGGGAAGCTGATGGCCAGGTACACCGATCCCGTCTGCCGCATCTGCCGCCGCGAGGGGCTGAAGCTCTTCCTGAAGGGCAGCCGCTGCTACACCAAGAAGTGCGCCTTCGAGCGCCGCGCCACGCCTCCGGGCATGAACACCCAGCGACGCCGCAAGGTGAGCGAGTACGGACTGCAGCTGCGCGAGAAGCAGAAGGTCCGCAAGAGCTACTCGGTCATGGAGCGCCAGTTCCGCAACTACTTCGCCAAGGCCTCGAAGCGCAAGGGCATGACCGGCGAGGAGCTGCTGCGGATGCTGGAGATGCGCCTCGACAACGTCGTCTACCGGATGGGCTTCGCCCGATCGCGCGCGGAGGCACGCCAGCTGGTGGGCCACGGCCACTTCACGGTCAACGGACGCCCCACCAACATCCCAAGCTACGGCACCAGGGTCGGCGACCGGATCGAAGTCCGGGAGAGCCGTCGTGGGCGCGAGCACTTCAAGACGGTTCCCGACACGATCAAGGCTGCGCAGATCCCCGAGTGGGTCAGCACGGATGCAGCCAGGCTCTCGGGGACCGTCCTGGCCGAGCCCGCTCGCGAACAGATGCCGATGGAGTTCAACGAGCAGCTGGTCGTCGAGTACTACTCGCGATAAGCCACAGGAGTCAGTGATCCACCCATGATCGAACTTGAGACCACCCCGGCGCCACGCATCGAAGAGATCGAGACAGAGGGCAACCGCTCGATCTTCGAGGTGAACCCGCTGGCGGATGGGTACGGCGTGACGCTGGGCAACGCGCTGCGACGCGTGCTGCTCAACTCGCTCGAGGGCGCCGCCGTGACCTCGATCCAGATCGCCAACGTCTTCCACGAGTTCAGCACGCTGCCGAACGTCAAGGAGGATGTCACCCAGATCGTCCTGAACATCAAGAAGCTGCGGCTGCGCTCGTTCGCGCGCCACGCGCTCACCCTGAAGCTCGTGAAGCACGGCGCGGGCCCGGTCACCGCCGGCGACATCGCCGAGTCGGCCGACGTGGAGATCGTGAACCCCGAGCTCGTCCTGCTGACGCTCGACAGCGATGCCGGCTCGATCGAGATGGACCTGACCGTCGAGACCGGTGTCGGCTACCGTCCGGCGGAGCACACCGAGGACATGCCCATCGGCATCATCCCGGTGGACGCCATCTTCTCCCCGGTCCGCCGCGTCAACTTCGTGGTGAGCGACACGCGCGTCGGCCAGATGACCAACTTCGACCGGCTGACGCTCGAGATCGAGACCGATGCCACGGCGACGCCGAAGGATGCGCTCTCGCAGGCCGCCGACATTCTCGTGCGCGAGTTCGGCCGCTTCGCGGAGATCGGCCGGCGCCCGGCTCCCGGCGAGGAGGAGGCGGCTGCACCGGTGGCAGCCAACCTGCTGGATGCGCCCATCGAGGAGCTGGACCTGCCGATGCGGGCCTACAACAGCCTGAAGCGCAACAACATCACGAAGATCGGCCAGGTGCTCGCGCTCTCGGACGACGAGTTCCTCCGCATGCGCAACTTCGGCAAGAAGAGCCTGGACGAGCTGAAGGAGCGCCTGGCCCTGCGCGGCTTCATCAGCCCCGATGAGGCTGCCGGCGCCAGCGAGGGGGCGGACGAGTCGGACCTCCCGGCATCGGCCGAGCTCGACGAGGCGGTCGCCGCCGAGCTGGACCGGGAGGGCTAGATGCCGCATCGGGTCGCCGGCCGCAAGCTCAGCAGGTCGGGCAGCCACAGGCTCTCCATGCTCGCGAACCTGGCCGTTGCCGTCGTCCGCTACGAGCGGGTGAAGACCACCGAGGCGAAGGCCAAGGAGGTTCGCGGCCTGGTGGACGGCATGATCACCACAGCCAAGCGCGGCGATCTCTCGGCGCGACGCCAGCTGATCTCTCAGCTGCCGCGCGAGCCGCTGATCGTCGAGAAGCTGATGAGCGAGCTGGCCGAGAAGTACGCGGATCGAAGCTCGGGCTTCACCCGGATCGTGAAGATCGGTGAGCGCCTGGGCGACGCCGCGCCGCTCGTCCAGATCGAGCTCGTTTAGGGCGCGAAGGCGCTCGAACGGGCGAACAACCGCAGACGGATCGATGCCTCCCGCAGCGCAGCAATGCGCTCGGGCGGTGATCGAGTACGACGGGACCGACTTCGTCGGATCCCAGCGCCAGCCGAAGGCTCGGACGGTGCAGGGAGTCCTGGAGGAGTCGCTTAACAGACTGACCGGCGAGGGGGTGAGAGTCCGCCTCGCCGGGCGTACCGATGCCGGGGTGCACGCCACCGGCCAGGTGGCAGCGTTCTGCCTCTCCGGCGGGGGGCGGTTCGACTGGATGGAGCTGCAGCAGCAGCTCAATGCGGTCCTGCCACCCGACCTGGCGGTCCGATCGCTGCGATCGGCCTCCCCGCGGTTCGATCCCCGGCGCGACGCGCGCGGGCGGGTCTACCGCTACCGGATCAGGATGGCGGGCAGCCGCCGACCTGCGGAACGGCATCGGACGCTCGAGATAGTGGATCGGCTGGATGTCGCGGCCATGCGGGCCGCGGCGGAGCGGCTGCAGGGCGAACGCGACTATGCGGCGCTCGGCAGCGACGTGCACGGCCGGACCGTGCGACACGTGTCGCAGGTACGCATCGTCGTCCGGGGCAGCTTGGTGACGGTGGTCGTGACGGCCAATGCGTTTCTGCGGCGGATGGTGCGCAGCATCGTCGCGCTCCTGCTCGAAGCAGGGCGCGGCAGGCTGTCACCGGACGACGTGACGCAGCTGCTGGACGCAGGTGGTCGTGCCCTCGCAGGGCGAGCCGCACCGGCCAGGGGCCTGACACTCGAGAAAGTCATCTACGGACGAACGGAAGCAACGCATCACAGCGAAGACGAAAGAGCAGGAGACGTGAAGACCTACGCAGTCAAGGCGAGCGAGATCGAGCGGCACTGGTGGGTGGTCGATGCTGCCGACCAGACCCTGGGGCGGCTGGCCACGCGCATCGCGACCCTGCTCGAGGGAAAGCACAAGCCGACCTACACGCCGCACCTGGACACCGGCGACCACGTGGTCGTCATCAACGCCGGGCGCGTGAAGGTGACCGGCAACAAGCTGCTGCAGAAGAGCTACTACCGGCACTCCGGCTATCCCGGTGGGCTCAAGGAGGAGTCCCTGCAGTCGCTGATGGCCCGCAAGCCGGAGCTCGTGATCGAGCGCGCGGTGAAGGGGATGCTGCCGCAGAACCGGATCGGGCGAGCCATGTTCAAGAAGCTGAAGGTGTACCGGGGCGCAGAGCACCCGCACCAGGCCCAGCAGCCGACGGCTGCGGAGCTCTAGGAGAGGATCGAAGCGCACATGAGCACCAGCTACATCTACGGGACCGGCCGCCGCAAGACCTCTGTCGCGCGGGTCCGGCTCCTGCCGGGCGACGGTCAGATCGTGGTCAACGGCAAGGAGCTGAGCGAGTACTTCGGCGCGGCCACGAACCTGAATGCCCTGCGCCTGCCGTTCCGCGTGACGGAGACGGAGGGACGCTACTCGGCCAGCGTCCTGGTCGCCGGGGGTGGCTTCTCCGGCCAGGCCGGTGCCATTCGCCACGGGATCGCCCGCGCGCTGCTGAGCGCATACCCCGACGCCCGCGCCGCCCTGCGCGAGGCCGGGCTGCTGACCCGCGACCCGCGAGCCAAGGAGCGCAAGAAGTACGGCCTCAAGCGGGCCCGCAAGGCGCCGCAGTTCACGAAGCGCTAGAGCCGCTAGATCCGATGGCCCCGGCCGGTTGGCCGGGGCCCTTTGGTATCATCGGCCCCCAAACCGAAGGAGCTCGTTCTCCTACCCGTGCTCGACGCCATCGGCGAATTCCTGGACACGTACCTGCGCGGCAGCTGGGTGACCTCGATCATCGACATCCTGCTGGTCGCGATCGTCGTGTACTGGATCTTCATCCTGCTCCGGGGAACGCGTGCGGTCCGCATCGTCATCGGACTCACGATCCTCTACCTCGTGTACCTCGTCGCCGAGTGGTTCGACCTGCGGCTGCTCTCGACCCTGCTGCAGACCGGGGCAGTGGTCGGCCTCTTCGCCGTGGTGGTCGTCTTCCAGCCCGAGCTCCGGCGCGCCCTGGAGCAGATCGGCCGCTTCGGCTCGTTCAACCGATTCTTCGTCTCGAGTGACGTCTCGACGGCGGAGCGGGTGGCACGGGAGATCAGCCGCGCGGCGCGACTGCTCGCCGGGATCTCGGCACGGGGCGCTGATCGTGCTCGAGCGCGACACCGGCCTCCAGGACCTCGCAACCGACTCCGGCGTCCCGATCCACGCCGAGCTGCGTGCCGAGCTGCTCGCCACGATCTTCTATCGCGGCACCGCCCTGCACGACGGCGCGGTGATCATCTCGGGCGACAGGGTCCTGTCCGCGGCCGTACTGCTGCCGCTCTCCCAGAACGTGCTCGACTCCGAGCGCTACGGCACCCGCCACCGCGCTGCCATCGGGATCAGCGAGCAGACCGACGCGATCGTCATCGTGGTCAGCGAGGAGACCGGATCGATCAGCCTGGTCATGCGTGGCCGCATCGAGCGCAACCTGACCGAGCAGCAGCTGCGCCGCCGCATCTTCAACCTGATCCGGCCGCAGGCACCCGCCCAGCGCATGCCGCTGCTGCGCCGGACGCTGGAGGGCCGCTGGCAGATCGGCAAGGAGCCGGAGCCGACGGTACCGCTGGACCCGGACGAGCGCGTCGTGGACGGAGAGGCCAGCGACCGCGGGCGCAAGCTGAACGCCAGCGCGGGCGACACGAGCCCCATGCTCCCGGAGGGGCGGCGCAAGTGAGCTGGCTCATCCGCAACTGGCACCTCAAGCTCGGAGCCCTCGCGCTGGCGACGGTGCTCTACACCGGATTCGTCTACTCCGGCAGCTTCAGCGAGACGACCTTCAACGGCGTTCCGGTGCAGGGCGTCAACCAGCCCGATGCGGTCTATCCGCTGACCCAGAACCTGGGGACGGTGGACATCAACTACCGCATCTCGGCCGATGCGACGACGCGCGTGCAGCTCGACTCCTTCGCGGTCACGGTGGACCTGTCGGACTACGACATGAGCCTTGCGCCGGCGGCGCAGCTGCTGCCGATCACGGTCCGACCGCTGGGTGACGGCCTCGCAGTGGTGGATTTCACTCCCAAGACGGTGGCTGTGCAGATTGATCGGATCGGCCAGAAGGAGGTGCCGGTCGTCGTCGATCGTGGCGTGGTGCCAGATGGCCTGGCGATCGGCACGCCGCAGGCGAGCGAGACCACGGTGGCGGCCATCGGACCCGAGAGCAAGCTGGCGCTCGTCGAGCGGGCGGTGGCGCGCGTCCAGGTCTTCGAGTCCGGGATCGACGTGAACCGCCAGGTCGACCTGCTGCCGGTGGACGTTGACGGGCGAGAGGTTGACCTGGTCGAGCTCGACCCGAGGACCGTGAACGTCAGCATCGACGTGCGGACGGTGGAGACCAGCAAGACGGTGCCGGTGCGGCCGGTGATCAGCGGTTCGGTCGTCGACGGCTACGAGATCACCGGGATCACTGCCCGCCCCAGCGTGGTGACCATCTTCGGCCAGCCCGACGTCCTGGCGGCGGTCGAGGAGGTCCAGACGCGCGCCGTCAACGTGGCGGGCCTGACCGATACGACCTCGTTCGACGTGGAGCTGGCCCTCCCACCCAACACGCGGCTGGCCGCGGAGACCGGCGGGGAGGTGGTCCGCGTCACCGTCCAGGGATCGACCGCCAGCCGCACGTTCCTGGTCGGCATCGGCTGCCAGGGCACGGCGGACAGCCTCGCCTGCCTGCCCGCCACCAGCCAGCTCTCGGTGACGCTCTCGGGCGCAGCAGCGACGCTGGCGGCGGTCCAGGCCGCCGACCTGCTCCCGGTCGTCGACGTGACCGGCCTGGGACCCGGCTCGTACCAGCTGACGCCGCAGATCACGCTGCCCGGCGGCCTCGAGCTGGTCTCCATTTCGCCCGGCAGCGTCGCCGTGACGCTGACCGCGCCGGCGACGCCAACCTCGTCGCCCTCGCCTGCGCCGGGCTGATGGGCCGCCTCTTCGGAACGGACGGGATTCGTGGCGTAGCGAACGAGGATCTCACGCCAACGCTCGCGTACGACCTTGGGCGTGCGGTGGGCCACATGATGGATGGCGCCGGCCGCAGCGTGGTGGTTGGGCAGGACACCCGCCGTTCCGGCGACATGCTCGTCTCGGCCCTGGCCGCGGGCCTCACCTCGGTCGGCTGCGACACCATCGTCCTGGGAGTGGTGACGACCCCGTGCCTCACCTTCGTCGCCGGTGCGGCCGGGCACGCGGCCGGGATCATGGTGTCCGCCTCGCACAACCCCGCCGATGACAACGGACTGAAGGTGGTCTCCGGGGGGCGCAAGGTCGACGATGAGGCGGAGGAGGAGCTGGAGCGCCTCGTCTTCCAGGCTGAGGCGCTGCCAGGGCGCGGCAACAGCGAGCTTGGCCGCGTCATTCACGACGCCACGGCGGTGGAGGCCTACCGTCGACACCTCGCGGACGCGGCCGGCGACGCGCTGCGCGGCATGCGGATCGGGATGGACTGCGCCAACGGCTCGGCCGCCGTCATCGCCCCGGAGCTCTTCCGTGCGCTCGGCGCGGAGGTGACCGTGCTCTGCGCGGAGCCGGACGGCACGAACATCAACCTCGGATGCGGCTCGACGCACCCGGAGGTCCTGGCACAGACGGTGGCCGAGCAGGGCCTGGAGATCGGCTTCGCCTTCGACGGGGACGCCGACAGGCTGATCGCCGTGGACGAGCAGGGCAACCTGGCGGACGGCGACACGGTGATGGGCATCTGCGCCGTGGAGCGGCTGCGGGCCGGCACCCTTCGCAATGGGATCCTCGTCGCCACCGTCATGAGCAACGGTGGGCTGGAACGCGCGATCGAGGCGGCTGGCGGCAGGCTGCTGCGCACGCCGGTGGGCGATCGCCACGTGCTGGAGGCGATGGAGCGGGCCGACGCCGTGCTGGGTGGCGAGCAGTCCGGGCACATCATCTTCCGTGATCGCGCATCGACCGGGGACGGGATGCTCACCGCGATCGAGCTCGTGAAGGCGGTTCGGGAGGCGGACGAACCGCTCTCGCGGCTGGCCGGCCGGATTCCGAGGCTTCCACAGGTGGTGCTAAACTCAGCCGTCCGTCACAAGGACGCCTGGGAGGTCGATCCGGTCTTCTCGGCGGCAGTGACGCGCGCGGAGGGGCGCCTCGGTTCGCGGGGTCGCATCCTCGTCCGTCCATCGGGTACGGAGCCGAAGATCAGGATCATGGTCGAGGGGGAACGGCCCGAGGAGATCAACGAGATCGCGCAGGAGCTCGACGAGCTGGCCCAATCGCGCCTCAACTGACCACGAAGGGAATGCGCCATGTGCGGGATCGTTGGATACGTCGGTCCGCGTGACGCCGCCCCCATCCTGCTGGAGGGGCTGCGGCGGCTCGAGTACCGCGGCTACGACTCCGCCGGCATCGCCGTCCTCACCGCGGAGGGAAACGTCTTCCTCGAGAAGCGTGCCGGCAAGCTGACCAACCTGACCGAGCACCTCAACGGCGACTCGCCGAGCGGGCAGCCGGGAATCGCGCACACTCGCTGGGCGACGCATGGCCGCCCGAACGACACGAACGCGCACCCGCACACGGACTGCTCGGGACGCCTCGCCCTGATCCACAACGGGATCATCGAGAACTACGTGGAGATCAAGGACCGATTGGCGGCATCGGGCCATACCTTCACCTCCGACACCGATACGGAGGTGCTGGTACACCTCATCGAGGAGCGCTACCAGGGTGACCTGGTGGAGGCCGTGCGTGTCGCGCTCAACGAGGTGCGCGGCGCCTACGCCATCGGCGTCATGCACATGGACCATCCAGACCGCATCGTCGGCGCGCGCATGAACGTGCCGCTGATCGTGGGGCTGGGGGACGGCGAGGGGTTCCTGGCCAGTGACGTGCCGGCGATCCTGGAGCACACCAAGGAGATGGTGATCCTGCACGAGGGCGACATCGCCGACGTGACCCCGCAGGGCGCCCGGTTCTACGGACTCGATGGCACGGAGCTGCAGCGGGACGTGACGACCATCAAGTGGAGCATCGAGGCAGCGGAGAAGGGTGGTTTCCCCCACTTCACGCTGAAGGAGATCTACGAGCAGCCGCACGCCATCCAGGAGGCGCTCCGCGGGCGCGTCCTGCCATCGGGCGAGGTCAGCCTCCCGGAGCTCGAGGCCATCAAGGATCGGCTCCTGGAGATCGATCGCGTCTACGTGGTCGGATGCGGCACGGCGCACTACGCCGGAATGGTCGGCGCCCACCTGCTCCAGCAGTGGGCCGGGCTGCCGGCCTTCAGCCAGATCGGCTCGGAGATGCGCTACTCGCCGCCGCCCATCGACGAGCGGACGCTGGTGATCAGCGTGAGCCAGTCCGGTGAGACCGCCGACACGCTGGCGCCGCAGAAGATGGCCGCCGAGCGCGGTGCGCTGGTGGTGGTGGTGACCAACGTCGTCGGATCGGCCATCACGCGCGAGGCCGATGCCGTCTGCTACCTGCAGGCCGGTCCGGAGATCGCCGTGGCCTCGACCAAGGCCTTCGTGACGCAGGTCATCGTGCTCGAGCTGATCGCGCTGCAGCTCGCCCGTCTGCGTGGACGCCTGAACGCCCACCAGGTGCGCACCTTCGGGCTCGGCCTGCGAGAGCTGCCGCGCTTCGCTGCGGAGGCGCTGAAGCTGGCGCCCCAGATCAAGAAGCTGGCGCGGCGCTGGACGAATGTCCAGGACGTGATGTACATCGGGCGCGCCCTGGGATTCCCGATCGCCATGGAGGGCGCCCTGAAGCTCAAGGAGCTCTCGTACGTCCATGCCGAGGGCTATGCCGCCGGCGAGCTGAAGCACGGCCCGATCGCGCTCCTCGATGCCGATACGCCACTCGTCGCCGTCGCGACGCGAGGCGCCACCTACGAGAAGGTGGTGAGCAACATCGCCGAGGTCCGCGCCCGCGAGGCGCCGGTCGTCGCGGTGGCCTCGGCCGGTGATGAGGAGATCGGCCGCTACGCGCAGGACGTGCTCTACGTGCCGGAGACGCTCGAGGAGTTGGCTCCGGTCATTGCCGTGCTGCCGCTCCAGCTGCTCGCCTACGAGGTGGCCGTGGCACGCAAGACGGACGTGGACCAGCCGCGCAACCTGGCGAAGTCGGTGACGGTGGAGTAGCGCCGTCCGGATGGCCCGACACGAGATCGGCGTGGACCTCATCGATATCGAGCGCATCAAGCGCATGCTGGAACGATTCCCCGATCGCTTCCGCCAGCGGATCCTGACCGATGCCGAGCAGCGCTACTGCCGGCGCAAGCCGGAGCGCATCGCCGGACGCTGGGCGGCCAAGGAGGCCGTCAGCAAGGTGCTGGGCCTGGGGGTGCGAGGCGTCGGCTGGCGCGAGATCGAGGTGCTGCCGAACTGGGCCGGCGCACCGCAGGTCGTGCTTCACGGCCGCGCGCTTGCCCGTGCGAGGCACTGGGCCTGGAAGAGCTCACGGTCTCGATCTCGCACGAGCGCGCCATGGCGGTGGCGGTCGCGATCGCGCACCGTGCCGGTGAGGAGTAGCGGGCTGTGCCGGTCCGCACGCTGACGCAGCGCTGGGTCGCCGACCGTCTGCCGGAGCGATCTGCGCAGGCACACAAGGGCACCTTCGGCCGCGTGCTGGTGGTCGCCGGATCGAACGAGTACTCCGGTGCCGCGCTGCTTGCCGGGTTGGGCGCGGCGCGTTCCGGCGCTGGCCTGGTCTGCCTCGCCACCCCGGCATCGGTCGGCCTGCGCCTCGCCGGGATCGCTCCCGAGCTGACCTCCCTGCTGCTCGAGGAAGAGGCGCCCGGGCTGGTCTCCCCGGTTGGCTGGCGGCAGCTGGCCGTCGAGGTGCGCGGCTACGACGCCGTGGTGGTCGGGCCCGGGATGGGTCGCCACCCCTCGACCCAGCGGCGGCTGCGTTCCTTCCTGGCGGAGACCGAGCGACCGACCGTCGTCGACGCCGACGGCCTCAACGCGCTGGCCGCAGCACGCGGCTGGTGGCGCCAGCTGCACCATGCCATGGTCCTCACGCCGCACCCCGGCGAGTTCGCCCGACTCCGGAGCGCGACCGACGATGGCACGATCGACCCGGCGCTGGACGACGACGGGGAGCGGGCCGAGGCCGCATCCGCAGCAGCGATCCGCTGGGGACAGGTTGTGGTCCTGAAGGGAGCGCGCAGCGTGGTCGCCGATCCAGCGGGCGAGGTCGTCCGCTCCGACGTCGCCACGCCGGCGCTGGCGACAGCCGGCAGCGGGGACGTGCTGGCGGGCAGCATCGCGGCGTTCCTGGCCGGGGGCTGTGAGCCACTCTCCGCAGCCGGCTGCGGGGTGGCCGTGCACGGGGCGGCCGGGCTGCTGGCCGAGGACCGCATCGGGCGGGCCGGGGTCATTGCCCGCGACATCGCGGCGCTCCTGCCGGAGGCGATCGAGCAGCTGCGGGGCGGCCGGCCCAGGTGAGCGGGGCGTCGCAAGGGCCAGCCGCCAGTCCCCATCGCGCCTGGGTCGAGGTCGATCATCACGCCATCCGGCACAACCTCGCCAGGCTGCGCGAGCTGGCCGGAAGCGATCGGCAGGTGATCGCCGTGGTGAAGGCCAATGCGTACGGGCACGGGGCGGTTCCGGTCGCCCGCACGCTGGCTGCCGCCGGGGCCGAACGCATGGCCGTGGCCACGGTAGGGGAGGGAATCGAGCTGCGAGAGGGTGGGATCCGTGAGCCCGTGCTCGTTTTGTGGGGCGTCGGACCAGCGGAGGCAGCCATGGCGGCCGCCGCGCAGCTGGAAGTGACGGTCTACGGCCTGCACACGATCGAGGTGCTGGAGGCCGCGGCAACCGACGCCGGCCGACGCGTCTCGGTGCATCTGAAGGTGGACACCGGCCTCGGCCGCCAGGGAGTGGAGCCGGACGAGGCGGTCGCGCTGGCGGCCCGCATCGCTCGCGGCCGTCACCTGCGCCTGGTGGGAACCTACAGCCACCTCGCCGCCGCCGGCGAGGACGACGCCTACACCGAGGTCCAGGTCCTGCGGCTGGCGCAGACGCTCGACAGCATGCGGTCGGCGGGGATCGACCCCGGCCTGGTGCACATATCGGCCACCGGCGGGATCCTGGCGGGGGCGGGTGCGTTCGCCGATGCCGTGCGCCCGGGCATCGGCCTCTACGGGCTCGTCCCCGGCTGGGCGGGCGAGCGTGACCAGGGCCTGAGCCCCGCGCTCAGCCTGAAGGCCCTGCCCCTGCGCATCTTCGACCTGCCCGCCGGCGCGGCGCTCGGCTACGGGCTGCGTTTCAGGGCCACCCGTCAGATGCGCATCGCCACGCTCGCGATCGGGTACGGGGACGGATGGCCGCGCCTGCACAGCAACAACGGGCGGGTACTGGTGCGCGGCCGGTCGGCACCGGTGGTCGGCACGATCAGCATGGATGGGCTGAGCGTGGGTCTGGCCGAGGCCGATGATGTAACCTACGGCGACGAGTTCGTCCTGATCGGCGAGCAGGATGGAGCGCGCATCACGGCCGACGAGATCGCTGCCGACCGACGGACCATCAACTACGAAGTGACGACGGCCCTCCGTAAACGCCTCCCACGCCTCCACATCGGCGCGTAGGGCGTGGCCGGAGGACCGGCCGACAGGCGTCAGACGAGCGAAATGTCTATCCCGATCGAGATCGATGTCTGGCACGGGGAGATCGCGGAGCTCGAGGTGGACGCGATCCTCATACCGGCCAACGAGAGCCTCTTCATGACGGCGCCACTGGCCCGCGGGCTCAAGATGCGCGCCGGCGAGGCGGTGGAGCGTGACGCGGTGGCCCAGGGCCCCGTGTCAGCCGGCACGGCGGTGGTGACCAGCGGCGGGTCGCTGGCGGCCCCCTACCTGATCCACGTGGTGGGGGTCGGGCACGACCTCGTCGCGAACGACGAGCGGCTGCGATCGGCGATCGATGCGGCGCTCGACCAGGCGGCGCGGCTCGGATTGCCGCGCCTGGCGGCCGCGCCACTCGGTACGGAGCGCGGCGTCTTCGATTCCGAGCACGCGGCCAGCGTGCTGGCAGCGGCCCTGGTGTCTCGCTCCGAGCGGGACGCACCGCTCCCCACCTCGTTGGTCGTGGCGGTCGGCTCCCCCGGCGAGGCCTCCGCCTACCGCACCGCGCTGCAGCCGCTCGGGGCGGCCAGGTGAGCGCAAACCCGACCGAGCCAATCTCCCGGGAGCTGCGCAAGCGCGGGCTGGCAGTGCCGGCCGTGCTCCTCCTCGAGGCCCACCGACCGCTGCGGCCACTGCTGGGCCTGGCCGCCACGGCGATCCTGCCCCTCGCCCGTCCGCTGCTCGCCGGCCGCCTGGACGACCTCCAGCACACGCTCGACGACCAGGCCACCTACGACCGCCTGATCCAGGACCTGCGCGCGGAGGCCGATGCCTGATGCCGGATCCCGGTGAGCTGCTCGGTGGCCTCGTCTCGTTCATCGGCGAGCAGGTTGCGGCATCCTCCCTGCGACTCGCTCCAGTACCGTCGGTGGCCGTCTTCCTGATCGTCCTGGTGCTCCTTTCGCTCGTCGCGCGGCCATCGTCGCGATGGACGCTGCGGGACCTGGGTCGCCTCGGCGCGGTGGGAAGGGCGATGGCCCTCGCCGCGGAGTCCGGCGGATCGGCCACCTTCTCGCTGGGGACCGCCGGTATCGTTCGCAGCGTCTCGGCCGTGCAGCGCATCCAGACCCTGGCCGCGCTTCCCATCCTGGCCCTGGTGGCGCGCGCCGCGGCGCGCGCCGGCATCCCGTTCCGGGTCGCCACCAACGACCCGCTGGTGGCGCAGATGGGCGAGGCGGTCCTGCGCGAGGCACATGCCAGCACCGCCACCCAGGAGCGCGAGCAGCGATCGGCGGTCGAGTACCTCGGCGAGGGGCGCGCCGTGGCCGCCGCCGCCGCGCTCGCCGATCCCGCCGCGCCCGCGGCGGCGTTCGTCGTTGGGGGCCTGTCCGAAGAGGCGCTGCTGCTGCTCGTCGGCGCCAGCCACGGATCGGCGTGGACCAGCTTTGGGACAGCCGCGCCTTCGCAGGCATCCTCGGTGGTGATGACCGGCGAGGGAACGCTCATCGGACCGGAGATCTTCCAGGCCACCTCCGACCTCCATCCCGGACCGGAACGCACCGCCGTGATGGCCGGTAACCGGCTGCTGCTGGCGGCGGTGGGCCTCGTCCTCATCGGGTCCGCGGTGGCCCTGCTCACCGGCCTGGATATCGCCGCCACGCTGGCGGGCCGCTGACCATGCCGCGGTCGCTGCCGGGCATCATCGTCATCGTCGTCGGGCTGCTGCTGCTCGTCGATTTCGTCGTGATCAACCCGGCACTGGTCGACATCGCGGACGGTGTGCTCCGGCTGGTGGTCCTGCTGGCGGCCGCGGCGGGGATCACCGGCGCGACCTTCCTGGTGGCACGCCACGCTCGCAGCGTGGTCGAGCGGTCGCCGGAGCGTCTCGAGTCGGCGGTGCTCCTGGGCGGACTGGCCTTGATGCTGGCCGCCGGCTTCTACCCCGGATCCGAAGGAGCAGCCGATCCGGCGGTGCGCTGGCTCGTCGCGGCGTTGCTGGCTCCCCTGGTGGCATCGCTCTTCGCCATGCTCTTCGTCTTCCTGCTGATCGCCATGCGGCGCGGGATGCAGCTGCGCTCCCGCCAGATGCGCGTCATGCTCGCGGCCGCCGCCGTGGCCATCGTGCTGCTGCTGCCGCTGGGCGGTGGCCCCGGAGAGTGGCTCGCGTCGGCGGCGGGCTGGTCCCAGGCGGTCCCCATCGGCGGGGTCTTCCGCGGACTGCTGATCGGCGTGGGCACCGTGGTGGCGGTGCAGGCAGCCCGGATCCTGCTGGCGGTCAGCCCCGCCGATGAATGAGCGCCGGGGCCGCGTCCGACTGCGACGCTGGCGTCCGCGCGGCCTGGGCTGGGCGGTCGTCCTGCTTGCCACGCTCGCCCTCGCGGTGTGGGTGGGCGGGCCGATCTCGGACCGTCTGCAGCTTCCAAATCCCGACCGCTCGCGCGTCTCGGAGCTGCGCGCCGTGCTGGGGAAGCTCCCGGCGCGTCCGCTGGTGCTGATCGGCATGGACGCGGACCTCGGGACGTACCCCGAGATCCGGCCGGCACTCCGCGCCCTGCTCGCTGACCTGCTCGCCCAGGACGCCCGCGTGGCAATGGTGAGCTTCAGTCCCGAGGGCCGCGCGATCGCCGCCGCCGAAATGGAGCGGTTGCGCGGCGATGGCGGGCCGGCGGACCAACTGGTCGACTACGGCTTCGTTGCCGGTGCCGAAGCCGGACTCGTCCTGGCGGTGACCGACCTGCCGCCGGCACCGCGACCGGAGAACCAGGTCGGCCAGGCGGTGCTGGCCGCCGGTGATGGCATCGCGGCCTTCGACATGGCCGTGCTGGTGGGAGGCATCGACTTCGGTCCGCGCAGCTGGGTGGAGCAGGTCGCCACGCGACTGCCGTCGCTGCCCCTGGTGGCCCTGGCGCCCACGTTTTCGCAGCCTGAGCTAGCGCCATACCTGCGGACCGGCCAGATCGACGCCCTGCTGGCCACGGTGCGCGACGATGCCGCCTACGTGGCGGACGTGGCGCGGCGCTCCGATGCGTCGCTCGACGACGGCCCGAGCCCGGCTGCGATGCTGGTCGGAATGCTCGTCGCCCTGGCGCTGCTCGGTCGCGCGCTGTACGCCCCCGGGAGACGCTCGGAACTCACGATGGAGCCGGACGGGGAGGAGGCTTCGTGAACGGGTTCGCTGGCGGCGATGCCGCGAGCATCGCCGCCACCTGGATCGGTGCTGCCGTGACGATCGGCGTCTGGTCCTACTTCGTGGGCGGCGGAAGGATCTTCCGGCTGGCACAGTACCTCCTCGCCGGATTGGCGACCGGGTACCTGGTGGTGCTCGCGGTGCGAGACGTGCTCGTGCCGCAGCTGCTGAGGCCCCTCGTTGACGATCCGGCCCAGCCGCTGCTCTGGATCGCACTGGTTTTCGTGGGCATCGTGGTCGCCGTCCGCTGGCTGCCGCCGTCGCTTGTCGCGCTGCCGGTCGCGCTGCTGATCGCCGGTACGGCGGCCTTCGCGTTGGCGGGAGCCGTCGTGGGGACGGTCCTGCCGCAGCTCGGCGCAGGCATGCTCGCGCCGACCGAGACGCCCATCGGCCTCGTGAACGGCCTGATCTCGATGGTGATCACCGTGCTCGTCGTCGCGGCCTTCA
>CAVZPD010000008.1:0-19267 GCA_963777045.1 uncultured Chloroflexia bacterium
GCCGAGGAGCTGCTCTGGGTGCACATGGTCCAGCACCTGCTGCTGGCCATGGTCGTCCCGCCCCTGCTCGCCCTCGGCGCCCCCATCACCCTGATCCTTCGCGCGGCCACGCCGCTGCGTCCGGCAGCGGCTGCTCCTGCCGGCCTCCATTCGCGAGTCGGTGCGCTCGTCGCAACGCCGGCCGTCGCGTGGACCCTCTTCACCGCTGGTGATGTGGTCCTCCCACTTCAGCCCGATCTACGAGGCGGCGCTGGAGGACCCGGAGGATCCACGTGCTGGAGCACGCCCCTTCGTCGCCACGGGCGTCCTCTTCTGGTGGCCGGTCATCGCCGCCGATCCCATCCCGCGGCGGATGTGGCTACGCCGGCGCGGCGGTCTACCTTCTGGCCCCAGATGCCCGTCAACGCCGCCGTTGGCCTGGCCATCTATTTCGCGCCCGGATCCTCTACGCCACTACGCGACCGGCGAGCGCGGGTGGGGACCGGCCCGCTGCTCGACCAGCAGGTCGGCGGCCTGCTGATGTGGACGGTCGGCGACCTTGATCCTGCTCGCGGTCACCGGGGTGGTGGCCGCCTGGATGCAGGCCGATGCCCGCCGGCGCGCCTCGACTGCGGCGGGCGGAGTCGACGGGCCGGACTAGCCGGCGGCTACAGGATGTAGAGCGTCGAGAAGAGGAAGAGCCAGACCACGTCCACGAAGTGCCAGTAGTAGCTGGCCGCCTCGACGGCCGTGTGGCGCTCGGCATTGACAAGGCCACGCGCGCGCGGTTCGCCACCATGGCGATGAAGATCAGCCCCACCAGGACGTGCGCCCCGTGGAAGCCGGTCAGCGTGTAGAAGGTCGAGCCGAAGACGCCGTCGCGCAGGCCGAACCCGTTGTTCGCGAACTCGTAGGCCTGGATGGAGAGGAAGATGCCGCCGAGCACGATGCTGGCGACCAGCCAGCGCATGAGGCGACCATGATCGTCACGCGCGACGGCCCGCACGCGCCAGCTGCATCGTCACGCTGCTGCTGACGAGCAGGATGGTGTTGAGCCCCGGCAGCAGCAGCTCCGGCCGCTCGAGCTCCCCTACCGGGGGCCAGTCGGGCGCCTGGCTGCGCACCACGAAGTAGGCGGCGAAGAGCGCGCCGAAGAGCATGATCTCCGAGAGGATGCCGAGCTTGACGCCCAGCAGCATCCGTTCGCGCGCCCCGGCGCTGTCCTCGTGCGGCGTGCCCCGGGCCGCCCGTGGTCGCATCCGCGTGGGCGGTCATGGCTGCGGCCTCCCCGGTGCGGGCGCGGCCTGGCCGCTGATCGGGCGGGGCGCTCCGTACCGGTACGGGTGCCCGGTCACGGTGGGGATGTTGCTGAAGTTCTCGATGGGCGGCGGCGAGGCGCAGAGCCATTCGAGCGTCTGCGCATTCCACGGATTCTCAGCCTGGGCAACGCGCCGCCCGCGCCACGAGTTGACCATGTTGTAGGCGAAGACCGCGACCGAGAGCGCGATGTTGACGGCCATGATGCTGACCCACAGGTTCACCCCGCCCAGCTCCGGCGGATAGTCGGCCACCCGTCGCCGCATGCCCTGGATCCCGAGCCAGAACATCGGCAGGAAGGTCAGGTTGAAGGCGAGCGTGAACCACCAGAAGTGGAGCCTTCCCAGCCGCTCGGAGTACATCCGGCCGGTGATCTTCGGGAACCAGTAGTAGGTCCCGGCGAAGAGGCCGTAGATGGTCGCGCCGATGATCGTGTAGTGGAAGTGGGCGACCACGAAGTAGGTGTCGGACAGGGTGATATCGGTGGGCACATCGGCGAGGTAGACGCCGGTGATGCCGCCGATGACGAAGGCCCACAGGAAGCCGAAGACCCAGAGCATCGGCACCTTGAAGCGGATGCGGCCCAGCCAGAGCGTGCCGATGGCGCTCAGGAAGACGAGCCCGGTCGGCACGGAGATCAGCTCGGTGGTGAGCATGATCGGGATGTGGAAGAAGGTCGCCATGCCGCTCACGAACATGTGGTGCGCCCAGACCATGAAGCAGAGCACGCCGATGATGATGAAGCTGAAGACCGCGAGCGGGTAGGCGAAGAGCGGCTTGCGCGCGAAGACCGGCACGATCTCGAGGATGGCGCCCAGGCCGGGCACGGCCATGATGTAGACCGCGGGGTGCGAGTAGAACCAGAAGAGGTGCTGGAACAGGACGACGTCGCCGCCGCCCTTGACGCGGAAGAACGAGGTGCCGATCAGGCGGTCGAAGAGCAGCATGGTCATGGCGCCGGCGACCACGGAGGTGGCGATCAGGGCCAGCGATGCGGTCACGGTCAGCGCCCAGACGAAGATGGGCATCCGCATCAGCGACATGCCGGGCGCTCGCATGCGGAAGACGGTGACGAGGAAGTTGACCGCGCTGAGGATCGACGAGACGCCGATGGTGACGAACGCCATGAGGTACGCCTGCTGGCCGAGGCTGGCCTGCTGGCTGAGCGGCGGGTAGGCGGTCCAGCCGGTGTCGAAGCCGCCGAGCAACGGGTTGATGGCGACGAAGAGGAGCGGGACGGGGAGCAGCCAGTAGCTGAGTGCGTTGGCCTTGGGGAAGGCCATGTCGCGCGCCCCGACCATGATCGGCACCAGGTAGTTGCCCAGCCCACCGATGATCGAGATCAGGGCGACGGTGATCATCATCGCCCCGTGCGTGCTCATGATCGTGTTGTAGAGGTCCTTGTCGGTGGCCACGCCCGGCTGCGCGAGCTCGAAGCGCATGAACATGGCCGCGGTGCCCGCCGACGAAGAAGAGCATGAAGGCGGTGACCAGGTACTGGACGCCGATCACCTTGTGGTCGGTGGTGAACTGGAAGTAGCGCCGCCAATCGCCGGCCCGGCCGTGCGCCGCGTGCTCCTCCGCCGGGTCGAGCTCGCCGCCGAAGATCCAGGTCAGCCAGAACCGGAAGGCGCCGATGCCGAGCAGGAAGCCGAAGACGCGTGCCGAGGTAGCCGACGCCCAGGATGTGGCCCGGCTTGACGCCGACGCCGACGACGCCGAGCAGCGCCATGCCGCCACCGCCGATCGCGAAGCCGGCGAGCGCGCCGAGGACCGCGCGCAGGAAACCGGGCTGCCTGACCGCCTCGATCGGGGCCGCACGCATCATGAGGGCGCTTCCTCCTCCATCGGCTCCTGCTGGCTGAGCCAGGCGTCGAGCTCACCCATGTCGCTCACCGTCACGGTGGTGGTCATGATCGTGTGCCCGTAGCCGCACAGCTCGGCGCACACGACCGAGTAGGTGCCGTTCTCGGTGGCCGTGACGTAGGCCTCGGTGGGCCGCCCGGGGACGGCATCCTGCTTCACGCCCAGGGCGGGAAGCCAGAGCGAGTGGATCGCGTCGTTCGAATCGATCACGAGGTGCACTCGCTCGTCCACCGGGATGCGCAGCTCCTTCGCGGTCACGTGTGCCGCCGGGTAGTCGAAGCTCCACTCCCACTGCTTTCCGTGCACCTGGACCTCGAAGTCGGCCTGTTCCGCGCCCCGGATCTCCACCAGGCCGAAGGCGCCGTAGATGAACAGGCCGACGACCATCGCGGTGGTCACCACCAGCCACGCCGCCTGCAGGCCGCCGTGGCCCTCGACCGCCGGTGCGTCGTCCGCCTCCTCGCGCGACCGGAACGAGAACGCGGTGTAGGCCATGCCGACCACCACGAACATCAGGACCGGGATCGAGACGGCGGTGAGGAGGACGAACGCGCGGTCCTCCACCTCCGCCTCGTGCGAGGCGATCTGCGGCAGGACCTGGATGCCCACCACCAGGAAGACCCCGATGGCGGACAGGACGGCCCAGGCCGCGAAGGCGATCAGCGCATGCCGGCCCGGGCTCATGGGCGAGCGCTGCAGTCGGCCATGGGCACCTGGTCGGACACGCGCGATCGTTGCACGCTGACGGGTGCTACTCGACGTTGAGCGTGGTGTGCATCCCCTTGCCGTAGTGGGCGAGGAGGTTGCAGAAGATCACGTAGTGGCCGGGCTCGAGGTTCACCGTCAGGGTGGCGCCCTGCGTGCCGGACTCGATGTCCTCGACCTCGTCGATCGCGGTCAGCTGATCCGAGTCCTCGGGGATCTGGTCGTCGACGACCGGCAGCTGGTCCTCGGCGAGGTCCGTGCTCACCACGACGAATTCGTGGGTCTCGTCACCGTTGTTGTCGATGTTGAAGGTAACCTCGCCCGCCGGCACCGTGTTGGTGCTCAGGTCCATCTGCCACTCCTGCAGCGTGGCATCGACGGTGCCGTCACCGCCGCCACCACCACCTCCGGGCGTGGGGGTACTGCTGCTCGAGCAGGCGGCGAGCAGAACGCCCGCAGCCAGGAACGTCGTGATACGTCGCACTTCTCCGGCCTCCTCCTTCGGCGCACTGGGTCGTACGGACGGCGCCTTGTCCCTAAGGATCGGCTGCGCTTGCTCAGTACTCATATACTCGGAACCAGCCATTCTTGGAGCACCTTTTGGCCATCCCCGTGTACTCAGGTACTGCGCAAGGACGAACCTCCGCGGCCGAATCGCCGCTCCAGCGGACAGCCCAGGAGCGCCCCGGCCACGCGTCGTGGAACCGTCTTCCCGGACTGGCTCACGAGGAGCGAGCAGCGTCCCTGGCTGATCCGTGCGGCGCTCGACGTCGCCGCCGTTGGCTTCATCGTGGCGGCCTTCATGCAGACCGCCCTGTCGGCCGAGCTGATGTTCCACGGCGTCTTCGTGATGCTGGTCCTGCACGCGTTCCTGTTCGGCCTGCGCGGAACGCTGATCCGGATCGGCCTGGTCTCGATCCCGCTCCTCGTCTACGCCGAGGCGACCATCTTCGGGCTGCACGAGCCGCCGCTCGAGCTGACCGAGTGGCCCCTCATGTTCGTCATCGCCATCATGGTGGCCTGGATGGCCGACCGCCGGTTGACGACCTCGCGCCGCTACGCCTCCCTCTTCCGCAACGCCAGCGAGCGGCTCCTGACGGTCGAGGAGAACGAGCGGCGCCGCGTCGCGCGTGAGCTCCACGACGGCGTGGGCCAGGTCCTCACCGCGCTGACGCTGACGCTGGACGCCGCGGAGCAGGAGGCGAGCCCGCGCATCGCTCGGCAGCGAATCGCCAGCGCGCGCAGCCTGGCCGATACGGCGCTTGCGGGAACGCGCGAGCTCTCGCATCGCATGCGTCCCGCCCGGATCGAGGAGCGCGGCCTGGTGACAGCGCTGCGCGACCTCGCCACGCAGTCAGGATTTCCGATCACCGTCACGGCGGAGATGAGCAGCCCGCAATCGGCCCTGGGCCCCACGGCGACGGTCGAGCTCTACCGGATCGTCCAGGAGGCGCTCGCCAACGCCGCGCATCACAGCGGGGCCGAGCGGGCGTCGGTAGCCGTCAGCGAGGATGACGGACAGGTGCGGGTCGTCGTCTCCGACGAGGGGCGTGGCTTCGATCCGGAGGCCGTTCCCGACGACGGCATCGGCCTGGCCGGCATGCTCGAGCGTGCCAGGCTCATCGGCGGGGACCTGCGCATCGACAGCGGCCCCGCCGGGACGCGCGTCAGCGCCTCGGTTCCGTTGGGCGTGCAGTGAGGAGGGCGGCGAGATGACGCCGATTCGCGTGGGGATCGTCGACGACCACGCCCTCGTCCGCGAGGGGTTGCGCCTGATCCTCGACGCCGAACCCGAAATCGAGATCGTCGGCGAGGCCAGCGATCACGCCGCAGGCCTTTCGTTGGCGGCGCAGCGCCGGCCCCACGTCATGCTCGTGGACCTGACGCTCGGCGACGAGGACGGCCTCTCGCTGGTCAAGGATCTGCGAGCGCGGTACCCGCGCATCCGGGTCGTCGCCGTCACGATGCACCACCACGAGGAGACCGTGCGCCAGGCGTTCCTGTCCGGTGCGGCGGGCTACATCGTCAAGGGGGCCGCTAGCTCGGACCTCGTCGCCGCCATCCGCGCCGTGGCGAAGAACCAGCACTACGTCCATCCACTGGTCGCTTCGGTGGTGGTCGCCGATTCGCTGCGCTGGCTGCGCCAGTCGGATCGGCTCAGTACGCGCGAGGTGGAGGTCCTGCGCCTGATGAGCTCCGGCCGGACGGCGGACGAGGCAGGACGCGCCCTCGGCATCAGCGCCCATACCGTCCGACGCCACCTCGCCAACATGGGCACGAAGCTCGGGGTGCACGGGCGCGTCGCCCTGACCCGCTACGCAGTGGAGAACCACCTCGTCTACCCGACGGCTAGGCGCGACGCGCTCAGCGCGAGGGCAGTGCCTGCAGCAAGGGTTCGATCTCTCCGCGCGTCACGACGGTGTCCCACGAACCGATGATGGTGCCGTCCGCGCCGATCAGGAAGGTCCACGGCTCGCGGAAGTCCCCGCTCTCGGTGGCCAGCCACTCGACAGCGGTCGGGTTCAGCTCCTGTGCCTCGAAGTCGCTCCAGATCTCGACGTGGATGAAGGCCGCGCGATCGCCGTAGTCGGCGGCGAGCTCCTGGACCAGGTCGGTCACCGGCCCGCAGAAACGGCTGACGCAGAAGACCGGCGTCGAGAAGACGACGAGGGCCGGCTCGCCAGCCGCCAGCGCATCGGCGATGGAAACCTGGTGCAGCTCCGGATCGGGAATCGGGTTGTCGCCGGAGGCGCGCGAGTCGATCGCGACGCTGGCGACGCCCGGGTCGCCCATGACGGCGTTGTCGCTGGCCGGGGCAGGATCGCCGACGGAGAGGACCATCGGCTCGTCCAGCACCTGCAGGGCGGTGACGGTGGCGAAGTCGGATCCGTCGGCCAGCTTGCCCTGGGCAAGCACCTGCCAGAAGCCGGCGGTCGGGAAGACGACGTCATCGGCGGCGTAGACCCCGTGCCCGTCCGACGGGAAGGTGAGGGTCGGCTGCTGCCCGGTGTCGGGCGGTGACTCGGGGATGGGCAGGAAGATGAGCGGTCACGTCGCCCATGTCGGGTGCCTCCGGGGGCGAATCGGTGCCGTCGCCGGCGTAGGCGAAGCCCAGCTGGACGTCGCCGAAGCTGAGCCAGCGGTTGTCCGCGCGACAGGAGGGCCACCAGCACGCGCGCGGGCCGATCGACGACGATCTGGTAGGTGGCAACCTCGGCCACGATGCTCGACGGATCAGGCGATGGCGCTGGAGTCTGCGATGGAGCGGAGCCGGTGCAGCCACCCACCACCAGTGCGAGCGTTGCGAGCGCCCCGACCAGCAGCCGGTTCACGTGGCGCACGCGGGTGGCTCCTCTCCCAGCGCCCGGAGGGCGACATCGGTCCGGTCCTTCAGCGCCTGGAGGTCACCGTACAGGACGCCGGCTCCCACCGATTGGCCGTAGTCCGCCTCGACCTGCTGCATGGCCTGGAGCACCGACGCCTGGACCGAACGATCGAGCCGATGGTCCGCGGCGAGCAGGTGCAGCTGGTCGTGCGCTCGATTGGTGAAGTCGCGCGCGGAGGCATCGACGTCGGGAAGGCCCTGCAGCGCCTGGCACAGCCCCGCCGATGCCTGGACCAGCCCATGCGAGACCATGGCGCCCGGGGTTGCCTGCGCCGCGCAGCCGCCCGCGAGGGCCAGGCACGCCAGCGTCGCCACCGAGAGGGCGGTCCGCGCGGGAAGAGGCCGGTGCGGTCTCACGACGACTCGGGGAAGATCGATGGGTCGGCTGCGTACGCCCACATGGTGATGGGCTGCAGCCGGAAGAGCACGACATCGCCCCACGAGTACGGGCTGGATCCGTAGACATCGGTCCAGGTGCCGAGGATCTGGTCATGGTCAGGGTGGCTCCGCTCGACCCACTCCACGCGACCGTTGACGACTACCGCGATCCGGTCACCGTCGACGTGCGCCGCCGAGCAGGCCGGGTTGGCCCGCAGGTGGCGCACCTTGCTGGCCGCGCGGCCCGTCGAGAGCGTGAAGCGCCCGTGGATGAAGAGCGAGTCGAGCGGCGAGACGCGCGGCTCGTCCTCGGCGACGGTGGCGAAGGCAACGTGCTTCGTGCCTTTCAGGTAAGTCACGACCTGGCGCGCATTCAGCAGGTGGTCGCGGTTGACGATGCTCGCCATGTGCGGGTTGGCGGTCCGCATGGTGCGGTCGAAGAGCGCCTGCATCTCGGCGATCTCCTCATCGGTCTCGAACACCCGCCCATCCTAGACCGCGGGGCCTGCGCCGCGCGAACGGTGCTCGGTCAGTCCACCTGGCGGTGACGTTCGGCACTGGGCGCGCAGCGGGAGCGACCCCACCATAGATCCATTAGCCCTTCGCGAACGGCGCCCTGCGCTGACAGCCCGTGTCTCGGCGCTCCCCGGGCACCTGCTCACGACCCATGACAGTCCGAGTGACTCACGGGCAGGGTCACGAGGGAGGAGAGACCAGATGCACGTCCATCTCAGTGCTCGGCTGAAGCGAGCCTCCGGGGTTGCGGTCGCGACGCTGCTGCTCGCGACCGTGGCGGCCGGGCCCGCCGCGGCGGCGCCGACCAACCCGAGAGCGCTCGATAACCTGACCGCCGAGATCACGCTGATGTCGGTCACCGACCTGCACTGCCGGGTCGTGAACTGGGACTACCTCAGCGACCAGGCCTACAGCAGCGGTCGCGGCCTCGCGCGAATCGACACGCTGGTGGAGGAGCTGCGGGCGGAGCGCGGCGCGGAGAGCACCCTGCTGCTCGACGTTGGCGACACCATCCAGGGCACGCCGCTGTGCGCCTACTATGCGCTGCGGGATCCCATCACCGAGGGTGCCGAGCACCCGGTGGCGACGGCCATGAACGCCATGGGCTTCGATGCCATGACGGTGGGCAACCACGAGTTCAACTTCGGCCTGCCGACGCTCTACGAGTTCGAGCGCCAGCTCGATGCGCCGATGCTGTCCGCCAACATCGTCTACGCCGGGACCGATGAGCCCGCCTTCACGCCGTACGTGATCAAGACCCTCAAGCTCAAGGGCAAGCAGCCCATCAACGTGGGCATCCTGGGTCTCACCACCCCGGGCGTGGCGGTCTGGGACCGCACCAACGTGGAGGGCATCCTCGAGTTTCGAGACGGGGTCGAGACCGCGAAGCACTACGTGCCGCAGATGCTGGCCGCCGGCGCCGACGTCATCGTGGCGGCGGTCCATACCGGAATGGGCGGTGGGTCATCCTATGGCGGTCTCATTCCCTACTCGGAGAACTTCGGGACTGCCCTGGCGGAGCAGGTGCCTGGGATCGACGTAGTCCTACCGGGACACTCGCACGCCACCATCAACGAGCAGTTCGTCACCAACCTGCAGACCGGTGAGCAGGTGCTCGTCACCCAGCCCGGCAGCGCCGGGCAACGCCTGAGCGTCTCGACCCTGACCCTCACCAAGGTTCGGGGCCAGTGGGAGGTGAGCGACAAGGCCGCCGAGACCCTGCGGGCCAGCGACACGACCGACGACCCGATGATCGAATCGCTTATTGCCGATGAGCACCAGACGGTGGTCGACTACGTCAACAGCCCTATCGGCACCACGCTGGGCGAGCTGAGCCTGGCGCAGGCCGACGTGCGTGACGTCCCGGCCATGGACCTGGTCAACTTCGTCGAGGCCCAGGCGGTCGAGGAGGGCCTGGAGGGGACGGCCTACGCGGATCTGCCGGTGCTCGCCACCACGGCGCCATTGAGCCGGGTGGTGATCCCCGCCGGCCCAGTCTCGATCCGCGACATCGCCGCCCTCTACATCTACGAGAACACCCTTCGCGGGATCGTGATGACGGGCGCCGACATCAAGGACTACCTCGAGCGCGCCGCTCTCTACTTCGACCCGGTCACCAGCACCGGGCCGTTCGACCGGGCCGATGTCGGCAACAACGGGGCGACCTACTGCTACGACGTCGTGTACGGCGTCTCGTACGACATTGACCTGGCCAACCCGGAGGGCAGCCGCGTCGAGAACCTGTCGTACAACGGCACGACAGTCGACCCGGCCGACGAGTTCGTGCTGGCCATCAACAACTACCGCCACGGCGGCGGCTGCGGCTATCCGCACGTCACCACCGCCCCGGTGGTCTACAACGTCAACCCGGAGATCCAGGGCCTGCTGATCAGCTGGTTCGAGGCCAACGAGACCATCGACCCAGCGAGCTTCGGGAGCGTCGACTGGATGCTGACCTACCTGGATGCGCCGATCGCCTTCAATCCCTGATCCGCGCCGACCTGAAAAACGTTGGCCCCGCCTCCGACCGGAGGCGGGGCCTTCGGCTAGTAGCTTCGGCGCTGTGTGCTGAAGCAGTCGCTGCAGTAGACGGGCTTCGAACCGTTCGGTCGGAACGGCACCTGGGCCTCGCGGCCACAGCCGTCGCACGTCGCGCTGAACATCTCGCGCGGCGCGCGGTCGTAGCCACGGCCGGCGTCGCCGCCGTTGCTGCCGTAGCTGTCGCTACCCCGCGAGCTCTTGCGGATGGCGCGACACGAGGCGCAGCGACGCGGCTCGCTGAATTGGCGATCAGCGTAGAACTGCTGCTCGCTGGCGGTGAAGAGGAACTCCTGACGGCAGTCGACGCAGCTCAGCGTCTTGTCCGTCGATTCGGCGTACATGAAAAAACACTCCTTGCTCGTGCGGCCTCAGCGAACCTTTCTCGCCGAGAACCGAGGAGAGGGAGTGTCGTGGTGCCGCGTATTGTGATTCCGACGCAGTTTGGCGTCAGCGATGAGTGTAGCACAGGGCCGATGCCTGCGACCAGCGCGCTTGCCGGGCGCGATCGGCGTCATCGAGCGCCCGGCCGGACGTTGTGGTTTCCGTGCAGCCGGTTCTCTGGATCCCAGGCGCGCTTCAACGCCGCGACACGTCTCGGGTCGCTGAAGGCGTACGGGATTCGCTCGTCCTCGTCGTCGGCGACGAGATTGACGTAGACGCCGCCAGTGGCATGCGCCGACATGGCCTGCCCGAACGCGCGTGCCCAGCGCATGACGGACTCGTCGTCGCTCGCATCGGTCCAGCCCGCGAGGGCGTGGAACCCGTAGCCGGCATCGCGGCCACCCATCGCCGTCGCGTTCGCCGGGACGCGCCCGGCGGCCCCGCCCTTCGGCTCGAAATACGATGCGGTGAAGGCGCCTTCACTCGTCCGCACGAAGCGGCAGAAGTCCGCGATCGCGGCCGGCGTGAGATCGGCGAGGTCATGGGCGGTTGAGTAGTAGCGCTGCCCGGCCGGGAGGTTCGCGTCGAAGGCCTGCTGCACCGCGGTGTACTCCATGGGGCCGACCGCGTCCAGGATCGGCGTGCCGAGCGCCTGCAGCGGGGCCACCGTCTCGGTCGCTGTGGGATCGGTGTGGAAGACGATGAAGTCGAGGACCGGCTGGCCGTGGAACTCGGCGGGGAAGGCGTCGATCGGCGGTACGCGGAAGGTGAAGGGGAGGCACTGGAACTCGTCCGGGGCTGCTGCCATCAGCTCCACGAACGCGGCGAGCATCCGCTCCGCCTCCTCGAAGGGATAGATGATCTGCCCGGCCAGCACCTGTGGGCCGACCTCGTGGAGCTCGAACTCGAGGGAGGTCGCGATGCCCAGGTTCTGGCCCGCGCCGCGCAGCCCCCAAAAGAGATCCGGCTCGGTGTCCGCGGATGCAGTGATGATGTCGCCACGCGTGGTTACCATCTCGACGGCCACCAGGTTGTCGAGCGCGTGCCCGAACTGGCGCGACAGCCAACCCGTGCCACCCCCGAGCGTCGATCCGGCGACGCCGACCGAGGATGCCGTCGGCCCCGTCGTGGCAAGGCCATGGTGCTGCGTGGCCGCGTCGAGCTCGGCCCAGGTGGCGCCGGCCTGGACCGTCGCCCGCCGGGATTCGGGACGCACCTTGATGCCGCTCATCGGCGAGAGGTCCAGGAGCAGCCCGCCGTCACCGACGGTATGCGCGGCGTACGAATGGCCGCCGCCCTTCACGAAGAGCGGCATGTCGCGCTCGGCGGCCCAGCGCACGGCCGCGACGACGTCGGGGGTGCTGCGGCAGCGCACGACCACATCCGGCTCACGGTCGAACCGGGAATTCCAAACGCTGCGACTCTGGTCGAAGCCCTCATCGCCGGCGCGGAGGACCGATCCATCCAACTGGCCGCTCAACTCTCGAGTGTCCATCCGCGTCTCGTGCTCACCTGTCATGGCGGTGACGCTAGCCGGAAGCGCTTTCCGACCGCTTTCGGGCCGCTGTGGCGTGCCGATCCGTCGGGTTGCGCCCGGCGTCGGGCTCCGCGTTCCAGCTCCGGGCAATCTGGCGGCCGAGATCGCGCAGGCGCGACCCGTCCTCGAGCCGTGACCAGACATCGCGGAAGTGATGGTGAAACAGCATCGCGGCTCCGTACCCCGCCGGAAGCGGACCGGCAAAACGCTCGTAGGCCGACGTCACCTCTCCCAGCGCCGCATAGACCAGCCCCACCTCGACCGGAAAAGCGTCGGCGTCGATCGTGGCGAGAACGTCGAGTGCGGCCGCACGTTCCCCGGCGGCCAGATGGGCAATGGCCAGGGCCGCATCGGGCGATTGCCCCGCCCATGGAGTGGTCAGGCCCCCTGCCGCCGCTGTAGCAAGGGGCGTGAGGACTGCGACGGATTCGCCGTACCGCCCCAGGTCGTAGAGCGAGATGCCTTCGTAGTACGCGGCTGTCGTATAGCCAGGCGACATCCGACCCGAACGCTGCGCTTCGGCGAGCGCCGGGCCGGGGCGATCCAGCCCAAGCAGGGACAGGGCCAGGTTGCTGACCGCTTCGGCCGACAGCGGGTTGAGCTCAACCGAGCGACGGGCGCTGGTCAGAGCCCGCTCGGCATCGCCCAGCGTCAGCGAGACCCAGGCATGCCAGCTATGCGCGTCAGCGTGACCGGGGCTGAGGCGGATCGCCTTTTCATACTCCGCCAGCGCCGCGGGAGCGTCGTGGCGACCCTCGGCGATGAGCCCCAGCGACGGGTGCACCGCCGCGGAGCCCGGGAGCAGAGCCAGCGCACGGACGGCGGCAGTATCAGCGGCGGTCAGCAGCGAGGCACGATCTCCGTACCCGTAGTCCGCCGTCATCGCCAGCGCATCGGCCAACCCCACCCAGGCCAGGCCGTAGTCGGGGTCAACCACCACGGCACGCCGAAAGGCCTCGACCGCGGCTGCCAGTCCCTCCTCGGTCTTTCGATCGAAGTACATCCGTCCCTCGATCACCAGCCGGTACGCCTCCATGCTCCTGGTGGTGGGGACCGCACCGGGGGCCAGCCTCCGCGACAGCGCGGCCGCGATCTCGCTGGCGAGGTCATGCTGGACCGCCAGCAAGTTGCGCGTGTTCAGCTCGTGGTCGTAGCTCTCCGCCCAGCGATGGACGCCGGCAGCGGCATCGACCAGCTGGACCGCCAGCCGGAACCGTTCTCCCGCGGCCTGGATGGAGCCGGTCAGCAGCATGGCAACGCCGAGGTCGCGGGCGATCCGCTCCAGAGGCTCGGTGCTGCCGGCGTACTGCGTCACGGACTGGCGGCTGATGACCGTCACGGCTTCGATTCGCGAGAGCTCGGTGAGCAGGTCGGTGTGCAGACCGACGGCGAGGAGGGCCGCCTCGTCCGGGTTTCCCAGGACCTGGAAGGGCAGCACAGCCACCGAGGCGGGATCCGGAGGGCTGACGGGATGCTGCCCCGCGGGACGCGCGGAGGGCGTCTCTGCGGAAAGCGCTGGATCCTGCTGGAGGATCCGCTGGTGGAGCGCCCGGAGCTCAGGCCCAGGATCGGCGCCCAGCTCATTGGCGAGCAGTGTCCGAGCCTCGTCGAACACGACCAGGGCCTGGCCAGGGCGTCCGGATCGGTAAAGCGCGAGCATGTACTGCCCCCAGAACACCTCGTTGAACCCGTGCTCGCGCGTCAGGTGACGAAGCTCGCCAGTTACCGACGCGTGGCGCCCGGCCGCCAGCTCGGCTTCGATGCGCCGTTGCGTCACCGCCAGGCGCAGATCACCGAGCCGGAGGAGGTCGGCCTGCAGCGGCGTGTCGTCCGCCATGCCGCCCAGCGGCGGACCTGACCAGAGGGCGAGCGCGGCCGACAGCAGCTCGGCGGCCCGCAGCGGGTCAGACGGGAGCGCCGCCGATCCTTCATCCACCAGGCTCTCGAAGCGTGCAATGTCAAGGCGTCGGCGGTCCATCACCAACGCATATCCGTCGCCCTGGTAGCGGACCGACCCTCCGATCGTCGCCAGCGGACGCCGGAGCTTGGACACATGGATCTGGACCGCGGCGCGGGGGTTCTCGGGCACCTCCTCGTTGCCCCACAGGATCTCGGAAAGCGCGTCAGTGGAGAGGCCGCCCGGTCGCATTGCCAGCGCGCCCAGCAGCAGCCGTTGTTTGGGGCCGAGTCCCGTGTCCGCGCCGATGATCTCAACAGGGCCGAGGACCCGGACACGAATGTCCATGGGCACTGGCATCGGCCCATTCTAGGCACCCGCATTGGGCGCGAGCGTTCGCTCTGCAACCAAGCGCACAACTGGTGGCAGAAGTGCGAATCGCGACCCTAGAAGCGATCATCTTCCATCTGATGACCTACAGTCGGCTCCGAGCGGCCGAGCCCGGCGTTGCGCGCCTGAACGATCGCCTTCGGTCGCCCGGCGACCTGAAGCTTGTCGAAGATGACCGAAACGTTGTTGCTGACGGTCTTCGAACTGAGGAATAGTCGAACCGCGATCTCCGCATTGGTGAGACCACCGGCCATCGAATCAAGGATCTCCCGCTCCCGTTCGGTGAGCTGCGGGAACGGCAGCGCAGCGGACTTTGGCACGGCGCCGAAGAACTGGATCAGCCGTCCCGCCACGGCGGGTCCGAAGATCGCCTCGCCGCGGCTGACCGCGGCGATCGCCCGCCCCACATCCTCCTGGGCCGCGCCCTTCAACAGGTAACCCCGCGCGCCGGCACGCATCGCGGCAAACACCGACGCATCATCATCGTGCATCGTCAGCACCAGCACGGCGGCGCTTGGCACCTGCTCGGTGATCTGTCGCGTAGCCTCGACGCCGTCCAGCTCCGGCATTTGAAGGTCCATGACCACCACGTCAGGATGCAGGGACACGGCGAGAGCGACCGCCTCGAGGCCGTCTACAGCCTGGCCGACGACGTCGATCTCCTCGAGTGTCTCGAGAAGCGCGCGAAGGCCGCTCAGGACCAGGGGATGGTCGTCTGCAATCAGGACCGTGGTCACGAGGCGCTGCCCAACGTCAGGGGCAGACGAGCGAGAACGCTGGTGCCGCCACCCGGCATCGGCTCGATCGTCAGCGTGCCGCCCAGGTCGGCCGCACGCTCTCGCATCGACTGGATGCCGACTCCCGGACTCAGACGGCCAGCCCAACCGTGACCGTCGTCAGTAACCTCCACCTCGAGCGCCGAGTTCGCGGTGATCCGGACAAGGCACTGTCGCGCGTCCGCATGACGGATGGTGTTCGTGATCGCCTCGGTTGCGATCCGATAGGCGGCCACCTCGACTGCGGCTGGTAGCGGCGGCAGATCCGCTCCAGGGACGATCACGACGGCCGGCCCCGGCATGCCCGACCTCGCGACGCCGATCCCCTGCTCGCGGATCGCGCCCATCAGGCCCAGCTCGTCGAGTGCAGCCGGCCTGAGCCCGTGGGTCAGCCGCCGCACCTCGCTGATCGCGTCGCCGGCCGCCACGCGCAGCTCGTCGAGCAGCTCCCGTGCTCGATAGGGATCCTTCGCCAAGAGGTTGGTCGCCGCGTCCGCTCGGAGGGTGATCGCGGTCAGGGTCGGTCCCAACCCATCGTGCAGATCGTGCCTGAGCCGGCGACGCTCGTCCTCGAGCGCGGCGACCAGGCGCTCCCTCGCTCGCTGCAGGTCTCGCTTGAGGCGGACGGCCTCGATCGCGGTGGCGAGCTGCGGACCCAGGTCCTGCAGCAGCCGCAGGTCGCCGGGCTTCAGCGCGTCCCCGCGGGCCGTCCAGACCCTGAGCTCGCCGACGAGCTGGCCCTGATGTGACAGCGACAGCTGAGTGCCCTCCTCGGCGCCAGCGTTTCCGGCCAGGAGCGCGCCATCTACCGCGTACACGGCGACAGCCTCGAGTTTCAACGCATCCCTGAGGTCGCCCACGACGCCGGTCAGCAAGCCCTCTGGCGTGCCCGCACTCTCGAGCCTGCGGGCGACGCTCCCGATGACCGCGAGCGGATCGCCCCGCCGCCCATACAGGAGGCGGCCGATCGCGTGCTGCACCGCCTGGCGTGCGGCAAGGGCGACGAGCGCCGCCAGTACCGTCGCCAGGGTTGTGGTCGCCGGCGAGCCATCGCCGCCGGCCAACCGGCCGAAGACCGTGACCAGGACCAGGTAGGCGGCGGCGACGAGCAGGCCGAGAACGCCATAGACGAGCGCCCGGTTGATGATGAGATCGATGTCGTAGAGACGGTAGCGCAGGATGGCCGTCGCGACGGGGACGGCGACCAGCATCAACGTCGCCGCCGAGACGACGACACCCCCGATACCCACGATGCTGAGGATCAGGAGCGGGATGCAGGCGACGAGGAGCCACTTGAGCTGCGCGCGCTCATCACCGCGTGATCTCCGGAACCGCAAGATCAATGACGCAATTCCGGTGATCATCGCTGACGGATACACGAGAAACGACCCGACCGACAACCAGCCGGGCCAGTTGATCTCCACCGGGGGCCCCCGAAAGGACGACGGAGCGCCTGCCATCGGAGGCGACGTGGCTTGGACGATGATGCCGAGCACACCAGCAACAAGGGCCCCGACCAGGACTCGTCGCCATCGGGGCGTCAACGCCTGCCCTGTGGGGAACGTATGAAGCGTCACGGCGATCGCGAGGGGGAGCGGCATCCAGGCCCAGGTGAGCAGCCAAACCCCGATCGGGTCCCCAGTCAGCACCGTGTACTCGCCACCGATCCCGGCGATCCCGTTCCCCAGCGCACCCGCGATGAACGCCCAGCCAATGGGATTCGCAGGACGACGCACCGCGATGGCCGCTCCGCAAATCGAGAAGACGATCGCGACGAGCGCGTTGAACAACCAGTAGCCGCCGGGGGGGTGCGGCCAGTCCATCGCGGCCTCGATCACGCGGAGCGACGCGATCATCACGCCGAGGGCAACGCCAAGAAGCATCAGGGAGAGGGCTGCGATGTGCGTTACGGATCGAGCGCTGCTTCGCGCTCGAGGTGGCGACATCGCGCTCACGCTGTTCATCTCAGCCGAGTATGGCCGCCGAGGTTCGAGCTGAACAGGGAATGGGCACCCGGAAGAATCGGGCAATCACACCTCCGCTTTCGGGGGATGGACCCCATGCGCAGGGAACCCAATGGCCGCACGCTGCGATCCCGATGGCAAACGTCCGGAGGTCAATCGAGAGGTACCCATGCGATCGCTTGCACTACTCTTCTTCGCGACCACCACGTTCCTGGTTGGTTCGCTCACGGTGGACGCCGAGCTCGCCCGAACGGGCTCCTTCCAGGCTTATCTGGGCATTGTCTGGGCGGTGACCATCATCGGTTCGATCGCCTTCCTCGTCGCGGCGGGGATCGTCGCGCGCCGCGGATCGTCCGCATAGGTGCTTTGGGACTGACACGGACGGTGCGCAACTAGCGCAGGATCGGCGACGGTCTCGCCAGCGGCTTCTCAACGGCCAGATCGTACGGCATACGGAATTCGACCGGCGATCTCCGTCTTGCGAGGTCGGTATCCCCGGCCTCTAGACGAGTGCGGCCCGTCGTCAGCGATTGCTCTGGAGATGGGCAGGGTGCCCGGTGCGACGCGGCACTAGGCACCCCGGTCACCGTCGGATCAGAGGCCGAGGATGTCCGCCGCGATGGCGATCATCGCCTGTCCCAGCTCGCTGTCGCTCCAGTGATCGATCCCCTGACCGTCACCGGCGTGCTTCTCAGCAGCTGGGTTGTCCTCACCCGTCTTCGGGTTCGTCAGCAGGGTGTGCCCCTCGAAGAAGGACGCCCACTCCTGGAGCCCCTGCTCCTTGTGCATGGCGACCGCCTCGTCGAGCATGGCTTCGGTCGGCTCCACGCCGAAGACCACCACGAACGTGAACTCGTACGCCTCGTGGGAGGCCATGTTCTCGCTGAGCCACATCGGTGAATGGCCCACCGCCTGCTCACCCTGCTGCGACCGATTGGCGGCCATGCACTCGTGCGCGGCGACTGCGCCGGCTGACACTGCCAGCAATGCCCCCGTTAGTAAGAACGTGCCGGTAACGCGTCGGATGGTTCTCATGTCCACTCCTCATTAGGGATGCTTGCGGGCGCACGATCGCATCGATCCCTTGCGAGACTCTTTCGGCTGGCTTTCGCGCCACGGCCCTATCGCCGGGTCAAGAGCTGGCGTGCACCTGCCATCCGCCCCAAGCGATGAGCCGATGCTGGCAACCAACGCGCGCCTGGGCGCGATAGCGCCCGATGGACGCTGAGGCGCTGTTGAAGGCCGCCACGACGCCGGGACGGGCCCCGTCTCACGCCACCCAGGTCAGCCCGCGCCTGCCTCACAGGCCCACGCTCGCCTGCATCATCCCGCCGTCGGCGACATAGGTCGTTGCGGTCCCATACGACGCGGCGTCCGAGGCGAGGAAGGCCACGAACCGTGCGATCTCCTCGGGCTCCGCGACTCGGCCGAGCGGGATGGCAGCCTCCAGCCTCCTGCGCTGCTCGGGGTTCGATAGCGTCGCCTCGTCGATCGGCGTATGCACGGCTCCGGGCGCGACGCCCACGACGGTGATCCCGTGCGACGCCAGCTCGACCCCAGCGGTCCGGGTGAGCATTCGTACCCCGCCCTTCGCGGCGCAGTAGGGCGCGTTCCCCGGCATCGGCCAGTCCTCGTGGATCGACGAGATGTTGATGATCCGACCGCCCCCACCTTGTTCGATCATCTGTTTGGCAGCCATCTGGACGCCGAAGAAGGCGCTCTTCAGGTCCACGCCCATCACGAGGTCGAACTGCTGCTCGGTGGTGTCCAGGATGGAGGTGCGGGTCTCCATCCCGGCGTTGTTGACCATCACGTCCAGCCGCCCGAAGGCCTTCACCGTGCGGTCGACGAGCTTCCGGATGTCGGCGACCGACGACACGTCTCCCTGGATCGCCTGGGCGTCGCTGCCGAGTGCCTGGATGGCTGCGACCGTCTCCCGTGCGGACCCCTCGTTGCGGTGGTAGTTCACCGTGACGCGACTTCCCTGTCGTGCCAGCTCAAGGCTGATCGCGTGGCCGATGCCGCTGTCACCACCCGTGACGAGTGCGGCCTTTCCCTCGAGTGACATGCGTGCCTCCTTGGCGGTCGAGTGCGGGACTCAGCCGGTCCCGGTGTCGGATTGCCTACATCCAACCC
>CAVZPD010000009.1:0-439574 GCA_963777045.1 uncultured Chloroflexia bacterium
CGCGCCGAGCGAAGCTGGCGGGCGCATCGCGGGCGCGATAGATCTGCGGAAACCCGCCCCAAGCGCCGGCCGGGCAGCGCTTTGGCCGATCTATCGGTCCGGTCTGAGCGCGAGCCGCACTCTGGGGAGCCATCCACGCTTGCCCTGCACCGATAGATGTGCCGGGCCTTCCCCCGAAAGGCCTGCCGGGCCAATGATCACAACATCTATCGAACGTGTGATCGTGATGCGTTCCTGGGACGGTGCCGGCCGGTGGCGGTGCGACCAACGGCCCGGTGCGCAGGTGTCACATGGAACGTTGCCGGACGGGAAAGGGCGCTGCTAGACTACCGCGACCCCCGGCCCCGAAGCGCCCAATCACCGGGCATCGCGCCGTCGGGAGGGAGTAGGATTCCGGGTCCCGAGACCCCTCCGACGACTGACTGGAGACGGCGATTGATGGATGCGAACCAGGTCTGGCGTGCCGTCCTAGGCGAGCTGCAGGTCAGCCTCTCGCCCGCCAACTTCGAGACCTGGCTCAAGGACACCACCCTCGTCGAGATCGATGAGAGCCACTTCCGCATCGCCGCCCCGAACGGGTTCGCGCGCGACTGGCTCGACAATCGGTACCGCACGCTGGTGAGCCAGACGCTGGCCCGGGTTGTCGGCGGATCGGTCCAGGTCGAGTTCGTGGTCGCCGATGCGCCCGGCCCGATCCCGAACCAGGCCGACGAGGACAGCCTCCCGCCGCCGCCCGCATCGGCCGGTGGCAACACCGTCAACCTGAACGCGCGCTACGCGTTCACGAACTTCATCGTCGGCAGCGCCAACCGGCTCGCCCACGCCGCCGCCCTCTCCGTGGCGGAGCGGCCGGGGCACGCCTACAACCCACTCTTCCTGTACGGCGGGGTGGGCCTGGGGAAGACGCACCTGATGCACGCCATCGGCAACGCGGTGGCCGGCAAGTTCCCGCGCAAGCGAATCCTGTACGCCACCAGTGAGAAGTTCACCAACGACTTCATCAACTCGATCCGCGAGCAGCGCATGGAGGACTTCCGGAACCGATACCGCCGCATCGACGTGCTGCTGATCGACGACATCCAGTTCATCGCGGAGCGCGAGCGGACGCAGGAGGAGTTCTTCCACACCTTCAACGCGATCCACGAGGCGGGCAAGCAGATCGTCCTCTCCTCGGATCGCCCGCCGAAGGCGATCACCACGCTGGAGGAGCGGCTCCGGTCCCGGTTCGAGTGGGGTCTGATAGCCGACCTCACCCCGCCGGACCTCGAGACGCGCATCGCCATCCTGCGCTCGAAGGCCGAGGAGCAGCTGAACCTCATCCCGGCCGAGGTGATCGAGTTCATCGCGCGCAAGGTGGTCAGCAACGTCCGCGAGCTCGAGGGCGCTCTCAACCGCGTCATCGCCTACGCGAGCATGTCCGGCATGCCGATCAACAACGAGCTCGCCTCGGCGGTGCTCAGCAACGTCATGTACAACCCGAAGAAGCGGTCGATCACCCCGCAGCGCATCGTGCGCGCGGTGGCGGACTACTACGGGGTCAACCTGGACCAGCTGCGCTCGAGCAAGCGCGACCGGGCGATCGTGGTGCCGCGCCAGATCGCCATGTTCCTGATTCGCGAGGAGACCGATATCTCGCTGCTCCGCATCGGCGCCGAGCTGGGTGGCCGCGACCATTCGACCGTGCTGCACGCCTGCGGGAAGATCGCCCGCGAGCTCTCCGAGAACGATGAGATGCGACGCGAGGTCAGCGCCGTGCGCGAGATGATCTACTCCGAATGACGCGCCCAAACGCAGTTCATCGTGGATAAGTGGCCCGATCTGGTGGAAATCTCGGCTCCGTTGTGGAGAAACTCGCACCCCTCGCCGGGCGCGCGCTAGGCTGTCGCAGCGACCATCCACGTCCCGTCCACCGCGCAGCGCGCCGGGAGAGCGGATGGTTCCACAGCCAGGGATCGGTTGTCCGCAGCCCCTTGGGGCCATCCGGAGCGTGAACGGACCCATCGGTCCACACCTTCCACACCCCTACGGGGGACGGCGACCAATATGTATCCTTCTGGTTGGTTAGATAGACGTACGCAAATCGTTGGTGGGAGATCCCCATGGTTGCTGGGCTGGTAAGTGGTGAGGTCGGAATGAACGTCTCGGTGATGCAGGAGAACCTGGCGCGGGGACTCGGCGTGGTGAGCCGGGCGGTCAGCAGCCGGGCAACCCTGCCCGTCCTGGCCAACGTCCTGCTCAAGACGGAGGACTCCGGGCTGAAGCTGACCGCCACCAACCTGGAGATCGGCATCAACTGCTGGGTCCCCGGAAAGGTGGAGGGAGAGGGCGAGATCACCGTCCCGGCCAAGCTCCTGGCGGACCTGGTGGCTTCGCTGCCGAATCAGAAGATCGACCTGGTGCTCTCTCCGAAGGACCGAACCCTCAAGGTGACCTGCGGCGGCAGCCGATCGAGCATCAAGGGCATCGAGGCCGATGAGTTCCCGGTCGTGGCTGCCATCGGCGACGCGCCGACCACCAGCGTGGATGCTCGCGCCCTGCGCGAGGCCCTGGGCGAGGTGGTCTTCGCCGCCGCAGCCGACGAGAGCCGGCCGATCCTGACCGGAGTCCTGACCAAGTTCGCCGGCGAGCGGATGACCCTGGCGGCGGCCGACAACTACCGGATCGCGGTGCGCCACCTGACGGTGGCCCAGGCAGTCAACGCCGAGACGAGCATCGTGGTGCCGGCGCGCTCCTACCAGGAGCTGATGCGGATCCTGCCCGATGCCGAGCAGGCGATCGAGATCACCATCACGCCGAACAAGAGCCAGGTCCTCTTCCACGTGGAGGGGATCGACCTCGTCTCGCGCCTGATCGAGGGACAGTTCCCCAACTACGAGCCGGTGATCCCGACCGCACACAGCTCGCGTGCCGTCGTCGACCGGGAGGCGTTCCTCTCCGGCGCTCGCCGCGCGAGCATCTTCGCGCGCGACAGCGCCAACATCATCAAGGTCGAGCTGGGCGGCGATGACTCCGGTGAGGTCTCGATCACGGCGCACGCGGCCGACGTCGGTGACAACGCCGATGCCCTGGAGGCCTCGGTGGAGGGGCAGGCGACGACGATCGCCTTCAACGCCCGCTACCTGATCGACGTGCTCTCGAACCTGGGCGCCGAGGAGGCGGCACTCGAGCTCTCGGGTCCGCTCGCGCCGGGCGTCGTCCGCGGCATCGGCAAGGACGACTACGTCCACGTCATCATGCCGGTCCGGACGGCGTCCTAAAGGGCTCCTCCTTGCGCGTTGCCCGGCTGGTCCTGACCGACTTCCGCAGCTACGCGGCCGCGGAGCTGCTCCCGGATCGGCGGCTGACGATCGTCGCCGGACCGAACGGGGCCGGCAAGACGAACCTGCTGGAGGCGATCCACGTGGCCATCGTGGGGCGATCGCACCGGGCCGGCGCCGACCACGAGCTGGTGCGGCACGGGAGCGCCTTCGGTCGGATCCACCTCGACCTCGCCGGCGAGGCGGGTGAGGACGGCGCCCGGCTGGAGCTCGTGCTGCCGGGCGAGGACGCCGGGCCGGAGATCCGCAAGCGGCTCCTGCTCAACGGGCTGCCGCGCCGCAGCTCCACGGTGAGCGAGGTGGCGCGATCGGTCCTCTTCCGCCCCGAGGAGATGCTGCTCCTGGTCGGCTCGCCCGGTGAGCGGCGGCGCTTCCTGGACGGGATCATCGGCCAGCGCGACCGTCGCGCGGCGCGCGACCTCGCCGAGCTGGGACGTGTCCTGGCCCAGCGCAACGCCCTCCTGCGTGCCATCCGTCGCGAAGAGGCCGGCGAGGAGGGGATGGGCTTCTGGGACGAGCAGCTGGCGCAGGTTGGGGCGCGGGTCAGCGCGGCGCGCCTGCAGGTCGTGGCCGACCTCGCGGCGCGTATTCCGGCGCTGCACGGCACCGTCGCCCCCGCGGACGAGCAGCAGGATGCCGTCCGCCTCAGCTACCTGGACACCCTGAAGGAGGCCTGGCCGGAGCGGCCCGCTCCGGAGGCGCTGGCGGCGGGTGAGGTACCGTCCGCCGATGAGCTGCTGCCGGCCTTCCGCCGGCGCATCGGCTCGGCCCGGCAGAAGGAACTCTGGAACGGCGTGACGCTGGTGGGTCCGCAGCGCGACGACCTGCGGGTCGAGCTGGGCGGCCGGGATGTGGCGTCGCACGCCAGCCGCGGACAGCAGCGGACCATCATTCTGGCCATGAAGCTGGCGGAGCGGGACCTGCTCGGTGCGGAAGGGGCGCCGGGCCCGGTGGTCCTCCTGGATGACGTCTTCAGCGAGCTCGACCCGGAGCGCAGCGGTCGCGCCCTGGACCTGCTCCTGGAGCGAGGCCAGGTCCTGGTGACCACCGCCGACCTCGCCACGCTTCCCGCGGCCCGTCGGCGCGGTGTCCCGATCTGGCAGGTCGGTGAGGGGCAGCTCAGCCTCGCGCCGCGGGTGGCCTGAGGATGGCCGGAGGCGGTTCGAAGGGCACCGAGGAGGCGGCCACGGCCGTCCAGCGCGCACTGCTCAACTGCATGGGTCCCGCAGCCGCGGATCAGCTGGCCCAGGCGCAGGCACGCCTGGCGTGGTCGGAGACGGTGGCGGACGCCGGCCTGGCGCGAGCCGGTCTCGAGAGCCGGCTGGTGCGCGTGGCGAACGGCATCGGTCAGGTCGAGGCCTCGGAGCCAATCCTGGCCCAGGAGCTCACGCTGCGCGCCGAAGGCCTTCTTGGCGCAGTGAACCGCCGCATGCGCGGGCGACCGGGGGCGACCATCGAGCTGCGACGGCTGGTCATATCGGTGGGTCGTTTCGGCAGTTCGCGATCCCTATAATCGAGGCCGATTAGCCGTTGCCGCAACGCAACGGTTCCGCCCGAGCGAACGTGCAGCGCCGAACATGACCGACAGACTGGCCACCCGCCTTGGCCTCCCGGCACCCGAGGATCGGATCGCCGGGGCGCTCGACGTCATGCGCTTCCATGAACCGACGTTCGGGGCGCTCATGCGCACGAAGGGCAGCCTCTTCCTTCTCGCCCAGCTGACCGGCGGCGGACCCGCACTGGCTCGTGCCGCGGCCGATGCCCTCGAGCACCTCGAGCAGGACTACTACTACGACCTGTCCGCTGGTGCGCTGGGGGCGCTGGACCGGGCCCTGGGGAGCGCAAACCGGCGTCTCTACCACCAGCGCGGCAAGCTGGGGATCCCCAGGCGCGCCGGCATCAGCATCATCGCCGTGGCCGTCCGTGGTCGCGAGGCGCACGTCGCCAAGCTCGGCCCGGCGGCCGCCGTCATCCTGCGCGACGGCCGCATGTTCGAGCTGCCGCCGCCGCCGGCCGTGAACGAGGAGGACCCGCGCATCCGGCAGCGCCGGGTTGCCGCCTCGCTCGGAGAGGCACAGGAGATCCAGCCCTACACCTGGCGTGGCGCGCTGACCGCCGGCGATCGCCTGGCCCTGGTGAGCCGCAACCTCGCCCAGGTGGTGGGGGTGGAGGAGCTGAAGCAGGCGCTTGCCGCGCTGCGGCCCAAGGCGGCCGTGGAGCACCTGGAGCAGGTCTTCCAGATTCGCGGCGGGAGCGGCTCGGACGGGATCCTGGCCATCGAGATCCTGGAGCTGCCCAGCACGGCGACGACGCATCACCTGGAGCCGGTACGCCCGGCCGAGCCGCTGGCCGGCCTGCCCGACCAGAGCCCCGTTCCCCTGGCCGATGCCGTGGGACGCATGCTCCATCGTGCCGGCGACGCCCTCGACGGCGTGCAGGGGCTGCTCGGCAAGGCGCTGCTCTACGGCTTCAACTTCCTGCTGGCGTTCGTCCCGCGGCGCAAGCCGGAGTACCCGCGTCAGATCCAGCGCACCGCCGTGGTCGAGGAGGGCCGCCGCCGCCGCATCGGCCTGGCCGCCATGGTCGTCGTGGCCGGCATCCTCGCCGCCGGCCTGACCGTGGCCAGCTACCCCAGCGTCCGTCCCACGGAGGCCATACCGCGCGCCCACGTCGCCCGCCAGGCGATCGAGGATGCGCAGGCGCTGCTGGCGGAGGTCGAGCGCAGGGAGGATGGCCAGGACCTCATCGACCGGGCGCCGGAGGCGGCCAAGGGGCTGCTCAACGATGCCTACGAAGCGCTGGAGCGGGCAACCGACGCGGGCATCGCCGAGGCCAACCTGGCCGGCCTGCGCGACCGGGTCGACGCCGGCCTGGACACCATCTACCAGGTCGCGCGGATCGGGCAGGTCGACACCGTGGCGGATCTCGCCGCGGCCTACGAGGACATCGACCCGAGCGACATGGTGGTCGCCTCAGACGGCTCGCTATGGGTCATCGAGACCGGCCGCGGCCGTGTCGTGCACGTCGACCCCGTCAGCGGCGATACGAGCGTCGTCTATCGGTCCGGCCAGCGCATCGGCGAGCTGACGGCCGGGCAGCCGTGGATGATCGCCACGGCGGCGACCGACGTGGTGGTGCTCGACCGCCAGCGCCAGGCCTGGCGCTTCGACCTGGCGGAGCAGGAGCCACGGCACCTGGGCCTGCCCGGCCTGTCCGAGATCGGTCCGGAGAGCGGCCAGCTGGCGGCGCTGCAGCATCGGCCCCCGCTGGAGATCTTCAACCTGTACGTCATCGACGCGGCCACCAGCCAGGTGCTGAAGTGGTCGCCGGGAGACGTGGTGCCGGTGGTCTATCCCAGCGAGCCGGAGCCATTCCTGCTGGAGGACGCCGACATCGACCCGGCCAAGGCGCGCGAGCTGTTCGTGGACGTCAACGTCTGGCTGCTGCAGGCCGGGACCGTGACGCGCGTCAACTTCGGCACGCCGCTGCCGCAGACCGACTACTCGTTCGACCCGCCGCCCGACCCCGACGTGCGCAATCCGCTCGACTACCGGCTGCTCGATGCGGCCACCATCGGCGAGCGCGAGCTGTTCTACGTCTACGACGCCGCGAATGCGCGCCTGGTCGCCCTGCAGCGTGCCGACGGTGCCTTCGTCCGCCAGTGGATGGCTCCGCGATCTGGGCTCGCGGCCGGCGTACTCGATGACGTCCTGGCGCTGAGCGTGGCGTCGGTCGCGGACGGGCCGCCGGTCGCGCTGCTGCTCACCCCGGATCGGGTGGTGCGCGTCGTTCTCGAGTGACCTGCCCTAGAATCGGGTCATGGCTGAGCAGCCCTTCGGCAAAGTCCGCCTCATCGAGATGATGGTCGAGAGCGTCCGCGTGCACATGCTCTCCAGCCAGCACGTCGTGATCCTCAAGGACTCCGAGCGGGACCGATACCTCCCCATCTGGATCGGGCCGTCAGAGGCCAACGCCATCGCCATGCGCCTGCAGGGCCTGACCGCGGAACGGCCGCTCACCCACGACCTGATGATCTCCGTGGTCGCAGCGCTCTCCTCGTCGATCAGCCGCGTGGTCGTCACCCACGTCATCGACGGCACCTTCCACGCCCGCCTCTACCTGGAGGCCGCCGATGGCACAGAGCGCGAGATCGACTCCCGCACCTCCGACGCGATCGCGCTCGCCGTCCGGACCGGCTCCACCATCTACGTCGACGAGCGGGTGCTCGACGAGGCCGGCGTGGAGCCGGACCCGGATGACGGCGAGGGCGAGCCGAGCGACGAGAAGCTCGCCGTCTTCCGCGAGTTCGTCAACTCCCTCGACGTTGACCTCGGCGGCGGCGAGAAGGGCCCGCCTTCCGAGGAAGAGGGGAGCTAGGCGCCCGCCCCGCCGCCCGCCCGGCGTCCGCCGCCCGCCCGGCGTCCGCCGCCCGCCCGCCGCCCGCCGGCCGCCCGCCCGCCGCCCGCCGCCCGCCGGCCGATAGATCTTCGGAATCCAGCCCGAAGCGGCCACCGGGCGAACCCATTGTTGATCTATCGGTGTGGTGTGAGCGTGAGGGCGCGCCCCGGGCTGCGGTCCGTGCTCAGCCTGCGCCGATAGATCGTCCGAATCCAGACCTGACCGAAGCCCCGGGCTCCGTTCTGGCACATCTATCGAACGTCGACGGATCGGGCGCGACCGTCAGCGGCTCCCGAGCACCTCGTCGCGGCGCGTCCAGAGGGCCAGGCGCAGGACGGCCAGGTCACGGAACGTGCGCAGGATCTTCGTGAACGAGGCGCCGGTGTTGGTGCCGGCGGCGCGGGGGTAGTGGTTCACGCCGACCTGCGCCATCCGGACGCCGCGCGCCCGCAGCTTGATGAGCAGCTCGGCCGAGAGGAAGGGTCCGTCGGCGTCCAGCCGCAGGCCGTCGAAGACCTCGCGCCGGAAAAGCTTCATGGCGCAGTCGATATCGCGCACGCGCAGCCCGAAGGCGACCGACACGATCGTGTTGTAGGTCTTGGCGATGAAGAGCCGATGGAACGGGTCGCGCCGCTTGATGCGGAAGCCGATCACCGCATCGACCGGGCGCGACGTATCGGCGAGGCGGTCGAGCAGCCGCTGCATCTCGCCCGGGTCGAACTGCAGGTCCCCATCGCTGAACCCGATCAGCTCGCCGCGCGCGTTCTCGAAGCCGGCCTTCAGCGCGCCGCCGTAGCCGCGGTTCGGCTGGTGGTGGACCCGGACGCGTGAATCAGCTCCGGCAAGCGAATCGGCCAGCTGCGGTGTCCGATCGGTCGAGCCGTCGTCGACGATCAGCACCTCGAGCGAGCCGTCCACCATCGGCCCGATCTTCTCCAGCGCCAGCTGCACGGTGCGCTCGACGTTCTCCTCCTCGTTGTAGGCGGGGAAGAAGAAGGTGAGGCGGGGTCGATCGTTGGTCACGTGCACTCCTCGAGGGTCGGGCGGATCGTAGCGTAACCGCCGACGCGCGGGCCGGATCCGGGCGGAACCGCGCGCATCCGGGAAGCGTCAGGCACGCGTGTATACTCCGGCCACCTTGCCGAGCGTGACCTGCCGGAGCCGATGACGGAGCCGGCGACGACGCCTCGCGGCACCGTCATGGCACGGGGCGCGAGCTCATTCCCCATCCCGCTGCCGCGCGATCCGGTCGTGATCGCGATTCTCCTGATCGTCGGCGGCGTGCTCCTGCGCGCCCTGATCGCGGGGGTGCTGCTGCCGCAGAGCGGGTTCCGGATCGACATCGGCGACTTCTCGGCCTGGGCCCAGCGGCTCGCCAGCGGCGGGCCCGGCGCGTTCTACGACAGCAGCTACTTCGCCGACTACCCGCCCGGCTACCTCTACGTGCTCTGGTTCCTGGGCAGCGTCGGCCAGGCGCTGCAGCCGATCACGCTGGGCGTCGACGTCACGCCGGGCCTGGTGAAGGTGCCGGGCATCGTGGCCGACGGCGGGGTGGCCTGGATGCTCTTCGCCTACAGCCGCCGCTTCCTCGACGGGCGCTGGCGGGGCTGGAGCGGCACCCGCATCGGCCTGGTGGCGCTGGTGATCTACCTGTTCAACCCGGCCACCATGTTCGACTCGGCGGTGTGGGGCCAGGTCGACTCGGTGGGCACGCTGGCCCTGCTGGTGACGCTCTACTTCCTGGCCAGGGGCTGGACCGAGGCATCGGCCGCCTTCGCCGTCATCTCGCTGCTGATCAAGTTCCAGTTCGCCTTCGTCCTTCCCATCGTGGCCGTGGTCGGCATCAAGCGGCACCTGTTCGGGCGCTCGTCCGACCCCGCGCAGGATGGCCGCCGCGACAGCCTGCGCGTCCTCACCTCGCTCGCTGTCGGCCTGGGGACGCTGGTTGTCCTGATCCTGCCGTTCGGCATGGCGGTCTGGGCCCCGGGCGATCCGAACCACAGCCTGCTCGGCAAGTTCTTCGAGGCCGCTGACACCTACCAGGGCCTCACCATCAATGCCTTCAACCTGTGGCGCAATCCGTGGAGCGGCCTGGGCGACACCATCACCTGGGGCTGCGACCTGCCGACCGATGCCTGCGTCAACGGGGCGGGCGTGGCCTTCTCCATCGGCTCCGCGGTCGTCACCTGGCAGCTGGTCGGCACGTTCCTGTTCGCCGCGGTGGCGCTGGTCGCGCTGTGGCAGGTGGCGCGCCGCGACGACGCAGTCGGGATCGTGGAATCGGCGCTGCTGCTGGCCGTCGCCTTCTTCGCGCTGCCGACCCGCGTCCACGAGCGCTACCTCTTCCCGGCCCTGGCGCTCGCGGCGCCGCTGGTGGTGCGTGGCTGGCGCTGGATGCTGCTCTACGGCGCCCTGGCGCTCTCGGTCTTCGCCAACGTGTACTGGGTCTACACCGCTGACTGGTCCTTCGTGGAGGGGCCGCCCATCAACCCCGGCGTTGGCGGCGAGCCGATGGCTCGCGACCCGCTGCTGGCGGCCACGATCTTCAGCGACTGGGGCATCTACGCACTCTCGGCCATGATCGTGGTGGTGCTCGCCCTGCTGACCTGGCGCGCGCTCGGCATCGCCTGGTCGCCCGCGCGCCTCGCGTCGCCGGTTCCCCCGGAGGCCGATGCCGATGAGGCGGCGGCGGCGCGCGTCCCCCGGCCGCCGATGTCGGACGGTCCCGCCGCCCGGCCCGGCTGGGTCGCGAACCTGCGGCGGCGGATGCGGCCGGATCCGACCGACCCCTACCTGCGTGAGCCGATGCGGAGGCTGGACCGGCTGGACCTGCTGCTGGTCATCGGCCTGGTCCTGTTCGCCTTCTTCTTCCGCCTGTGGCGGCTGGATACGCCGCGCTCCATGCACTTCGACGAGGTCTACCACGCCCGCTCCGCCACCGAGTGGCTGGCCGACTGGCAGGAGGGCTGGACGCGAGACACCTACGAGTGGACGCACCCGATGCTGGCCAAGTACCTGATCGCCGCCGGGATCGTGGTGGCCGACCCGAACAAGGTCGTCGGATCCACCGACCTGGAACAGCCGGCGGTGGCGATGGCCGTCGCTCCGCAGCGCACGGCGAACAACCGTCCACGCTCCATCGTCTTCACCGGCGCCGGCCAGACGATCACCGCCCGCGACGCGCAGAACGGCGACCTGTTCGCCAGCTGGAATGCGCCGGGGACGATCACCAGCCTCGCCTACGACGAGGGAGGCGAGCGCCTGCTGGTCGGCACCACCGGCCAGGGCCAGGCGTGGACCTACCAGCTGGCAGCCTTCGTGGCGGCACGGGGCGAGCGCGCGCCGCCGCCCGGCGGCCCGCCCATCGAGACCGGATTGGCCGGGATCCTCGAGATCGAGATCCCGCCAGATGCGTCGGTCGTGCTCTTCCGCGGGCCCGATGGGATCGTCGTCACGGAGCTGGCCACCGGCGTGGAACTCGGCCGCAGCGACCTGGTCGCCGCCGGCACGGCGTACCTGCCGGCGAGTGGCGACGCGGGCACCCGGGTCGTGGCCACCGACCTCCAGCGCGGCGTCCTGGCGGTCCTCGACGGCGCGACGCTGCAGCCGGAGATGGACGGCGAAGAGGCACGCGTCGAGGCACTGCCTGCGCCGCCGGCCGGCCCGGTCCTGGTCCGCGGCAGCGGCGACGATGCGCAGGTCTGGGTGCCGGTCGGTGCCCTGCCGGCGGACGTCTCGCACCCCGCGGTCGAGGGCGGCATCACCGTCTTCGACCACGACGTGAACCTGATCGACACCGCCCCGCTCCCCGGTGCGCCGAGGCTGATCGGCTGGCAGTCGGTTGCCAACATCATCTACATCGCCGGCTTCGACAGCTCGTCGCAGCAGCCGGCGGTCTGGACCGTGCAGCCGCTCGGCAACGGTGGCCGCCAGTCGGCCGGCTTCGCCGCCTTCGACACGACCCTCCTCCCAGGCGCGCCGCAGTCGCTCGCGCTCGACATCAGCGACCACCGCCAGGACGACGACCACGGCCTGCTGCTCCTGGCCACGGCGGATGCTTCGGGGGCAGAGCTCGTCCGGATCGACGCCGGGAGCAACGCCTTTGCCTGGCGCCTCGCCGGCATCGTCTTCGGGGCACTGCTTGCGGCGCTGATCTACCTGCTGGCCGCGACGATGTTCCGGCGGCGACGGATCGCCGTGCTGGCGGGCGCCTTCATCGCGGTCGACTCGATGAGCTACGTGATGAGCCGGATCAGCATGAACGACATCTTCGTGGCCGTCTTCATCGCTGCCGCCTACCTGGTCTTCTGGCAGGTCTGGTCCGGCCGATGGCAGCGCAGCGCGTGGTGGGTGCTGCCGCTGGTCGGCGTCCTCATCGGGCTGGCGGCCGCCACCAAGTGGGTGGGCATCTACGCGCTCATCGGCCTCTGGGTGCTCGTCCTCGCGCGATCGAACCTGGGCCGCTTCCTGCTGGTCAGCGCCATTGCCTTCCTGACGGTCGTCGCGGGGATCGGTGCACCGTGGCCGTTCCTGGTCGTCTGCCTGGCGGCGCTCGCGCTCGCGCTGCTGCTCGTCTGGCTCCGACCCATACGGCTCGACTCGCGCGACCTGCTGGGCCTGGCGCCGACGGCGCTGGTGCTGTCGGGGATCGGCCTGGCCTTCGCGCTGGTGTTCAACCAGGTGGAGAACGCCGGCAGCGCCGACAACACGGTGGAGCTCGTCTTTGCCCTGCTGGCGCGCGGCGCCCAGGTCGGCTGGCCGGCCTACCTGATGCTCGGCGTGGCCGCCGCGCTGCTCGTGGCCCGAGCCGGCTGGTCGCTGCTGCGGCCTGCGTCCGACCGGCGCTGGTACCTGCCCGGGGAGATGGGCGGCTTCTCCTGGCCCTGGATCGGGGCGGCACTGGCGGTGCTCCCGCTGCTCGTCTACTTCCTGGCCTACATCCCGTACCTGCAGCTGGGTCACAACATCGCCGGGCCGGACGCCGGGCCCGGCTACGGCTGGTCGCTGGAGGAGCTCCACGCACAGATGTTCGGCTACCACTTCGGGCTGCAGGCGGGGCATGCCGCCTCGTCGCCGTGGTGGAGCTGGCCGCTCGACCTGAAGCCGGTCTGGTTCTACGGCCACGACTTCGACGACCGCACCGTGGGCGTCATCTACAACGGCGGCAACCCGATCCTCTTCTGGGCCGGCGTCCCCGCCATCCTCTACTGCGCCGTCCAGGCCTGGCGCCGCCGCTCGATGGCACTGGTGCTGCTGGTGGCGGCCTTCGTCTTCCAGTTCCTGCCCTGGACGCGGATCGAGCGCGCGACCTTCCAGTACCACTACCTGACCGCGGTCATGTTCGCGATGATCGCCGTGGCCTACCTGGTCGACGAGGGGCTGCGGTCGTGGAACTGGCGACCGCTGGCGACCGCGTTCCTGGTGCTGACCGCCATCGCCGGCGTGCTCGTCTTCCCGCTGGGCAGCGCCCTCGCCATGCCCGACTGGTACATCAACGTGGCGCGCGCCCTGCCGCCGTGGAACTACAACTTCCAGTTCCCGGACCCGCCCCAGGGCGAGCGCGGGCAGCTCCTCAGCGCCGATGCCTGGAAGCTGGCACTCGGCACGCTGGTGGCCCTGGCCGCCGCGGCGTTCGCCCTCTTCGGCCGGGACCGATGGGAGGCGCGATCCGCGCACGTCCCAGGGTCGCCGCCAACTGCCGATACGTAGGGCAATCCGTCACCAGGAGGGGGTTGCAGGTGCGCATCTGCCTGTACATCGGGCAAGCCCGAGCGTGAGGGGCACCGCTGGGCGCGGCGCATGCTGCCGGAAGCCCGATGTACCCACAGTTTGGAACCCGTCGCCCGTGTCTGGTGCCGAATTGCCCGATCTACCGGGCACCGCGCAGGCCCGGCCCATCGGCCGGGTCAGCTCCCCTCGGAGGAGCCGGGTCCGGCGCAGGCTCACGCTGAGGCCGACGAGGCCTGGCCTCGCGCAATCTCGGTTCGCGACCGACGGTCGCTGATTTCGAGATCGACGCGAGCTTGACTGCCCGACTATCGCCTCCTGCAGCCAAGGGCCGCATCAACCGAAGTCGTACCGCCCCTGACCGGCCGGTACAGGTTGAGAGCCGCACCAGGCAATCACAGGCGGCGTTAGTCGATCCCGTGCGGCTGTCGTCTGCATGGGGCGACTTCACGGAGACGAGCAGCCGGGGCTGGTGATTTCCGCCAAGAACCGGCCGCCGGGAGCCAGCTCGAACCGTTTCGTCGCAGATCCCACCACCAGTTGGTGATTCCGCGCGGAATCAGCCGCTGAGCGCCAGATAACCCGGTCAGTCCTCTCGCGGGCGCCGCATCGACACGACGAGGAGCACCAGTCCCAGCAGCACCAGGCCGATGGGCCAGAACAGGTCGCTGCGCAGGTCCGGGATGTAGTTGTCGATGAGGAACCAGACGCCCAGCGCGACCAGGATGATCCCGAAGATCACCCCACCGTTCCCGCTGCGCCGATGCCGATTGCGTCGGCCGGCGTACGGGTCGGCACCCGGTGGCGTCCACGCAGGAGCAGCGGCTGACGGCGGCGGAGCTTCGCCCGGCGCTGACGGCGCACCCTCGCCGGGTGCCGCCGGCTCCCCGGCACCGGCCGTCGGCGCGGCGCCGGCCGGCGGGACGGATCCCGGTCCGCTCGGGGGAGTCCAGCCCGGCTGTGCGCCGGGTCCCGGCACGTACGGTCCGGGATGTCCCTCCGGCACCACGATCCACATCACGATGTAGAGCACGAAGAAGATGCCGCCGGTGACGATGGCCAGGATGGCCCACACGATGCGGACGATGGACGGGTCGACGTCCAGGTACTCCGCAACGCCTCCAGCCACGCCCCCCAGGACCGAATCGGTGCGGGAGCGGTAGAGCCGGCGGTTCATGAGCAGCCTCCTTGCGGGTTCAGGGTGAAGCTGGCGGCGTTGCCGCTCAGGGTCAGGTCGATGGCACGGTCGGCGCCTTCGAAGCCGTCACTCGTCCAGGTGTCCCCGGAGCGGTTCAGGTCCGAATCGTTCAGGTTGTGCGAGAACGTGATGTTGGCGTCGACCCGGATGCGGAGCGCAGTCCCCTGCGCGGTGCAGAACTCGATGCTGCCGGCGTTCATGTCGACGCTGCCCGTCATGGCGGTATCGGCATCGGTCTGGAACTTCGCCGATCCGGCGTTCATCGAGAGGTCGAAGTCGTCGACGCTGGCGCCGCCAAGGTCGACGGTCATGGAGATCGCGTTGGGATCGATGGAGAGGATCGAGAAGCTGCCGCCGGCCAGGTCGAGGCGGGATTCCGCGGCGTTGCCATTGATCTCGAGGTCGTAGGTGAGATCGGTGCCCAGGTCGACCTCCCAGCGCTGCTTGCCCTCGTCGAAGCGGAAGCCGCCTTCGGGCGAGCGGATGGTCAGCGAGTCGCCGCCGGACGAGAGCCGGACCTCCCGGTCTCCGGTCACCCCGGTCCGCGCCTCCCAGTCGGAGCCGCTGACGGTCGAGACGTCCAGGCGCCCGCAGTTGAAGTCGAGCGTGATCTTCGCCGAGCTCCCGGAGAAGCTGCCGTCCTGCGTGCGCAGGTCGGTCGGAAGGTCGCCGCCGCAGGCGATGTTGAAGCTGCCACCACTCGAAACGAGCGCGCCGGCGCCGACGCCCAGCAGCACCGCGGCCAGCACGGTGCCGATCAGCGCGAACGGCGTACGGGCAAGGACGATGGCCAGGCCGATGACGATCAGGATCAGCGGCCAGAGGCGCCACGTCCCGGCGATGGCGTCCCTGTCGATGATGTCCTGCTGCACGGCCAGCGCGACGGCGCCCGCGGTGATGAGGGCCAGCCCCCAGAAGAGCAGCCCGCGATTGATGTTCACGAAATTTCCCTCGCTCGGGTCTATGGCGCGAAACGGGTCGTCAGCAGATTGTCGCACCGGTTGCACGCCGCCAACGGCCATTCGTCCTGTTTCGGACTACTACGCTCGACAGACCGATGACGGGGTGCGGCTCTACTCGCCGGACGAGGAGCTCGCTTGGGAGGGAGATCGGGTGCGCATCGGCGGCGGGGAGTTCGGCGCCGCGGGTCAGTGGCGGTTCTGTGACAGCCTCACGCTGCTGTCGGGAAGGACCTGACGCGGCCTCAGACGCGCATCCGGTAGGTGATTCGGCCGCGCGTGAGGTCATAGGGCGAGAGCTCCACCTTCACGGCATCTCCGAGCAGGATGCGGATCCGGTGCTTTCGGAGCTTGCCTCCGAGATACGCCAGCACCTCGTGGCCGTCGGGCAGCAGAACGCGGAACTGCGCGTTCGGAAGGGGCTGGATGACTTCGCCGGTGACCTCGATCGCGTCGCTCAAATCGTCTCCTTGTGCGTGGACGCCGATGCCGCCGCGGCAACGACCCTCCCCAGAGCCTAACAGGAACTGCCTGATTTGGCCTCCACCACGGCAATCGGCCGTGCGTTCCAGGAGTTGCCAAGCCGATCGTCCGGTCGGATAGTTCGCGAGATGGGCCTAGTCCGTATTGCACTGGCGAGCGTGGGCGTTTTGGCGCTGCTGCTCTTTGCTGCACCATCGAGGGCAGCTGCGGCGTCGTCGCTCCTCGTGGACATGCACCTCCGGTTCGGAGCCGATTGCGGCAGTGGCAGCGGCTACGTCTACTTCGGCGCCAGCGAATCACGGCCCGACGACGTACGTGGCGGCTTCGAAGCGGTCAACTGGGATGCTGGAAGCAGCGTCGAGCTGCGGTCGTGGCAGGAGTTCTCCGGCGCCGAGCGCGACGTTGCGCGGAGAGGACTGAGCGTCGTGCTGGTGGCAGCCGACGGCGAAAGCGTGCTGTTCCAGCGCGACCTCGTGTTCAAGACTTCGCCGCCAGAGACGATGTACCGGTTCACGCCATGGCTCGACTTGAGCTGCAGCACGACTCCGTTTCGCGAGCTGGATCGGTCGCCGGAGATGCTTCACCTCGAGGTGAACTTCAGCGAGGGGTGCCCGGCGACGTCGGGCTACTGGCACCTTGGGGACCCAAGCCTTGGCTTCGATCCAAAGCGCAATGAGCTGTGGCCCGCGACCTGGGGAGCGGGAGAGCCGATCCGCGCCGACGTCTATCTCCACTACGAACTGGTGGGCGGTCCGCCCCCGTCGTATCCGTTCACGCTTGTCGGGACCGATGGTCGGACCGTGCTATTTCAGCGCCACCTCAATTTCCAGTTCAACGAGCTCGAGTTTCCGGAGTTCGCGCTCACCACCTGGCTCGATTGCGGCGGCATCCCCTACGCTGAGGTCGACGCCCCTGACACCGCCATCGCACGCGACGGCGGGATGCCGTGGCGGACGACCGGAATCATCCTCGCCGTACTCGGGCTGTCTCTCGGCGTCCGCCGGGGCCTGATGCGAGACGGTGGCCTACGACACGCGCGCGGACGGTCTGGTCGCTGAGCGACGGTACTTCTGCTTGTGATCTCGGGAGGGCGCGACCATGCCACTTGCGATCACGGTCTTGCTGGTGGGGCTATTCGCCTGCTTCGTCGGGCTGTTCGGCGTGCCAGGTGCGGGCGAGTGCATACAGAAGTCCTGGGACTACGTCGTCTGCGGTGCCTGGACGCCACCGGCGTGGGTATTCCTGGGCGGATTGACGGCCGTCGCCCTGACATCGGCCTATTGGCTGGCTGTCGTATGGAGGCGGCGCGCGCGGCTACGCGGACGCTGATCTCGCCGCCGCGTCGTTCAGGGCGCGGCACCCTCCGACCCCTTCCCAACGGTCACCCTCGAGCTTCTTGACAGGAGCATGAGGAGCACCGTAGACTCCCGCGGCGGCCCGTCCAGCGATCCGTCGTTCGACGTGCCGTCCGGCCAGCAAATCGACCACAGAGGGAATGTGTAAGGCAATGGATCTCTATCGGAGCACCCTCATCGCGTGCCCCACGGTGCCGCCCATCAGTGGCGCCCCGGATGGGAGATCTGTGCCCAGTTCGAGCTGACGAACTGGCGGCAAGGCCGCCAAGACGAACGCCACGAGCCGTGGGCCAGATCGGGTCCACGGTTTTTTGATGCCCCTGCAGGCATCCCGAGCCGCGGACTCACGAGTGAGGACCCGCGGCTCGTTCCATTTTCTGGCGGGTGAGACATGGCAGGACTAGAGGACAGCGACATGACCGGCGTAGCCGAACAAGTGAAGACCGATGCGTCCGTGCGCGAGCGCACGGCCGTCGTGCCGGCGCCGGCTGCGGCATCGGCTCCGAGCGGTCCACCCGCGCTGCTGATCGATCACGTCAGCAAGCGGTTCAAGGTGGGTCGCAAGAAGAAGCCGGTGATCGCCGTGAACGACGTTTCGCTGAGCATTCCGCGCGGAGAGATCTACGGCGTGCTGGGGGCCAACGGCTCGGGGAAGTCGACCCTGATCCGCCTGGTGAGCACGCTGCTGACCCTGGACAGCGGCAAGGTGGAGGTGTTCGGCCACGACATCGAGCGCGACGAGATGGAGGTCAAGCGCCTCATCAACCGCGTGAGCGTGGACGCTGCCTTCTTCAAGAAGCTCAGCCCGCACGAGAACCTGATCTACGCGGCGCGCCTGTACGGCCTGGAGGCGAAGCAGGCAAGGGCCGATGCGATCCGGATCCTGGCGCGGCTGGGCATCAGCGAGAAGCGGCTGGGTCGCCCGCTGGAGCAGATGAGCCGGGGCATGCAGCAGAAGGTCGCCATCGCGCGGGCGCTGCTGACCAGCCCGGTCCTCATGCTCCTGGACGAGCCGACCACCGGCCTCGACCCGCGGTCGAAGCTGGATGTGCAGGCCTTCATCGAGGAGCTGCGTGACTCGCACGACGCGACGATCGTGCTGACCACGCACGACCTGGACGAGGCGGATCGGCTCTGTGACCGGATCTCGATCATCAACGACGGCCGGATCGTGGCGGAGGACAGCCCCGCCGGGCTGAAGGCGATGGTCGCGGAGAAGCACGGCCTGCCGCCGACGCTGAACAGCGTGTTCATGCAGTTCACCGGCAGGTCCCTGGACGACGACATCGACGACGAGAACGAAGACGAGTAGCGAATGAGAAAGGAGGTGAGAACCGTGTGGATTCATCCGACCCCACAGGACTTCGTCCGCGACAACGAGATCCGCGTCGCGCAGCTGCGCCGCGAGATCCACGGCCGCGGCGAGCGATCCCGTGATGGGCGCCCCGTGCGGCGCTGGGTCGGTCGTCAGCTCGTCCGCGCAGGCGAGAAGCTGGCGGCGGACTCGACTATGCGGCCGGCTCGTTCCCTCTGAGGGGAGCGGGTCGGCTCAACCCGGCAGACGACAGGAAGTGACGGAACGCGACCATGGCACTGTTGACCCGTGAGCTGAGGGCGTCCTACGCCTTCGTGGAGCGGAATTTCAACCTCACAAAGCGATACTGGGGCTGGGAGATCGCCTGGCTCGTCTACTCGGTCGCGGGTGCCCTGGCGGTAAGCCTCATCGGCAAGGCGCAGGAAGACCCGGTCCTGCTGATGACGCTGGTGATCGGCACCATCTTCTGGAGCTACCTGTCGATCGTCTTCGAGTTCATCGCCGAGGCGGTCCAGTGGGAGCGCTGGGAAGGAACGCTGGAGTACACGTTCATGGCGCCGGTGCGGCGCTATGCGCAGCTGCTCGGAGCGGCGGCCTACGCCGTCCTCTTCGGGCTGGTGCACACGCTGTTCGTCCTGCTGGTCCTGGTGCTCTTCTTCGAGCTGGATCTCTCGGCCGCGAACTTCACCACCGCGGCAGCCTTCACGCTGCTGGGGACGGTGAGCTTCGCCGGAATCGGGATCGCGGCCTCCATCCTGCCGCTCATGTACGTGGAGCGGGGGGCGCAGATGGTGTTCGTCATCCAGTCCCTGCTGCTGCTGGTCAGCGGTGTCTACTACAGCACCGACATCCTGCCCGGCTGGATGCAGTTCATCAGCCAGTTCTCGCCGGCCACCTACGTGCTGGACGGCGTGCGGCAGGGGCTGATCGAGGGCGTCGGCATGGGCGAGCTGCTGCACGACGTGTGGCCGCTGCTCATCAGCGGACTGATCCTGATCCCCGCAGGGCTGTGGGCGTTCGGCGTCGCCGAGCGTTACGCCAAGCGGACCGGCAAGCTGAAGCGCGTGGGTTGAGCCGCATGACGGACCCGATTCACACGGACTCACCTTCAAAGAATGGACCGATGAAAAGCTCTGCACCTTCTGCACCGATGTCGGCGCCGGCCGGAGTCACCCTCCGGCCGTACGCCGGCGAACCCGATATCGACCACTTCGTGCGTATCTCGTCCGCGGGGAACGCGGCCGATGGCATCGAAGAGCGCGCCTCGCACGAGATGCTGCTCAACTTCTTCTCGCGCCCGAGGCCGAGCTTCGACCCGGCGCACGACGTGGTCGTGGCGGAGGCGGGCGGGCAGCCGGTCGCCTACGGTTTCACGTCGTGGGTCGACACGAATGACGGCCTGCGTGACTACATGACGCGCGGGCACGTCCACCCCGACTGGCGGCGCCGCGGGATCGGGACGGCGATCCTCGCCCACAACGAGGCACGGCTGCGGGAAGTCGCTGCGTCACAGGAGACCGATCGGCCGCGCCACTACATCGGCTTCTCGCCAGAAGGCAGGGTCGGGGCCGTTGCCCTGCTGACGGGCAACGGCTACCGGCCGGTCCGCTACTTCTTCGACATGCTTCGGCCGACCCTCGACGGCGTGGAGGTTCCGCCCATGCCCGCCGGTCTCGAGATCCGGCCCGTCGCGGGACGCGCCCAGCTGCGGCAGCTCTTCGACGCCGACGCGGAGGCGTTCCTCGACCACTGGGGCGGCTTCGACGCGTCGGACGAGACGTTCGAGCAGTGGATGGCGGACCCGGACATGGATCCGTCACTCTTCGTGGTCGCCTGGGATGGCGATGAGATCGCGGGGGCGGTGGTGAACGAGATCAACGCCCACGAGAACCGGGAGCTCGGACGTGCCCGGGGGCTGCTCGATTCAGTCTTCGTCCGTCGACCATGGCGCGGGCGCGGACTGGCCGCCGCGCTGGTGGCCCGCTCGCTGGTGCTGCTGGGCGAGCGCGGCATGACGTCGGCCTGGCTGGGCGTGGATGCCGACAACCCGACCGGTGCCCTGCGCCTCTACGAAAAGGCCGGATTCGGGGTGGAGGTCCGCTCGAGCGCCTACCGAAAGCCAATGGAGCTGGACCGATGAGCACCGCAGCCGCGCCCGTTCGCGGACTGACCGTCCGCGCCTACCGGCAGGGAGATGCCGCCGCCGTCACCGAGCTGATCACCCGCAGCGACATCGCCGACGACGTCCCGTGGCGGGTCAGCGTCGAGGAGATCGAGAGCTGGCTGTCGCGGCGGAACGAGAAGTTCGACCCGACGCGCGACATGCGCATGGTCGAGACGGACGGCCGCCCGGTGGCCTACTGGGAGGTCGAATGGGTCGACACCACCGACGGGTTGCGGGAGTACCGCATCGGCTGCGCGGTGGACCCCGACTGGCGCGGGAAGGGCATCGGCGCCTGGATGCTGCGAGAGGCGGAAGCGTACGCGCGAGAGCGCGCTCATGCCCTCCCGTCGGACCGGCAGCACTTCTACGGCAACTGGCAGCCGGATACCGCCGCGAGCTCGATCCGGCTGGTGAAGCGCCACGGTTACGAGCCGGTGCGCTACTTCTTCGACATGGTGCGCCCGACGCTCGACGGCATCGTCGAGCATCCGATGCCCGATGGGCTGGAGCTGCGGCTGGTGGGCGACGACAATGACCTGCACCTGCAGCTGTGGAACGCCGACGTGGAGGCGTTCCAGGACCACTGGGGCGGCTTCGACGGCTCGCCGGATCGGCTCGCCGAGTGGAAGCGTGACCCGAAGTGGGATCCGTCCCTGTTCGTGGTGGCGTGGGACGGCGACGAGATCGCCGGCGGCGTGCTCAACGAGATCAGCGAGACTGAGAACGCGGCCTTCAACCGCAGGCGCGGCTGGCTGGCGTCGGTCTTCGTGCGCCGCCCGTGGCGCCGGCGCGGCCTGGCGCGGGCGCTGGTGGCGAGGTCACTGGTCGTCTTCCGCGAGCGCGGCATGACGTCGGCCGGGCTGGGCGTGGATGCGGCAAACCCGTCCGGCGCGCTGCGCCTGTACGAGGAGGCTGGGTTCGAGCCAGAGTTTCGCTCCGCCGCCTACCGCAAGCCGATGTAGCTCTCTGCAGCTGATTTATCAGCCCCACTGACGATCCGGAGAATCGGGGAGGGAATCAGGCTGGTATGGCGGTGCTCGTTCGCCAGTTCATCGGCCCAGGTGATTACGCGGCGGTGGGGAGGCGGTTCGTTCGCCAGTTCATCACCCCGGCTGATAACGCGGCGGTGGCGGGCGGCGACGTCGCTAGGGTCGGCCGCTGGCGAGGACGCCGTCGCGGACCTCGTGGTAGTAGTCGATGATCCGCTCGGTGACGCGCTCCCAGCTGTAGTCGGGGGCGCGGAGGCGACCGGCCTCGCCCATCTGGTTGCGCAGCTCCTCGTCGGTGGCGAGCTTGTAGAGGCCGGCGGCGAGCGCCATCGCGTTGCGCGGCTCCACCAGCAGCCCCTGGACGCCGCGCTGCATCACGTTCTTGTAGCCGTGAATGTCGCTGGCAACGATGGGCGTGCCCGCCGCCATGGCCTCCAGCAGGACGATCCCGAACGACTCCTGGCCGGTGGCAGGTGAGCAGAAGATGTCGGCCGAGGCGAAGTAGCGCGCCTTGTCGTCATCGGCGACGCGACCCAGCCACTCCACGTCGCGGATCTGGCGCAGCCCCACGAAGCGACGGTACTCGCGCGCCTTCGGCCCCGTCCCGATCACGAGCAGCCGGGCGTCGACGTGCCGCTTGCGCAGACGGTGGTACGCCCGCAGCAGGTGGATCAGGCCCTTGCGCTCTTCGAAGCGGCCGACGAAGAGGATGTTGACCGTCCCGTCGCGCAGCTCGTCGAAGGGCTCGCCATCGGCGAATCGGTCCAGGTCGACGCCGTTGGGGATGATGCGGTAGTCGCCGGGAAAGTAGCGGCCGATGAAGTGGCGGGCCGCCCCGCTGACCGCGATGCGGCCGTCCAGCTTCTCGACCAGGTGGTGTGCGAAGCGCTTTCCGACCCAGTAGGAGGGCGAGAAGCCGCCGAAGGCGTGGAAGGTGCCGATGTTGACCGTGTTCGATTGGTCGAGCATGGTCGGCGACAGGAACGGCACGAGCGGCTCATGGAAGTGCAGGATGTCGAACCGGTGCTCGGCCAGCAGGTCGCGGGCGCGCTGCTTGAAGCGCCAGCTGAGGGTGAGGCGGCCCATGCTGCCGTTGGCCGGGAAGGCGTAGCCGGTGCCCAGCCGGATGATGTGCCCCTCGCTCTCGCGCTCCTTGCCGTACCTGCTGGTGATGATCCAGGCGTCGTGGCCCAGGCGGCGCATGGCCTGGTACGTGTGCCGCACGTGCTCGTTCACGCCGCCGGGATGCGGGTAGCCGTACGGGCTGACGATGGCGATCTTGAGGGGCGGACGTCCGCGAGACAGCTGGCCCGATGGAGCGGCGGCGGCCGGCGCTCCATCGACGACGATCGGATTCTGCTCGAGCTTCGTCATCGCCACTCTCCCGTGGGACGCAGAGTATGGCGCAGGTGTCGAGCCTTGGCAGCCAGCTGGCGACCGTAGACCGCCACGTTGCTCCAGTTGCCCCAGTGCTCGCCATCGGCCTCGGCGGCGTGGTCGTGGATGGCGCTGCGGTAGTGCTCGGCGCTCCAGCCGGGGAACCAGGTCCATGCGCTGCCGATGTGCTCGCAGCACGTGGGCATCCGAGTTGCCGACGCCGGGAAGGTGCAGCCGGCGCTCGTTGAGGTGCAGCCGCGCCAGGCGCCTTGAGCGGCCGGCCGCCGACGGGTTCATCAGCTCGATGGCGTCGAGGTGGTGGCGGGGATCGGGGTCGTCGTGCAGCTCGAGGAGGGTGCGCGTGCCCAGGCTGGGGGTGAGCGGCGCCATGGGATGGGCGGCGATCGCCAGGCCGCCCTGGTCGTGGATCCGCTCCAGCGTCTCCGTGATGGGGCGCAACGACGGGATGCGTTCCTCGATGAAGAGCGCGATGACGTGGCCGCGGCGGCTGGTCACCTCCTCGCCCACCACCAGCTCGAACGAGTAGTCGCCGGCCGCGTGGATCTCCCGCGCGCGGAGCGCACCGTCGATCCGCTCGTGGTCGGCGATCGCCACGAGGTCCAGGTCGGTGCTCTCCTCGACGTGGTCCAGCACCGACTGCACCTCGGCGGTCCCGTCGGAGTAGAGGGTGTGCAGGTGCATGTCGGCCTTGCCGCGCTCGTGGGGCCCGCGCGTGCTCATGCCACCTGCCCCCGAAGCCGTCGCTGGTCGGTGAAGAATGGCTGGAACGAGGCCCACCACTGCTCCGGGGCCTCGGCGACGGCGCGCTCGAAGCTGGCGGCCAGCGCCCGCGTGAGTGCGGCGACGTCGGCGTCGCGGTCGCCCGTCACCTCTGCGGTGACCAGCTCGGCGCGGGCGACGAAGCGATCCGGCCCGGCGCGCAGGACGCGGCCCATCACCAGCGGCCGGCCGGTGCGGAGCGCCAGCGTGGCGGGGCCGGGCGCAAGCGTGGTGGCGTGGCCGAACATGGTGACCGGCACGCCACCGCGCCCCAGGTCCCGGTCCGCGACCATGGCGGCGATCTCGCCGCGCTTCAGCGCCGCGATCATCGGACGCGTGGCTCGTCGCAGCGGCACGATGTTCACCGGCTGGGCGCCCACGCGGCGCGCCATCAGGAACTCGAAGAGCTGCGGCGGCTCGGTCTCCTCGATGGGCGCGGTGACCCGCAGTCCCTGGTCCACCACGAAGTAGCCGAACGGCTCGAAGTTGCCCATGTGCGGGACCGCGATGACGGCGCCCTCGCGGAAGATCCCCTCCACCGCTGCCCATGAGGCAGGTTCGACCGAGACGATCCGCTCGAGGTCCTCGCGCCGGTAGTGCGGGGCGCGCAGGACCTCCGCCCAGTAGCGGGCGTGCTCAACGAATGCCTGCTCGACGATGCGCCGGAAGGCGCGACCCTCGGCCGGCCGCCCCGTCGCCTCACAGACGCGTGCCATCGTCTGCGCCACCAGCGCTCGCCGATCGCCGGCGAGCCGATACCAGGCCCGGCCGATCAGCGCGGCGAGCGCGTACGCCGCCCGCGCCGGGAGCGAGCGCACCACGAGATCAGCGACCTCGAGCCCGGCGCGGAGGAGGAGACCACGCATCGGTCAGGCGGAGGCCCTTGACCAGTCCTCGCCACGCCTCGCGAGCTCGAGCGCGCGACTCGCCTGCGCTCGCTGCGCATCGGTCTGCGGCCAGACGGGGCGGAACATGTACCACTGGCCAGGGTCCGCGGCGATCACCTGCCCGAGCGCGTCGGCGAGGGCCTGCGTGGCGCGGTAGATCTCGGCCGGATCCTCGCCGCTCGCGTGGATCAGCGGCAGCGCCTCGGCGTGGAAGCGATCGCCCTTCGTGCGCCGCGCGGCGACGGGAAGCATCGGCGCCCCCGAACGGGCCGAGAGCGTGGCCGGGCCGGCCGGGAAGGTGGTCGCCTCGCCCAGGAACTCGACCGGGACGTCCCCGGCGCGGTAGCCGCCGTCACAGAAGAGGACCAGGTTCCCGCCGGCACGCAGCGCCTTGAACAGGGCGCGCAGCTTCCTCCAGCCAATGAGCGTCAGGCCGTGCCGCGCCCGCACCTCCTTGAGGTGCTCGTAGAGCCGCCCGTAGGTGGTGTCATCGGCGATGACGTGCAGCTCCTGGTTGTGCGCCAGCAGGGCTGGCGCGATGAGGTCCATGCCGCCGACGTGGACCGTGCACAGGAGCACGCCCTTGCCGGCCGCCTTGGCGTCGAAGAGCGGGGTGATGTCGGCGATGTCGACCAGGGAGCCGGACGCCTCGGGGCTGACGTCGGCCAGGCGCATCACGTCGACGAGGTAGCGGGCGTAGTTGCGGAAGGCGCGGCGTGCGGCGTGCCGCACGCGACGGTCGTCGGGATCCAGGCCCATGGCGCGGGCCAGGTTCTCGCGCACCACCCGTCCCTTTTGCCCGGCGGCGTCGTAGCCGACGTTGCCCACAGCGGCCGCCGCCGGCAGGACCAGGCCGCGTGGCAGCCAGCCCATGAGTCGCTCGGCGCCGCGATAGGCCCAGAAGGCGAGGAGCTCTCGGCGTCGCTCGCCCTTCGGCGGCGACGCCGCGGAGGCCGGCGGTTGCAGGGGGGCCGTCTCCGCAACCGCGCCGAGCGATTCGGCCGAGAGGTGTTCTGCCGACAACGCGCTGCTAGGCGGTTCCAGCGGTCGCCTTCTGGCGGCTGCCGGTCCCCTTGGATGCCCCCTTCCGGGTCTCCGTGCCCACCAGCGTCTCGTCGTCGTCGCCGCGGATGAAGGCCTCCACCCGCTCGTGGGCGACGTCGTCGTGGATCTGCAGCGGGGGCGACTTCATGAAGTAGGCCGACGGCGCCACCAGTGTGCCGGCCAGGCCACGGTCGAGGCCCAGCTTGAGGCAGCGGATGGCATCGGTGATGACGCCCGCGGAGTTGGGCGAGTCCCAGACCTCCAGCTTCATCTCCAGGTTGAGCGGCACGTCGCCGTACGTGGTGCCCTCCATCCGGATGTGGCACCACTTGCGGTCCTTCAGCCACGGCACGTAGTCGGAGGGACCGACGTGGACGTTGTCGTCGTCGACCGGGTAGTCGATCATCGAGGTGACCGCGTTGGTCTTGCTGATCTTCTTCGACTCCAGCCGCTCGCGCTCCAGCATGTTCAGGAAGTCGGTGTTGCCGCCGAAGTTGAGCTGGTAGGTGCGGTCGATCCGGACGCCACGATCCATGAAGAGGCGGGTCAGCACGCGGTGGGTGATCGTCGCGCCGACCTGGCTCTTGATGTCGTCACCGATGATCGGGAGGCCCTTCTCGGCGAAGCGTCGCTGCCAGTACGGTTCCCGCCCGATGAAGACCGGGATGGCGTTGATGAACCCGACGCCTGCCTGCAGCGCCTGCTCCACGTACCACTTGGTGGCCTGCTCGCTGCCAACCGGCAGGTAGCTGACCATGACGTCGACGTTGCGCTCCTTGAGGATGCCGACGATGTCGGCCGTCGGTCCGGGTGCCTTCTCGATCACCTCCGAGAGGTACTTGCCCAGGCCGTCGTGGGTCATGCCGCGTTCGACGGTGACGCCGGTGTGCGGCACATCGGTGAACTTGAAGGTGTTGTTCTGCCCCTCCCAGATCGCCTCCGAGAGGTCCTTGCCGACCTTGGTCTTGTCGACGTCGAAGGCGGCCACGAACTCGATGTCGCGGATGTGGTAGCCACCCAGGTTGACGTGCATCAACCCGGGAATCTGGTCGCCCTGCTTCGCGTTCTCGTAGTAGTAGCGTCCCTGCACCAGGCTCGAGGCGCAGTTGCCTACGCCCACGATCGCGACCCGGATCTTGCCATCCGGGCCCTTGCCGTTGCCGGCGCTCTTGCCGTTGCCGTTAGCCACGGATCTCATTCTCCCTTGTCGCTTCGTCTGGGCCCTGAACGCGAACCAGCGTGCTGAGCCGATGAACATGCCAGATTCGCTGTGCCGTGGTCGCCAGCGCCAGGAGCGCAACGAACACGAGGGCAGCGATGAGGCCCACCTGGAGGCCGATGCCCGCAAGGGCGATGCCGGCGATGACCAGGACCAGCCGCTCCACGCGCTGCGCCAGGCCCACCTCTGCGCTGAGTCCGAGCCCCTCCGCCCGGGCGCGCGTGTAGCTCACCAGGAACGAGGCGGTCAGCGCGGTCAGGGCCAGCAGGACCGGCACGGCCGGATCCGATGTGTTGAGCAGGTAGTAGGCCGCGACGCCACCGTACAGGATCGCCTCCGCGGCGCGGTCCAGGGTGGAGTCGAGGAAGCCGCCGAAGGCGGTCGTCCCACCCGTCGCGCGGGCGAGCGCACCGTCGACCGCGTCGAGCAGCGAGCCGGCGGTGAGGATGGCGGCGCCCGCCAGCAGCTGCCCGGCTGCGACGAGCCCCGACGCAGCCATCACGATCAGGAATCCGATCACCGTGACGGTGTTCGCCGTCAGGTGCAGTCGCACTGCGAGCCGGACCACGGGCGCGAGCACGGCGCGCCCGGTCTCCTTGACGCGCGTCGATAGCAGCGAGTCGCCGCGACGGAGGTTTCGCGCCCCCTGCTGGCTAGCTGACATCGGAGACCTTCGCCCCTGCCGGCGACTGCGCGGACTGAATGCCGGAGGTCCCGCTGACCAGGCGCGCTTCCGCCTCGTGCAGCTCCTCGAAGGCGGCGGTGCGCAGGCGGCAGCTGGTGGTGCGCCCGTTGCGCCGCGTGTCGATCAGGCCGGCCAGCCGCAGGATGCGGAGGTGCCAGCTGATGAGCGGCTGCGACAGGCCGACGCGCGCGGAGAGCGCGTTGACCGGCATCGGCCCATCCTCGGCCAGCAGACCGATGACGCGCAGCCGCGTCTCGTCGCCGAGCGCGCGGTAGAGGGTTCGCAGGCGCCGCAAATCGCGTTCGCCGGCGCTTTCGGTGGGGAGGGTCACAGTGCAGCCGATCTTTATCAAATGCGGATTGATATAAGCGGATGCTTATGATATCGGCGGTCCGGGATGCCGTCAAGCGGGTGCTAGACTCGCTGCGCCGATCTCCTCCAGCTACCCGGGAGGCACCTCCTGACGAGTTCCACCCCCGACGCGCTGTGGTCATCACGGTCGGTCCGGCTGCTGCGTCCCGCGGCGATCGAGGTGCGCGGCGTGCGGACGGCGGGCTCCGGCCGCCAGGCGGCGCTGCGGGGCATCGAGCTGAGCGTGCCGGTGGGAGCCCGGCTGCTGCTGGCGTCGCGCCCCGAGGCGCACGGCACGCTGCTGCTGCGCGTGCTGGCCGGGCTGGTGCGCCCGTCGGCCGGGCGAATCGCCATGGCCGGAGTCACCCGTTCCGACGACACCGCCGAGGGCTGGGCGCGCCGCGTCGGCTACGTGGGGCCGCAGCCGGCCATCTACCCGTGGCTGTCGCCGGCCGAAGCGCTCGGGCTCGCCGCGCAGCTGGCCGGGCTGGAGCGACGCGAGGCGGCGGCTCGGGTGGGGGAGATGATCGAGCGTTTCGATCTGGCAGCTCGCGCCACGCATCCGCTCTCGCGCAGCGGACCGATGGTGGCCCAGAAAACGGCGCTGGCTGCCACGCTCGTCACCGATCCCGAGGTGCTGCTGCTGGACGAGCCGCTGCGCTCGGTCGATCCCGACGAGCGTCATCGCCTGCTGCTGCTGAAGCCACCGCGGCTGACGGTCGTGATTGCCAGCCGCTACCCGGCCAGCGAGGAGGGACTCGTGAACCAGGTGGCCCTCATCCGCGACGGCCGGATTGCGCTGCACGCCAACGTCAGCGAGCTGCAGTCACACCGGCTGCCGCTCTCGGCACGTGGAATCGAGTCGCTTGCGGACCGTTACGGCGCCGCGGCCGAGTCCCGTCCGCCGACGGGCGGCACCAGCCGGGCCACCGCGTCCACGTGACCCGATTCGTCCCGGTCGCCGGCCTGGCGCTGCACCAGCTGTGGATGACCTTCCGGCTGCTGCCGGTCGTGGGCGCGATCATCGGGGCCAGCCTGCCCGCGGCGCTGCTGCCGGAGACCATGACGCCGGGCCTGGCCGATGCCCCGCTCGGTCCGCTCGGCTGGTACGCCATCGCCCTTGCGGTCGCGCTGGCGTTCACCGCCATGGTGGCCGCCCTGACGATCGCTCTCGAGCGCCGGCGCGGCACGGCCGGCTGGCTGGCGGTCCGGGCCGTCCCGCGAGGCACCATCCTGCTCTCCTGGTTCGCAGCCTTCGCCCTGCTCGTGGGCGCGGCCATGCTGCCGGCGGGGGTCGTTGGCTGGCTCTCCCTGGCCAGCTCTCTGCCGCCTGGCAGCCTGCTGCCCTTCGTCGCGGCCCTGGCCTCCGCCGCCGCGGCCGGGCTGGCCGCCATCGCCCTGGGCCTGCTGGCCGGCACGCTGCTGGGACCCCTGGCCGCCGCCTCCGCCGCGCTGCTGGTCGCCGGGCTGGCGCTCGTCGGCGCGGCGACCGGTCAGTGGTCCTGGGCCGGCATGCCCGGTGGCGGCCTCGCCGTCCTGGGCAGCCTCACCACGGCGCAGCGCCCCATTGCCGACGCCCTCCTCGCGGGCGGCACCTCGATCGCGGTCACGTCCCTGCTGCTGATCGCGGCCGCGGCGAGCTTCGAGCGAGCGAACCTGTGACGGATCTGTGAGCGCACCGGCGTCGCCCAGCGTGCGCATGCACCCGGTCCTGGCCTGGGCCGTCCTGGTGGTCGCGTCGCTGGGGGTCTTCCTTGGCGGCGCGGAGCTCATGGTGGTCGCCATCGCGCTGCCGTCGATCGTCGCCGACTTCGGCGGCTGGGCCGACCTGGCGCGCGTTTCGTGGATCGTGAACGGGTACCTGCTGGCCTACATCGTGGCGATGCCGCTGGCCGGCCGGGCCGCCGACCTGTGGGGCGCGCGGCGGCTCTTCGTCGCGGCGCTGATCCTCTTCAGCGTGGGGAGCCTGGGCGCCGGGCTGTCGCGCTTCGCAGGACAGGAGGCGGGCCTCGACTGGCTCATTGCGTCGCGCGTTGTGCAGGGGTTCGGCGGCGGCGCGCTGGTGCCGCTCTCGATGTCGCTGGCAAGCCACCTGTTCGTGGGGCGTATGCGCTCGGCCGCGCTCGGGGTGGAGGGAGCGGCCACCTTCGTGGGGATGGCGGTCGGCCCGGTCTATGGAGCCTGGGTCCTGCTCAACCTGGCGCTGCCGCTGCCCGGCGTCGACCTCGCGACCTGGCAGTGGATCTTCTTCCTGAATGTTCCCGCCGCGATCATCACGCTGCTCCTGATCTACGTGGTCGCCGGCGGCATCGAGACGCCGCGGGCGAGCGGCGGTGTCGACCTGGGCGGTGCGCTGCTCGTCAGCATCGCGCTGCTCTCCGGCGTCGCGGCACTCACCGTGGCCGGCGAACGGGGCTGGCTGGATCCCTTCATCCTGGGCGGCTTCGCGGTCTCGGCGCTGGCGCTCGTCGGCTTCGTGCTGCTGGAGCTGCGTCTCCGCGGTCCGCTCGTCGATCCTCGCCTCTTCGCGGATCGCAACTTCTCATCGGCCAACCTTGTCAGCCTGCTCACCGGGTACACCCTCGCGACGGCGATCATCGGCGGACCCGTCTTCGTCAACCGGGTGCTGAATCAGGGGCCGGAGTCGTCGGCGCTGGCATTGACCGGCTTGACGGTGAGCATCGCTGGCGGCGCGGTGCTGGGCGGGCTCGTCTCGGCGGTCGTCGGGGAGCGGGTCACCACCACCACGGGCGTCCTCCTCAGCATCCTCGGGCTCGGCCTCGCCAGCGGTTGGGGGACCGATACCGGGCTCGACCGCCTCGTCCGCGACCTCGCCATCTTCGGGGCCGGATTCGGCCTGACCGTCTCCCCCCGCGCGACCGCGGCCGTGGAGGCGGCCGGCGCATCGGCCTACGGCGTGGCGAGCGCCATGCTGCACATCACGCGCACGATCGGCATGAGCATCGGCCTGGCACTCCTGACGAGCATCGGCCAGAACCGGATCGACGAGCTGACGGCGCTGATCAACGATCCCGTGCGGCGCGACGCGCTGGTGCAGCGCCTGGGCCACCCCGAGTTCGTGGGCATGGACCCGCGCGACTCGCTGCAGCTGGTGGACCTGCTCGAGCGCTGGTCACGCGGTGAGGCGGCGGACGTGCTGCGGCTGGTGCTGACCATCGCCCTGGGCGTGGCCGTGGCGACGCTGCTGCCGGCGATCCTGGTCGGCGGGCGCTCCCGTGCGACTCCGTCCGCAGGCCGTCCCGCCCTTCGCACCGAGCCGATAGATCTATCGGATCGCACCTGAGTCGGTGTTCCGGTGCGGAAACCACCGATCTATCGGTGCCTCGCCAGCCTGGCGCGCGCCCGGAGGGGCAGTCCCTGCACAGCCTGCACCGATAGACCTGCCAAATCCCCACCCAGACGGCAGCCCGGGCGCAAATCCGAACATCTATCGGTGCGCGCCCCGGCAGATCGGCCATCACGCCTGAACCGCTGCGCGGCGCGCTTCGTCGGCGTACCCGTGATGACGGGTACTACAGGAAGGGCATCCCCGCGGTACCCGAGACTGCGGGTGCAATGGGGAGGCGGCACCCGATTCCTCCCCGATTCACCCGGCGGCGCGGGTGAGGTGGGGAGGACCTCCCCGATGCACCCAGGGAATGGGTAAGGCAGCGGCTCGCAGAGAGTCAGCCGACCGGCTCGGCCACCACGATCAGCTCGCCCCAGTTGCGGTTGTAGCCCTGGCTGGTCTGCAGGGTGAGCCGCTCGTGATCGGTCGGCTGGGTCCAGGCCGCGCCCTCCGCGCAGCCGGGCGGGGCGTACTTCAGGGCCAGGGGCGGGTTTGGATGCGGGTCGGCGCGATCATCGGGACAGCTCACGTTGGGGTGCACCTCGGTGACGCGGTAGGTGAGCACGGCGCCGTCGGACATGAGGACCTTCACCTCCGCCCCCAGCTGCACGTTCCAGAGCGGCTTGAAGAGGTAGAGCTCCGCGTGCGCAAAGATGTACGAGTTCGTGCCGCGACCCGGCTCCGAGCTGTTGCGCAGGATGTAGGCGCCGTCGTGCGGGGGGAAGTCATCGGTCCCGGCCTCGCCGGACTTGTAGACCTCGACGTTGATCCCCACCGACTCGATCTGCAGCTGGGTCGCCAGCCAGTCGTCGGGAATCGGCGTAGCGTCGATCGTGGGTGACGGCTGCGGGCTGGCCGGCTCGCTCGTCTGCAGCGACGGCTGCGGGGTGGGCGAGATCGAGGCGACGGCGAGCGGGCTCGTCGGATCGGGAATCGGCGGCAGGCTGGCGCCCGGCGGCTGGTCGAGGTCCAGCTGCCCCGCGATAATGAGGACGACCCCCGCAAGTCCAAGCAGGAGCGGCACCCAGATGCCCGATGAGACGCGTCGCATGACGGGGCGGAGTCTAGCAACGATCCGGTCATGACCCGCCCCGGACCGATGGAGCAGCCCACCCCGGACCGTGCGCTGGCGCTGGCGCGGGAGGCGCTGTCGGCTGCACCGGCGGGACTCCTGACCGATCTCGACGGCACGCTCTCACCGATCGTGGCGGATGCCGCCGCCGCCAGCGCGCTGCCGGGCGCGGCCGAGGCGCTGTCGGGGTTGAGGACGCGCATCGCGGTGGTCGGCATCGTCAGTGGGCGTGCAGCCGGCGATGTGCGGCGGATCATCGGTTCGGACGACGTGCTCGTGGTCGGCAACCACGGCCTGGAGTGGCTGGAAGCGGGCTCGCCCGAGCCGGTGGCCCAGCCCGGGCAGTCAGAGGCGAGCGACGCGGTCGCCCGGGCCGTGGAGCTCGTGCCAGAGCTCGCCGGCGTCACCACCGAGAACAAGGGCCTCTCGGCCACGATCCATTTCCGCAACGCGCCCGACCCGGCGGCGGCGGGGCGTCGCGTGCGGCTCGCGCTGGAAGCCGGCGCCCCCGCCGGCGTGGTGCTGCGCCCGGGCCGGATGTCGCTGGAGCTGCGGCCCGGAGGGGCCGGCGACAAGGGAACGGCGGTCCGCGCGGTGGTCGAGCGTCACGCCCTTCGCGGACTGGTGGTGCTCGGCGACGATGTCACCGACCTCGACATGTTCCGGGCCGCCCGCGAGCTCCGGGAAGCTGGTCGGCTCCGCGCCGCGATCCTGGGAGTCGCCGGGGGCCGCGAGGTCCCGCCCGAGGTGCTCGACGCCGTGGACGCGGTGCTGCCCGATCCGGCCAGCGTGGTGGAGCTGCTGCGGGCCCTCGTTTCCGCCAGCCCGCGGCGCTAACGACCAGGAATCGCGTCGGCGGGACCGTGATGCGGCGCTTTCCTGGCCGGATCAGCCAACGGCTGAGAGAGACGACGAAGAAGGACCCACATCCTGGCCGATAGCGCCACCTGCTGGCCGATACCCCTCGCCGCAGAGCTGACTCCTCAGCGCCGTTCGGCGATCCCGGCCAGGTCCTGCAGCTGGCGCCGCAACCACCAGCCAATGTCCTCGCGCTCAACGCCGGCACGCAGCCGCGCGAGTCGCTCGGCGCGCTCCTCGGCCGGCATCGCCAGGCCGGCGGCGAGGGCATCGGCGGTGCCGACCACGTCGGCCGGGGCAACCGGGATGGCGCCGTCGGCCATCTGGTCGAATGCACCGGCCGTCTCGGAGAGCACCAGGGCGGCGTCGCGCTCGGAGACGATGACCGCCTCCTTGGCCACGAGGTTCATGCCGTCGATGAGCGGGTTGACGAGCACGACATCGGCGATCGACAGGCCGGCGAGGGCCTGGCCGTAGTCGTTCTCGTAGAAGATCATGACCGGGCGGTAGTCGGCGCGGCCGAAACGCGCGTTGATGCGGTCCACGGCGGCCTGGACCTTGCGCCCGTAGTCGCCGTACTGCCGCAGGCTCGTGCGCGACGGCACCAGGAAGGCCAGGAAGGTGACGCGACCGCGAAGCCGGGGGTTGCGCTGCAACAACGACTCGAAGGCCGCGAAGCCACGCAGGATGTTCTTCGAGGGCTCCAGCCGGTCGACGCGCACCACCACCCGGGTGCGCGTCGCGAAGTCGAGCTGCTCTGCGCGGCGGCGGGACCGCGTCGAACGGGCGACGCGCCTGGTCGCCGACACGTCGATGCTGATCGGATAGTGGCGCACGTGCGCCACGTGGCCGCTCTCAAGCCGCACGCGCCGCGAGCGGTAGTCGACCCGGGCGCCGGGCAGGAACGACTCCACGCTGCGCAGGTAGTTGTGCGCGTAGCGCTCCGTCTGGAAGCCCACCACATCGTTCGCGGCGAGACCGCGCATGATGGCGGTCCGAATCTCCGGGCGAATGACCTGCCACAGGGATGATGGCGGCCACGGAATGTGGGTGAAGTGGCTGATGATGGCTTCCGGCCGTCGCTTCCGGATGAACTCGGCGACCAGGTAGAGGTGGTAGTCGTGGAGCATGATCCGCGGCGCGTCGTCGCCACGCGCCTGGGCCAGCACGGCGCTCGCCATCGCCTCGTTGGCCGGCACGTAGCCGTTCTCCCAGGCGCGCAGCGTGGACGCGTCGATCACCGGTTCGCTGGGGAGCTCCCACATCTGGTGCTGCAGGAACCACAGGAGCGGGTTGGCGATGACGTTGTAGGCCGCCTCGTACGCGGCGCGGTCCATGGCTGCGAAGCGAAGCCGGAGCTCCTCGCCGGGCATGGCCCGGTCGACCTGCCCGGGATCGCTGGCCGCGCGCCGGTCGCCCTCGCTCATGGGCGCCGCGACCCACGTCACCGGCACGTGATGGCCGACCTGGCTGAGGGCGGTGACCAGGCCGCCGCTCCCGCGCCGCGGGCGGAGCTCGCCGTCGCGCGTGAGCGTGAAGGTGACCGGGCCGCGGTTGGTGGCGATGAGGAGCCGTCGCTCCCCGAGCAGCCGACGAGCGGCCGCTGCGAGCGCCGTCTCCCCCTTGTCCGGCGTTGTCATGGGTGCCCCAAGTCTAGAAGAGGCTGCCGACCGACGTCCTCAGCACGTTCAGGACCGGTTCCGGGAAGAGTCCCAGCACCAGCACGCCGGCGACCGAGAGGACCAGCGCCAGCGACGAGAACGGATGGTGGTCGACGGTGGCGGGATCGTCCTCCGGCTCGCGCATGTACATGTAGACGATCACGCGCAGGTAGTAGAAGGCGGCCAGCGCGGCGTTGAGCGCGATCAGCACCGCCAGCCAACCGAGCCCGGCGTCGACGGTGGCGAGCAGGACGTAGAGCTTGGCGAAGAAGCCGACCGTGGGCGGGATGCCGGTCAGGGAGAGGAGCAGGATCGCCATGGCCGCCGCGATGCCCGGCGAGCGTCCGGCCAGGCCGGCGAAGCTGGCGAGCCCGCCGAAGCGCCCCTCGTCGCGCTGCAGCATGCCCACCACCGCGAAGGCGGCGATGTTCATCACGCCGTAGCCCAGCGTGTAGAAGAGGATCGCCTCGATTCCCCGGCGCTGCAGGTCGGGCGACGAGGCGGCCGCGAACGCCGCCAGCCCGGCCAGGATGTAGCCGGTGTGGGCGATGCTCGAGTAGGCGAGCATTCGCTTCACGTTGACCTGCACCAGCGCCACGATGTTGCCGCCGGTCATGGTCAGCACGGCCAGGATTGCCATGACCGCCAGCCAGTCGGCGCGCATCCCGCCCAGCCCGTCCACGAAGAGGCGGACCAGCAGCGCGAACGCGCCCAGCTTGGGCCCCACCGAGAGGAAGCCGGTGATCGGCGTGGGCGCGCCCTGGTAGGCATCCGGCGTCCAGTAGTGGAAGGGGACGGCCGCGACCTTGAAGGTCGAGCCGACGGTCAGCATGCCGATCGCCACCAGCCCGGCGGCGCCGGCACCCACCAGGCCCGGGCCGATCTCCGCGATGCGGGTGGTGCCCGCCAGCCCGTAGCTCCAGCTGATCCCGAACAGGAGGATGGCGCTGGCGAACGAGCCGAGCAGGAAGTACTTGAGGCCGCCCTCGTTGGAGTAGCGATCCGTCTTGTGGAAGCCGGCCAGCAGGTAGGAGGGCATCACCATCAGCTCCAGGCCAAGGAAGAGGGTGATCAGGTCGGAGCTGCTTGCCAGCACGAACATGCCGATCAGGCTGAAGAGCAGGATGGCGTTGAACTCGCCGAGCGGCAGGCGGCGCTGGATCAGGTACGACGGGGCGAAGAGCGCCGCCAGCACGCCGATCACCAGCGACGCGACCTTGAAGAAGACCGACAGGTCGTCGACGACGTAGAAGCCCGCGAAGACCGTGTCGTTGACGTCCCAGACCAGCACGCAGCCGATGCCCGCCAGGATCATCCCGAAGACGGCCAGCGCGGTGAGGGTCCACTTCTTCGACGCCGGCAGGAAGAGGTCGGCGGTGATCACCGTCAGCACGGTGACGACCAGCAGCAGCTCGGGCAGGAGCGTGAAGAGGTCGTTCAGCGGATCGTTCATGCCGCGCACCTCACCACGGAAGCCCCAGCGAGCTCAGGCCGGCGGAGCCCGAGACGCCCTCGATGATGCGCTGCATCGGCTGGCTGATCAGGTCGAGGACGGGTGCCGGGTAGACGCCCAACGCCACCACCAGCACGATCAGCGGGGCGATCGCCAGCCACTCGGTGCGGCTCATGTCGGTCAGCGTCGGCCAGAAGCGGCGCATCCAGCCCGACGGCACGGTGAAGAAGACGCGCTGGAACATCCAGAGCATGTACACGGCGCTGAAGATGACGACCAGCATCGTGGCGGCGGCCACCCAGCCGTTGTAGCGGAACGCGCCAAGCACCACCAGGAACTCGCCCACGAAGCCCGACAGGCCGGGCAGGCCGATGCTGGCGAACGTGAAGAGCCCGAAGAGCGCCGCGTAGCGCGGCAGCCGGGCGTTCAGGCCGCCCATGTGCGCGATCATCCGGTCGTGGGTGCGCTCATAGATCACGCCCACCAGCAGGAAGAGCGCACCGGTGGTGATGCCGTGGCTGATCATCTGGAAGACGGCACCGGACAGCCCCTGCTCGTTGAAGACGAACGCGCCCAGCATCACGAAGCCCATGTGCGAGACCGATGAGTAGGCGATCAGCTTCTTCAGGTCGGGCTGCACCATGCTCACCAGCGCGCCGTACAGGATGGCGATGATGGCCAGGCCAATGACGATGGGCGCGAACTGGACCGCGGCATCCGGCAGCAGCGGCAGGCTGAAGCGCAGGAACCCGTAGCCGCCCAGCTTCAGCAGCACGCCAGCCAGGATGATCGAGCCGGCGGTCGGCGCCTCGACGTGGGCATCGGGCAGCCAGGTGTGGAGCGGCCACATCGGCACCTTGATGGCGAAGGCCAGGAAGAAGGCGATGAAGGCCAGCGCCTGGAGCCCATCGGCGAATGGGTAGCCGCGCAGGGACTCGTAGGCGAAGGTGAAGGTGCCGGTGTCGTTCCCGTGGGCGATGGACGACCGCCAGGATCGCGACCAGCATCAGCAGCGAGCCGACCAGCGTGTAGATGACGAACTTGACCGTGGCGTAGATGCGCCGCGGGCCGCCCCAGATCCCGATCACCAGGTACATCGGGATGAGGCTGATCTCCCAGAAGACGTAGAAGAGGAACAGGTCCAGGCTGACGAAGACGCCCAGCATGCCGATCATCAGCAGCAGCATGGTGGCGTAGTACTCCTTGACCCGCGTCTTCACCGGGTCCCAGGAGTAGACGATGGCCACGATGGAGAGGACCGTGGTGAGCAGCACCAGCACGACCGAGAGGCCGTCGACGCCCATCCGGTAGCCCATCCCGAACGCCGGGATCCAGTCGTAGTCCTCGCGGAACTGGAACTCGGCGCCGCCGGTGTCGTAGCCGAGCAGGAAGAGGCTGATCCCGAAGGTCGCCAGCGCCGCTCCCAGGGCGATCCAGCGGATGGCCCGATGGTTGCTCCCCGGCACGAAGAGCAGCACCAGCACGCCGATGAGCGGCGTGAAGACGATCAGCGAGAGGACCGGGAAGCCGGTCATGGTGCGCTCACCGGATCACCAGGTAGGCGATCAGCACCAGCACCATGCCGGTCGCGATGCCGAGCCCGTAGTTCTGCACGCGGCCGGTCTGGGAGTGCCGCAGCAGCCCGCCCAGACGCGAGGCGATCCAGCCCGCACCGTTCACCGCTCCGTCGATCACCTTGGCGTCGAACCACCACAGCGCGTTGCTCAGCAGCACGCCGCCGCGGGCGAAGACGAGCTGGTAGAGATCGTCGACGTAGTACTTGTTCACGCTGGCCGCGTACATTCCCGGTCCCAGGCCGAACGGGATGCGCTCCACGAAGCGCTGCGGCGCCGCCGGATCGGTCACGTACCAGCGGTGCGCCAGCCAGATGCCGGCCGCGCCCACGCTGGCGCCGATGAGCAGCAGCAGTCCGCCGATCCCGAACAGCTCGAAGCCGTGGTGCTCGCCGGCGGCGATGGAGCCCGCGAGGATGCCGGCCTCCTCCGCGTGGCCGAAGACCTCCTCCAGCCAGCCGTGGATCAGGCCGCCCTCCGGGGGGATGCCCAGGAAGAGGCCGGCCAGGATCGTCGGCACCGCCAGGATGACGAGCGGCCAGACCATGGTCGGCGCCGACTCGTGGACGTGCCGCCAGGCCTCGCGCGGGCCGCGCCATCGGCCATGGAAGGTCATGTAGATCATGCGGAAGGTGTAGAAGGCGGTCATGAAGGCCACGATCACGCCGATGGCGTAGAAGAGGTAGTAGCCGCGGTTGAAGCCCTCGGCCAGGATCTCGTCCTTGCTGAAGAAGCCGGAGAAGATCGGGATGCCCGCGAGCGCCAGCGAGCCGACGACCATGGTCCAGTAGGTCCACTTCATGCGGTCGCGCAGCCCGCCCATGAAGCGCATGTCCTGCTCGCCATCGGCACCGTGGATGACCGAGCCGGAGCCCATGAAGAGCAGGCCCTTGAAGAAGCCGTGGCTGACCAGGTGGAAGATGGCCGCCACCCAGGCGCCGATGCCCAGCGCGAAGAACATGTAGGCCAGCTGGCTCACCGTCGAGTAGGCGAGCACCTTCTTGATGTCGTTCTGGGTCAGCGCGATGGCCGCCGCGAAGATGGCGGTGAAGACGCCGATGGAGGCCACCACCCACATCGCGATGGGTGCCTCCGAGAAGATCGGGTTGGCGCGGGCGACCATGTAGACGCCGGCGTTGACCATGGTGGCGGCGTGGATCAGGGCGCTGACCGGGGTGGGGCCCTCCATGGCGTCCGGCAGCCAGACGTGGAGCGGGAACTGGGCCGACTTGCCGACCGCGCCGGCGAAGAGGAGCAGGGCGATGACGGTGATCTGCCACTCTTCGAGGCGTTCCGATGGCGCTGAAGACGCCCTCGAAGCTCAGCGTGCCGAGCAGGGTCCAGATCATCATGATCCCGAGCCCGAACCCGAAGTCGCCGATGCGGTTGACGATGAACGCCTTCTTGGCCGCGCCTGCCGCCGACGGCTTCTTGTACCAGAAGCCGATGAGCGCGTAGCTGCACAGGCCGACCGCCTCCCAGCCGACGTAGAGCATCAGGAAGTTGTCGCCCAGGATCAGCAGCAGCATGCTGAACATGAACAGGTTCAGGTAGGCGAAGAAGCGCCAGAACCCGCGGTCGCCGTTCATGTAGCCGATGGAGTAGACGTGGACCAGCAGGCCCACGGTCGAGACCACCAGGAGCAGCATGGCGGTCAGGGCGTCGACCTGGAACGCGATGTCGATCTGGAAGTCGCCGACGGGTATCCAGCGGTAGAGCGTGACGTGCAACTCGTTGCCGCCGAAGACCACGTCGGCGAAGACGATCATGGAGATCACCCAGGAGGCGGCCACCAGGGCCACCGGGACGATCCAGCTGCGGTAGACCGGCTGCGGCGCGCCCGGCGTCACGTGGCCGGTCTGCCCTATGCCGTCGTTCAGGTCCTCGGGGATGACGCCGTCGGCTCCCGCGGCGTTGGCCAGGTCGTCGGCGTGTCCGGCGTGCGGCGACGTCTCGGCCTGCAGCTCCTCGGAGGGGATCGGCTCCAGGTCCTCGGCCGGTTCGGCATGGGCGTCGTCGTGGGCGTCGTTGAGCCCGTCGGCATGGGCATCGGCGTGCTCGTCGCCGTGGTGGCCGTGCAGCGGCACGTGGTCGAGGCGCGGCCCGACCAGGACCGCGAACAGGAAGCCGGCCAGGGGCAGGGCCGGGATGAGGGCGACCAGCAGCTCCATCGGTCCTTCCTTACTCCTTCAGGTCGGAGTAGGCGTCGACCTCGGGGGTCTGACGGGTGCGGATGATGGCGATGACGAGCGCCAGCCCGACGGTCGCCTCGGCTGCCGCGACGGCCATGATCATCAGGGCGAAGATGGCCCCGGCTGATTCGCCGGGTCCGGCGTAGGCGTTGAACGCCACCAGGCTCAGGTTGACCGAGTTGAGCATGAGCTCGATGCAGATCAGCATCAGGATGGCGTTGCGCCGTGCCAGGAATCCGAAGGCGCCGATGCTGAAGAGCAGCACCGAGACGACGAGGTAGCCGGCCAGGCCCATCAGTTGGCCCTCTCGTCCTCTTCCGGCCGTCGGGCCAGGAAGATGGCGCCGATGATGGCGACCAGCAGCAGCAGGCTCAGGATCTCGAGCGGCAGGGCGTAGTCGGTGAAGATGAGGCTGGCGACCTCGCCCATGACGAGGGCGGTCGCGCTGGCCGCGGGGCCCCAGTCGGTGGTGACGACCACCCAGCCGATGATGCCCACGGTGACGAGCGCCACCAGTGCGGCGAGCCAGACCTGTCGGTGGAACGGGGCGGGGACGTTCGCGTCACCGGCCTGCGTCAGCATGATGGCGAACAGGATCAGGACGCTGATGGCGCCCAGGTAGATGAGCACCTGCGCGGCGGCCACGATGGCGGCGCCCAGCAGCAGGTACATCCCGGCGAGCGAGCCGAAGCAGACCATCATGGCGATGGCCGAGTGGATGATGTTGCGCAGGGTCACGACCGCCAGGCCGCCACCGACGACGCCGATGGCGAGCACGACGAAGAGAACTCCGCTGACGTCCAGGTCGAGTGCTCCTTGGGGTAGTGCAGGTTCGAGCGCTCAAACGACGCGGCCCCGCTCTTTGCCGCTCGGGACCGCGTTCGATTCTAGCGCAGCCGCCGGCGTTTGAGGGCCGGGGGCGGGGTCGTGGGTGCCGCGGCGCGCATCACTCCAGGCCGTGCCGGGCTTGGCGCGCCGGATCTTGTCAGGTGCGCCCCTGAGTCGCGTTATCCAGGATCCGGGCCCCGGGTCGAGGCGCGGCGCCCGCCCGTCACGCTCAGTGGGAGCCGTTGGCGGCTGTCCGGCGTCCAGGATGCTGCCTAACGTGACTGCCAGTCGCAGCTGACAAGATCCGCAACCTGGTTGGGCATCTGCGCGGGTGCGGATGGGCCAGATGGAACTGTTCGACCGGGTTTCGACGCCGATACTGTGACGGCGCAGATCGCGTCGTCGCTGAGGGTGGAGCCCGAACTTGAGCCGAGAGCTGGTGGAGCGCGCGATGCACGGCGACCGCGACGCGTTCGGCATCCTGGCCACGCGAGCCATGGACCGATTGGTCGGCACGGCCGGCCTGATCCTCCACGACCGCGACGCCGCCGATGATGCCGCCCAGGATGCCCTGATCCGCGCCTGGCGCGACCTCTCCGGGCTCCGCGACGCCGATCGCTTCGACGGCTGGCTCTACCGCATCCTCGTGCGCAGCTGCCATGACCAGCTTCGAAGCCGTGGCCGCGAGCACTGGGCCGAGCCGATGGCTACCTTCGAAGCCGATGCGAGCGTCCACGTTGCGGATCGCGACGAGATGTCGTCAGCGCTCGGTGTCCTCTCGCTCGAGCACCGAACCGTGATCGTCCTGCACTACTACCTTGGCTTGTCGCAGCCGGAGATCGCGACGGTCATCGGCCAGCCCATCGGCACGGTAAAGAGCAGGCTCAGCCGGGCGGTGGACTACCTGCGCGCGGAGCTGGCGGCGGGGGCGCGCATCGGCGCACCGCGGGAGGGATCGGCGTGAGCGAGCGCGAGACGCAGGACGGCTTCGAGCGCGAGCTGACCGCCGGCCTGGAGCGCATCGCGCCGCGGCCGCGCCGCGACGCGGTGGACCGCACCATGCGTACTGTTGCGGAGACGCCGCAGCGCAGCGGCTGGTCGGTGGGCCTCTCCCGCTTCGGAAGCCTCATCGAGTGGCGGCGCGTTGTCGCGGTCGGCGCGGTCGCAGCGGTGGCCATGGTGGTGGGGATCGCCATCGGCACATCGGGCCTGCTGTCGGCGGGGAACGAGTCCACCCCGACACCGCAGCCGTCGTCGAGCCCGGTTGCCGTGGCCTGGGTCGAGCCCGCCGATTACCAGTTCGTGCTGGAGCAGCGCTGCGGCCTGCATTCGGTGCTCGGCACCTTCGCCGTCACCGTCGAAGACCGCCAGGTGGCCGGGTCCAGGACCATCGCCGTGCAACCGGCCAGGCGAGACGTGCCGATCGAGGAAGTGCCGACGCTCGGCGAGCTGGTGCGCCGGGCGGACGAGCTCCAGGCGAGCGGTGAGGCCGAGGTCGTCGTTGCGCTCGACCCGTCGGACGGACATCCCACGTCCGTTCGCTTCACCTGGCCGGAGCACTCTACGAAGAACTTCTGCTACGAGATCACCGAGTACACGCCGCTCGCCTCGCCATCGGCCGCTCCGACGCCGGAGGTTGCGGACGTGTTCGACGAATGGACCCGGGTCGCCCTGCCCGATCCAGCGCCCGGCGTCTTCGGCGGTGCGGTCCCTTACAGCGTGGTCGACTTCCGCGGGGGATACATCGCGGTCGGGACAGTCAACGCCGACTGTTGCGATGGCGGCGATCCATCGGCGCGGATCGGCCTCGTCTGGAGTGCCGACACCCCGGAGTCGTGGGGTCCTGATGTACTCCAAGTCGAGCACTCCTCCTTCAGCAGGATCCTGCTGTTCGATGATCAGCTCCTAATCGTCGGAAGCTACGCCGAGCCCGGGTCGGATCTGACGCGCGGCGGACCGCCTGCCCTGTGGCGCTCGACCGATGGTGTCAGCTGGGAGCGGATTGAGGGCGATCTGCCGTCGATGGTCGTCGTGGGACCGGAGGGCTTCGTGGGAGCGCGCGTCGAGTCGACCGAGTCGGATGGTGAAGTGAGCTGGACGTCGACCTTCATGGAGTCGCCGGACGGACGAACCTGGACCGCCACGCCCGAGGCGTTCCCGGTGGAGGTCCGCGCGATGGCGGCGGGATCCGATGGACTCGTGATGGCTGCGGCGGTCGTGGAGGGCACTCCCTGGCCGGACGGCACGCCGAGCCACTCGGTCGTGACCTACGTGAGCGAGGGGACTGGCGGCTGGACGGCGCACGAGGGTGCGCTGGAACGCGGAGCGATCTTCAGCCTGACGGCGGCACGCGGACGGTTCTACGGGACCGGCTGGCGGGAGGAGGAAGTTGGGAACGGCAGCTTTGCACGCGTCGAATCGATCGGCACTGTCTGGGTCTCGCGAACGGGCGTCGGATGGGAGGCGCTGCCGATGCCCGTCGCCGCCGGTCACGTCATGCAGATCTACGATGCGGGCACGGCGCTGGTTGCATTCGGCGACGGCCTCTGGATCTCGCAGGACGCGATCACCTGGAAGCGCGTCCCGGACCAGGAGTCGCTTCAGGGCCTGGAATGGATCCCGGACATCATCGCGCTTGACGACGGGCTCCTCGCGATCGGTGCTGTCTGGGATCCTGTGAGCAGCCATCCGCTCCCTGTCGCGTGGGTCAGCCAGTCATCGGTCCATCGGCTGGGGGGTTGACCCGGGCGGGTTACATGGAGGGGGATGAGCCACGCATCGGCAGGCACCGGCGCATCGTCCGATCCGGCGCGTCTCTTCACGCCGGCCTTCGTGCTGCTGGGCGTCTGCGAGCTCGCCTACTTCCTGGCGGCCGGACTGACCATTCCCCTCACGCCGCTCTTCGCTGAAGGACCGCTGGGGGCCGATGAGCTCGGGGTCGGCATCACCATCGGCGCATTCAGCGCCACGGCGCTGGTGCTGCGGCCCGTCGCCGGTCGCACGGCGGACCGCCGGGGTCGCCGATGGCTCCTTATCGGTGGCGCACTCCTGTGTGCGGCCGTCCTGGCCGCGACCTCGGTGACGACGTCGCTGGCGGTGATGATCGTGCTGCGGCTTCTGCTGGGCGTTGCCGAGGCGTTCTTCTTCGTGGCGGGCTTCGCGGCGCTGGCCGACCTCGCGCCGCCGGGACGCACCGGCGAGGCGCTCAGCTTCAACTCGCTGGCCCTCTACCTGGGAATTGCCATGGGCCCGGCGCTCGGCGAGTGGCTGCTGGACCTGGGCGGATTCACCCTCGCGTGGCTGGGCGGGGCGGGACTGGCACTGGCTGCCGCAGCCCTTGCCGTGTCGCTGCCCGAGACCGGAACCCGGTCCAGCGTGGATTCCGGCCCGATGCGCATCATCCACCCGGCCGCCCTCGGTCCAGGTCTGGCCCTCTGCGCCGGCATCGTGGCGATGGGCGGCTTCCTGGGATTCGCCGCGCTGCACGTCCGCGATCTCGGCATGGAGAGCTCCGGTCCGGTCCTGCTGGCGTTCGGCATGGCGGTCGTCGGCTGCCGCATCTTCTTCGCGAAGCTCCCCGACCGGCTGCCACCCTTCCGGCTGGGGACGGTCGCCCTGGTGCTGACCGCCAGCGGGCTGGCGGGCGCCGCCCTCTTCGCCAGCGTCGCCGGGCTCCTGGCGAGCGCGGTGGTGATGGGCATCGGCGTCGCCTTCATCACGCCGGCGATGTTCTCGGCCGTGGTCGGTCGCGTGCGGCCAACTGAGCGCGGCGCTGCGCTTGGAACGGCATCGGTCTTCATCGACATCGGCCTGGGAGGTGGACCGGTGCTGGTCGGCCTCGTGGCCGGGTTCGCCTCGATCCCGCTCGGGTTCGCGGCGGCTGCCGGCGTGGCGGCGATCGGTGCCATCGGTTCCGCGCTGGCCATGCGTCCCCGCCCATCGGCCGCGACCGCCTGAGGGCCGGGTAGGGCGCCGGATCTTGTCAGGTGCGACCCTGGGTCACGTTATCCAGGTTCCGGGTGCAATGTCGGACCCGGACGGAGGGGTGCCACGCTCGCAGGGAGCTGGTCGGCGGGTCCACCGGCTCGGCGAAGGCGCTTAAGGTGACTGTCAGTCGCAGGTGACAAGATCCGGGCGGCGTCCGTGCGGCGTCCGCGGTTCGGGCAGCGCGCGAGCGCACCGGGACCTAGCGGGTGGGACGCTCCCGGTCGGACATCTCCAGGATGTCGAGCATCGGCAGGTCGCGCTGGTACTCGCTGAACTCGAACTCGGGCCCGCAGCGCAGGGCGTCGTACGGGCAGGCATCGGCGCAGATGCCGCAGAAGATGCAGCGGCTGATGTCGAGCTGGTACGTCTCCAGGGTGCGCGGTCGCGGCATCAGGGCGCCGACCGGGCAGGTCTCCGCGCAGCGGCCGCAGGAGACGCACGGCGTCTCGTTGAGTGAGACGAAGTCGGCCGTGGTGACGAGCGAGTCGAAGCCCTTGCCGATGAAGTCATAGCAGCCGGCGCCCACGATGTCCTTGCAGACCTGTGCGCAGCGGCCGCAGTCGATGCATCGGCTGTAGTCGCGCAGGATGAAGGAGTGCGTCTCGTCGCGGCCGTAGCCGTGGTTGACGCCGACGTACGGGTTGTCCTGGATCGAGCGCTCGTCGATGGCCATGTTGAGCGTCGTCTCGTACTCGATCGCCGCCTCGCGCAGGTCGCAGTGGCCGATCGCCTCGCAGGTGCACTGCAGGCAGCGCCCGGCCTCGCCCATGGCCTGGTCGCCGGTGTAGCCGAACTCGTACTCGCCGAAGTTGCCGCTGCGCTCGTCGGCCTCCTTCTTGCCCATCACGGCGCGCGGCTCCTTCACGTCGTCGGTGAAGGGCACGATGGTCAGGAAGTTCGGCTTCGGCTCCGACACGATGCGGCGCACCTGCGGGTCGTCGAGGTCGTGGCCGCGCAGCCAGTAGTCCATGGCGTACGAGGCCCGCCGGCCCTCGCCGATGGCCTCGACCACGGTGGCCGCGCCGGTCCGCACGTCGCCGGAGGCGAAGATCTTCGGCGCGCCGGTGCGGAAGATGTCCTCTTCGCTGACCAGGCGACCGCGGCGGTCGACCTCCAGCTGGGAGCGGATCTCCTCCGGTTCGGCGTCGACCCACGACAGCTCCGGTCCCTGGCCGATGGCGCCCAGCACGGTGTCGCACTCCACCACGAACTCGGTCCCCGGCATCGGCTCCGGGCGTCGGCGGCCCTGCTCGTCGGGCTCGCCCAGCTTCATGCGCTGGAACTCGACGCCGGTCACCTTGTTGCGGGCATCGGTCAGGATGCGGGTGGGCGAAGCCTGGAAGATGACCTTGGCCCCTTCCTCGATCGCCTCGTGCACCTCGTCCTGCGCCGGCATGTCCTTCAGGTCGCGGCGGTAGACGAGCGTCACCTCGGCGGCGCGCTGCCGGACGCTGGTCCGGGTGCAGTCGATGGCGGTGAATCCGCCGCCGATGACCACCACGCGAGCGCCCTGCAGCGAGGGGATCTCGAGCCCGCGCGTCGAGTTGTAGAGGTTCTCGAGGGCGTTGACGACGCCGTCGGCGTCCTCGCCGGGAATGCCCAGCTCATTCGAGCGGTAGCAGCCGATGCCGACGTAGACCGCGTCGTAGCCGTCGGCCAGCAGGTCGGCGATGTGGAAGTCGCGCCCGAGGCGCATGTTCGGCTTGAAGGTGGCGCCCAGCTCCCAGACGTGGTTCAGCTCGCGGTCCATCCAGCCCTTCGGCAGCCGATACTCCGGGATGCCGTAGCGCAGCATCCCGCCCTGCTCCGGCTCGGCCTCGAAGACGTCGCAGTGATGACCGCGCAGCTGCAGGTAGTACGCGGCAGCCAGCCCCGCCGGTCCGGCGCCGATGATCGCCACCCGCCGCCCGGTGTCGGGGTCCTTGGGCCACGGGATCGGGGCCGGCGCATCCACTTCCAGCACGCGGTCCGCGCAGTAGCGGTGCGAGTCGCGGATGGCGATGGCGGTGTCCACCTCCTCGCGCCGGCAGTGCGTCTCGCACGGCGCGGGGCAGACGCGGCCCAGGATCGCGGGGAAGGGGAGCGAGCGCTTCAGGATCCGTGTCGCCTCTTCCCAGTTGCCCAGCGTGTTCTGCTTGAGGTAGCCGGGGATGTCAACGCGCGTCGGGCACTTGAACTGGCAGGGCGGCAGGCAGTAGGCGTCGTGGTCGGAGAAGATCAGCTCCAGCACCATGCGGCGGTTCTCGATGAGCCGCTCGTTGTGGGTGGTGACGACCATCCCTTCTTCGATCTTCGTGCCGCAGGAGATGGGCGTGTCGTCACGGCCCTCCACCTCGACCACGCAGATGCGGCAGGCGCCGTAGGGCGCCAGCTTCGGCTCGTAGCAGAGCGTCGGGACGTCGATCCCCAGCACCCGGCAGGCCTGCAGGATGGTCTGGCCCTCCTCGGCCTCGACCTGCTCGCCGTTGATCGTGACGCCGATCTTGCGCGTGCCGGGCGTCATGGGCCAGACGGGCGCGTAGTCGTCCGGGCGCAGTGGCGCCCCCTTGCCGTTGCCGTTGGTCGCGAAGCTCATCGGTCCATCAATGCTAGCGGGCTTCCGCGGAGCCGGCCGGCTCGATGCCTGGCAGCGGTTCGATCAGGGGAGCGACGGGCGCCACACGGCAGGCCCCGGCCGGGCACTCGCCGCGCTCCGCATGCGCACGGTACTCGTCGGCGAAGCGGTCGAGCGTCGTCAGCATGGGTCGCGGCGCGCGCGCCTCGAGGCCGCAGAGCGCGGTGTCGTGCATCTTGCGCGACAGCTCTCGAAGCAGGTTGAAGTCGTTGGGCCGCGGCGTGGCCGACAGGATGCGATCCATCGCCTCGACCAGCCGTTTGGTGCCGATGCGGCACGGAACGGCCTTGCCGCACGCCTCGCGCGCGGACCAGTCCAGGAAGAAGCGGGCCGTGTCCACCATGCAGGTCTCGGTGTTCGTGACCAGTACCTGGCCCATGCCCATGCCGCCACCCGCCTCGTGCAGCGCCTCGTAGTCGTACGGCGTCCGCAGCTCACCGGCACCCAGCGCCCCGCCGCCCGGGCCGCCGGTGAAGACGGCCTTCAGCGTGCCGGTCGCGCCGCCGGCGAGGTTGACGATCTCCTCGAGTGGGGTCCCGAGCGCGACCTCGGCCAGTCCGGCCTCGTGGACCCTGCCGTAGATGCTCACCAGCTTCGTCCCGGGGCTGGCCTGGCTGCCCACGCTGCTGAAGGCATCCGCCGAGTGCGACAGGATCCAGGCCACGTGCGCCAGCGTCTCGCCGTTGTGCACCACGGTGGGGGCGCCGGCGAGGCCTGAGCTGGTCGGATACGGCGGCCGGATCACGGGCATGCCGCGGTCACCGGCCAGGGCGGCGATGAGCGCCGACTCCTCGCCCGCCACCAGGGAACCGGAGCCCTCCTGCACCGATACCTGGCACGAGAAGTCCGTCCCCAGGATCAGGTACCCGGCGAATCGGTTCTCCTCCGCCTCGGCCACGGCCTTGCGCAGGCGCTCGAGCGCTAGCGAGCCAGTCGCGCCGAACCGCGAGGATCGCCTCCGAGGCACCGGTGGCGAAGGCGGTGATGAGGAGCCCCTCCAGCACCAGGTGCGGGTTGGCCTCTGCCAGGGCGCGGTCTCCCAGCGCGGTCGGATCTGCGCCGATGAGGTTGGCCACGACGATGCGGCGATTTCCCTCCGCCGCCCGCATGGCGCGCCACTTGTCGGCGGTCGGGTATCCGCCACCGCCGCGCCCACGCAGCCGTGCCTCGGCGATCTCGGCGACGGTCCCCTCCGCGCCCATGTGGGCGATGGCACGTTCCAGCCCGCCGTAGCCGCCGTGTTCGCGGTACGAGGAGATCGTGGTGGGATCGACATGACCGATGCTGCCCAGCAGCCGCTGCTCGCCGCCGGGGAGGAGCCGGATCTGCGGCGAGAGGCCGGGGAGGTTCGCGTCAGGCATGCCGTTCAGCTCACGCTCGCCGGGGTCTTGCGTGCCTTCGCGCCAGCGGCCCGCTGGCGTTGGTCCGCGGCGCGGCGCTCCCCGACCAGGTGCCGTGCCTGCTCCGGAGTCACCGGTCCGTAGACCATCGTGTCGATCCTGACGGCAGGCGCCATGGCGCCGGCACTGACCTCGTGCGATGTTTCCAGGGTGAAGCTCGCGTCGTCGGTCGACTCGCCCGGCGAGATGCCAAGCTCATCGGCGAGGGCGTCGAGGATCTCCGGCCCGCCCGCGAAGCGGCAGGCGGTGCAGGTGCAGACCACGACGAGGTGTCCCTCGGAAGGCAGCAGGCGGAAGCCACCCAGGCTCGCCGCACCGAAGACCTGCGCCCAGTGGATCGTCATCTGGGTGGAGATGATGCGCAGCGACCGCTCAGGGAGGTAGCCGTAGCGCTCCTGCACCGCGGTGAAGATGGCGACCAGCGACTCGGGTCGTGCCTTGTAGGCCTCGACCACGCCGCGCACCCACGCGTCGTCGATCGCCTCGTCCCAGCGCACCGGGTTGCGCATCGGCCTGGCGGCCAGCCCGGCGCGGCGGTAGGCGTTCGGATCCTTGCGCTCGTCGTAGATCTCCGGCATGCCGTAGCGGATGCGGTTGCCCTGCGAGTCGAAGCCGGACATGTCGATCGCCTCGACCGGGCAGACCTGCGCGCACTGGAAGCAGACCTCGCACTTGTGCTCCCCGAACGGGTCGTAGATGAGGTCCAGCCGGCCGCGCCAGCGCTCCGGCATCTGCGGACGCTCCTCCGGGTACTGTCGCGTGACCTTCGGGGTGAAGAGGTTGCGCAGGGTGGTCCACATGCCCTGGGCGATTCCGGCGCCTGGAATGGCCATCGGCTCAGCCTCCCACCGGCTGCAGGTTGAAGATGAGGACGATGGCGGCCACCACGAACAGGTTGACGAGCGCCAGGGGCAGGAGCGCCTTCCAGGCCATGCCCATCAGCTGGTCCACGCGCACGCGGGGCAGCGTCGTGCGCATCCAGACTGCCAGGAAGACGAACAGGTAGGTCTTGATGAAGAAGGAGAGCACGCCCAGCAGCGTGCCGAAGGCGTTGTCCGGCAGCGTCACGAACGGGATCAGCCAGCCACCGAAGAAGAGGGTGACGACGATGGTGCTCATGATGAAGAGGGCGACGTACTCGGCGAAGAAGAAGAAGCCGAAGCGCATGCCCGAGTACTCGGTGGCGAAGCCGGCCACGATCTCGCTGTCGGCCTCGATCATGTCGAACGGCGTGCGGTTGATCTCCGCCCACGCCGCGATGAAGAAGACCGGGAAGATGTACCACTGCCAGACGATGCCCCAGCCGTTCACCCGCTGCCACTCGATCATGCCGGTGAAGCTCAGGCTGCCGGTGAGCACCACCAGCCCGACCACCGAGAGCGTCAGCGGGATCTCGTAGCTCACCATCTGCGCCGCGCTGCGCAGGCCGCCGAGCAGCGAGTACTTGTTGTAGCTGGCCCAGCCGGCCACCAGCAGCCCGACCACGGACAGGCCCAGCACCGCGAAGAAGTAGACGACGCTGATGCTCGAGTCGATGGCGACCAGGCCGGGGCCGAACGGGATGACCAGCATGCTCATGGCGGCGGCCATGAAGACCATCCAGGGCGCCAGGGTGAAGGTCGCCCGGTCCGCCTGGTCCGGCGTGGCATCCTCCTTGGCGAGCACCTTGAAGCCGTGGATCGTGCTCTGGAACATCCCCCATGGACCGATGCGGTTCGGCCCGAAGCGCAGCTGCATCTGGGCGATGATCTTCATCTCCATCTGGATGACGATGAAGGCGGTCGGCACGGTCAGCAGCAGCAGCAGCGTGGTGGCCAGGACGAATCGCCCCAGGCCCAGCAGGAGCTCCATCTACTTGTCCACCCCGCCCATCACCGGGTCGAGGCTGGCCATCACCGCCATGGTGTCGGCGATGAGGTGCCCCGGCATGAGCGCCGGCATCACCTGCAGCGAGATGAACGACGGGTCGCGCATGCGGAACCGATACGGCGTCGGGCCGCCATCGCTGATGGCGTAGACGGAGTAGAAGCCGCGCGGCGACTCGACCGCACCGAAGGCGCGGCCGGGACGCGGTCGGATGATGCCCGGCACCTGGGCCTGCACCGGTCCGTGCGGCATCTTGTCGACGATCTGGTCAATCAGGTGCAGGCTCTGCTTGATCTCGGCCACGCGCTGCATGTAGCGAGCGTAGCTGTCGCCGCCCGGCTGGGTGATCACGTCGAACTCGAGCTCGTCGTAGATCGAGTAGGGGTGCGCCTTGCGCACGTCGAAGGGAACGCCGGAGGCGCGCAGGTTCGGCCCCGAGACGCCCAACGCGATCGCGCGCTCTCCCGAGAGGGTCCCCATTCCGATCGTCCGCTGCCGGAAGATCTCGTTGCCGGTGATGAGCGCCTCGTTGTCGCTGACGCTGCGGCCGACGTTCTGGCGCCAGGTCGAGAGACGGTTGATGAACTCGTCGCCGATATCCCAGTTGACGCCCCCCACGCGGAAGAAGTTGAAGAGCATGCGCTGGCCCGAGATGGAGGCCAGCAGCTCGACCGTCTCGTCGCGGTTGATGAAGGCGTACAGGATGGGGGTGATGCCGCCCATGTCGAGCGCCAGGAAGCCCATCATCAAGCCGTGGCTGAAGACGCGGTTCAGCTCCACCACCAGCGCGCGGATGTACTCGGCGCGCTTCGGTGCCTTGATGTCGTACAGCTTCTCGAAGGCGATCGCCGGCGCGTGCTCGTTGTGCATCGACGAGAGGTAGTCCATCGGATCGACGTAGGTGAGCACGGTGGTGTAGGTGGCGTTCTCGCACAGCTTCTCGATGCCGCGGTGCAGGTAGCCGAGCACCGGGTCGATGTCGGAGATCACCTCGCCGCGGATCTTGACCACCAGCCGCATCACCCCGTGGGTTGAGGGGTGCTGCGGCCCCATGTTGAGGAGCATCTCGCCCTCGTCGAGCGAGTACATCTCCGCCTCGCGCTCCGTCTGCGGCGGCCGATCCGGCACGCCGACCTGCTCGAAGCCGGCGTACTCGGCTCCGCCGCCCGGGCGTGAGCCGCCACCCGGCGCCGTGCCGAAGGCGGCAGCGAGCCGCTCCTCCTCGGCGCGATCGAGCTCGATCGGATCGGGGATCGGCGTCTCTGGATCGATCTTCGTCATCGCGGTCGGCTCTTGTCGGCGAGGGTCTCGCCGCCCTCCACCTCCGGCTCGGTATCGGTGCGCTCGGCACGCGGCGGGAGGGTGGGTGCTGTGGAGTGCGTCAGGCCCTCGCGGAACCGCGCGAGGTCCCAGGTCTCCGGACGCTCGAGCGGGTTCACGCCGGCGGCCGGGGAGTCCGCGGCGTCATCGGGCAGGAGGAAGTCCCTGCGCTGGGGAAAGCTGCGGTAGTCGGGTGACATGAAGATGCGGCGCAGGTCGCGATTGCCCTCGAACACGATGCCCATCATGTCGTACATCTCGCGCTCGTGGTACATCGCTCCTTCCCACAGTCCGGTGATGGTGGGGATTCGCGGGTCCTCGCGGTCGACGCGGGCGCGAACCCGCAGCCAGGCAGGATGCCTGTCCGAGTAGAGGTGGTAGACGACCTCGAAGTGCGGATCATCGCCGTCCGGGCCGTAGTCCACCGCGGCCGCGTCGCCGAGCCACCAGAAGCGGAGCTCCGGCTCGTCGCGGACGGCCTGCAGGACCTCCGCGTTGCGCGAACCGTCGATGACGAGCTCGACCGTGTCCTCATCGGTCCAGAGCGAATCGGCCAGCTCGGGGAAGCGGTCGATGAGCACCCGAACGAGGGCTCCGGCCGCGGCCGGTGCGGTCAGCGCACGTCTCCTTCCCAGGCGACGCGCTGCGGGCCGCGGTCGACGTAGGTCGGCCACTGTCCGCGGCGCTGCTTGATCAGCTCCTGCAGCTTGAGCATTCCGTAGATGAGGCCCTCGGGTCGCGGCGGGCAGCCGGGCACGTAGACGTCCACCGGCATGACGCGGTCGACGCCCTGGACCACGCTGTACGACCGCTTGAAGCGGCCGCCGCTGGTGGTGCAGGTACCCATCGCCACGCACCATTTCGGCTCCGGCATCTGCTCCCAGAGGCGCACCAGCGGTCCCGCCATCTTCGTCGTCAGGGTGCCCGCCACGATCAGCACGTCGGCCTGGCGCGGCGAGGCCCGGAACGGGAACATCCCGAAGCGGTCGATGTCGTTCTTCGAGGTGGCCGTGCTCATCATCTCGATGGCGCAGCAGCTGAGCCCGGAGAGCAGCGGCCAGAGCGAGTTGGCACGGATCAGGTCGAGCACCCAGTCGGCCCGGGTCGGGATGACCTCGAGCAGGCCGTGGAAGCCGCCGCGAGGATGCTCCTCCATGCCGAACTCGCGCAGGAGCTGGTTATCCGCCGCGCCGTCGGGGATGACGATCGGTGCCGGGCCGCTGGCCAGCTGCTCCGCCCGACCGGCATCGGTCTGGTCAGTCGTGTTCATTGCCATCGCAGGTCTCCCTTCCGCCAGGCGTACAGCTCTCCGAACATCAGGATGGCAAGGAACAGGCCAATGACGATGATGCCCTGCAGCTCCACCGCTCGTACGGTGATGGCCCACAGGTAGACGAAGATGATCTCCACGTCGAATGCCACGAAGAGCAGGGCGTAGAGGTAGAAGGCCAGCCCGAAGCGCGACCACGTGTCACCGATGGTGTCGATCCCGCTCTCGTACGGCAGCCCCTTCTGGGGCCGATGACGCCGATGCGTGATCAGCCACGAGAACAGGATCGTGCCGAACACGAAGGTCGTGGCGGCGAACCCGAACCCGAGGACGTAGAGCAGTCCGGTCTGGTCCAAACGTCGGCTCCGATTGCGCCAGCTCGGATGCTGGCGCCGCAGCGTCACGGACCGATGCGACCGCGCCGATCGTTCCGCGCGCCTGGCTGATTGGTCGTTGTCTGTCGGGCGGCGAGCACAGCATCGAAGCGCCTGCCGCTCGGCCTCCAGTCTAGCAGGGCGCCTCCCTGCAGTCCGCCCGCCCCTTCTGCCGCGCACTGATCCCGTGACGCGCGCGTGAGGCACGCGTGGGGGACGCGTGAGGGACGATAGATCTTGCGTGTGGCACCCGGGGGCCGGGCCGGGCCGCGGTCTGTCACATCTATCGGTCCATCCTGAGCAGGAGTGCCCACCCCTGGCCACCCGCCACGCTTCTCCTGGACCGATAGATCGGCCATATGTATGCCCGGCAGGGGTCGCAGGCGCTTTAGTGAAGATCTATCGCCACGTTCATCGGCCGAGCCACGCAGCTTCGACCACGATGCGCAGCCCGTCGCTGACGAGCGCATGGCCCCCGAGCAGCACCGGGACCGATGCCGCAGCCGCCGCTTCCGTCAGCTCCCGCAGCCACGGCGTGGCGATCCGCGCGGCATCGCAGAAGTCCGACGCGAAGCGTTCCTCGGCGGGCGGCCACGATGCGGAGTCGGCGCTGCCCGCCACTGCCGCCATCACGACGCGCGAATCGAGGACGACCGCGTCGGCCAGCGAAGCGAGCTCCTGGACAAGGCCCGTGGGGCCGTGCCGCGAGAGCCAGTCCGCCAGCAGCGAACGCGGACCCGGACCTCGGGAAGCGCGCATGCCACGCTCCTCGACGAACGCCCGGACCCGGCACGCGGTCTCGGTCTCCAGCAGTGCGAGCGTGCTTGCCGGAATCCGCCCGGCGACGAGCAGCTCCCCGCGCTGATCCCGCACCACCTTCCCGATGGCCTCGAGATTCGGCACCTCCAGACGCCGCCCGCCGGGCAGCGTGGCCATCTCCAGGAAGCCCCGCGGCGCCGCATCGAGGCGGCGGGTGCCTGGGAGCCGGCCGGCGAGCCGCAGCAGCGCCAGGTCGAGCGGCGTGTCGGCGTCGAAGCGCGACCAGGCCGCGGTGCGCAGGTCCCGCCCGCGAAAGTCCGCCTCTTCCAGGCGGCGGACGGCGCCGTTGTCGCTCTCGGCCGACTCGAGCGCGGTGAGCGCGGCACGCAGGTCGCCGGCCACGACGAAGGCATCGGCGCTGTAGCGGTTGTTGGCGACCACCTCGCCGGGGATGGGGGAGAGAAGGCTGTCCAGGGCGGCGTCGCCGACGAGGGCCAGCGATCCGGCGCCGGCGTAGCCGATGGTGTCGACGGACCCGGCGGCGGTGCGCAGCGCCTCTCGAGCCGCAGACGTAAACCACCGGCCCCAGTGGAACGCCTCGCCCCGCGGCGGATCGATGGCCGCCAGGCGCACCACGGCCGCACCCTGCGCTCCGAGCCTCCGCGAAAGCTCCGCGGCGAGGAGCACCTGCCCGGCACGCACAACGGCGGCGTACGACCCGAATGGCGGCTCCGGCAGGCCGGCGGGATCGACCACCAGCATGAGCGGCGCCGGGCGCTCAGCCATCGCCCAGCAGTCGGTGCAGCTGCTCCAGGTGCATCAGGTCGTGGACGCCCGACCAGAGGAGCCACTCCCCGCAACGCAGGCGCCCGATGAGCGGGTGGGAGAGCGGACAGGGATCGGCCTCGTGGCCGGCGATGGCCGCGGCCGATTCCGCCATCGACCGCCGCGACTTGTCGAGGTATGCCTGCAGGACGCGGCGCGGTGCATCGGCCGGCCCGGGGATGCCCGGCGTCACGACCGGCGCCTCGTCCGGCCAGGCGTCCGTCGCCGCCAGCGCTCCGGCCCGCGCCAGCCAGCGGCGCGCCGCGGTGGTGTGCGCGAATGCCTGGGCCACGTTCCAATCCGCCTCGCCGCCCGGCGAGCGCAGGAGCTCCTCGCTGGTGGCCTCCAGCGCGGCGGCCAGCGCATCGGCGATCGCCTCCTGCTGGGCGAGGACGCCGGGCGCCGAGCCCGGCCCGGAGCGACGCCGGATCTGGCGCCGGAAGGCCATGGCCCCGTCATCGATGGCGCGCCACACGGCGACGACGTCCGGCGCCCGCTCCTCGAGCGCGCGAAGCCAGGGCGGGGAGCTAGAGGCGCTCGAAGCGTTCAACCGGCACGACGAAGACGGTGGCGCCGCCGACCTCCACCTCGACGGGGTAGGGCATGTAGAACTCACCCGGCTCCATGATGGGCGGCATGGGGTTCACGAACTGCCGGCGCGAGTGGCAGTTGGCGCTGATCAGCTCGAGCACCGCGTCGACCTGGTCGTCGTCCACGCCAACCAGGATGGTCGCGTTCCCCTGCTTCAGGAAGCCCCCCGAGGAGTGCAGGCGCGTTGCGCGATACTCGCGCTCCAGAAGCGCATCCACCAGGGTGCCGGCATCCTCGTTGTGCACGATCGCGGTGACGAGCTTCATCGGGCGGCTCCTCGAACTGTGGGCGGGGCACGTGCGCGGTCGGCCCGATTATGCCGCAGCGACCGCCGCCGGTTCACCGACCCGCACCGGGATACCTGCCGAACGGCACGGCCCGCCACTGCTCGACGGCATCATGCTATCTGCTGCAAATCACTCGACTCGAGGTACGCGATTCATGACTGTTCGGGCACGCGGGCGTCGCAACACCGGCGGCTTGGTGGCGGCGACGTGGCTCATCGGGCTCGGCGTCATCTTCCTGCTGCAGCAGGCGCTCGACCTGCCGTGGGCCCAGGCGTGGCCGATGTTCCTCATCCTGGCCGGCATCGGCACGCTAGTGGGCCTGCTGCTCGGGAGCAACGGCCGCGGCCGGCGGTTCGTCGGCCTGGCCTGGCCACTCCTGCTGATCGCGGCAGGCACCCTGCTGCTGCTCAGCACCACGGGGAACCTGGGCATCGAGCCGGCGGACCTGGTGAGCACCTGGTGGCCGGTCGCGGTGATCGCCCTGGGGCTCTGGCTGCTGCTCGGGGCGCTGCTTCCCGGCTCGCGCGGAGGAGACGTCACGCTGGAGCTGCCGCTCGACGGCGCCACCTCGGCACGCGTGAAGGTCGGATTCGGCGGCGGCGAGCTGGAGATCGGCAAGGGCCGCAGCGGCCTGCTGGTCGACGCCGCCTTCGAGGGGATGCCGGCCAGGTACGACCTGCGTGGGCCGGGCAACGTCTCGCTCTCCGTGGACTCGCCCGGGGGCTGGCCATGGTGGGATCGGACGCCGAACTGGCGCATCGGCCTGCCCGCCGAGGTCCCGCTCGACCTCGAGCTTGGATCGGGCGCTGCCAAGGTGCGCCTCGAGCTGGGCGACCTGCAGGTGCGGTCGCTCAAGATCGGAACAGGTGCCAGCGACACCCGCGTGCGGCTGCCGCGGGCCGCGGGCGAGACGAGGGTCAGGGCAGAGAGCGGGGCGGCGTCGATGACCTTCGAGGTGCCCGATGGCGTGGCCGCGCGGATCCGGAGCAAGATGGCGCTCGGCAGCACCCGCGTCGACGAGAACCGCTTCCCGCGATCGGCCGCGGGCTGGGAGACGCCGGGCTACGAAACGGCGCAGAACCGCGTGGAGCTGGAGATCTCCGGCGGCGTCGGATCGGCCGAGGTGCGCGGAGGCTGACCGGGCGGCTTCATCGGTCCAGCTCGGGGTGGATGATCCAGACGTTCGGCTCCCAGTACGAGCCGAGGTTGAGCTCCCGGTCGATGTGGACGGTGGCCAGGCCTTCCGGAAAGACGTAGTCGTCCGTCTCGGGGAACGCGAGGCCGGTCCACGCCTCCCACTCGGCGACGCTGCCGCTGATGTGCACGACGGCATCGGCAGCCGCGTCGAAGAGCACGAACTGGTAGTCGGCCAGCTCTTCGTCGAGCCGTCCCCACCACTCGTTCAGGACGTCGCCGTGCATGTTGTACTCCGGCCAGACCGATGCCGACGCGATGCCGCGCTCCCACAGGTCCGGTCGGTCGGCCGCGGTGTGCAGGCTGAGCTGCGGAGTGTCGGACATCAGTCGCCGCCGAAGACGATCGGCTCGACCGCGGCCATCACCAGCCGATCGGTCTCGTCGACCTGCCCGGAGCCGTCGACGACGCGGAAGCGGTCGGGCTCCGCCGCCGCCAGCTGCAGGTAGGCGCTGCGGACCTTCTCGAAGAACGCCGCGCCCTCCGTGTCCTCGAAGCGGTTCCACGGCCCGCGCCGTTTCCGCGCCAGCCCGACCTCCACCGGCACGTCGACCAGGATGGTCAGGTCGGGCACGGTCGCGTAGGTGGCGAACTCCTGCAGGTGGCGCATCTCCGAGGGATCGTTGCCGTACGCCGCTCCCTGGTAGGCCAGCGACGAGTCCAGGTAGCGGGCGCTGACGACGTGCTCGCCGCGCGCGAGCGCCGGCAGGATCAGCCGCGCGGTGTGCTGGGCCCGCGCCGCCGCGAAGAGGAGGGCGTCGGCCCGCGGGTCCAGGTCGTCCGAGACGTCGCGCATGTGCAGCAGCAGGCGGCGGATCTCCTCCCCCAGCGGCGTCCCGCCCGGCTCGGCGGTGAGCACGACGGTTTCGCCCCGCCGGCGCAGCCGCTCTGCCAGGTGTCGGGCCGCGGTGGTCTTGCCGCTGCCATCCGGCCCCTCGAGGGTGATGAAGCGGCCGCGCCGAGCGCTCTCCACGTACGTCAGCGCCAGGCCCGACCCTCGTCGGGGAGGAGCTCCACCCTGCGGTTCGGCTCGGCCCCGCGGGATCGCGACATGAGGCTGTTGCGCTCCGCCATCTGGTGCTGCAGGCGGCGGACGTAGGCGTTCTGCGGCATCAGCTCGACCGGACGCCCGGAGGCCTGCACCATGCCGATCGCCTCGGCGGTCTCGCGCAGCGCCGCCTCGGACGGATCGGCCTCCAGGTCGAACAGGCTGGCGAGCAGGTTCTCCATCTGCTGCATCGTGTTCGTCTTGAGCACGTAGATCGGCACGCCGTTCGACTCCGCCTCGCGCAGGGCCGATGGCTTGCGGCGGTAGTAGTTGCGCAGCGTCACCACCGCGTCGGCGTCGTCGAGCTCTCGTGCCGAGGTCGCCGGCACGCCCAGCTCGCGGACGGCCTGCTCGAGCCGCTTGCGGCTCACGCCGAAGGCGAACAGGCTCAACGGCCGCTGGTTGCGAGCGGCGGACGCCTGCCGGCCGCTGGCCCCGACCTGCCGGTCCAGGTTCGGCCCCGCCGATGCCTCGCGCATCGCCTGCTCCAGCGCCGGACGCGAGTCACCGCCGTCCACCCGCTCCCCGCTCAGCCGCTCGCCGGGCAGGGTTCGGCCACCCCGGGCGTTGCGCCCGGGCAGCGGACGCAGGCCGCCGCCGCCGAGCTGCCCGCCGGATCGGTTGCGGCTGAAGGCGCCGAAACCGCCGGTCGGCTCGAGCGGCGCGAACGCAGGGTTGCCGCTGCCCGTCTCGCTGATCTGGTAGTCGTACTTGGTCTGCGCGCGGACCTCGCCCTGCTCGCGCCAGCGCTGCTCGGGCGGGACCATGTGACCGCGCAGGATGGCGTCGACCGTCTCGGCCACGTTGCGGTGCACGATCACGCGGTCGCGCTCCAGGATCTCCACCAGCACGTCGAAGGTGGGGGGCGCCTTGCGCTCCAGGACCGTCTTCTGCGTCCCGCGCCGGCGGGCCTCCTCGTCGCCGAGCGTCACCGGCTGGATGCCGCCCACCAGGTCGGAGAGGGTGGGGTTCAGCATCAGGTTGTCCAGCGTGTTGCCGTGGGCGGTGCCCACCAGCTGGACGCCTCGCTCGGCGATGGTGCGCGCCGCCGCCGCCTCCAGCTCGGTCCCGATCTCGTCGATGACGATCACCTCGGGCATGTGGTTCTCCACCGCCTCGATCATCACGTTGTGCTGGTCGGTGGGCGTGCGGACCTGCATGCGCCGCGCGTCGCCGATACCGGGGTGCGGGATGTCGCCGTCGCCGGCGATCTCGTTGCTGGTGTCGACCACGATCACCCGCTTGCCCAGGTCATCGGCCAGGACGCGCGCGACCTCGCGCAGCATCGTCGTCTTGCCGACGCCGGGGCGGCCCAGCAGGAGGACGCTCTGCCCGCCCTCCACGATGTCGCGGATGATGTCGATGGTGCCGAACACGGCGCGGCCGATGCGGCAGGTCAGCCCGACGACCTTGCCCGCGCGATTGCGGATGGCGCTGATCCGATGCAGGGTCCGCTCGATCCCGGCCCGGTTGTCGTCGCCGAAGGCGCCGATGTGATCGATGACGTGGTTGATATCGGCCTCGGTCACCTCGCGGTCGAGAAGCTCCTCCTCGCCATGGGTGAAACGCGCCTCCGGGTGGCGGCCGAGGTCCATCACGACCTCGAGCAGGTCGGAGCGATCCGCGAACGAGCGAAGCCGCTCCACGATCTCGGCGGGCAGCGCCTCCATCAGCGCATCGAGGTCGTCAGTCGTCTCGAGACGGCTCATCTTGCTGACCGATGCCTCCTTCGCTCGCTCATATTGCCGGCACCATGGCCGGCTGCCTGACGGGCGCACGCACCTCGCGTACCAGCATGGTCACCCGTCCGATGGGCTCGAACCCCGCCGCCTCCGCGGCACCCAGGCCCGTTGACTCATATGTTCGCACCGGAGCCAGGATCCCGGCGGCGCGTGCCTCGGCACCCATCAGCTGGAGCACGGTGGCCAGGAACCGCGCCCCGTCGGTTCCGTCGCGGACGAGGAAGCGCAGGTAGTGCGGGCCTTCACGGCAGCCGCCGTGCTGGGCAAAGCCACCGACACGCTGCTCCCACGGGAGGAACCAGGCGTCGACACCCGAGAAGTGGAGCAGGGGATTGAGGCTGCTGCGCGGGACCACGCCCTCGTGGCCGGCGCTCTCCCAGTCCTCCGCACGGTACCCCTCCATCCGCGCAATCGCCGGCGGTGTCGCATGCGTCCACAGGTCGAAGAGGTGCCAGGCATCCGGCGCCCCGGCGCGTTGCAGGCTGGACGCCGGGTCGCCCTCCGCCGTTCGATGGTGGTGGACGTCGCGCCGCAGCACGGAGCGCAGCCACGAGGCCGCACCGGGGCCCGGGTCGGGCGGCCGATAGAAGATCTCCTCCTGGCTGTAGGCCACGAAGCCCAGCTGGCCGAAGAGGACCAGGTTGTCCGGCACGTCCGAGCAGGCCGCGTGGAAGCGGGCCACGCTGCGTCCCGCGGCGGCCTCCAGCAGCGCGTTGAGGAGGGCGTGGCGCACTTCGCCGGCCATCGGCCCGTCCGCGGCATCCAGCTCGATGATCACCCAGTCCTCGCGGTGCGGCTCCTCGATGGCACGGCACGAGCCGAGCAGCTCGCCGTCCGCCTCCGCGACGAGGTGGACCGATGGGTGACGCAGGGGCAGCCAGGAAGGGATCAGCGACGCGAGGCTGATCGAGGCTGGCCCGGTCGTCGGGGCCGGCACGCCAAGTGAGCGGCGGTACCCATCCGATGAGTCGTGGACGCGCCGCGAGAGATCGGCCAGCGCCTGGCGATCGGTGATGCGAGCCGCGCGGATGGCGCCCTCGGTGCCCGTCACGCCTCGATCATATCCAGCAGCAGCCGGTGGATTCGCCGGTCCTCGGTGAGCTCGGGGTGGAAGGCGGTGGCGAGCACCTTGCCCTGTCGCACGGCGACGGGGCGACCGGCCTCGTCCCGCGCGAGCACCTCGACCTGCGCGCCGGAGTCCGCCACGACCGGCGCCCGGATGAAGACGCCGTGCAGCGGCGGCTCGCCCACTGCCGGAAGCGATACGTCCGACTCGAACGATTCGAGCTGGCGCCCGTACCCGTTGCGCTGCACGACCAGGTCGAGGAGGCCCAGCACCGGCTCATCGCCTTCGGTGATGCGCGAGGCGAGCAGGATCATGCCGGCGCAGGTGCCGAGCATCGGCCTGCCCTCGCGTGCCATGCGCTGGATCGGCTCGCGCAGCCCGTAGCGGTCGATCAGCCTGCGCATGGTGGTCGACTCGCCGCCGGGCAGGATGAGGGCATCGAGCCCGTCGAGGTCCGCGGGTAGCCGGACCTGCACCGGCTCGGCGCCGACCGCCCGGATGGCCTCGACGTGCTCACGGACGGCGCCCTGCAACGCGAGCACCCCGATGCGCCGTGGCGCGCCCGACGGGCGCGGGAAGGGAAGGACCGAGGGTGCCGGCTCCGACATCGGCTCGGCGGCTACCAGCCCCTGATGGCCAGTCGCTCCTCGGCGGGAATGTCGGCGAGATCCAGGCCCTGCATCGGCTGGCCCAGTCCCGTGCTCACCTCCACCAGGATCTCGGCGTTGTCGTAGTGCGTGGTTGCCATGACGATCGCCCTGGCTACGCGCTCGGGATTCTCGCTCTTGAAGATGCCGGAGCCGACGAAGACGGCCTGCGCGCCCAGCTGCCGCATCAGGCTGGCGTCCGCCGGGGTCGCCACGCCACCCGCGCTGAAGTTCGGCACAGGCAGCTCGCCCAGCTCGGCGGTCTGCTTCACCACGTCCAGCGGCGCGCGCAGCTCCTTGGCGGCGGCGAAGAGCTCGTCCTCGCGCATCCCGGAGATCTCCCTGATGCCCTTCATCACGGCGCGCATGTGGCGCACGGCCTCCACGATGTTGCCCGTGCCGGCCTCGCCCTTGGTGCGGATCATGGCCGCCCCCTCGCCGATGCGCCGCAGCGCCTCGCCCAGGTCGCGGCAGCCGCACACGAACGGCACCTTGAAGGCGTGCTTGTCGATGTGGTGCTCCTCGTCGGCCGGGGTGAGGACCTCCGACTCGTCGATGAAGTCGACCTCCAGCTGCTGGAGGACCTGCGCCTCGGCGAAGTGGCCGATGCGGCACTTGGCCATGACCGGGATGCTGACCGTGCTCTTGATCTCCTCGATCAGCTTGGGATCGCTCATCCGGGCCACGCCGCCGAACTTGCGGATGTCGCTCGGAACGCGCTCGAGGGCCATGACCGCCACGGCCCCGGCCTCCTCGGCGATCTTCGCGTGATCTGCGGTGACGACGTCCATGATCACCCCGCCGGAGAGCATCCGGGCCAGGCCGACCTTGGTCGTCCATGTCGATCGTTCGATGGTCGTCATTTGGTGCTACCTGCCATGTAGCGATGCGGCTCGCTCCCGCATCGGATTCGACGCTCCATTCTACTCGCGTGCCGGCCATTCGCCGACCGGGCCGCTGAGCGCCTCCCTGCGATACGCGCCTCGCAGCGATACGCGGCCCCGCTGCGATACGCGCGCCCGCTGCGATAGATGTGCGATTTGAGGCCCGGAAGGCATTCCCGGTACAGCGCTGAGCGTTCTATCGGTCCAGGCTGAGCCCCCGGTGCACCCGTTGGCGCGGCTCAGGCGTCGGGTGCCCCGATAGATCGACCAGGGACGGGCCCGGCCAGTGGTCCAGGCGCAATCCCAAAGATCTATCGGCGCAGGCAGCTCGGGCTGTCGAGTGACCAGGCCGGACGGGTTGCGGGGGGGCCCTGCGTGCGAGCAACCCATTCCGGCCGGGCGCCGGCCACGACCCGATTGACGCTCGGAGCCAAGTGCGCGCGTCGGCTATGATCGGCGGCGGAAAGGCGCCGACGCATGATCAACGCACCGGTACTGGTCCTCAACCAGAACTACGAACCGCTCAACGTCTGCGACATCAGGCGAGCGTTCACCCTGCTCGGCTCGGAGAAGGCAGAGCTGCTGGAGCGCAACCACCAGGTCATCCACACCCCGACCATGGCGATCCGTGCCCCATCGGTCATTCGCCTGCAGTACCACGTCAAGCGGCCGCGCCCGCGCGTCAAGCTCAGCCGGCGCGAGGTCTTCGCGCGCGACCGCCACACCTGCCAGTACTGCGGCACCAGCCGCCGCGACCTGACCATCGACCACGTGATGCCCAAGCACCGGGGCGGACGCCACGAGTGGGAGAACCTGGTCGCCGCCTGTCGCACCTGCAACCATCGCAAGGGAGCGAAGACGCTGCAGGAGGCGCGCATGGCGCTCATGCGGGAGCCGCGCGCGCCGCGGGCCGACGTTCGCTACCTGTTCGGCTCGTACCTCTCCGACGAGCGGAACGACGCCTGGCGCAGCTACCTCTTCCTGGAGCCGATCAGGGCCAGCGGGTCCTGATCAGCTGGCCGTCGGGACGATGCGCGACGGCGACGAGTTGCTGATCGTCCTTCCGCCGGCGGTCACCCGCGTCCTCGGTGGACTGCTGAAGCTCGGGCACGAGGCGGCGCTCGTCGGCGGCGGCGTCCGGGACGCCGTGCGCGGCGAGGCGGCCACCGACTGGGACGTCGCCACGTCGGCGCCGCCCGAGGTGGTGACCGCCACCTTCCCGGACTCGGTCTGGGAGAACCGCTTCGGGACGGTGACCGTGACTGGCGGCGATGCCGGCCCGCCGGTCGAGGTGACGACCTATCGCATCGAGGGTCCGTATATCGACCGCCGCCGCCCCGGTTCGGTCTCCTGGGGTCGCACGCTCGAGGAGGACCTCTCGCGGCGAGACTTCACCATCAACGCCATGGGCTGGCGCCCGGCCGACCTGGCCGCGGGGCGTGGTCGACTGGTGGATCCATACGGGGGATCGGCCGACCTGGCCAGCGGCCTGCTGCGGGCGGTGGGCGATCCGGACGAGCGAATCGCCGAGGATGCGCTGCGGATGGTCCGAGCCGTCCGCTTCGCCGCGCGACTCGGCATGCGGATCGACCCGGCGACCGCCGCCGCCATCCGCCGCCACGCCGCCAGCGCGGCGGGTCTCTCCGGGGAGCGCGTGCGCGGCGAGCTCCTGCGCATGATGGGGGGCGCCGGTCCACCTTCGGCTGGCCTGTCCCTGATGGAAGAGCTCGGCCTGCTGGGCGTGATCCTGCCGGAGCTAGCCGCGCTTCGCGGCGTGCCTCAGGCGAAGGCGCTGCCGGGAGACGCGCTCGACCACTCCCTGCGGACTGCCGATGCCCTGCCCGGGGACGACCCACTGCTGCGCCTGGCGGGGCTGCTGCACGACGTCGGCAAGGCCACCACGCTGGCGGACGGCCACTTCATCGGCCACGAACGCGAGGGGGCGGAGCTGGCGGCGGCGATCCTGCGCCGCCTGCGCTTCGGCCGTGCCGAGACGGCGCGGGTGGAGCGGCTCGTGGCGCATCACATGTTCGCGTACACGCCTGACTGGACCGATGCCGCCGTGCGGCGATTCATCCGCCGAGTGGGGGCGGACCTGCTCGACGACCTCTACGCGCTGCGACGAGCCGACAACGTTGCCAGCGGGACGATGGAGCCGCGGTCGGGCGGCCTGGACGAGCTGCGCCGGCGCGCCGGAGCAGCGCTCGCATCCGATCCGCTGGGGCCGCAGCAGCTCGCCATCGACGGTAACGACCTCGTTGCCGAGCTGGGGCTGGAGCCGGGGCCGATGATCGGCCGGCTGCTCGACGAGCTGCTGGAGGCGGTGGTGGACGATCCCCGGCTGAACGCGCGCGACGTGCTCCTGGAGCGGGCCCGACGCGGCCTGGCGCAGGCCGACTCCGTTGACCGAGCGCAACGCCAACAGCCGGGCGGCTCGAGGGAGCCGGCCTAGGCCGCTGCTACAATCGGCGGTCCGAGGGTCGTGCCCACGGCCCCCTGCCCAAGGGGCCAAGACAGGAGGTCTCCAGCCCGCGATGACAGCCACTGGGCGTCGTGTCGCCCGCCTCGAGCACTGGCTGACGCGGCCGAACGCATCGCTCGCCGAGCTGGATGCGGCGGTCGCGTTGGCGCTCGAGCATGACTGCGCCGCGGTCTGCGTGAGCCCCTGGCTGGTCAAGGCGGCGAAACGTGCGCTCGGCCGTTCGCGGGTCCGCCTGGGGACGGTGGTTGGCTACCCGGGCGGGGCGCAGATCCTGGCCGTCAAGGCGTTCGAGGCGAGCAAGGCGCTGGAGCAGGGCGCGAACCAGATCGACTTCGTCCTGAACGGCGGCGCACTCGCCTCCGGCGAGGACGACGTCGTCTACAACGACATGCTGGCGGTGGTCGACATGGCGCACTCGGCGCTGGCCGTGGCTGGTGTCATCGTGCAGGCGGAGACGAACGGCGAGGAGCTGCTGCGGCGCGCCTGCCGCCTGGCCGAGCGCGCCGGCGCGGACTACGTCGTGACGTCTGCCGGACAGGTCGCACCGCGTCGAACGGTGCAGCAAACGGGCATCCTGCGCGACAGCGTCGGTCCGCGCGTCGAGGTCAAGGCCGCCGGCAAGTTCCGTCGCCCCGCCGACGTGCGAGCGGCCGCCGCCGCCGGCGCCACGCGGGTCGCTGCCGAGCTCAGCGCTGAGCTGGCATCGGCCATGGCCCAGGCGGACAAGGCGCCGGAGCCCCGGGCGGATGGTGTGCCGCGCCGGGTTGGAGCACAGGCAGGCTAGGAGGGAGCATTGCGGATCCTGGTGGTTGGGGGAGCTGGCTACGTCGGTTCGACGAGCGTGGAGTCGTTCGTCGAGGCCGGCCATGAGGTGACGGTCTTCGACGACCTCTCGACCGGCCACGCCGGCGCGGTGATCTCCCCCGTTCACCTTGTCCGCGGCTCCATCCAGGACCGGTCACGCCTCGCCGCGCTCCTCACGGAGGAGCGCATCGACGCCGTGCTGCACTGCGCTGCCAAGTCCCTGGTCGGCCAGAGCATGGTCGATCCGGCCCTCTACTACCGGCACAACGTGGCAGGCGGCGTCGCCATGCTCGAGGCGATGCGCGACGCGGGCGTCAACCGACTGGTCTACTCGTCGACGGCCGCGGTCTACGGCGAGCCGCGCCGCGTCCCCATCGCGGAGGCGGACCGCCCCGAGCCGATCAACCCGTACGGCGCCACCAAGCTCGCGTTCGAGGGCGCGATGCGCTGGTTCGCTGCGGCGCACGGATTCCGGGCGATCAGCCTGCGCTACTTCAACGTCGCGGGTGCCACCGAGCGAAACGGCGAGGACCACGAGCCGGAGACGCACCTCATCCCGCTCGTCCTGCGTGTCGCGGCCGGGGAGGCGACTCACGTGCAGATCTTCGGCCAGGACTACTCCACCCCCGACGGGACGTGCATTCGCGACTTCGTCCACGTCCGCGACCTGGGTGCGGCGCACCTGCTGGCCCTGGAGGCGACCGCCGAGACCGATCCGTCGCTCGAGGTCTACAACCTCGGCTCGGCGGCCGGCTTCAGCGTGCGAGAGGTGGTCGAGGCGGCGCGCAAGGTGACCGGTCGTGCGATCCCCGCGCGGGTGCTGAAGCGGCGGGTGGGTGATCCGCCGGTCCTCGTCGCCAGCTCCCGACGCGCGCGACGCGAGCTGGGCTGGCAGCCACAGTTCAGCAAGCTGGAGCAGATGCTGGCCGATGCCTGGGCCTGGCGCGAGGCGCACCCGACCGGTTACCCCGACCGGGCCAGCCATGCCGGCGGTCCAGGCAACGGATCGCTGCAGCCGGAGGTTGCCGCGGCGGCACCCGGGCGAGCCTGAGGTGGCGCCTCCCTCCTTCGGCCGTCAGCCCCGGCAGTCGCCGCAGCGGCCGTAGAAGTCCATTCGCGCATCGTCGATCGCAAAGCCGGTGCCGGCCGCAACCCGCTCCACGATCGGGCGCACGTAGCTCTCGTCGATCTCGATGACCCGGCCGCAGACGCTGCAGGCCAGGTGGTGATGGTGCCCCGGCTCGCAGGCCACGTACTCGTAGACGTGGTTCTCCAGTTCGAGGCGACGGGCCACGCCGGCGGCCACCAGCGCCTCCAGGCTGCGGAACACGGTGGCGCGGCCGATCTCGAGCTCGTCGCGGCGCAGCCGGTGCCATAGCTCCTCGGCGGTCTGCCGGCGCCCGGACGCGGCGAGCGCCTCCGCCACGTTGAGCCGCTGTGGCGTGACGCGCTCGCCGGCATCGTGCAGGCGTTCGGCGATGCCGCCCGTCGTCACGGCGCTCCCACCGCCGCGGCGAAGCGCGAGAAGAGGTAGATGGCGACGACGCCGGACAGGGTCGCAACCACGATCCAGCGCGAGCGGTCGTTGCGATGCGCCTCGGGCAGCAGCTCCGCGGCCCCGATGTAGAGGAAGAAGCCGGCGAAGATGGCGAGCATGGCGCCGAGCACGTCGTCGGGCACGGGCAGCAGCAGGCCCAGCGCCACGCCCGCCACCGGGGCGACGGCGACGATGCTGACCCACCAGTACGTCTCGCGAATCGAGGTCCGCGTGGCCAGCATGAAGCTGACGACGCCGATGCCATCGCTGAAGCGGTGCACGACGACCACCGTCGCGATCACGAGGCCCAGCCCGCCGCCCACCACCAGCCCGGCCGCCAGCGCCACGCCGTCGAGGAAGGAGTGCACGCTCATGCCGCTCGCGCCGATGACGCCGATGTGGCGGTGCGACGCCTCTCCGTGGTCCATCTCGGTGGCCGCCTCGTGCCCCACGTGCAGCGTGGTCAGCTTCTCCACGGCGTAGAAGGCCAGGAAGCCGATGGCCGTGAAGATCATGGCCCAATCGATCGAGTGGCCGAGGTGATCGATCGACTCCGGGATGAGGTCGAAGAAGGCCGCGCCGATCCGTATCCCGGCCCCGATGGCGATGATCACGCCCACCGAGCGAGCGGCGCGCAGCGCGACCACGCCCCCAACGAAAGCTGAGGCGAACGCCGCGAAGGCAACGGCGAAGGCGGTGAGTTGCATGCAGGCTCCGTACGCTCCCGTGGGATGCCCCCCCAAGATGAGACTCAGTATCAGCAGGATGTCAACCGCGTCCGCCGTGCTACGATCCGCGATGAGAAACGGAGCGTTGTTTGCCAGAGACTGATCAGCGTCCGGCGCGTCGCCGGGCGACCCCACCACCGCGCCGCGCCGCCACGCCTGCCGCGCCGCCTGCCACCGACCAATCCACCGAGGCCGATTCGCCGCTGCTCGCCGCCGTCCTGGCGGCCCAGAAGACCTACCGCTTCGGCGAGATGGAGCTCCCCCCGACCCTCGCCCGCGCCATCGAGAAGATGGGCTTCACCGAGCCCACCGAGGTGCAGGCGCGAGCCATCGGTCCCCTCCGTGAGGGGAAGGACCTCATCGGCCAGGCCCAGACCGGCACGGGCAAGACGGCCGCCTTCGGCATCCCCATCGTCGAGAAGGTGGACCCATCCGGCACGCACGTGCAGGCGCTGGTGCTGACGCCGACCCGCGAGCTGTGCGTGCAGGTCACCGAGGAGATCCGCCGCATCGGCGTATTCCGCAACGTGAGCGCCGTCGCCATCTACGGCGGCTCCAGCATGGACCGGCAGGTCACCGCGCTGAAGCGGGGCGTGCCGGTGGTGGTGGGCACCCCGGGTCGCGTGCTGGACCTCATTCGGCGTGGAGAGCTGCGACTGGATCGGGTCCGGACGGTGATCCTGGACGAAGCCGACCGCATGCTCGACATGGGCTTCATCGTGGACGTGGAGACGATCCTGTCGCGCTGCCCGCGCAGCCGCCAGACGGCGCTCTTCAGCGCCACCATGCCGTACGCCATCCTGCGCATCTGCGATCGGTTCATGGACCGCAACGCTGAGCACATCGTGGTCAGACCCGACCTCAAGACGGTCGAGACCGTGCGGCAGCTGGTCTACTTCGTGGCGGAGCAGGACAAGGTGCAGGCGCTGCTCGAGCTGACCCGCCAGTTCGGCTTCGACCGGCTGCTCGTCTTCCGCCATACCCAGATCGGGGTGGACCGATTGGCGGCGACCCTCAACCGCCGCGGGCAGAACGTCGCTGCCCTGCACGGGGGGATGAGCCAGCGAGAGCGCACCCGCACGCTCGCCGATTTCAAGGGCGGCAAGATCAAGTTCCTGGTGGCGACGAACGTCGCCAGCCGCGGCCTCGACATCACCGACCTTCCCTACGTCCTCTCCTACGACCTGCCGGAGGATGCCGACACGTACGTGCATCGCATCGGTCGAACGGGCCGGGCGGGCCGCGAGGGAACGGCGATCACGTTCGTCGGCGAGTGGGACCTGGATGCCTGGGAGCAGATCCGCGAGCAGGTCGGTGCGACGGTCGAGGAAGGCCAGCTCGACCTCTACCACCAGGGCTGAACGCGGCCGGCGCGCGGGGAGTAGGTAAGGTCAGCGGATGAGCGAGGATCGATCGCGCCTGCCCCAGCTGCCAACGCCCTCCGGTGCCGTGATCGCCAGCGTGGAGTGGCTCTTCGAGCCTGCCTGGCGCGGCGAGCGGCTGATGGCCGACGTGCACGAGGGCGCCGTCCGCATCTTCGACTCGGCGGGCAATCCGGCCGACGTCGAGTTCTTGGAGGCGGCCGACGTGGTCGGCCCGGCGGTGGATGCCGACCAGGCGCTGATCGACGGGATGTGGACCGCGATGCCGTTCCTGGGCGCCGGCAGCGCGGCGCAGCACCTCGCCGAGGCGATCGCCGAAGAGGGCCTCAGCGAGGAGCTGCCCGATCCGCTGGAGTCGGAGAAGCGGCGGGCGTTCGTGGCCCTGGACCTCGTCGAGCTCGACGGCCAGCCGTTGCATGACGTCCCCTACCTGGAACGGCGGCGGCTGCTCACCTCGGTGGTGCTGGAGAGCGCCCAGGTCCGGGTCTCACCGGCGGTCCGCAACCCGCTCCACAACTGGCTTGGTGCGTGGCGCGCGAACGGCTTCACGCACTACGTCGCCAAGCATGCCAACTCCCGCTACCGGCCCGGCGAGATCGCCGAGGACTGGCTGGAGATCTCCACCGCCGAGCACCGCGTGCCCTCGACCATGGGCCGCCTCTTCGGCGCACGGCCGAAGAAGGCCAGCCGCATCCACGACGAGCGAGGCGCGGCGCAGGACGAGTAGCCGCGTCCGCGCGGATGGGGAGCCGTGGCGCCGTGCTACCCTTGCCCACCCGACTCTGACCAACAGCCTGAGCAACATCGAGCTGGGCCAGCGACGCCCGGAGGAGGCCCGACCTGACGTCCATGCAGCCGGCCACACCAGGGGCATCGGCACTCGACGAGAACGGACTCGCCGAGGTGCGGCGGGTCGGCAGCGCCGACCTCATGGTCGGGATTCCCAGCTTCGAGAACGCGGAAACCATCGGCTACGTGGTGCGCGCCTCGCAGGCCGGCATGGTGCAGTACTTCCCGGACCTCAAGCCGGTCCTGGTGAACAGTGACGGCGGCTCGCCGGACGACACGCCGCGGGTGGCGGTCAGCACCGAGAGCCCCGAGTACATCGAGAAGATCATCCTCGTCTCGCCGCGCCACAAGCTGCAGCGGATCAGCTTCACCTACCAGGGCATCAGCGGCAAGGGTACGGCCGTGCGCGCGCTCTTCGAGGTCGCGCGCGAGCTGGAGGTAAAGGCCTTCGTCATGGTCGACTCCGACCTGCGCAGCATCGTCCCCGAGTGGATCGAGCTGCTGGCTGGCCCAATCCTGAAGGGCGGCTACGATTTCGTGGCCCCGCTCTACAGCCGCTTCAAGTACGACGGCACCATCACCAACAACATCGCCTACCCGCTGACCCGGACGCTCTACGGCGCGCGCATCCGCCAGCCGATCGGCGGCGAGTTCGCGGTCAGCGGCGACCTGATCCAGCGCTACCTGGAGCTGGACACCTTCGACGAGCTGATCGCCCGTTTCGGCATCGACGTGTGGATGACGCACTCGGCCATCAACGAGGGCTTCGCCGTCTGCCAGACCCGGCTGGGGGCCAAGATCCACGACGCAAAGGATCCGGCGTCCGACCTTGGACCGATGTTCCGGCAGGTGGTCGGCACGCTCTTCCGGCTGGCCGGCCACTACGAGGACCGATGGCTCCGCGTCCGCGGCTCGCACGCCATCCCCGAGTACGGCTTCGAGCGCGTCATCGCGCCGGAGGCGATCAACGTCAACCACGGCAAGCTGATCGACAACTTCGAGAACGCTCGCCACAGCCAGCGCGACGCCTGGGAGGAGATGCTCGCCCCGGAGCAGCTGGAGCGCGTGCTGGCCCTGGAGATCACCGAGCACCCGGCCGACTTCCACTTCCCGGCCGAGCTGTGGATTCGCTGCCTCTACGACACGCTGGTCGCCTTCCATCGGCCCGGCGGGGAGCGTGAACGCCTGCTCGCGGCCCTGACGCCCCTCTACTTCGGCCGGACCGGCGGCTTCATCGCCGAGACGCTGGAGATGACCACCGACCAGGCCGAGCGCGTCGTCGACGCCCAGGCACGCGAGTTCGAAGAGCTCAAGCCGTACCTCGTCAACCGATGGCGCGCGATGCGCGAGGAGGCGGGCGCCTGATGCCGTCTCGCCGCCGAGGTCCGTACCGGATCCTGCTCCCGCTCGCCAACCCGCGGACCGCGCGTGACCTGGTGCGAATCGGCGCCGGCATCAGCGATGGCCGCCCGACCCAGATCACCGCGCTCGGCATCGTGGAGGTGCCGGAGGGGGTCTCGCTCTCCGAAGGGGCGACGCAGGCGCGTACCGCGCGCCGCCTCCTGCAGCGCGTCCTTGACTTCGGCGACGAGGAGGGCGTCGAGATTCGCACCATGGTGCGCATCGGTCGGCGCGCCGCCGACGGCGTGATCGAGGCGGTCGGCGAGGAGGATTCGAACCTCGTCATCTTCGGCTGGGGCGGCCCGCCCACGCCCGCCGCAATCGCCCGGGCCGCAGCGGAGGGCAAGGGCCCGGAGCACGCGGAGGCGGTCTTCTCGCCGACGATCGACGCGGTGGTCCGCGAGTCGCCCAGCGACATCGCGGTGGTGAAGCAGCGCGGCGTCGAGGCGGTCGAGTCGATCCTGGTCCCCGTTCGCGGCGGCCCCCACGCCGAGCTGGCGATGCGCCTGGCGCGCGATCTGGGCAAGCGCTTCAACGCCAGGGTGGTGGTGCTGCACGTGGTGCCCGGGGGCATCGGTGAGCGGGCTCGCGAGCGAGAGCAGGAGGCGCTCGACCGCTTCGTGACCGAGCACGCGGGGAAGCGGCGGGTGACCGGCCTGCTGCTGGAGGCGACATCGGTCCGCACGGCCATCATCAAGGAGGCAGCCAACCACGACCTGGTGCTGATGGGCGCATCGGCAAACCCGTCGAACGCGACCCCCGACGGACGCTTCCTGTTCGGAACGGTGGCGGACGCGGTGGCGTCGAAGGCGAAGCCCACCGTGATCGTGGTCAAGACCAAGCAGCAGTTCGGCACCTCGACCTTCGATGAGCTGCGCGCCGCGGAGGGGACCCTCGCGGCGGCGGACGCCTACGTCGAGAACAGCCGCTCACTGCCGAACGTGGTCGATCGCTGGTTCGCCGAGAACACGTTCCATGCCTCCGAGTTCGCCGACATCCGGCGGCTGGTCGAGCTCAAGGAGAAGCAGAACCTGACGATCAGCGTGGGGCTTCCGGCACTGAACGAGGAGAAGACGATCGGCCTGGTCATCAAGCGCATCAAGGGGCGGCTGATGGACCGCTACCCGCTGATCGACCAGCTGATGGTGATCGACTCCGACTCGACCGACCGGACCGTGGAGATCGCCGAGTCGCTGGGGGTGCCGGTGACGGCCCACTCGCGCATCCTGCCGGAGGTCGGCACGCACGTTGGCAAGGGCGAGGCGCTCTGGAAGAGCCTCCACGTCCTGGACGGCGACATCGTGTGCTGGATCGACACCGACATCAGCAACATCCAGCCGCGATTCGTCTACGGCCTGCTCGGTCCGCTGCTGCGCGAGCCGCGGATCCAGTACGTCAAGGGCTTCTACAAGCGGCCCATCAAGGAGGGCGACAAGCTCGTCTCGGAGGGCGGTGGGCGCGTGACGGAGCTGATGGCCCGGCCGCTGCTCAACCTGTTCTACCCCGAGCTCTCCGGGATGATCCAGCCGCTCTCCGGCGAGTACGCCGGGCGGCGCGCGATCCTCGAGTCGGTCCCGTTCTTCACCGGCTACGCGGTGGAGACCGGCCTGCTGATCGACATCCTCGAGAGCGTCGGCCTCTCCGCCATGGGGCAGGTCGACCTGGAGCGGCGGATCCATCGCAACCAGCCGCTCGGCAACCTCTCGATGATGGCCTACGTGATCCTGCAGGCCGCCATCCGCAAGCTGGAGGCGCGCCACCGGATCGAGCTGCAGACCGAGATGGGGCGTGGGCTCAAGCAGATCGTCCAGGAGGCCGACCGCTTCAGCCTGGAGGTGCGCGAGATCGGCGACCAGGTGCGGGCGCCGATCCGGACCATCCCGGCCTACCAGGAGCGTCGCAGGGCCCTGAAGCAGCGCTGACGCCGCTGCCACGTCGCGCCTGCCGGTCCGTTCGACGCGCCTGCCGGTCCGTTCGACGATAGATCTCCATTTCTGCACCGGGAGGGGCGTCCTGGTGCTGTCCTGACCGTTCTATCGGTGCAGGGTTGGCATGGGAGGTGCCATTCGGCGCCGCTTGCGTTCCGCATGCACCGATAGATCTGGTGCTCGCAGTCCCGGCGAGGCGCCCGGGCCGAGATGCGGCGATCTATCGGCGCCGGTGGGCTTCGTGGCAGTCGCTCCCCTTCGCACCAGCCGGTGGTGCATCGAGCGACGATTTCGAAGGCGACGGCTCGGAACGGCCCGGCTCCCAACGGTCTGGGTCACCGCTGGTGCATCGGCCGGTGCATCGGCCGGCGAAGCGGCCGGCGAAGCGGATTCTTCATCCTGTCCACCACCAGTTGGTGCTCGTCGGGCATCGGGGCCTATCCTTGAGCCATGAGCCGATCACTCGACGTCGTCATTGCGCCCGATTCCTTCGGTGGCGCGCTCGACTCGGTGGGCGTGGCGCACGCCATCGCCGCCGGCTGGAGCGGTGTCCGCCCCAACGACAGCCTGCAGACGATCCCCATGGCCGACGGTGGCGAGGGGACCCTCGCCGCTCTGGCCGCGGCGCTCGGTGAACGCTGCGACCGGCGCACGTTGGAGACGGTGGATCCGCTCGGCCGCCCGGTCGAGGCGGACTGGCTGCTGCTCGAGGATGGGAAGGGGGCATTCGTGGAGATGGCGGCGGCCTCCGGGCTGGCGCACCTCGCCCCGGCCGAGCGAACGCCGGAGAGCGCAGGCTCCGCCTCGACGCGCGGCACGGGGGAGCTGTTGCGCGCGGCCCTGGATGCGGGCGTCGAGTCGATCACCCTGGGACTCGGCGGCAGCGCGACCACCGACGGCGGAACGGGCATGCTGGGCGCGCTCGGCGCCCGTTTCCTCGATCGTCGCGGCGCAGAGCTGCCGCCGGGCGGCGCGGCGCTTGCCAACCTGGATCGGATCGACCTATCGGGGCTGGACCCGCGCCTGCAGCAGGTCCAGATCACGGTCGCGTCGGACGTGACCAACCCACTCTGCGGCCCGCGCGGTGCCGCCGCGACGTACGGGCCCCAGAAGGGCTGTGACGAGGCGGCCGTGCAGAAGCTGGACGCGGCCCTGGCCGTCTTCGGCAACGCCATCGAATCGGCGGTGGGCCGGCTGGTGGCCGATCTTCCCGGTGCTGGAGCGGCCGGTGGCACGACCGCGGCCCTGCTCGGGTTCACCGGTGCCGTGGTCCGCTCCGGCGTCGATGTCGTGGCCGATCTGGTGGGCCTCGCCGAGGCGCTCGAGCGCGCCGACGTGGTGATCACCGGCGAGGGGCGCGCCGATGAGCAGACCCTCTCCGGCAAGGCGGCCATGGGCGTGGCGAGGCTGGCCAGGACCCGCAACGCGGCCGTGGTCCTGCTGTGCGGCATGCTGGGACACGGGGCCGCCGCGCTGGATGCGTCGGGCACGTTCGCGGTGGTGCAGCCGATCGCCGATCGGCCCATGACGCTCGAGGAGTCGATGGCCGATACGGAGCGGCTGCTGACCAACGCGGGGGAGCGGGTCGCGCGGACGCTGGAGATCGGCATCTTGCTGGCTGATGCCTCCCGCTGAGGCGGCGAAGCGGAAATCGAGGCGACGCCGCGGGCCGAGCCCGCAGAAGCTGGCGGCCGACCGGCGGAAGCGGCGCCAGCTGGCGGAGATCGCCCTGCAACGGCTGGGCGAGCGCTACGACCACCCGACCTGGGCCGGCCCCCGCCTCGACGTCGTCAGCGAGCTGGTGCTGACGATCCTCTCGCAGAACACCGCCGATACCAACTCCTTCCGCGCCTTCACCGCGCTGCGCGCGCGCTACGGATCATGGGAGGAGGTGCTGGCGACTCCCACCGAGGAGCTGACCGACGTCATCCGGCCGGGCGGCCTGGCGCCGACCAAGGCCCCGCGCATCCAGCACGTCCTGGCAGAGGTCCACGCGGCCACCGATGGCGGCTGGGACCTCTCCTTCCTGGCCACGCTGCCGCTGCGCGAGGCGCGCGACTGGCTGGTGGCGCTGCCCGGCATCGGCAGGAAGACGGCCGCCATCATCCTGCTCTTCAACTTCGGCCGGCCAACGCTGCCAGTCGACACGCACGTGCACCGCGTCGCCTCGCGGCTGGGCATGCTACCGCCGCGGACGCCGCTGGATCGCGCGCACGATCTGCTGGAAGAGGTGCTGCAGCCGGACGAGGTCTACCCCTTCCATGTCGAGCTGATCCGCCACGGACGCGATACCTGCCGCGCACCCAGGCCGATCTGCGGCCTCTGTCCCCTGACCGATGCCTGCGCCTACTTCACCGATGCCGTTCGCGGACGGGCGCCGATGGCGCCGATTCCGCGCGACCTGTCGCCGGGAGGCGCGCCGCGCTACCACGACGAGCTGATCCATGGCTGGGCGCCGCCGGAATAGGCGCTGGCCCATCGCCTGCGGCGGGTCCGGGAGATGCTCGACCTGGCGCCGACGCCCGAGCTCGACGCCGAGATGTCGCAGATCCTGTCCACCTGGAGGCCGATGCCGACGCTGGTGATGGGCGTCGGTGGCCTGCTCATCATCGTCTGGCTGATGATGGTCAAGCCGTTCTGAGGTAGACTGCCGGTCGCCTCAGCCGCGCGACGCGGCGTGCAGCAGCTGCATCGGGCCGAAGTAGCTCAGGGGTAGAGCATCGGTTTCGTAAACCGACGGTCGTGGGTTCGAATCCCACCTTCGGCTCCATCTTCGACCATGGCAACATGGGCCGATGCCCACCACGGATGCCGCCTCTGCGTTTCTCGCCGACCTGCGGTCCAGCCTCCCCGGGCTGAAGCTGCTCACCGAGGAGATCGACCGCGAGTCGTACCGCGCCGACGAGACCGCTCACTACGTCGCCGGGCTGCCGCTGGCGGTGGCGCTGCCGGTGAGCACCGAAGAGGTCGCCGCGATCATGCGGCTGGCGACCGAGTACCGCGTCCCGGTGGTCCCGCGCGGCGCGGGGAGCGGCCTCTCCGGCGGAGCCGCGGGCATCGAGGGCGCCCTGACCATGGCATTCACGCGATTGAACCGGATCCTGGAGATCGATCCCGCCAACCTGGTCGCCGTCGTTCAGCCCGGCGTCATCAACGCGGAGCTCAAGGACGCGGTGGCGAAGCACGGGCTCTTCTACGCGCCGGACCCGGCGAGCTACGAGATGTGCTCGATCGGCGGCAACATCGGCACCAACGCCGGGGGGCTGTGCTGCGTGAAGTACGGCGTGACGCGCGACGCCGTCCTGTCCCTGGAAGTCGTCATGGCCGATGGGCGCATCATCCGCACCGGCGGCCGCAACGTGAAGGACGTGGCCGGCTACTCGCTGACGCAGCTCTTCGTCGGCTCGCAGGGAACGCTGGGCCTCGTGACCGAGGCGACGCTTCGCCTGCGCCCTCAACCGCCACCGAAGGTGACACTGCTCGCCTTCTTCGCGTCGGTGACCGATGCGGGGGAGGCGGTTGCCGCCATCACTGCCGCCGGCCTGGGCCCGTGCACGCTGGAGCTGATGGACCGCGTCACCATCGGCGCCGTCGACGACTGGCACAACCTGGGCCTGGACCGATCGGCCGCTGCACTCCTGCTGGTGGAGTCCGACCTTCCCGGCAGCGCCGCGGAGGCCGAGCTGGCGGCCGCCGAGACGGCGTGCAGCAGCGCGGGGGCCACGCAGGTCGTCCGTGCCGCCGACCCGACGGAGGCCGACTGGCTGCGCCAGGTGCGCCGCCTCGCCTTCCGCGCCATGGAGCGGCTGGGCGTGGCGCGCATGGAGGACGTGGGCGCCCCACGGTCACGTCTGCCGCAGCTGCTGGCGTCGATCGAGCGGATCGCCGCCGCCCACGACGTTCGTTGCGGCACGTTCGGCCACGCCGGCGACGGGAACCTGCACCCAACCTTCGTCTGGGATCGCGGCGACGAGGCCGCCGCGCGGCGGGTGCAGGAGGCCTGCGAGGAGCTCTACCGTGCGGCCATCGGGATGGGAGGCACGGTCACCGGAGAGCACGGCATCGGTGCTGCGCGCCGTCCCTTCCTGGAGCTGCAGCGCGGCGCGGAAGCGGTGGCCGTGATGCGCTCCATCAAGGCCGCGCTGGACCCGCTCCAGATCCTCAACCCCGGCAAGGTCGTGTGACCCGGCACGCCGCGTGCATCTGACGCAACCGCTTGCTCGGTGGAGGACGGAGGGTGCTCGGAGCGGAATCGGACAGGGGGGCGCGAATACGGCGCGAACGCTGGTGGCGCTCGGCCTTCCTCGTTGTCGCCACCCTGTACGTGACCCTGGCCCTGGCCGGGCTGCTGCTGCGCTCCTTCGCGGGCTTCGCGCAGATCTTCCTGGTCCTCTTCCTCGCCTGGTTGCTGGCCTTCGTCCTCGCGCCCGTCGTCGACTGGGTGGCCCGCCGCCGTCGGGTCTCGCGCGGCGTCGCCGTGGGCATGGTCTACGCCGCGGCGCTGCTGGTGGGCGCGTTCCTCCTCTTCTATGCCGTCTCTGCCACAACCGACTCGGTCGCCGCGTGGACGGCGGAGTTTCCGCTCACGCGCGCCCGGATAGAGGGAACGCTGCTCGAGTGGCAGAACTTCCTGGCATTCGGGCGCTTCAACCCCGACCTGATCAGCCTCTACCGCGACGTCGAGGACACCGCCACCCGCATCGGCCGCGAGGCGATCGGCGAGGTGCCGTCGGTCACGGTCACGATCGTCGGCGCGCTGGTGCTGGTCATCGTGCTGAGCCTCTACATGCTCGCCGACCGCGAACGCATCCTCGAGCGCCTGGGTCGGATCGTCCCCTCCCGCTACCACGACGAGTACCTGATCCTGGAGCGCAGCATCTCCACCGCGTTCGGGGCGTTCCTGAGGGCGCAGGTGCTGCTCGCCGGCGTGCAGGCGGCGCTGGCCATGGTGGTCGTCGTTGCTGCCGACCTGCCGTACGGCTTCCTGGTCGTGGCGATCTCGACCCTGGTGATGCTGGTCCCGTTCTTCGGGCCGCCGCTGGCGCTGGTGCCGCCCGTCATCGCCACCCTCATCTTCAACCCGGACATCGTCTGGATCGTCGCGCCGCTGCTCCTGGTGGTGCAGACCGTGCTCGTCAACTACCTGCAGCCACGCCTCATGCGCGATGCGCTGGGGATCCATCCCATCCTGGTGCTCGTCGGCCTGCTTGTCGGAGCGCAGGTCGCAGGCGTCTGGGGCGCACTGTTCGGGATCCCGGTCCTGGCCGTGCTGAATGTCTTCTTCAACTACGCCGTGAACCTGCGCAACATCGAGGATTCGCCCGAGGTCGACACCGACGAGGTGCTGGCGGCGGTTCGGCGCGAGATGCCGGAGGCCACACACGAAGAGCTGGTGGCACTGGCCGCCGAACGGCTGGAACAGGAGCAGCGGGCGGCCGAATCCTGACGGGCGAAGCGGTAGCGTGACGCATCCGAAATACGGACGAGCCGGCCCACGCGAGAGCCCGGGCCGGCTCGCGTTCCCCCCGTACCGTGGAACTGTTGGGCAGTATCCTCCTCGATGACCGGAGGGTCAAGGATCGCATGACCGCACCGCCCCGACGTCCCGTCGCGCCCCAGGTGTTCGCGTCCAACCGTGCAGGACGATCTCGGAACCTCCTGAAGCCTCGCCGTCCAGGAGCGAGAGGAGCTCGGCGGGATCGTCGTCGCCCGGAGGATGGGGGATGACCTTGAGGACGCGTCGGGACACGCCCGTGGCGTCCAGCTGCGCGAGCAGCCAGCGGACCTCGCTCAGCTCGGAAGGCGCAACGTCATGGATCGCGACGATGAGCACCGCCGCGAAAGTGTACGAGAGGGTCGCTGCCTGCCGGTACGTGCCGGCAGCGGGATCAGCTGGACTCGCCGCTCTCCGTGGTCTCCGAACCCTCGCCCTCGGCACCGGCCTCGCCGCCCTCGGCAGCCTCCGCTGCCTCCGCGGCGGCCTCGCCGGCCTCGCCCTCCAGCTCCTCGACGGCGACCGTCTCCGGCTCGACCTCGACGCGTGGCGGCATCACCTTGGCGACCAGCTCATCGGCCTCGTTGAGGATGGTGAAGTTGCCGGCGACGACCAGGTCACGGACCAGGATGGCCGCATCCAGGTCGACGAGCGAGGTGACGTCGACGGTGAACTCGTGGGGCATGTCGGACGGCAGCGCCTTCACCTTGAGGTGGTCGAGCGAGGTGAAGAGCGATCCGCCGCTGGCCTCGACGCCCGGCGCGGTGCCCTCGAAGTTGATGGGCACATCCGCCTGCATCTCGAGCGTCAGGTCGGGGGCGAAGAAGTCGACGTGGACGGCGCGGCCGGTCAGCGGGTTGCGCTGGACGCTCTTGATCACGACGCTGGTCGGGCGGCCGCCGTCGACCGAGATCTTGAAGATGGTGGTCCGGCCCGCCTCGCGGTAGAGGGTCTCGAAGGCCTTCGCCTCCAGCTGGACCGGGACCGAGCCCGCCGTCTTGCCGAACACGACGCCGGGCACGATGCCGCCGGCACGGAGGCGCTTGGTCTGCTTGCCCGACGCGGTGCGCGCGTCGACGGCGATCTGCAAGTCCATCAGGTGGGTCCGATCCTCTTCGAAGGGAGCGTTCCGGGCATGGCCGGACGCCATTTGGCACGTTGTTGCGCGAGGCCGGATGGTACCAGCGAGGGGCTCGCGGGGCAAGGCGGCGCGATCGGGCTATCATCGTGAGCCGATGGCCAGCCACATCATGATCGTCGAGGACGAGCCCGCCGTCGCCCGCGGGGTGCAGGTGGCCCTCGAGCGAGAGGGCCACGCTGTGACCGTCGTGCCTACCGGCGAGGCGGCGCTCTCGAGCTTCTCCGACATCGCCCCCGACCTGGTTGTGCTCGACGTGCGCCTCCCAGGCATCGACGGATTCGAGGTCTGCCGCCAGCTCAGACGCGAGTCGCGTGCACCGATCCTGTTCCTCACCGCGCGCGCGGACGAGGTCGACAAGGTCGTGGGCCTGGAGATCGGCGCCGACGACTACCTCGTCAAGCCATTCAGCGTCCGCGAGCTGGCCAGCCGGGTCAAGGCGCTGCTGCGACGCGCCTACGGGGAGCTGGCCGACACGCAGGCCGGGCGCACCATCCGCCGCGGGGACCTGGTGATCGACCTGGAGCGCCGGCGCGTGACCCGCGGTGGCGAGCGGATCGCGCTCACCACCACCGAGTTCGACCTGCTGCGCCACCTCGCCGCCCGCCCGGGACGCGTCTACACCCGCACCCAGCTCCTGGAGCTGGTCCGCGACTACGAGGCCCTGGAGGCCGATGAGCGGACCATCAACGTCCACGTCAGCCACATCCGCGAGAAGATCGAGCCCGATCCCGCCCAGCCGCGCTACATCAGGACGGTGAGAGGGGTCGGCTATGCGTTCGCCGAGGACTAGGTCGCTGCTGGGTCCCTTCGCGGATGCGCGCGTGATGTTCAAGCGGCTCAACGTTCGACTGGTCCTCGTGCTGGCCAGCGTCGCCGCCTTGGCGCTCCTCATCTCCGGCGTGGCGCTCGCACGCATCCTCCCCGGGTACTTCCTCGACCAGGCCGAGCGACGCGCGGAGGCCGCCGCCCGCTCCACGCCCTTCCTGGTCCGCGTCCAGGCCGAGGCGCTGGCCGAGCTTCGGCCTGCCACCCTCCTGACGCCGGAGCTGCGTAACACCCAGGTCATCTTCCCGGCGGCTGACTTCGCAGCCAACAACCTGGCGCAGGGGACCGTCGAAATCACGTACGAGGACGGATCGCTCGCGGCACGAGCAGCGCCCAGCCGTGAGACGGATGCCACGCTCCGGGCGCAGGGCCTGCGGCCCGATCCGGAGGTCCGGGAGCAAGTGATCCCGGACGTCCCGCTGACGATCTCGCTCGGCACGTCGATTCCGCTGACCTACCGCGTGCACGACGTCTACACCAACCGCGTCAGCACGCTGGACCGGGTCAACGGCACGCTGGTCGGCGCCGGCTTGACGGCCCTCGCCGTCTCGCTCGTCATCGGCATCTTCGCGGCACGCCGCCTGACCGGCCCGCTGGCGCGGCTGCGTCGCGTATCGAGCCGCTTCGCCGGCGGTGAGCTGGACGTGCGCTCGCCGACCTTCGACATCCTCGAAGTGGACGAGCTGGGATCCTCCTTCAACCTCATGGCCGATCAGCTCTCCGAGTCGCTCCGCCTGCTGCAGGCCGATCGCGACCGCCTGCGCGAATTCGTGGCCGACGTCTCGCACGAGCTGCGCACGCCCATCGCGGCGCTGCGCACCTTCAACGAGCTACAGCGCGCCACGGAGCTCGACGACGAGCAGCGCGAGGAGTTCCTGGACCGATCCACCCAGCAGATCAACCGGCTGGAGTGGATGAGCAACAACCTGCTCGACCTGTCGCGGATCGATGCGGGGATCTTCCCGCTCGACGTGCACTGGGGCGACCTGCGCGACCCCGTACGGGCCGTCGTCGAAGCGTACGCGGAGCAGGCCGATGCACGCGGCATCTCGCTCGGCTTCGAGGTCCCGGCGGAGCCCGTCATGCTCAGTTTCGACCGCGAGCGGATCGTCCAGCTGCTCTCCAACCTGGTCGGCAACGCCCTGAAGTTCACCCCCAGCGGCGGCGAGGTGGTGGCAGAGCTGGTTGGCCGGCCCGAGGAGGCGATCGTCGAAGTGCGCGACTCCGGTCCCGGCATCCCGGAGGCCGACCTGCCGCTCGTCTTCGACCGCTTCTTCCGGGGCACGAACGTGGGGGAGGCGCGCGCATCCGGCAGCGGGCTGGGGCTGGCGATCGCGCGGTCGATCGTGGAGATGCACGGCGGCACGATCTCGGTCAGCAGCGTGCTGGGTGAGGGGGCAACCTTCACCACCCGGCTGCCGCGCCCAGCGGAGCCGGTGAGCGGGCAAGGTCAATGAAACTTCACACGACCGCAGGGCTGCACGCAACAGCCATCCCGCACCATGAGCAGCCAACGCGACCCGCAGAACAGGACGAGACACGGTGATTCCCGAAGACGACCGCAACCCGCAACTTCCCGCCGACGAGACGCAGCCCGTGGAGGTCAGACGTTACGGACCTCCGCCGAGCCATACCGCGCGGCAGGGATCGTGGGCCTCGGATGCCTCCTGGTCCAACCGGCCGCCGGTGGCCGCGCCCCCGCCCCAGCGCCGCGGTCCGACCGCCGGCCCCATCGTCGCGCTTGCCGTCGTGGCGGGCATCGTCTCCGGCGGGCTCTCCGCCGCAGCGGTCACCAACCTGATGGGTCCCGGTACCGTCGTTCCGGCCGGTGGCGGCCAGGCGTCGACGGGGACGAACGTCAGCAGCGTCACCGTCGACGAGTCGTCGGCCGTCATCACCGCGGCGTCCAAGGCGATGCCGGGCGTCGTCAAGATCGCCTCCACCAGCGACGGCGTCTTCGGTGGCCAGAGCGGCATCGGCTCGGGATTCATCTTCGACTCGAACGGCTGGATCCTGACGAACCGCCACGTGGTTGAAGGTGCCACGCAGCTCACCGTGCTCTTCAACGATACGTCGCAACTGCCCGGAACCGTCTACGGCGTGGATACGCTCACCGACCTGGCCATCGTCAAGGTCGATGCGACCGGCCTTCCCACCATCCCGCTCGGCGACAGCAGGGCCCTCAAGCTCGGCCAGCTGGCGATCGCCATCGGCAACCCGCTGGGTGAGTTCGAGAACACCGTGACGACCGGCGTCGTCTCGGGCCTCGGGCGCCAGATCGTGGCGGGCAACAGCAGCCAGACCAGCTCCGAGCAGCTCAACAACCTGATCCAGACCGATGCTGCCATCAACCCTGGCAACTCGGGCGGTCCGCTGCTCGACAGCGCGGGCCAGGTGATCGGCATCAACACCGCCGTGAACCAGGATGCGCAGGGGATCGGCTTCGCCATCCCGATCGACATCGCAAAGCCGATCATGCGCGAGGCCCTCGACGGGAAGCAGCTCGAGCGACCGTGGATCGGCGTCTACTACACGCTGATCACCAAGCAGCTCGCCAGTGAGCAGAACCTCGACGTCGACCAGGGCGCGCTGATCAGCTCCACGAGCTCCGACGTGCCGGCGGTCTTCCCGAACAGCCCGGCCGAGAAGGCGGGCCTGAGGTCAGGGGACATCGTCACGGCCATTGACGGCGTGCCGGTCACCGCCGACCAGGACCTTTCGGAGGCGATGCTGATGCACGCGCCGGGCGATGCCATCACGCTGACCATCCTGCGCTCCGGGCGTCAGATGGAGATCGACGTCACGCTGGGCGTCCTGCCCGCGCAGAACTAGCCGCTGCTCTCCGGCGTCTCCACCCCGGAGCGCCGGAGCGCCACCTCGACCGTCTCGAAGGCCCCGGGCAGCGGGGCCTTCGGCTTGCGGACGCGGATCTCCAGCGAGGCGACCCCGCAGGTGGCCATCACGGCATCAGCGATCGCTCCGGCAAGTGCCTCGAGCAGCCGGAACGACTCTCCCTCGACGATGCCCGCAACCGTCGAGAAGATCTCTGCGTAGTTGACCGTGTCGGCCAGCTCGTCGGTCGCCGCCGGCCGCGAGAGGTCCAGGAGGAGCTCCACGTCGACCTCGATCGGCTGCGGCTCCAGGCGCTCCTCCAGCGTCACGCCATGGCGTCCCAGGAAGCGCATGCCACGTAGCGTGATGCGATCGCTCACGAGTGCCACCGCACGATGCCGTCGGCGACGCGCGCGGTGCGGACCATCGGCTCCACGTCGTGCACGCGCACGATGTCGGCACCCTGCGCGATGGCGAGCGCCACCGTCGCCGCCGTCCCCTCCATCCGCTGGGTCGGCGGTGCGCCGTCGAGCAGCTCGCCGATGAAGCGCTTGCGCGAGGTCCCGACCAGGACGGGCAGGTGGTCGAGCGCGGCCTTCAGCTCGTCCAGCCGATGCAGCAGCTCGACCGACTGAGCCGGTGTCTTCCCGAAGCCGATGCCGGGGTCGACGACCACCCGCTCGCGCGACACGCCTGCTTCGAGCGCTCGCGCGACGGATTCGCGAAGCCAGGCCACCACCTCGTCGAAGACGCTGCCCGCGCTCTCCGCCCGCTCCCGGTTGTGCATCAGGACCAGGTATGCGCCAGCCTCGCTGGCCGCCGTGATGGTGGCCGGATCCGCCCGCCCGCCCCATACGTCGTTGACGATCGCGGCGCCCGCCGCCAGCGCCTGGCGCGCCACGCTGCCCCGCGAGGTATCGATGCTGATCAGCGCCTTCGGGAAAGCCTCGTGCAGCGCGCGCACGACGGGAACCGCCAGCGCCGCCTCCGCCTCCGGCGTCGGACGTGGGTGCTCGCCGTAGAACTGCGCGGGCCGGGTCGACTCGGCTCCCACGTCCAGGATGTCGGCGCCTGCCGTCAGGAAGGCTGCCGCCTGCCGCACCGCGGCGCCGACCACCTCATCGAGCGTGGCTCCCTGCGGAGCGAGCCCGTCGCCGCTGAAGGAGTCGGGCGTCAGGTTGATGATCCCCATGACGTAGGTTCGCTCGCCCCAGTGCAGCTCCGTCACGCATCGCTCCTCTCGGGCAGGAGCATCCCACGGATGGCGCCGACCAGGTAGAGGGACCCGGCCACCACCACCGGCTGGTCCCGTCCCCGGCGGAGCTCCGCCGCCATTGCCATCGCCCGCGCGGGATCGCGCCCGATCCGGCCTGCCTCGCCGCCGATGCCTCGCCATCGGGCCAGGAGCACCTCCGGAGACGTGGCGTTGGCCTCCTCGACCGTCGTGAAGATCGGCCTCGGTCGCAGGGGAGCCAGCTCGCGAAGCAGCGCGGAGACCCGCTTGTCGCGCATCGCACCGAAGACGAGGGGCGGCTCGGTGACGTTCAGCGACTGCAGCGCAGCGGCGAGCGCGTGAGCTCCAGCCGGATTGTGCGCGCCATCCAGCAGGACCCGACCGAACGTCGCGTGCTCGATGACCTCCATGCGGCCGGGCCAGGTGGCGGTCGCGAAGCCACGCCGCACGGCATCGTCGTCGAACGCCGGCAGGGGCGCCTGCCGCCGCGCTCCGTCCTCGCGCAGCGCATCCAGCGTGGCGAGCGCCACCGCCGCGTTCTCCGCCTGGTGCGGTCCCAGCAGCCCCACCCGCAGGTCGCGGAGCTCACGATCGCCGGCACGCAGGTCCAGGTGCAGGCCATCCCAGCCGGCATGGACCACGCGCCAGCGGTAAGGCTGCCGGGGCCCCGCGCGTCGCAGCGGCACCTCCAGCGAGGCGCACCGGTCCAGGATCGGCCGCAGGCCGCGTCCCGCCGCGCCGGTCACCGCCAGGTCACCGTGCTTGATGATGGCCGCCTTCTCGGTGCCGATCGCCGCCAGCGTGTGGCCCAGGTGGCGCTCGTGGTCGAGCGCCACGTTGGTGATGACCGCGACGCCCGGATCCAGCACGTTGGTTGCGTCGAGCCGGCCGCCGAGGCCGACCTCGACCAGCGCGACCTCGACCCGCTGCCGGGCGAGCTCGGCGAAGGCGACGGCGGTGAGCACCTCGAATTCGGTGGGGTCGCCCAGGCGGAATGTCACGGCCTCGACGGCGGGCAGCACCCGGGCAACGGCATCGGCGAACCCAGCCTCCGAGACGGGCTTGCCGTCGAGCGCGATCCGTTCCCGGTAGCTGACGAGGTGCGGTTTCGGCATGGCGCCGACCCGGATGCCAGCCTCGTTGAGCGCCGAGCATGCCAGTGCCACCACGCTGCCCTTTCCGTTCGTCCCGCCGACCAGTGCTCCGCGCAGCGCACGCTGGGGGTGGCCGAGCTCGGCCAGGATCGCCTCGATCCGCTCCAGGCCCAGCCGCATTCCGAACCGGCCGCGCGACTGCAGCGCGCGGACCGCGTCGGGATAGGCGAGCGACCCGCTCATGGGTCGAGCCGGGTCAGGCGTCCTCGTCCTCGTAGAAGACGCAGTCGTGGAACTGGCCGGTCAGGCACAGGTCGGTCACGTAGCCCGAATCGAGGTGGACGCCGGCGCGCGCCTGGCAGCGGGAGACGACGCCGTCCTGCTTCATGAAGGTACGAAGCATCTGGGGCGCCTCGACTGGCACGCGGCCCTTGGCACCCTGCGTCAGGAAGAAATTCGGGCAGGAGTGGCGGCGAGGTCGCGAGTATCCCAGCGGGACGCCACGCCGGCCGACGTGCACCGCCACGGGCTCCGGCGCGTCCGCGAACCGCTTCTCGGCGATCACGCAGCGACCCGGCTCGCAGTCGATCTCGTTGTGGCAGCAGGCTCGCGCGGGACCCATGCCGTCCACGGCCCAGAGCTCCCAGCACGGCCGCCGCAGGATGAACGCCGGACAGCGGTAGCGGATCGTGAGCGAGCAGTTCTCGACCTCCCAGCACATGGTGCGGCGGTCGTTCTCGCGTCGCTCCGGTGCGAATGGGTCGCCGACCTGGCGACGATCGCCTCCGGAACGACGTTCGGTCTTGATGATCAAGCTCGGGGATCCTCTCTCTCACCCGGGAGTGTAGCCGCTGGCATGCAACGAGGCCGGCCGAGTGGTGGCCGGCCCCATCGGATTACGGTCCGGAAGGACCGCTTCTAGGACAGGAAATCGGAGAGGCGAGCCTCGAGCGCCTCCTGGGGCATGTAGCCGACCAGGCGCGCGGCCTCGCGGCCGTCCTTGAAGAGGATCAGGGTCGGGATGCTGAAGATGCTGTAGCGCATTGCAACCTGCTGGTTCTCGTCCGTGTTGAGCTTCGCCACGTTGATCTTGTCCGCGTGGGCCTCGCCGAGCGACTCGACGACCGGGGAGACGAGCCGGCACGGCCCGCACCAGGGCGCCCAGAAGTCGACCAGCACCGGCTTGTCGGAGCTCAGCACCTGCGCCTCGAACGTCGACTCGTCGACCGTCATCGGGGCTGTCATGTTGGCGTGGAGACCTCCTGTCGAGGGTTGGGGTCAGGCGCCGATGCTAGCACCAACCCAGCCTCCGCTCTGCGCCTCGCCCGGGGTCGCCGACGGGCGCTGGGCGGATCGTCCTCGAGAGGAAGCGGCGAGCCGGCCGCTCAGGGGGCCGGCGTGGGCGTCGGCGTGGGCGGGGGCGGGGGCGGAAGTGTGGGCGTGGGCGTCGGCGGCGGCGTGGGCACCGGCGTCGGCGTGGCGGTCGGCTCCGGCGTTGGGGACGGTGACGGCGACGGGGTCGGGCCCCGCGACACGACGATATCCACCTGCGAACCGGGCTCCACGGCCACGCCCTGCGGCGGATCGCTCCGGATCACGCGCCCATCGGGCTGGTCGGAGCTGAACTCGCGCGTCACCTGGCCCAGCTCCAGGTCGGCGTTCTGCAGCGTCTGCGCGGCCTGGTCCTCCGTCTGGCCGATGAGTCGCGGGACGTCCACCGACTCGGCGCCGCTGCTCACCACCAGATCGATGGTCTCTCCCTGGCTGACGAGCTCCCCGGCGGGCGGATCGGTCCGGATGACGCGGCCGTCCTCGATCCGATCCGACGGCTCGTCGTCGGTGGAGCCGATGACGAGGCCCAGGTCGTCCGCCTCGCTGCGCACCTGCGCGACCGGCTTGTCCTGCCAGTCGGGAAGCTCGAACTGCGAGGCCGACGGGGTGGCGCTGCTCTGGCCGGGCCCCAGCCCGCCCAGGATCTGTGCACCCAGGAAGCCGATGGCGCCCAGGAGGACGATCGCGAGCAGGACGAGCAGCCACATCCACCACGGCTGGCCCTCCTGCCGGGCGGGACGCGCGGGCGGCGGCGGCGGTCGTCGCGGGGTGTTGACGTTGACCGCCCCGGCCGGCGCCCGGTCCGATGGGCGCGCCACGGGTGGAGGCACGTAGACGGTGGGCTCGCCCGAGGGCGGAAGCGGCGCCGCAGCGCGCGATGCCGCAGCCGCTCCGGCCGCTGCCACGCCGGCCCCGGACGCGGGGTCTTTGCGCCAGACGCGCAGTGCCTCTGCGAAGGAGCCGGCATCGGGGAAGCGGTGGGCAGGGTCGCGCTCGAGAGCGCGCATGACGATGGCCGAGAGGCCGGACGGCACTGGCCGGTAGGCCGAGGGTGGCTGCGGATCCTCGTTGAGCCGCTTGAGGGCGACGCCCGCGGCCGAGTCACCCTCGAAGGGGCGTCGGCCGGTGAGCATCTCGTACAGCACGATGCCGAGCGCGTAGACATCGGAGGCGCCCGTCACCTCGTCGCCGCGCGCCTGCTCGGGACTGAAGTAGTGGACCGATCCGAGCGTCGTGCCGGTGACCGTCATCGATGCCTCGGAGACCGCCCGGGCGATGCCGAAGTCGGTCACCTTCACGTCGTCCTCGTCGGTGATCAGGATGTTCCCCGGCTTCACGTCGCGATGGACGATGCCGCGCCGATGCGCGGCCTCCAGGGCGGAGGCGACGCCGATCGCGATCCGGACCGCGTCATCGGTGTCCAGCGTCCCGCGATCGCGGAGGATGGAGGCCAGGTCGTCGCCCTCGACCAGCTGCATGACGATGAACTGCGTCCCGTCTTCCCCATCGGTCCCGTAGTCGTAGACCGGCACGATGTTGGGGTGCGAGAGCGAACCGGCCGAGCGCGCCTCCTGCTTGAAGCGGGCGGTGAATCCGGCGTCGGTCCCGAACTGGCTGCGCAGGAGCTTGACGGCAACCTCGCGATCGAGCTGCTCGTCGACGGCGCGCCAGATCGTCGCCATGCCGCCCTCGCCGAGCGGGGCGATCAGCCGGTATCGGCCGTTGATGAGCCGCCCGATCATCTCCACGCGTTTGCCCTCCGTGCGCGCCTCACGTCCACTGACGCCCGGGCCGGCTCCAGTGTGCCGCGGTCAGTCTCGCAGGTCGAGGCTCCGGACGTACGCCCGGAACTCGTCCGCGTCATCGGACTGTAGCCCAATCGCCACGTTGGCCTTGAGCCAGCCGAGGCGCGTGCCCGCGTCGTGCCGTTCCCCGTCGAACTGGTAGCCGAACACCGGCTGCTCCTGCATGAGCGCCTTGATCGCGTCGGTGAGCTGGATCTCGCCGCCGGCGCCCCGGGTGGTCGTCTCCAGCAGGTCGAAGATCTTCGGGGTGAGCACGTAGCGACCGAGAACGCCGAGGTCGGACGGCGCGTCCTCGACCGAGGGCTTCTCGATGATGTCGCCGATCTCCACCAGCCGGCCCTCGGAGTGCGTCGGTCGGACGATCCCGTAGCGTGCGACGTCGTCTCGCGGGACCTGCTGCAGCGCAATCACGCTGCCACGATGCGCCGCGTACTGGTCGATCAGCTGCTGCGTCACCGGCTGGCCGCCCGGATTCAGCATCACGTCGTCGGAGAGCAGGACGGCGAACGGCTCCTCGCCGACCAGCTCCTTCGCCATCAGCACCGCGTGGCCCAGGCCGAGCTGCTCCTTCTGGTGGACGTAGGCGATGGGGCCGAACTCGCTGATCCGGCGCACCTGGCGCAGCATCTCGATGTCGCCGCGTTCTTCGAGCCAGCGCTCCAGGTTGGGATTCGAGTCGAAGTGATCCTCGATCGCCGAACGGGACGAGCTGATGACGATGATGATCTGCTCGATCCCCGACGCGATGGCCTCTTCGACCGCGTACTGGATGATCGGTCGATCGACCAGCGGCATCACCTCCTTGGCGATCGCCTTGGTGGCAGGCAGGAAGCGGGTACCGAATCCGGCCGCGGGCAGAACGGCCTTTCTGACGCGCACGGTGATGAAGGTTCTCCTGTTGCGGAACGTGGCTTCGTGGTCGTCGGGTTCGCTGTCAGGGGCGAGTGCCCAAGCGTGATTCCCGAATCGGCGCCAATGTCACGGGGACCGAAGTATAGCAATCAGCGGGCTCGACACCCCCAGCGGCCAGCGGCCACGCAACGCCCGGTGCTCCCGGCGCTACAATCGCGACCCGATGATCAAGTCGATGATCCGCACCTTCCGCGGGCCGTCGCGGGACCCCCGCATGGCCTCCATCAGCCGCCCGCTGCCGCGCAACCTGACCGATGAGGAGGTGCTGGCGGCGCTGGACCTGGCGCTGGAGCGGAACCCTGATACGCGATTCCTGGTGGAGACGCTGCAGCCAGCCCTTCACGAGGTGACCGGACGCGACTACGAGGTCCTCGATCGCAGCGTGCGGGACGTGACCGGCGCCTTCAGCAAGTCCATGGTCATGATCCGCGAGGGCAGCGTCGGCCTGTGGCCCGGCTACGCGGCCCGTTCGTACCCGCTGCTTGCCGAAGCGGAGCGGACCGAGGAGGCGCGTCGCGCCATCGCCGCCGCCGCTGGACATGGCGACGAGGCGCCCTCGCCGACGAGCCCAATCGGGAAGCCCGGCTGGGCCCCGCCACCCCCCCTGCGCCCCGCCGCGCCGCCGCGACCTGTGCCCATCGGCGATGCCAACGCCGGCGCGTCCAAGGTCCAGGACGCCGGCCCGGAGGATGCGACCGCCTGATGGGCCGCCAAAACGTGCCGCGCGATCAGTGGCTGGAGATCGGTTCGGAGTGCCCCCGCTGCGGCGAGCGCATCGGCGAGGCGATGGTCTACTCCTGGCGGCCGCTGCCGGAGGACCCGAAGCTGCTGATGCTCTACTGCCCCGACTGCGGCGACCGCGTGGAGATCAACCACATCTGACGCTGGCCGCCGCCGGCACCTTCCCTAGCCGGCCGCCGGAACCTCGAGCCGCACCTTGCCGGCCGCGGCATCGGGGGCAGAAGCGTCGGGTCGCCCGAAGAGTCCCAGCTGCGTGAGCATCCCGAGCTGGTCGGGGACCCCCCAGTGCTCGACCATAACCCCGTCGGCGAAGCGCATCTGGTCGAACACGGTGATCGAGAAGGAGCCTCCGGTCGGAGGCCGGCCGAACACCCTCCCCGTGTTGACGCCGCTGCCGGTCGCTCGGATCCAGACCCGATCGTCCTGCGCCACCAGATCGTCGATCACGAGCCGGAATCCGCTGAACCAGGCGTGCAGGGTCTCGATGGTCTCCTTGGTCCCCGCGCTCCCCGGCTTCAGGCCGCGCTGGTGCTCGACTGCGTCGGGTGCGACGAGCTCGTCGCACACGTCCAGATTTCCCTCCGTGAACCCCTCCTCGATGAGGCGCCGCGCCACCGCCATGTTTCGTTGCTGCGTCTGCTGGTCTGTCGTCACGTCGCGCCCCTTCAATGCAAGATTCAGTAGAGTAATGCTCTATTGATAGAGTTGTACTCTAGCGAGATGAGGGACGTCAAGAGCCGCGCCGGAACCCTCCGTGCGCGGCGCGCCGAGGAGACGAGACAGCGCATCCTGGCAGCTGCACGACATCGCTTCGTCGATGCGGGCTACGCCGCAACGACCCTGCAGCACGTGGCCGATGGGGCCGAGGTCGCGGTTCAGACCGTCTACGCGATCTTTGGAGGCAAGGCCGCGATCCTGCGCGCCCTCCGCGACTCGGTGGTCGAGGACCACGCTGCGAGCGCCGCCTACCAGGAGGCGCTGGCATCGGATGCGCCGGAAGCCGCCCTCCACTCGTTCGCGCGCGCGATTCGGCTCCGATGGGAAGCTGGGCACGACATCGTCGGCGCCATGGCGAAGGCGGCGGCGGCCGACCCGGCCATCCGGCTCGATGTCGATGCCGCGCTCGCGTCGCGGCGGCGCGGCATTCGCCGGCTGGCGGAACGTGTCGCGGTGCTCGCCTCGCGCGACCCTCGCCGGGTCGAGGCGCTCCTGGACGCGCTGTCGATGGCGGAGACCTACGAGCAGCTCGTCGTCGGTCACGGCTGGTCGCCTGACGACTATGAGTCGTGGCTGGCAGATGCCCTTGCCAGGCTGCTGCTCCCCGGAAGATGAGAGCCCCTGGATGGGCCGTCGGGTCGCGACGGGCACCATGTAGGAGTGGTGCCCCCAACCGGATTCGAACCGGTGATCTCCACCTTGAAAGGGTGGCGTCCTAGGCCTCTAGACGATGGGGGCTCGGGCCGCATGGTAGCGCAGTGATCGGGCGGCTCGGAATCGGCCAGGGCCGCCGTGCCGTTCGTCGGCTGAGCACCGGGCCGGTTGGGCGCGCGGTACGAGTTGCGGCCGCGGGCATTTGAGCGTGAACCGCCGCACCAACTCGGCGAATTCGCCGCCGCACCTACCCGATGTAGAAGAGCAGCACCAGCACGATCGTCGCCGCCAGCGCGCCGGCAGCCAGCACCGCCATCAGGCCGCCGGCGATGGCGATCGCCACGCCGGTGCCAGGACGGCCCCGCCGATACGCTCGCTGTGACCAGATCCAGCCCTGGATGAAGAGGAAGATCCCGATCGCGGTGGCGATCAACCCCGACGCCAGCATGGCGCTCACCGAGAGCCCGGGATCCTCGCCCAGGATCGCGATGGCGGAGAGGCCACCGGCGATCAGCAGTCCCACCACGCCGATCACCAGGTTGCGGACGAACGGATGCATCGGGCGGATTCTAGCCGTGCCACCGTTCGCCCGGCGTTGGCGCGGCGGACCGGCGGGTTCCCCCGCAGCCCGCGCCGATCTATCAGTGGGGGATGGCGCGTGGAACGGGCGCACGAATCGGGGCCGATGCGGGCAGGTTTGGCGGCTTCGGTCTCGGCTTCATCAGTGGGACTGATCAGGAGGCGGCGGAAGGACGCCTCGATCGCTGGATCATCGCCGGGACTGATATCCAGGAGGAGACAGGCACGGGCACGGCACGAGGCATCTCCGAGGCGGCACAGTTCATGCAGATCGCTCGCCGTGAAGACGAGCCGCGCCACCAGGGCGCATGACGAGGAGCGACTCATGGCCGACGAGAACAGCCCAGCTCGGAAGCAGGAGCCCATGAGCGTCCGCGATGCCGGACGCAAGGGGGGCAAGGCGACGCGCGCCAGGTACGGCCCCGAGTTCTTTGCCGAGATCGGCCAGAAGGGTGGCAAGGCGGTCAGCAAGCGCTACCCGTCCGCGCACTTCCAGGAGATCGGTCGCAAGGGCGGCCGTCGCGTCGCGGAGCTGGTGGAGCGCGCGAAGCAGATCGAGCAGGAGAGCGCCGGCGAGGCCGGCGGTCAATCCTCCGAGTAGCGCTCCTCCCTCCACGGATCGGCCGAGTTCGAGTAGCCGTTCCGCTCCCAGAACCCCAGCCGGTCGTCGCGGCTGAACTCCACGCCCCGAAGCCACTTGGCGCTCTTCCAGAAGTACTTGCCAGGCACGATCGCGCGCAGCGGATACCCGTGATCAGGCTCCAGGGGGCGGCCGTCGTAGCTCCACGCCAACACGCATTGGGGATCCATTGCGAACTCCAGGGGCACGTTGGCGGTGTAGCCGCCCTCCGAGTGGAAGATCACGAAACGCGTGTCGGCCGCCGGCTGCGCCACCTCGGCGATGTGGGTGAAGGGAACCCCCTCCCAGGTGGTGTCGAGCTTCGACCAGCGGGTCACGCAGTGGATGTCCAGCGTGACGGTGGCCGTCGGCAGCTGCCGGAACTCGCCCCAGTTGAGGGTGAAGGGCGTGCCCACCTCGCCGAAGACGCGGAAGTCCCATCGGCCCAGGTCCGGATAGTCCGGCGTCCGGCCGAAGTGGAGGACCGGGAACTTCTCGGTCAGGACCTGGCCCGGCGGGATGCGCTTCGCGATCTCCGGGTCGTCGGAAGGGCGCTGCCACTTGAACACCATGTGCGGATCGTGCACGGGAGGGTGCGTGCCGTCAATGGATCTGGCGCAGGGAGCGTCGGCCATGTCAGCCGCGTGTCGTACGGCACGTGCGGCACTGGCGGCGCGTGCCGTACGAGCGGCCCCTGACGACCGCGGCACCCGACCTCCCGCAACGTGCCTGCCCCCGACCGGTCGTCGTCAGGCTGGCGCCAGCACCCAGTCGAGCATCTTGACGATCAGCTCAGCCTCGTCCCGCGCGAGGCAGAGCGGCGGCCTGATCTTCAGCACGTTCCCCTCGCGTCGTGTCGTCCCGATCAGCACGCCTCGCTCCCGCATCGCCTCACGCACACCCGCGGCCAGCTCACGGCTCTCCAGCTCCACGCCCACCATCAGGCCGCGCCCGCGGACGTCCAGGATGGACCGATGTCGTGGCATCAGCCCGGATAGCTGCTCCCGCAGGAAGGCCCCGGTGGCGGCGGCGTTGCCGACCAGCCCCTCGTCCTCGATGACGTCCAGGACGGTGATGGCGGCGACACAGGCGACAGGGTTTCCTCCGAACGTGCTGAAGAACTCGGTCTCGGACGCCAGCCGGTCCGCCAGCTCGGCGCGGGTGATGACCGCGGCGACCGGGTGACCGTTGCCCATCGGCTTACCCAGGGTCACGACGTCGGGCGTCACGCCCCAGTCCGGGAAGCTCCACAGCCCCTCGCCGGTGCGCCCGTGGCCGGCCTGCACCTCGTCTGCCACGTAGAGGGCGCCGGCCGCTCGCGCGGCATGGACCAGCGCGGCGACCACGGCCGGGTCGGGCGCGAAGATGCCGTCCGAGGTGAAGAGGCCGTCCAGATAGAGGGCGGCGGGACGGTGCCCGCGCGACGCAAGGCGGGCGACTGCGGCCTCCATCTCCATCCGCGCCGCCACCGGATCCGCCGGCGCCGCGTATCCGGGACGGAAGGTATCGGGGGCAGCGAAGGTCTCCACGTGCGACGGCTGCCGCTCGTGCGGCCACTCGGAGGGCGACATGTCGTCGATCGCGGCGGTGACCCCGTGGTAGGCCCAGGCGGTGACCAGGGAACCATCGGCGCCGGTTGCGATGCGCGCCAGGCGCCAGGCGAGGTCGTTCGCCTCGCTGCCGGAGTTGACGAACATCACCGTGTCCAGGCCAGCGGGGAGCGTCGCTGTCAGGCGCTCGGCCAGCTCGACCACGGCCTCGTGCAGGTAGCGGGTGTTCGTGTTGAGCGTCGCCGACTGGCGTGCGATGGCATCGGCAACGCGGGGGTGCTCGTGCCCGACCACCGGCACGTTGTTGTAGGCGTCCAGGAAGGGATGCCCACCGGCGTCGAAGATCCACGAACCGCTGCCGCGCACCAGGTGGAGCGGCCGCCGGTAGGTGAGCGGCGCCAGGGCGTTGCCCAGCGCGCGGCGTCGTCGCAGCAGCAGGTCGTCGGTGGCGGCCGGCACGGCGTCGCGGCCCGTCGCCGGAGCCAGCGCCAGTGCTGCCAGTCGCTGCCCGGCCGCGTCGAAGCCCGCCACCTCCAGCTGTCGGAGCAGATCCCAGGCCGGCGCTTCCCAGCCGGTGATGTACGCGTTGTCAGGGTAGCGCTGCGTCCGCCAGGCGCTGATCAGGATCGTCTGCGCCATTCGGCCGGCCAGGAGGTCGCCCAGCAGCTCGGCCTCCTGTCGCTCCAGGCGGACGACCGAGGTGAAGCCGGCCAGGAAGGCGGCGGCCACGTCGAAGATGTCGTCCCTGTCGCGTACCAGCGACTGCAGCGTGGCTGGCACGTCGAGCACCAGCGCGGTGTGCGCCATGTCGCCGAAGTCGATCACCCCGCTGATCTCGCCGTCGGAACCGATGAGCAGGTTGTCGAGCGTCACGTCGTTGTGGATGACCTGCGCCCGCAGCGACGGGAAAGCCGGCTCCACCCGCTCGACGAAGCGGTCGAGGACCGTCTCGAGCAGCCGGCGGCGCGCCGGGTCGCTCACCAGCGCCGCGTGCGCCATCAACCCGGGCAGCTGCTTCTGGTCCCACTCGATGGCCCGTCCCGCCGCCGGATGGAAGAAGCCGCGCAGGGCATGCGAGAGGCGGCCGGTGACCTCGCCGATGCGCCGGATGGTGGTGAAGTCCAGCGCACCGGGCTCCAGGTTGCGGCCCGGCATCAGGGGGAGGAGCCGGACCAGGTGGGCGACAGAGTCGACCGTGGCGCTGCCGATGGGCGAACCACCGCGGGTGGGGTGCGCGCGCGGGACCGGCAGCTCCGGGATCCATCCGCGCGATGCGCTCGACGGCGGCGACCTCCATCTCGACCACGCCCGGATCCTCGGCCGGGTTCGAGACCTTGAGCACCCACTGCCCGCCGATCCGGAAGTTCTGGTCGCGCTCGCTGACCATCGGCTCGGCGCTGCCTTCGACGCCGAAGAGGTCGCGCGCGACGCGCGCGGCGTCCTCGTTGGTGAGCGCGGGCGGGGCGGCGTGCATGACGCCGGCGGTCTCCATCGGGCCAGATGCTACACGCCGCTAGACTCGGCCCCATGGCTGGCACGTCGTTCGCCGAGTTCGCGCGGGTGGCGGGGGAGGTGAGCGCCACGCGTTCCAGGCTGCAGAAGCGCGACCTGCTGGCCGCCTACCTGCGCGAGCTCCCGCCAGGCGACCTGCAGGTGGCCGCCACGTTCCTGTCCGGGCGCCCGCTGCCGGTCGCCGGGGATCGGCTGGGACTTGGCTGGGTGCAGCAATCGCAGGCACTGGCGGCTGCTTCCCGAGCCGATGCGGATGCCCTCAACGCCGCCTACCTGCGCCATTCCGATTTCGGCGATGCCGCCGCCGACCTCCTGTCCGATCGCGCCCCGGCAGGACCGGCGCTGGCCCTTCGCGATCTCGCCGATGGCTTTCGCGCCATGAGCGAGGCGCCCTCCGCCGATGCCCGCGTGGAGCTGATGGCGCGCCTCTTCATCCGCGCGTCCGCCGAGGAGGCCCGCTTCATCGGGCGCGTGGCCTCGCGGGAGCTGCGCATCGGCCTGCGCGAGGGGCTGCTGGAGGAGGCGATCGCGGCGGCCTTCGATCGGCCGCTGGATGCAGTCCGACGCGCCCACATGCTGCTCGGCGAGCCGGGCGAAGCGGCCCTGCTGGCGAGCACTGGACAGCTCGACCAGGCGTCGCTGCACCTGGGTCGGCCGATCCGCTTCATGCTCGCCTCGCCGGTCGCGGATTCGGCCGAGGTGATGCGGCGCGTCGGCGACGAGGCCTGGATCGAGGACAAGTACGACGGCATCCGCGCCCAGCTGCACCTCGCCGACGGCGCGCCGCGGCTGTTCAGCCGCGATCTCAACCAGATCGGCGTCTCGTTCCCGGAGGTCATGGCGGGCGCGGCAGGCATCGAGCACAGGCTCGTCATCGACGGCGAGCTGGTCCCGTACCGGGCCGGATCGGTCCTCGACTTCGCCAGCCTGCAGACCCGGCTGGGGAGGGTCGATCCTCCGGCTGCGCTGCTCGAGCAGGTCCCCGTCGTGCTCGTGGCCTTCGACCTGCTGCACCTGGATGGACGCGACCTGCTGGAGACTCCGCTGCGCGAGCGCCGTGCCGCGCTGGAGGCGCTGGAGCTGCCGGAGGCCACCGGCGAGCGCTTCCTCTACTCGCACCTCGCGACGGCTCGCTCGGCCGAGGAGGTGGACGCCCACTTCGACGACGCGCGCGAACGCCACAACGAGGGGCTGATGGTCAAGGATCCCGCGTCGGCCTACCAGCCGGGTCGACGCGGTCTCGGCTGGCTGAAGCTGAAGAAGGCGTTGGCGACGCTCGACTGCGTGGTGGTGGGCGTGGAGTGGGGGCATGGCAAGCGCCGCGGTGTCCTGAGCGACTACACGTTCGCGGTGCGCGCGTCAGATGATGCGGACGCACCGCTGCTGACGATCGGGAAGGCCTACACCGGCCTGACCGATGCCGAGATCGCCGCCATGACCGAGCACTTCAAGGCGACCACGCTGCGGGACCACGGGCGCTACCGGACGGTGGCACCCGAGGTCGTGGTGGAGATCGCGTTCGACCGCCTGATGCGATCGAAGCGCCACCGCTCCGGCTTCGCGCTGCGCTTCCCCCGGATCGTTCGCATCCGCGACGACAAGGCGCCGGCGGAGATCGACACCCTGGCCAGCGTGGAGTCGCTCTTCGCCGAGCAGGCGTCGGGGCGGATCCTGCTGGCCACCGGTGAGCGTGGGGAGACGGAGCGCATTGCCGCCACGGCCGGAGTGGAGGAGTAGCGGGGCGGTGGATCTTGCCGCCTGCGAAACGCAGTGCGGCTGATCCGAGGCTACGATTCCGAGCCATGAGTACCGACGAGCAGGACCTCCCCGAGTACGTGCGGCGCAACCGCGCCTACTGGGACGGACTGGCGCCCGAGTACGCGCGCCACGGCGCGAAGAGCTGGGCATCCGATCCGCGCTGGGGGATCTGGGGCGTCCCCGAGTCCCAGGTCCGGCTGCTGCCCGACCTCGATGGCAGGGACGCGATCGAGCTTGGCTGCGGCACGGCCTACGTCTCCGCCTGGCTGGCGCGCCGTGGCGCGAAGGTGACGGGCATCGACAACTCCCCCGCCCAGCTGGAGACGGCGCGCCAGCTGCAGCGCGAGCACGCGCTCGAATTCCCGCTCCTGCTCGGCAACGCCGAGGAAGTGCCGCTCCCCGACGCGAGCTTCGACTTCGCCATCAGCGAGTACGGCGCCGCCCTGTGGGCCGATCCCCATCGCTGGGTGCCCGAGGCGGCGCGCCTGCTGCGCCCCGGCGGCGAGCTCGTCTTCCTCACCAACGGGCTGATCGCCATCCTCTGCGTGCCCGAGACGGAGGCAGAGGGGCCGGCCACCGAGCGGTTGCTGCGGCCGTATTTTGGGCTGCACCGCCAGGAGTGGCCGGACTCCGAGGGGGTGGAGTTCCACCTCGGCTACGGCGACTGGATCCGGCTGCTCCGCGCGAACGGCTTCGAGGTCCTGGACATGATCGAGCTGCGCCCGCCCGAGGGCGCAGCCCAGGTCGACTTCTGGGTCACGCCGGAGTGGGCTCGCCGGTGGCCGAGCGAGGAGATCTGGAAGGCGCGGAAGCGTGGGTAGCCGCGGCTGGCCGCAGGCGGGTAGCATCGGTCCATGAGCGCCTTCGAGAGCGACGCCTTCGGCCCGGCATCACTGCGCAACGCCGGGGTGGACCTGTACACATCCGCCTACCGGGTCTCGGGGACGATGACGACGAGGTTCAGCCGCGTCGCGGACATCGTCAACCAGCTGACCTCGTCGCACCTCGTCGTCGAGCAGGCCACTGTCAGCGAGTACGCCGACGCCAGCGCCACCCTGGGTGCGCAGCAGGTGCTCGTCTCGATGGACGAGGTGCTCTTCATGGTGGTCGGCGAGTCGGCGGCCCAGGCGCGACCCGAGATGCGGATTCCGAAGCGTCCGGTCCGCGCCCAGCTCGCTCTCCCGCCGTTCCGGATCACCGGCAAGGTCTTCGTGCCGCAGGGAAGCCGTCCAACCGATGGCATCCTGAACGCCGGTGACCGATTCCTGACCATGACCGAAGTGACGGTGGTCTGCGGCGAGCACCCGGAGCTGGGTCGCACGGCCGACGCGGCGGCGATCCAGCGGCGGCTCGCGCACCTCGTGCTCGTCACCGACGACGAGCACGAGGACGAACTGCTCGCGGATGTGCTCGACCGCGACACCGCGGAGAAGTGGCTTCAGCGCCCTCGCGCGGAGGAGGACGGCGCCGACCGCGAGTCGGGCTTCTAGGTCCGGAGCGCCGCCGCTCGCGCCTCGCGCATGGCGCTGGCATCGGCCGCGTCCATGACGGCCTGCACGAAGCGGCCGACGCGCGCGGCATCCATGCGTTGCACGCGCCCGACGCGCTGCGCGAACCATGGCGCGTTGTCGGTCGTCACCACTTCGCTGCCCGGCTCCTCGAGCACGATGATGCTCGAGGGCAGGGGGAAGGCGACGAGCGGCGTGACGGGAGTAGCTGGATCGTCGGTTGCGCCGCGGGCCCAGGCCGCTACCGCCTCTGCCACGGCGGCGGCCTCGAAGGAGGGATTGGTGCGGCACGGGATCCAGCCGGAGCGGCCCTTGGTGTCGTACTCCCAGGCACGTCCTCGCACGCGGTAGCGTCCTCGCCAGCGCCGCGCAACCAGCGCGTGCACGCCGGGGGGTCCGATGAGGAGGGCGGCGAGGTCGTCGGGCACGCCGGGGAGGCGCGGGGCGATGAGCAGGGCGTACGCGTCGTCGAAGGCCGGCGCCAGCATCCGTGCCAGGTCCTCGCCGACGGGGCCACGTTCGCGTCCGAGTGCGCGGATGAGCCACGCCAGCCCGACGCCGATGCCGAGTGCCGCGCTCAGCGCCAGGGCTCCAACTGCTGTCAGCCGGTCGCCGGGCAGCATGCTCATGAGCAGGACGGCGAGCATCCCGACCAGCAGCATGCCGAGCGAGAGGGCGAGGGCCCAGCGCCGCTCGTGGTTGACCGACCTGGGTCGAATCAGGCGCATCTGACGGCCCCCGCTGCTAGGCTGATGGCATGTCCAGCCTGTCCGTCCTGGCCACCTTCGCCGACCCCGAACAGGGGATGCACGTGGCGGCGAAGAGCGGCTCCGGGTTTCCCATCGAGCTCGATTCCTCCGCAGGCGGAGAAGCTCGGGCCGGCGCCAGTCCGACGGAGGCGGTGCTGGCCGCCCTGGCCGGCTGCACCTCGATGGACGTTGCGAGCATCCTGCGCAAGAAGCGGCAGGTGCCCGCCCGCTACGAGATCGCAGTCAGCGGCGAGCGGACGGAGGAGCACCCGCAGGTCTTCACGTCCATCGTGGTGGAGCACCGGGTCACGGGGGACGTTGACCCCGAAGCGGTGCGTCGGTCGGTGGAGCTCTCGGCGACGCGCTACTGCCCGGTGAGCGCCATGCTGTCGCACGGAGTGCGCATCGAGCATCGCTATCGGTTGGCCAGGAGCGAGCAGGACGACGAGCCGGTGAGCGCCCTGGTGGTCGTCACCGGTCCGGGCTGAGCGCCAGCCGCGGCGGTCACGAGGCGGATCGCAGCTCGCGTGGGGCGTCGACCGCTTCGAGCACCGCGTCTCCGAAGTCCTCAATGTCGAACGGCTTGGCCACCACCGGCCCGTAGGGGACCAGTTCGGCCAGTCTCTCGCGGCTGGCGGCCGAGACGAAGACGACCGGGATTCCGGGCCAGGCATCGCGCAGGAGCTCGGTGATGTCGCCACCATCCCCGTCGGGGAGCATGACGTCGACCACCAGCAGGTGGGGAAGCGCGAGGGCCATCAGGTCGCCCAGCTCGACGATCCGGTTGCAGACGACCACCGAGAAGCCGAGGTCGCGCAGGACATCGGCCTCGAGGGCAGCGATATCCGGATCGTCCTCCAGGACATAGGCACGCTGCTCGTCCGCGTCGGGCCAGGCGGCGGGCGCGCCGGTGGGCACGGGGCTTGCGGTCTGTTCGTCCATGCGCAGGAGTCTGCGCGACATCGCGCGGGGGCGGCAATGGCGTGATGGTCCTAGTCGGGCCGTTTGCGAGCGGGGTGTAGGATGCTCACCCTCGAAGTGCCGGCGGGCGAGCGGCGGACGTTCGAGCAAGGCAGGAGGCCAGCGAGATGGCGCGATCCATGTGGCGGGGGGCAATCCAGTTCGGGCTGGTGACCATCCCGGTCAAGCTCTACCTGGCCACCGAGAGCAGCAGCATCGGCTTCAACCTGCTCCACGAGAAGGACCTCTCGCGCATCCAGATGAAGATCTACTGCCCGGTCGACGAGGAGGTGATCCCGCGCTCCGAGACGGTTCGCGGCTACGAATGGAGCAAGGGCAAGTACGTCGTCGTCTCCGAGGAGGACCTCGAGTCGGTGCCGCTCAAGACCGTGCGCTCGATCGAGATCGAGGCATTCGTCGACGAGGAGGAGGCGGAGCAGAAGGGCGCGCGCTTCGTCAAGCAGGCCTACTACCTGGAGCCCGACGAGGTCGGACGCAAGGCGTTCTACCTGCTCAAGGCGGTCCTGGCCGAGACCGGCAAGACGGCCATCTGCAAGATCGTTCTCAAGGATCGCGAGCAGCTCGCCGCGCTCAACCCGTACGCCAACACGCTCCTGCTCAATACCCTCCACTGGCCCGATGAGGTCCGGTCGCTCGAGGAGCTCAACCTGCCGGAGGGCGAGATCGAGATCAAGCCGGCCGAACGCAAGATGGCCGAGCAGCTGATCGCCAGCATGACCGGCGAGTTCAACCCGGACGAGTACCGCGACGAGTACCGCGAGGCGCTGATGGGTGTCATCGAGGCCAAGGTCGCGGGCGAGGAGCCCCAGCGGGCTGCGAAGACGGAGCCGACCCACATCGGCGACCTGATGGCCGCGCTCGAGGCCAGCGTGTCCGCCGCGAGGGAGACGCGTCGCAGCGGGGCCGGGGCGCGAAAGGCGGCCGATGCAGCAGACGACGCGAAGCCAGCCAAGCGGGCCAAGCGGTCTTCGTCGGCAAAGCCGCGCCAGGCGTCTCGTGGGCGGAAGAAGGCGGCCGAGGTCGAGGAGGCTCCCGCTCGCCGTCGCAAGACGGCCTGACTGGTCGCGGGTGGCCGCCGAGCAGCTCCATCTCCCCGTTCCGCCGGATGAGGCGCAGTCCGGCCGGCACCTCCCCGCAACCGTGCGTCCCATGCTGGCCACCGCGATCGACGAGCCGTTCGACGATCCCGGCTACCTGTTCGAACCGTGGTGGCCGGGAACCCGGGCCATCGCCTTCGCCGAGCGCGGTGAGCTGCGCCTGCAGGTCGACGGCCTCGCCGACGCCACCCGCGCGTTTCCCGAGGTCTGCGACCTGCCGTCGCAGCTGGCGGAGGACGGGGTGGCCCTGGATGGGACGTTGCTCGTGCTCGACGACGCCGGGCGCCCCGACGGCGCCCTCCTTCGCGAGCGGCTCGACGGCCGCGGGCATCCCGGGCGTCCCGCCTACGTCGCCAGCGACCTGCTCTGGGCGGCCGGAGAGCCGGTCATTCGGCGCGCGTTCCGGACGAGGCGTCGTTGGTTGGAGGGCATCCTCGAGCCGGGCGACCGCGTGACCGTCGGACGCGGGTACGTGGGCGACGGCACGCTGGTGGCCGAGGCGCTCACCTCGCTCGGCATCGAGGGAGTCTCGGCGCGGCGGCTCGGCGCTCGCTACCGCGCCGGCGCAGCCGGCGACGCATGGCTGCGCGCCCCCCTCGTTCCGCCGGATCCGCGCCCGCGGCCGACGCTCGCGCTCATCCTGCGGCTGCCCCTGGACTAGCCCGGCGCCAGCATCGGTTCGAGCGCCCACGGCCACGGTCGCTCGGGCAGCAGCCTGGTCGCACCTGGGACGAGCCCGTCGGCCGGGTAGGCGCGGAAGCTCGCGATGTCGGTGATGCTGGCGGGGACCGTGGATGGACCAGCCGGAAGCGGGCCTCCGTAGGCCACCCGCGCCACGGCCAGCTCGTGCGCCGCCGGCAGTCCGTAGTGCTCGCGGACCATTGCGACCAGCTGCCAGATCGCAGCGGAGGCGCTGGCAGCGCGCTCGAGCTCATCCGCCAGCCCGAGTGCCGTCTCGCGCTCACCGGCCACGGCGGCAGCCAGCATGCGGGCTGCCGGGGACGAGTAGGAGCTGGGATCCACGCGGTCCCCGGCGAACGCCCGCGCGACCAGCACGTTGAGCTCGGATACCGATTCCGTCGTGGCCGTGCCGCCCGCCAGGCTGACCTCCACCGGCCGCCGCCATGGCACGGTGATGGCGGTCCACCAGTTCGTGAGCAGCGAGCGGCGATAGGCGCCGTCGGCGGCGGCCTGGTCGCCGAGCCAGTCGTAGGTGACAGCCGCGTTGACGAGCTGCGGGCCGGCCACGTCGGCCGCGGCCGCAGCGCGGTCCGCCGCGTGCCGGGCACAGTCGCGATCTCCGCGCTCACGACACAGCACGGCGAGGTTGACCCAGGAGAGTCCGTCGCCCGGATTGAGCTCGACAGCCCGCTGTGCCGCGGAAGTCGCCAGGACGTGCTGGCCGTCCCAGGCGGCCGCCACCGCCAGCGACTTCGGCCCGCTCGGCTGCCACGGATCGAGTGCGCTGGATCGCTGCAGCCAGTCTGTCGCCTCGCCCCACTGCCCGCGCTCGCCGGCCCCGATCCCCGCCTGGTAGGCGAGGCGTGCGACGTCACCGGTCAGGAAGACGAGCAGCAGGGCAGCCGATCCGGCGGCCAACGGCAGCCACGCGGGCGGGCGCATGGCAACCGCGCGCCATCGCACCCCGTCGGCGGCGGTGACTGCCAGCGCGACGAGGAGGATCACCTCCAGGTTGAAATTCGGGAGGAAGGTGAGGTCCTCGAACATCATGCCGGCGCCGAGGCCGGCGAGCACGGCGAACGAGGCGCGGCCGGCCAGCGTCCGTTGGCGCCACGGCCCGGCGACCAGCACGAAGGTGACTACCAGCACCAGGGCGGCGGCGAGCCCCAGCAGCCCGGCGTCCCCGAGGATGCCCAGCGCCACGTTGTGGGAGTGCGGCTGCCGGAGCGGCACGCTGAGGTCCGGGGCGGCAGCCTGGCGAGCCCACGGCATGCTGCCCGGGCCGATACCGAAGACCGGGTCGGCGCTCCACGCGGCCAGCGTGTCGCGCCAGAGCTGGCCGCGGTAGATCAGCGAGCTGACGTCGTCGAAGCGCGGCGCGACGTAGACCACGGCCAGTGCCGCCGCCGAGGCGAGGGCCCCGACCGCTGCCATCCGGCGCCAGCTGAAGCTGCGTGGCAGCCCAAGCGTGCGCAGGTGACCGGTGGCCCACGGTGCGCCGATCACCAGCGTCGCCAGCCCGATCGCGATCCACGCCGATCGGGAACCCGAAAGGATGGTGAGCGGGATGCCCAGCGCGGCGAGCAGGCCGAGCACCGCCCGACGCGTGCGCCGCCACGGAATCACGAGGGCCAGGGGCAGTGCGGCGAGGATGACGAAGGGCGGGACCGCGACCGAGCCGAACGGGGTGCCCTCGTGCGCGAGGCGCACTGGTGGAAGCCCAGGCCCGCCGGCGAGGATCCATTCGACTCGTCGCCAGACGAGGACCGACAGGGCGCCGGCACTGAGCGCGATGATCGGCAGCGTCACCACCAGGGCCGTCCATCCGGGCCGATGCCGGAGCGCCAGCAGGGCGAGCGGCAGCATGGCCACGGTGCCGATGATGGCGACCATCGCCCGGGCCGAGAGCCCGGCGTTCCACGCGGATAGCGACGCGATGCCGAAGGCCAGCAGGAGCGCCAGGATCGGGAGCTCCAGGCGCGTGTGCGGGAGCTCGACGCCACGCGCGGCCAGCAGTACGAGGGCCGCGATCGCGGCCAGGCCGAGGAGGTGCAGCGCCAGCTGAGCCCGGGCGTCCCACAGCGCGGTGTCCCAGCCGAGGAAGGCCCAGACGGCCAGGCCAGCGGCAAGCGCCGTCAGCTCCCACGCCCGCCGAGCCCTCATCCCAGGAGGTCCAGCGCCAGCTCCAGCTTGCTCGACGGCTCCTCCCGCAGGCCCTGGGCCAGCAGCGCGATCTGCAGCTGCGGGCCGAGCGCGGCCTGCCGTCCTGGATCGATGTCGGCGTCCAGCTCCAGCTCGACGACCAGCAGACGCCCTCGCGGCGACCCGCCGGCGATGACCTCCACCCGGTCGAGGCTGAGGGTCCCGAGGGTGCCGCGCGCGTCGGAGACGAGGCGCTCGGTTCGCTCCTGGCGCAGTGTCAAGCGCTCCTCCAGCCTGGCGCCCCCCGCCAGCTCGAGGAGCAGGCTGCGTGCCGGAGACCCCGGCCAGCTCACCGGCCGGTGCGGGTCGCCGACCGGCCCCTCGAGCTCGGGACGGCGGTGCAGCGCCTCGTCGGGAAGGTGCTCGGCAGGGCCCTTCAGCGAGATCCAGCGCCGCGCACCTCGGGTGCGCAGGCGGCACGCCCATCGCGCGGCGGCCAGGCGCCCGTCGTGCGTGTCGAGGTAGACGTCCGCCTCCTCCACTGTCGTAGGCGGGCCGAGCGCCGTGCCGCCCAGCCGCCGCAGGCGGGCGAGCGCGGTGAGGGTTGCCTCGTCCGGCGCCCGCAGCTTCAGCTCCGCCTCGATCCCGGCGCTCATCCCCCGTAGCGTGCGGCCGCGCCACGAACCGCGGCGGCGACCGCCTCGCGCAGCTCGTCCGGCGCCAGCACCTCCACCGAGTCGCCCCAGGAGAGGATCCAGGGCCGGATCTCCACGATGCCGGCCACGTGCAGCGTCAGCAGCACGGCTCCGTCGGCGAGCTCCTCGAGCCGCTGCGACCGGTGCCAGATCGACTCGCGGACCCGGGCTGCGACCGAGGGGGCGAAGCGAAGGCGCACCTCGACCACCGCCGTCCCGTCGGAGGACCAGATGCCCCACGAGTGGGCGAGCCATCGGTCCGGGTCGAAGTCGGCGGGGATCTCGTAGCGGTCGGCGGTGAGGGTCGAGGAGCGGATGCGCTCGACCTTGTACGTGCGCATCGCCTCCACCAGCTCATCCCACCCGATGAGGTAGACGGAGCGGCCGGCGGCATCGGGCTCGAGGAAGTACGGACGCACCCGGGCGCGCCGCCGGTCGCCGCCGGATCCCTCGTAGTCGAACTCCACGACGCGCCCATCGGCCCAGGCCTGGGCCACGTGGGCGAAGTTGCGCGTGAACGGCTCGTTGGGGTCGGCGCGGCCCACCGAAAGCATCGTCGCCGCCACGTGCCGCGCGATCGGCTGCGGCAGGAGATCGGCCAGCTTGGTGAAGGCGCTGATGACCGCCTGGTCGTACTCGTCGGACCATCGGGCGATCAGGCGCGACGAGAGGAAGAGCACGACCGCCTCCGGCAGCGAGAGGCGCAGCGGGGGCAGGAAGTACTTCTTCTCGACCCCGTATCGCCCGCGGCCCGCGGAGAAGACGGGCACGCCCAGCTCCTCCTCGAGCGCCCGGATATCGCGGTAGATGGTCCGCGTGGTCATGCCGGTCAGCTCGGCGATCTCGGTCACCGGCACGCCGGCCTCACCGGATCCGCGCGAGTAGAGGATGGAGGCGACGCTCAGGAGGCGCGCCAGCCGGTCGCGCTTGCGCGTCGATCGGTCGTCGCGGGGATCATCGGTCCATTCGTCTTCCACGGCAGCCGATGATAGACCGATGCCCGCGCCGGCCCGCGCCGGCGTCAGGGCTCCAGGAAGAAGAAGGCGATCGCCAGGATCAGGTAGACGCTCATCAGCTGCATGCCCTCGATCCAGTTCGATCGCCCGTCGAGCGCCAGGTAGGCCACGATGAAGACCGCGACGCCCACGGCGACCACCTCCAGCGGACTGAAGACGAGCGTCAGCGGGTTCCCGACGATCAGGCCGAAGAAGACGAGAATCGGCGCGGCGAAGAGCGCGATCTGCGTGGCGGAGCCGATCGAGGTGACGAGGCTGAAGTCCATCTTGTTCTTCCAGGCCAGGGTGATGCCCACCATGTGCTCCGCCAGGTTGCCGATCAGCGGGATGATGATGATGCCGATGAAGAACTCCGAGATGCCGAGCGCCTGGACGGTGGGCTCCAGCGTCCGCACCAGGATCTCGCTGGTCGCCGTCAGAGCCGCTGCCGCCACGAGGAGGACGCCGATCGAGAGCTGCCAGCTCCAGGCAGGCGGCTCCTCCCGCGCCTGGCCGCTACCCGGCGACTCGGGCGAGCGGAGGAAGAACCAGGTCTGTGCCACGTAGGTGAGCAGCAGCAGCGCGGCCACGCCGACCGTCACCGATTCGATGCTCATGAACGCCTCCTCGCCGGGACCGGTGCTCTCCCCCGCACCGACCAGGAAGGCGAAGGTGGCCGGCACGATGAGGCCGATGGTGGCCAGGATCAGCGAGGCGGCGTTCATGCCGGTCACCTGCGGGTCGAACCGCTGGACCCCGTTCCGGATCCCGCCGATGAAGAGCGACGCGCCCACCACCAGCAGCAGGTTGCCGATGATCGACCCGGTGATCGAGGCGTGCACCACCGCGATCTTGCCGTCCAGGATCAGGAAGGCGGCGATGATGATCTCGCCGATGTTGCCGACCGTCGCGTTCAGGATCCCCCCGATGCGTGGGCCGGCCACGGCGCCGAGCTGCTCGGTCGCGTGGCTCAGGGTGTAGGCCAGGCCCAGGATCGAGATGGCCGCCATGCCGAAGGTGAGCGACTCGTTCGCGCCCAGCAGGCGCATCGCGATGGTGACCAGCGAGCCCCCGGCGGCGACGACGTACGAGATCCTGCTGAGCATGCGACGATGCTAGACCGGCGTCAGCCGGCCAGAACCGCCGAGAGGGCCGCGACCACCTCCTGGCGGTCAGCCACCGGGTGGATTCCATCCGCCTCCTCCAGGAGCAGGCGAACCTGGCGGCGCAGGGGCGCATGCCGGTCCTGCGGCACCGCCGACATGATGGTGCGAGCGGCCTCTCCCAGGCTGGTGGCGATGGCCGGCGTCGTGGATCCGTAGTGCCGGATCTCGTCGAAGGCCAGGCCAACCAGCTCGGCGAAGTCGCGGACGTTCACGACCAGGCGCAGCTTGTGGGCGTCGTCGAAGTGCGCTCGCCGCGGCTCGCGCCGCCTGCCGGTGGCCACCAGGATCTGGGTGAGCCGATGAATGCAGTCGTTGGCTGAGGTGGGATCGTTGATACCCGGCGAGAGCGCCTTGATCGCCACGTCGACCAGCTGGCGGATCCCGTAGGCGGCGTCCTGCTCCAGGGACCGCTGCGCGCCGATGGTGACGTGGCTGGCCAGGTCGCGGCCCAGCTCGCTGGTATCGACGCCGTGGGGCCAGACCGCGAAGAGTGGCGCCTCCTCCTGCACCCATTCGCCCGTCCGATGCTCCAGGAGCACCACGACGTCGAGCCTGGTCGCGGTGCGGACGAGCTCGCTGCGGTCGACCAGCTCGAGGTAGCCGGACGAGGCTGCCGGGATGCGCGCCGCCGGCTCGGACGGTGCTTCCGGCTCGGCGCCATCGTCGCCGTCGCGCTCGCGCCACTCGGCAGCGACGCCCCTGGTGGTCTCGTCCGCGATGCGTGCCACGATGTTCGAGACCTGGATCTGGTTCGAGATGTGGTGAATGAAGTAGACGAGCATCGCGACCGCCACCACGGCGAACAGGATCGCAACGGTGACCGACAGTGACGGCACGAACTGCTCGGCGTCGGACTGCTGCGAGCGAATCGATCGGAGCACCAGCAGCGAGTAGAGGAAGGTGCCGATGAAGGAGCCGAGCACCACCTGGCTCACCCGGTCGCGCATGAAGTTGCGCAGGACGCGCGGCGAGAACTGGGACGAGGCGAGCTGCAGGGCCACGATGGTGATGGAGAAGGTCACGCCCGCGACGGTGATCGCCGAGCTGGCGATCGAGGAGAGGAGTCCCCTCGCCCCGTCGGCTCCTCCGCCGAAGATCAGCGGGAAGCTGCGTGCGAAGCTGGGCGTGGCGCTGTCGACCAGGATCATGACGAAGGCCAGCACCCCCGAGCCGATCACCCAGATGGCGGGGACGAACCACAGGCTGTTGCGCAGCTGCACCGCGATCTGTTTGAGAGGCATGCAGGGCGTGGTCTGCAGGATCGCGACCAAGCGAGCGTGCGGCGGATCAGGAGGGCGCCGCGCTCCCGGTTGGCGCCCCGGAGCTGGTGGCGGGGCTGGCGGCCGGTCGGGAGGGAGCCGGTGTGGGCGACGGAGCGGCCTCGCCGGGCAGCGCCGCGAACATCGCCTGGTTGAGCTCGTCGTCGACGCCGATCATCAGGAAGACGTACTCGCCGGATGCCCAGGTGTAGATCTTCGTGTTGAGCGCCGTGGCGTCGTCCTCGGGGCGCACCCAGACCAGACGTCCATCCATCGTCTTGAGCTCCCACGGCTCACGTACGAGCCCGTCGATGCCCACGTATCGCCCGGCCGTGGCGAGGTGCGGCTCGAGCTCCGCGGTCGTCACGGCCGGTGGGGAGACCCGCGCCGCGAAGAGGGAGAGGCTGCGCGGCCGCGGCGTGTAGGCAACCTGCAGGGCAGTGAAGCGTAGTCCCAGCTCTCCGTACGCTTCGGCGAAGTCGCCGGGGGTGTAGGCGAACTCATCGACCGGCGGCACCTGCACCGGCACACCGCCGACCTCGGACGGCATCAGCGCGGCGAGCTCCGGATCGGCCGGATTGGTGAACTGCGGCGTCGGCAGCGGCGTCGGGCTGGGCGTCGGCGCCAGGGTGGGCGTCGAGACGGCCGTGGGACTCGCCGGCGCATCGCTGACCGCCGGCGTCGGGCTGTCGCTGCTCACCCCGCAGGCTCCGAGGCTCGCGGCGAGCAGGAGCGCCAACGCGATGACGGTGGCGTATCTGGCTCTGGTTCGGGCAGCAGCTGGGCGCGCGCCACCACGGCGGGACTGATTCATGGGAGCCGCGATCATAGCATCGCGCCGGCCGTCTGCCGTTGCACCCGCTCGCCTGGGGCAGTCGCTCAGGCGGCGTCCCGCTTCGAGCCCGATGCCCGGCGCGCACGAGCAGCGGTGTCGTCGCGCCGCCGCCGCTGTGCCTTGGTCGGCTGCACCGACACCGTTCGGGCAAGGGCGGCGAGCATCTCCTTGGACCAGTGTGCCTCGCGCTGCAGTGCGTCGAGGGCCGCGCGCCGTCCGCGACGGCCGCCCAGGACGGCGGTGTCGTACGCATTCGCGATCGACACGATCTGCGCGGCGGCGGAGGTCTCACCCGGCGCCCCGTGCCCGTGCCAGCGCAGGATCTCGCCCACCTCATGCAGTGACGGGATGGCCCCCAGCTCCTGGATCCCGGCCACCTCCAGGCCGTGCAGGCGCGCCGCCAGTTCGACGGTGGTGACCGTCTCATCGTCGCAGCCGAGTTCCTGGGCCAGGCGGCTGGCCAGCAGGCCCACGCGGTCGCCGTGGCCGATGGTTCCCGCCTCGGCCGAATCGAGCGAGCGAGCGACCGCCAGCAGGGCGTCCCTGATGGTGTCGCCGTCGCCCAGCTGGACGCTGCCCGAAAGGCGAGCGGCCTCCCCCACCAGGGTTTCCACGCTCGTCTCGTCCTCCGGGCGATGCAGTGCTGCCCGCGCCAGGCGGTCGAGGGTCGTCCGCAGGTCCCGCATCTCGCCCGGCACGTCGCGCGCGCAGACGACCTGGTTTCCGCCCGACTGCTTGCCGTAGTAGAGGGCCGTGTCAGCCCCCGCGATCAGCTCGTTCTTGTCGGCGGCATCGTCGGGGTAGGTCGCGACGCCGATGGAGATGGTGACCGGGAACGGCTCACCGGCGGTGAGCCGGGCCACGGCGGCGCGGATCCGCTCGGCGACGCTCGCCGCGTCGGGCGCGCTGACGTCGGCCAGGACCAGGGCGAACTCGTCTCCGCCGTAGCGGTAGACGCGGTCCTCGGATCGGGCGGCGCCGTAGATGGCGGTCCCGGCGGCGTGCAGCAACGCATCGCCGGCCGGGTGGCCCAGCCCGTCGTTGTAGGCCTTGAAGTTGTCGAGGTCCATCATGAGCAGCGAGACCACGGACGGCCCGGCCCCGTCATCGGTGCTCCGCCGGTTGCCCTTCGAGAGCCCCTGCTCCAGCGCGACGGACAGGTTTCTCTGGAAGGCCCCGTGGTTGCCCAGGCCGGTCAGCGCATCGCTATCCGCGCGCAGGGAGACGGCCTGGTGCTCCTCGGCGTTGCGGAGCGCGATGGACGCCTGCCCCGCGAACAGCTTGACCAGCTCGAAGTCCGCCTGGCTGAAGTGCGCCTCCGACGAGCCGACGCGCGAGATGTTCATGCAGCCGATGACGACTCCATCGGCCACGAGCGGGACGACCGCCAGCGACTCCGGGTCCTCGGGCGTGCCCGGGATCTGCATGGCACGCACATCGCTCAGTGCGTCGTTGGCGAGGATCGGCTCGGCGTGCTCCACCGCCCAGCCCATCAGGCCGCGGCCGTACGGGACCGCGTAGCGCGCCACGGCATCGGCGTGGCGGTCGCGGGTGAGGACCGGGACCAGCAGCTCGTTCACCTCGTCGGTCCGGTAGATCGAGAGGTTGTCGTAGCGCACCACCGACGCCAGCCCGTCGGCGATGCTGTCCAGGACCGCGCCACGGTCGAGCGTCGACAGCAGGCGCTCGTTGATCTCCAGCAGCCGGCGCTGCGACTGCAGCTGCCGGGCGAGCTCCGCCGACTGCAGCTCGAGCCGTTCGTAGGCCGATGCGTTGGCCAGGGCCTGCGCCGCATAGCCGGCGAAGATGGTCATCGTCTGCAGGTCATCCTGGCTGAACTGGTCCAGGCCAAGCTTGGAGAGCGCGATCACGCCCACCGATCGGCCCTCGAAGAGCATCGGGACGACGAGCATCGACTCCTCGATGTCATCGGTGCCTTCGATGGTGTGGCCGCGGGGGTCGTTGAGCGCGTCGTTGGCGAGGATCGCCTCGCCGTTCTCGGCGACCCATCCGGTGAACGAACCGTCCCCCATGTCCACCCGCAGCGCCTCGCGGAAGTCGCCGCCGCCCAGGAGGCGGTCGGTGTAGGCGACCGGCTCGCAGACGTGGCGCTCTCGGTCGACGACGTAGACACGGATGTCGTGGTACCCGGCCAGGGTGCTCGCCTCGGCGACGATGGCGTCGGCGATGGCCTGGACGTCGGTCAGGCGATTGAGCCGGGCCGAGAGATCCTGGATGGAGCGCATGCGCGCCGCCTGTTCGGCCACGGACCGATAGAGGCGCGCGTTGGCGATGGCGACGGCCGCCTGGTTCGCGAACGACTGCACGAGGGCCAGCTCATCTTCGGGCCACTCGCGGTCCTGGGTGTGGTACAGCCCGAGCAGGCCAACCGTCCGATCGTTGCTGACCAGGGGCACGAGGCAGGCGGTCCGGATGCCTTCCTGCCGGTAGGCTTCCTGCAGCACGCCGATGCCGCTGCGCCGGTCCGCGTCGCGGGCGACGAGCGAGCGTCGCTCGCGGACTGCACGGACGCCCACCGCGTCGCTGGCAAGGGTGAGCTGGTTGACCCGATTCTGGAATGCATCGTTCAGCCCGCGCAGCGCCGCGGGGCGGAAGGGATGCTCGGAATCGTCGTCCAGCAGCCAGAGCCCCGCGCGTTCGGCGTCGAAGAGGGAGCGGGTCCGGTCGACGATGTCCTCCAGTACCGTGTTGAGGTCGAGCTGGCCGGTGAGCTCCTGGGTGACGTGGCGCAGCGCTCGGGCCCGCGTCAGCTCGCGACGAGCACGGGCCAGGACCCGAGCGTGGTAGATGTCAGCGCCGATGGCACCGCCGACGAGCTCGAGGAAGGCGTTGCGAATTCCCGCCAGCGCCGGATCAGCGTCTTCGAGGAGCAGGACGCCGACGGTCTCGCCGCTCGCGTGCAGGCGCATCAGCCGACGCCCGATCGGCGCTCCGCCTCTCGGTCCCGGCTCGAAGTCGTGTGGACTCGCAGCGAACTCGGCGGCCGGCACGACGCCGAAACCCGCGTGCGTTTCGAGCGACATGGGAACGCCGGTGCGGCCGTCGCCGAGGTAGATGGCGGCGCGTGCAACCCCCAGGCCGGCGCGAAGCGCTTCGAGCGCCGCGCGGCACACCGCGCGAACGGTCGGACTGGCCCCGCCTCTCTGTGCGAGGCGAACCAGGACCGCCATCTCTGCTTCGAGCATGCCGGCGAGCGGATCCCGTGCCGGCGGCGCGGAGGCCGTTCCCGCACCTTCGGCCAGGAGCGCCTCCACGTCGTTGCGCCGGTAGCGGCGATCGCCCCGCGAGTTGATGCGATAGGCAGCCAGACGGCCGGCATCGGTCCAGCTGCGGATCGTGTTCGGGTGCACGCCCAGCAGCGCCGCGGCCTGCGCGACGCTGAGCAGTGGCTCGGACTCGTTCCCCCGATCGCGTGACGGCTGTGGCAAGGATCTGCTCCTGGTGGGCGCGCCCTTCTGCGGGCGATGGAGGTTCTGGTAGGAACCGTCCACCGGATGCTAGTGCTGGGAAGCGGCGTACCTCGATCCCCCGTTGGTACCGCATCGGCGTGGTACGCGGCGCCGGCAGGCGGCCAGATCGGGCGTCGGCCGCTCAGTGCAGCAGGAGCCAGGCGACCAGCGAGGCGAGGGCCAGCAGCACGCCGGACGCCATCAGCATCGCCCCGACAAGGAGCCGACCCCGCCGAGCTCCGCCGAGGACGCGCATGGCGTCGGGAAGGTCGAGCGTGGAGACGAGGTAGCCGCCGGGGGGCGGGACGAGCGCCACCTGACCGTCGGGCGAGCGCTGCACCCGTGCGAGGACCAGGAGCCGTTCCACGACGCTCACCATGCGGGTGACGGAGCGAGCGGCAATCGGAGCATGGCCTTCGGCGCGCAGCCTCGCCAGCGCTGCCAGGTGTCCCTCGTCGGTGAGCTCCTCCAGGCTGCCACGCCAGACGTGCGGGAGGACGACCAGCGGTTCGGCGACCTCGCCAGCGTCTACGACGAGGGAGCCGTCGTGGTCCCACAGCTCGAAGCGGCGGCTCGCGCGCAGGCGCTCGATCGTGCGCCAACTGCCATCGCCGAGCTGGACGTCGACGTCGCGATGCAGTGCCACGAGCCGGTCGTCACGAGCCGTGACGATGGGATCCCCGCAGCGGATGCGCCCGGCGACCCGGACCGGCCGGTCGGGAGGAGGCTCGAGATCGACCACGTCGCCGACGCGGTGCTCGCGAGCTCCTGCCAGCCGACGCCCGACGGCGACCGCCGCGCCCGAGCTGCGAGCGCACAGGTAGCCGCTGGCGAGCAGCGCGGAACTCACGGCCATTCCGGCGAGCGCAATCGGCGTGAAGTCGGCCATGGCCGCCGATTATGGCCCGATAAGCCGGCGGTAAGCGCGGCCGCCTAGGCTTCGATCAAACGCTCAGCACCGCCAGCGAGGAGGTCCGCCGCCAGCTCCACATCCGATTCCTGCCGATCTGCCCGCGTCCCCAACGGAGGTTCCGGATGTCCGTATCCATCGCTACCCGCGCACGCCGCCCCGGCAGCGTGCCACGAGGTCCCCTCATGGCGCTCGCTCTGCTGCTTCCCCTGACCGCGACGTTCGCGCTCCGGGCAGGCTCCATCGCCGATGCCAGCCGCGCCCCGCTTCACCTTGATGCCGCGCAGGCCCGTAGCGCTGGCGTCCTGCTGGAGGTGCGTCCGCATCCCGAGCTGCCCGTCGCGCTGCTCGAGGTTCGGGGCAGCGCCGTTGCCAGCTTCGAGCGTCGCGCCCGGGTGCTGGCGGCAGCACCCGACGGGACCCTCCTGGCAGTCGCTGAACGCGTCGGGCAGGATCCGACCACGCTCGTCGTGGCCGCCCTCGACGGAGGTCAGCTGCGCGTCCCATTCGACGGTCTCCTCGCCGCATCCTTCGCGCCGGACGGCACCTGGCTCGCCGTGAGCGACGGGCTCGGCCAGCTGTGGCAGGTCGACGCCCAAGACGGGGACGCGGAGCTGGTCTCGGCCGGGCCGTTTGCCGGGTCGCTGGTGGTCGAGGAGTCGGGTGCCATCCTCGCCCTGGCTGTACCGTCGGTCGAGGCTCCGTACGCGTCCCGCCTCGTGCGAGTGGAGCCGGACGGTCGACTGGACCAGCTGATCGACGAGGAGCTCGTCTACGACGTGATGACCCTGGCCGACGGTTCGCTGGCGGTGGTGGCACACCGCCCCGAGGGCACTCGGCTGATGCGCCTGGAGCAGGGCAGGATGGGCGCGGTCGCGGACCTCGGGCCCGGCGCCGTGCACGTCGCCGTCTCGGACGACCTGGGCGTGCTCGCGTGGGAGCGCTCGGGCGAGGTCTTCGCCAGGGTTGGCGACGGCGCACCGGTTCGCGTCGCGAGAGGCGAGAACCCGCGCCTGGCCGCCGACGGCAGCCTCCTGCTTGTCGACGATACGGGCCGCACGAGCGTCTTCGACCTCGATGGTTCACTCCTGGCCGAGCTCGATGGCGGCGCCATCCTGGCGCCGTGCGGACGGTGCCGGTCATGAACCGATGGCTCCTCTGCCTGCCGGCCGCCATTGGCATGCTGCTGGTCGCCGCCACCCCGGTCGCCGCCATCGACGACTACACCCTTCCCTTCTACGACCCCGGCGTGAAGCTCAGCTACGGCGTCGATCGCGATCCGAGGGTCGGCGTCCAGCTCGACTACACCGGAAAGACGTGGTGGGACTCGAACGCCCACTACGGCCGCGTCTACGACAACCACACCGGCCTGGACTTCCCGATGGCCCTGCGTTCGTCGGTCGCGGCCGCGAAGGACGGGGTGGTGGTGGATGTCGAAGGGGGCTACGGCACGCAGCAGTTCGGCCAGTTCGGCAACTTCGTGCGGGTGCGCCACAGCGACGGGCGCCAGACTCTCTACTACCACCTCGCCAGCTCCGGCGACGGGGGCATCGGCGTCTCGGTCGGCCAGTCGATCATCGCCGGGCGGACCGTCGGCCGATCAGGCTGCAGCGGGATCTGCTATGGAGCCCATCTGCACTTCGAGGTGCTCGTCGAGCAGGGGAAGGACCTGGTCGTGAGCGATGCGATGTACCGCCACCTGTGGACGACGTGGCCGGGGCGGGTCCCCTTCCTGGCCAGCTACGTCCGCGAGAGCAATGCCGGCACCGAAGTGATCCAGCGCGGCAGGACGATCACCCACTGGGTGGAATTCCGTAACGACGGGGGCCGAACGTGGCGGCCCGTCGGCAGTCCCGGGCGAACCGCGCTCGCGACTTGGAAGCCGGCCGCGCACTCGAGTGCCTTCGTCGCGTCCGACTGGACGTACAGCTGGCTGGCGACCAACGTCGACCAGTCGGCCGTACCGCCTGGCTACGTCGGCCGCTTCACGTTCGGCCTGCGCGCGAATCCGCTGGAGGGAAGCTACGTGGAGACCTTCGATCTGCTCACGCACGGAACGTGGTGGTTCGACCACGCCCGTCTCGGTTCGTACTACGTCCCGATCGTCGTGACGAGCCTCTACCGATGATGCACGTCACGCGGCTGACCTCCCTGGCCGTCATCGCCACGCTGCTGGCCGGCTGCGCCGGCAGCGTGAGCACCTCGCAGGTCCCGACGACGGCTCCGCGTTCGCTCGCGCCGTCGCAACCCTCCGGCGTCGACGCCTCCCCGACGCCCGGGGAGACCCGGCCCGGCCTGCCCGGCGAGATGCCCGTCCATCCGGCCGCCGATGTGGTGCAGCCACCCCCGACCGAAGCGATCGGCGCGTGGACCGTGAACGCCGATCCGCCCGAGGTGTACGAGTTCTACCTTCGCGCCCTGCCGGCCGCCGGGTTCACCATTGAGCTCGCCGCACCGGGTGGTGACGTCGCGATCATCCGCTTCTCCGCGCCGGACGGGTCGGACTACCAGCTCGACCTGACCGGCCACGATCCGGTACACGTAGCGCTGGCAGCCCCGCATGGCTAGCCGTCGGCGACCAGGTCCTCGGCGCGCGCCGCGGTCGCGCGCAGCAGAGCCATCGGATCCACCTCGAAGACCGCATCGGGCAGGCCGGCAGCCGCCCACACGCTGGCGTGCGTCAGCAGGTTGCGGTCGATGAGGATCGGCAGCGGCTGCGCGTGACCGATGGGTGGCACGCCGCCAATGGCGTAGCCGGTCGCGGAGCGCACCTCGTCGCCGCTCGCGCGCCGGACGTCGGCGGCCCCCATGGCCGCGGCGAGGCGTCGGGGATCGAGCCGGTGGGCGCCCGACACGAGCGCCACCAGCGGTCGGCCGTCGGCGACGAAGACGAGCGACTTCACGATCTGGCCGACCTCGCAGCCGACGGCCCTGGCTGCGTCTTCGGCCGTGCGCGTCTCTTCCGGAAAGCGGACCACGCTGATCTGCAGGCCGGCGTCGGCGGCGGCCTGCGTCACCCGAGCCACGTTGCGATGGATCGGGCGCTCGTCGGCGGACATGGCCGCATGATGCCACGCGTGGTAGGCTCGAATGGACAACTCAAGAGCGACAGGGGAGCGCGACAGCGCTGAGAGTGCGGCCAACCGCAGACCCTCGAACCTGATCTGGGTCATACCAGCGAAGGGAGTCGGTTTGAACCGTGCAACGGCGTGCCTGCTCCAGGTGCGCCGTTCGTCGTCTCTTGGGGACCGATGTACTCGGGGAGGAGAACCCTTGAAGGCGGTCGTGGTGGCGGGCGGGGCGACGGATCCGCGCGACGTGGCGGCGCTCGACAGCGCCGATCTGGTGCTGGCCGCCGACTCTGGCGCCGCCTGGCTGGCCACCATCGGACGACGCCCCGATCGCCTGGTCGGCGATTTCGATTCGCTCGACAGCCGCCTGCTGGGGGAGCTGGAGGCCGCGGGCGTGCCGGTGGAGCGTCATCGCGCCGAGAAGGACGAGACGGACGCCGAGCTGGCCCTCGAGCGCGCCGTGGAGCTCGGCGCCGACGAGGTCACCCTGCTCGGCGCCCTCGCCGGGGAGCGGCTCGACCACGAGCTGGCCAACCTGTTCCTGATCGCAGATCCCCGCTGGGTCGGCGCGCTGCACGAGGTCCGCGTCGTCTGCGGTGGCACCCTCGTGCGGCCGCTCCACGGTCAGGCGTCGCTGGAGCTGGAGGCGCCGGTTGGAGCGACGGTCAGCCTGCTGCCGGTGGGCGGTGATGCGATCGGTGTGCGCACCGGGGGCCTCCGCTACCCGCTGCATGACGAAGTTTTGCGCTTCGGGCGTTCCCGCGGACTGTCGAACCTCGTGGTGCAGGCCCCGGCATCGGTCTCATTGGAAGACGGGGTGCTCCTCGTCATCGAGAGAACGGAAGGAGTGAACTGATGGCAGCGAGCCAGACGGTGCCGGCGGCGGCGGGCTGGCGGGTGGTGGATATCGTGGTCACGGCGGTGCTCGGGGTCGTCTTCGGGGTCGTCTTCTGGGCGTGGAACACCATCACCCTGCCGCTCTTCAGCGGCCAGATCAATCCTCTTGCGTACCTGGTCTCCGGCTTGTGGCTGATGCCCGCGGTGCTGGCCATGCTCATCGTGCGCCGGCCCGGGGCTGCCCTCTTCGCCGAGCTGCTGGCAGCCATTGTCTCGGCATTGCTGGGGTCGGTCTGGGGCCTGGACGTGGTGCTCTCCGGCGCCGTGCAGGGCGCGGGTGCGGAGCTCGTCTTCGCCGTGCTGCTGTACCGCTCGTTCAGCCTGCCAGTCGCCCTCGTCGCCGGCGCCGGCGCGGCGGTCGGCGAGTGGATCCACGATATGCCGGTCTACTACCCGGCCACCGAGTTCGGCGTCCAGTTGGCGTACGGGGCCTTCATGCTCGTCAGCGGCGTCCTCATCGCCGGCCTCGGCTCCTGGCTCCTGGTTCGTGCGCTTGCGCCCACCGGCGTGCTGGACCAGTTCGCAGCCGGTCGCAACCGGCCGGAGGTATGACCGGCTGAGCGACCCACCGGCGCCGGCGCCGGTCGGCCTCGAGGCGCACGGCTGGGGGTGGCGCCACTCGGGGCGGCGTGCCTGGGCGCTGCGAGGCGTGGACCTGCGCGTCGAGCCGGGCGAGAGGATCCTGCTGCTGGGTCCCTCGGGCGCCGGCAAGTCGACCTTCCTCCTCGCCGTGGCGGGCCTGCTCGACCCGGCCGCAGCCGCTTCGCATGAAGGGCGGCTGCTAGTCGGCGGCGTCGACCCGCGGCAGATGCGCGACCGGGTGGGAATCGTCTTCCAGGATCCCGAATCACAGGTGGTGATGGGGAGGGCCGGCGACGACGTGGCCTTCGGGCTGGAGAACCTGTGCCTGCCGACCAGCGCCATCTGGCCGCGCGTCGACGCCGCGCTGCGGGCGGTCGGCTTCCCTTACCACCGCGATCGTCCAACCGATGCACTCTCCGGGGGGGAGCAGCAGCGCCTGGTGATCGCCGGCACGATTGCCACGCGGCCGGGGCTGCTCCTCCTCGACGAGCCGACGGCCAACCTGGACCCTGAAGGCGCCGAGACGGTGCGCGCGGTGATACGGCTCCTCGCCGAGCGCCGCGAGATGACCATGATCCTGGTCGAGCACCGAGTCGCCGACGCGTTGCCGCTGATCGACCGGGTGGTGGTGCTTGAAGCGGGCGGCGGCGTGATGGCCGACGGTCCACCTCGCGAAGTGTTCGCCGGCCACGCGGCTGCGCTGGCCGAGGCGGGCGTATGGACGCCCGACAGCACCCTGCCGCGGGTCCCCTCGCGAAGTCGACCACCCAGCGAGACGCTCCTCGTGGCGGAGCAGGCCACCTACACCTACCCCGGAGCGACCCATCCCGGAGCGAGCGCCCCCGCCATGCCTCGCGTGGACCTGCAGGTTCGCTCCTCGGAGGCGCTGGCGGTGACCGGTCCGAATGGGAGCGGCAAGTCCACCCTGGCGCTGCTGCTCGCCGGCCTGCTGCGCCCCACCACCGGAGAGGTCTACGCCACCGAGGCACTGGCGATTGGGCGCGGACGCGAGCAGCCCTGCCGCTGGTCCGCCGCCGAACTGGTGCGGCATATCGGTACGGTCTTCCAGGATCCCGAGCACCAGTTCCTCACTTCGACGGTTCACGACGAGCTGATGCTCGGCCCGCTGCGGGCCGGCTTTTCGAACAGCGAGGCGTCCCGGCGGACGGAGGAGCTCCTGGAGCGGTTGCGCCTTGCCGCGCTGGCCGCGGCGAACCCGTTCACACTGTCGGGCGGTGAGAAGCGCCGGCTGTCGGTGGCCACCGCGCTCGCGACCTCGCCCGACCTGCTGCTGCTCGACGAGCCGACCTTCGGCCAGGACCGCCGAACCGCCATTGAGCTCCTGCAGCTGCTGGCCGGAGTGCGGGATGCCGGCCGTGGCGTCGTCTTCATCTCGCACGACCGTGAGTTCGTCTCGGCGCTGGCCGACCGCACCCTGCCCATGGGTAGCCCCGAGGTCGTGAGATGACGATGCGGCTGCTGACGCCCCTCCGTCCCGACCCGCGTGCGCCGCTTGCCTCCGCCAACCCGGTCGCCAAGCTCGGGGCGGCTGCCGCGGTGATGGCCGCGCTCTTCGTCTCGATCGACCTGCTGACGCCAACGCTGGTCCTGGTCGCGCTGGTTGCCGTGGTGCCCGCCACCGGCCTGGGGCCGCGCGACCTGCTCGCCCGGTCCTGGCCGTTGCTGCTGGCGGCCGTGGCGCTGGTCGTCTTCAACGCGGCCTTCAGCGCTGACCGGTCCGGCGTGCTGCTCCTCGAGCTCGGCCCGCTGCGGCTCACCTCCGGAGCGCTGCAGGGGGGCCTGGCAGTGGGCCTCCGCGTCCTGGGCGTGGCGCTGGCCGGCATGCTCGCCTTCGTCAGCAGCGAGCCGACGGCACTGGCCGACGCGCTCCAGCAGCAGCTCCACCTCCCGCCCCGCGCCGCGGTCGCCGCCCTGGCGGCCGTGCGGCTGGTTCCCTCCATCGCCGCCGAGTGGCAGGTGCTGCGCCTGGCGCGCCGCGCTCGGGGCGTTTCCGCCGGCCGCTCCCCGCTGGCCGCGATACGGATCGGCGCCGGGCAGCTGCTGGGCCTGCTCGTCTCGGCGATCCGACGTGCCACGCGGCTGGCGACCGCCATGGAGGCCCGCGGCTTCGGTTCCCGCCGCTGCCGGAGCGTGGCGCGCGTGGTCCGCATGCAACGCGGCGACTGGCTGCTGCTCGGCGCCGGGATCGCTCTGGGAGCCGCGGCCATCGGGATCAGCTTGGCGTTCGGCAGCTGGCGCTTCCTCTTCGCGGGGGCCTGAGGGAAAGCACCCGCGAGGCGCATCGGCCGCGTCTATGCTCATCGGGACCACCAGCGCCAACGGAGGCACCCGCGCGAATCCGCGCATGCCCATGATCCGCACCACGCCCTTTCACGAGCGCACCAGCGTGCTGAACGAGACCGGACTGTGGCAGCACTGGTCGGGCCACCTGGTCGCGACCCGCTACCAGGCCTCGGACAAGTTCGAGTACTTCGCGGTGCGCAACGCGGCGGGCATCCTGGACACCTCGCCGCTCTACAAGTACCGGATCGCCGGGGCCGATGCGGAGCGTTTCCTGGCCGGCATGCTCGCCCGCGACATCCGCAGCTGCGCGCCAGGCAACGCGCAGTACACCTGCTGGCTCGACGAGCGCGGGTTCGTCCTTGAGGACGGCGTCATCCAGCGACGTGCCCGCGACGAGTTCCTGCTCACCTGCGCCGAGCCGAACTACGCCTGGTTCGCCGATCGCATCGGCCGGCTCGACGTGACGCTGGAGGAGGTGAGCCTGGAGATCGGAGCATTGGCCATCCAGGGGCCCCGCTCCCGCGACCTCCTCGCGCGGCTCGTGCCGGCGGCTGGCGAGCTGCCCTTCTTCGGGATCACCACCGGGAAGATCGGCGGGCGTCCGGTCACGGTCACGCGGACCGGCTACACCGGTGACCTGGGCTACGAGGTCTGGGCCGATGCCGGCGACGGTATCGCCGTCTGGGACGCGCTGTGGGATGCATTCGACGGCCACGGTGTGCTCGCCTACGGGATGACGGCGCTCTACATGCTGCGCATCGAGGCCGGGCTGATGCTCCTGGGCGTCGACTTCGACTCGAGCCGTTTCGCCTTCAACGACGCCCATCGGTCCACACCGCTGGAGCTCGGCTGGGCCTGGATGCTGAAGGGCCTGCGCGAGGACGACCGGCGCCCGTTCATCGGTCGCCAGGCACTGCTGCGCGAGATGGCGGACAAGACGAGCCGCTGGAAGATGGTCGGCCTGGTCGTCGACTGGGAGGACTACGACCGCGTCTACGCGTCGGCCGGGCTCATCCCGCCCAAGGATCACCGCCCCGTGCACGAGGACTGGATGGTCTACGACGACGCACGACAGCGCGTCGGCTACGCCACCAGCTTCATGTACTCGCCGATCCTGCAGCGGCACATCGCCCTGGCCCGGGTGCGACCCGACCTCGGCAAGACCGGCACCCGCGTGCACCTGGAGTTCACGGTGGACCACCACTACCAGCAGGTCGCCGCGCACGTCGCCCGGCTGCCCCTCTACAACCCCGCATGGAAGATGGCTTGAGATGGACCGATACGACGCGATCGTGATTGGCGGCGGCCACAACGGCCTGGTCAACGGCGCCTACCTGGCCCGAGGCGGGCTGAAGACGCTGATCCTGGAGCGGCGCCACCTGGTGGGCGGCGCGGCGATCACCGAGGAGCTGCGCGACGGTTTCTGGTTCACGACCTTCAGCTACGCACTGTCGCTGCTGCGGCCGCAGATCATCCACGAGCTGGAGCTGACGAAGCACGGCTTCCTGCCGCTGCTGATGTCGACCCGTTTTGCACCTACCCCCGACGGGGACCACATGCTCTTCACGCGCGACCACGACGAGAACCTGCGCGAGATCGCGCGCCATTCTGCGCACGACGCCGATGCGTATGAGCAGTACGGCCACGACATGGACATGGTCTGCCGCGCCATCAAGCCGCTGGTCGATGCGCCGCCGCCGGACCTCTTCAGCTCGGATCCGCAGGAGCTGATGGCGCTGGCCGGCCTGGGAACGCACCTGCGATCGCTGGACAAGCGGACGCTGCACAACGTGGTGCGGCTGCTCACCGGCAGTGCAGCCGACTTCCTGGACAACTACTTCGAATCGGATCTGCTGAAGGGGTACCTGGCGTCCTCGTCGATCATCGGCTCGAAGGTCGGACCGCGTTCGCAGGGCTCCGGGCTGGTGCTCCTCTTCCACTCGCTGGGCGAGCACGACGGCGAGTTCGGCACGTGGGCCTTCCACAAGGGCGGCAACGGCGGCTTCACGCAGGTGCTGGCGCGCGCGGCGGAGGCGTTCGGCGCCGAGATCCGCACCGATGCGCCGGTGGAGCGGGTGCTCACCCGGGATGGCGAGGCGACCGGGGTGGCGCTCGCCGACGGGACCGAGATCGCGGCTGGCGTGGTCGTCAGCGCCCTCGACCCGCGGCACACGTTCCTCGAGCTGGTCGATCCCCGGGAGCTGCCGGACGACCTGGTCGAGGACATCGGCCGGTTGAAGTACCAGGGCGTCAGCTCGAAGGTGAACTTCGCGTTGGACGGACTGCCCAACCACCCGAAGCTGGGAGCGACCCCGGACATCTATCGGGGCTTCATGAACATCGGTCCATCCATGGACTACCTGGAGCGTGCCTTCGACGACGCGAAGTACGGCTGGTACAGCGAGCACCCCTACATCGACTGCGCCATCCAGTCGACGATCGACCCCGACATGGCCCCGCCCGGCAAGCACGTGCTCTCCTGCTTCGTGCAGTACACGCCCTACCAGCTGCGCGAGTCCGATTGGGATGCCGAGCGCCAGCCGATGGCCGATCGCGTGCAGGCCACGCTGGAGAGCTACTTCCCCGGCTTCGGGGACCTGGTGCTGCAGCGCGAGGTGCAGACGCCGCTCGACATCGAGCGCACGGTGGGCCTGTCCGAGGGGAACATCTTCGCCGGCGAGTTCCTGGCGCCGCAGATGTACTTCTTCCGGCCAGCGCCGGGCTGGGCGCAGTACCGGACGCCGCTGCACGGCTACTACCAGTGCGGCTCGGGCACGCACCCCGGCGGCTGCGTGATGGGGGCGCCAGGACGCAACGCCGCGGAGCAGATCCTGAAGGACCGATCAACTTCCGGTTCCTAGAGCTCGGCTGCCGAGCGTGCGACTGGGAAGCCCTTCGACGTGCCGCCGCGAGAAGGCCATGCTTTCCGGTGCGCCGTTGCGGTAACCGCCAGGTGCGTGCAGGGGTGGACCGCCAGGACCGATAGGTAGGGCAAATCGTCATCCGGCAGGCGATTGGGGCAACGAACCGACGGTCCATCGGGCAACGGTGAGCGTCACGGGCACCGGGGGGTGCCGTCCTGGCGTGGGGCTGCCCCATGTAGCGGCGCAGTGATGCCAGCGCGGCTCTCGGGTGCCGCAGTGCCCGATGTAACAGGCGAGCGGGCGGTAGGCGCGCCTGGACCTCGTCGCGGATGAGGATCAGCCGGTCTACCGGCCGCCGCCGGGACGCGTGTACCCTCGTCGCCATGCCGCGGAACGAGGAGCTGCGAGTCCAGGCGGGCGACGCGACGCTGGCCGGGACCCTCACCCTGCCGGATGCGCCACCGCCCGCCGATCGACGCGGCCGCTACCCGAACGTCCTGCTGCTGCCTTCGTGGCTGCCGCGCGACCGGGACGGGGCCCATGACCGCGTCCGCCACGCCGGCTGGTTCGCGCTTGCGGAGGATCCGGCCCCCGGCCTGCTTGCGCGCCTGGCGAACGCCCTGGCCGACCGCGGCGTTGCCAGCCTGCGCTGCGACCCACGCGGCTCGGCGCACTCCGACGGGGAGTGGCAGGCGGCCTCGCTCTTCGCCAGGATCGACGACGCGCGCGACATGCTGGCCGCCATGCGCTCCCAGCCGCGCCTGGACCTTCGGCGAACCGGCATCGTGGGCCACGGCGAGGGGGCGTCGGCCGCCCTCTCGGTGGCCATCGGCGACCCGGCGCTGAGCGCCGTCATGCTGATCGGGGCACCTGCGCGTTCCCAGCGCGACGTCCTGCGCCGCGGAGTCTCCGCACGTGCGCAGACCGGCACCGACCTGCAGCACGCGATCGTGGCAGCGCTCGACTGGTGGTCCGAGGAGATGCTCGAACGCGCGGAGCGGCGCGAGGCATCGGTGGAAATATGGGGGCCGGGAGGAGAGCCGCTGACGGTTGGGCTCGCCGGCCTGGAGCAGGCCATCCACACCCCCAACCTGGCGCTTGCGACGATGCTCCATCGCACCGTGATCCTCGTCCACGGCGCATCGGACGCCTGGGTCTCGCCCGACGAGATGGAGCTGCTGGCGGCCACGCTGGGCGCGGCCGGCAACGAGCCTGTCGTGCGACGGCTGGACCGCGTAGGCCACGACCTCGCCGAGGCGGACGATGCGACGATCGGTGCCCTCGCGGGTGACCTCGCCACGCGCCTCGAACCGCGTGGGCTGCCGCCGGTCCTGCTTGCCCTGGAGGAGATGGACGCGGCGGACATGCAGTGATCAGGCTCGACCGCTAGCATGCTGGAGATGAAGCCGAATCCCGGCGACCTCGCCCCCGACTTCTCGCTCACCGCCGACGACGGCAGCGGCGTGAGCCGCGAGGGCCTGCTGGGCAAGCGCTACGTGCTCTACTTCTACCCGAAGGACGACACTCCGGGGTGTACCGCCCAGGCCTGCAACATGCGCGACGAGTTCGAGCGCGTGACCTCGCGGGGCCTCGAGGTCTTCGGCGTCTCGCCCGATTCGGTCGCGAGCCACGTCAAGTTCAAGGAGAAGTACGAATTGCCGTATCCCCTGCTCTCCGACGAGGGGCACGCGGCCGCCGATGCCTACGGCGTCTGGGTCGAGAAGCAGTTCCGTGGCCGTCGCTACATGGGCGTCGAGCGTTCGAGCTTCATCATCGGCGCCGACGGTCGCGTCGAGCACACGCTCGAGCGAGTCAAGCCGGCGGAGCACGTCGACCTGCTGCTGGAGGCCATGGGCGAATGAGCGCAACGTCGCGCGACCCACAACCGACGCTGCTGGTGGCGGCCGCCGTCACCATCGTGCTGCTGGCGGTCATCGGGATGGTGCTGGCCTTCGCCTGGGTGCTGACCCGATGATCTGGATCCTGACCGCCATCACCCTGATCGCCTGGTTCATCGGCCTGATCCTCGCCTGGGGACCGCTGGTGAACCTGCTGCTGGTGGTGGCGGCGGTGCTGCTGGTGGTGCAGCTGATCAACGAGCAGAAGGCGACCGAGTAGCCGCACGCTCGGCGGTCAGGCACGCCCCTTGCTCAGCTGCACGGGCAGGAGGTCGCACATGCTCTGGACCCTGATCGTCATCCTCGTCGTCATCTGGCTGGTCGCGACGATTCTCAGCTGGACGCTGGGTGGCCTGATCCACCTGCTGCTGGTGATCGCCGCAATCGTGCTCATCTACAACCTGCTGGCAGGTCGAAGGACCACCTGACCCTCTGCCCGCCGGCAGAATCCGCACCGAAAATAACGACCGCCGGACCCTCCGGCGGTCGTTTCACGACGTCCTAGCTGTCACAACCTTGGGTAGGCTTGGGCACCGTGAAGCTGCTCCTCTTCGCCGACCTGCACCTCGACGCCCCGTTCGCGTGGGCTTCGCCCGCCGCGGCGCGCGCCCGGAGGCGCAACCGTCGTGAGACGCTGACCCGCATCCTGTCGCTGGCGGAGGAGGAGGGCGTTGATGCCGTGCTCTCCGCAGGCGACCTGTTCGAGCACGACCGCGTCAGTCCCGATACGGTCGAGTTCCTGCGATCGAGCTTCGCGCGGACCACGCGACCCATCTACCTGGCCCCCGGCAACCATGACTGGCTCTCGCCCCGCAGCCCCTACGAGCTCGTCGACTGGTCGCCGAACGTCCACGTCTTCACCGATGACCGCCTTACCCCGGTCTCCCTGGCGGACGGGCTGACGCTGTGGGGCGCCGCGCACCGGGCACCCGCCAATACCGATGGATTCTTCGCCGGGTTCCGCCCCGACCGGGACGGCGTCCACCTCGCCCTGGCGCACGCCTCCGAGCGGAGCCTGCTCGGCTGGCAGGAAGCCGGGAAGCAGCCCCATGCCCCCTTCGATGCCGGCGAGCTCGTCGAGGCCGGGCTGGCGCATGCCTTCCTCGGGCACTACCACCTGCCGCGCGACGCGGAGCGCCACACCTACCCCGGGAACCCGGATCCGCTCGAGTTCGGCGAGGAGGGGGAGCGCGGCGCTGTCCTGGCCACGATCGGGGGCGACGGCTCGATCATGCGCGAGCGCCGGCCGGTGGCCGTCAGCGAGGTCCACGACCTGACCGTCTCGCTGGACGAAGCCGCCCACGAGGACGACGTGCGCGATGCCGTGGCCGCAGCCCTGCAGGGGCTGGCCGGCTGCGTTCGCGTGACGTTGGAAGGCGAGGTCGGCCCGGCTGTCCGAGTTGACGTTCGGGAGCTGCAGCGGCTGGGCGACGCGCTGGATGGCCTGGTGGTGCGGACCGGCCAGCTGACGGTGGCCTACGACCTCGACGCCATCCGATCGGAGCAGACGGTGCGCGGCCAGTTCGTGCGTGACGCCCACGAGACCATCGCGGATGACGACGAACGGCGGCGAGTCGTGCTGACCGGTCTGCGTGCCCTCGAGGGCCGCAGCGACCTGGAGGTCGCCTAGCCGTGCGCATCGACCGTGTCGTGGCGCGTGCCTTCGGCCCCTTCCATGGCGAGGAGCTGAAGCTGGCGCCTGGCATGACCGTGGTCGCCGGTCCCAACGAGGCCGGGAAGTCGAGCTGGCACGCGGCCCTGCGCCTGGCGCTGACCGGCCTCCGGCGCGGAAAGGGCCCGGGAACCGCGATCGAGCGACAGCTTGCGGAGCGGCATCGGCCCTGGGACGAACCCGACAGGTGGGAGGTCGAGGCGCGCCTGGAGCTGGCCGACGGCCGTACCATCGAGATCCGGCAGGATCTGCTGGGGAAGGTCGACTGCCGTGCCATCGACACGGTCCTGGGACGCGACGTCTCCGACGAGATCCTGGACGGCACGCCCGATGCATCGCGCTGGCTCGGCCTCACCCGCGACGCGTTCGCGGCCACGGTGTCTGTCAGCCAGGCGCAGATCATGGCGGTCACCGACGCGGCCGACGAGCTGCAGGAGCAGATGCAGCGCGCGGCTGCCACGCGCGGAACGGATGGAACCGCGGCCGAGGCGATCGACCGTCTCGAGCAGTTCCGTCGTGACGCGGTCGGAGTCGACAGGGTCGGGGCGCGCGGTCCGTTGCGCACCACCAAGGATCGTCTCGTGGCACTCGAGGCGCGCCAGGCCGAGATCCGCCGCCAACACGAGGAGTACCTGGAGCGATCCGCGGCCATCGAGAGCGCGGATGAGCAGGTGGCGCAGGCACGTCGCCGGGTGCTCGGCATCGAGACCGAGCTTGCGATCGCCCGTTCCATCGAAACGCGATCCCGCTTCGAGCAGGCGGCAGCCCTCGCCGCACGTCACCCGCAGCCGCCCCAGGCGCTGACCACTCGCGACGCGCTGGCGGACGAGGTGGCGGCCGCGCTCGACGCCTGGACCTCGCGCCCCGAGCCGGTCGAGCTCTCGGGTCCGAGCGCGGAAGAGCTCCAGGCAGAGGTCGATGCACTGCCCGGCGTGCCGGAGGGCGACCTGGAGGTGCACCCATCGGTCCACGAGGCGCGACGCGGCCTCGACATGGCGGAGGCGGCACTCGCCGCCCTCGTTGATCAGCCGGCCGAGTCCGGCGCGGGCCTGCCGCCAGTCTCGGAAGACCGCGTTCGCGAGCTGGCTCGGCGCCTGCGGATGCCGCAGCTCCCCGGAGCCGCGGGGCTGGAAGCGGAGCTTGCGGCTGCCCGGCAGGCAGCGGCGGGCGCAGCCTCGAGCCTGCAGTGGCCAGCCGCTGGCGCAGGCGGCCTGGCCGCGATCGGCGGGCTCGCGCTGCTGGCCGTCGGCCTCCCGCTGCCGGGGGCGCTCCTGCTCGTGGTGGCGGCCATGGTCGCCGGCCTCGCGTGGCGGTCCGGCAGTGGTGCCCGCCAGGCGGTGGGCCGCGCCGCGCGCGCCGAGGCTGCGCTGGCGCCCTACCGCGCCGCTCGCGAGGCCGCGGAGCACGATCGCGTTGCCGCCGTGGCGGAGGCGGAGCGGCTGGGATTGCCCACTGGCTCGACGGCGCTGGACGAGCTGGCCGACCGCCTCGGAGATGCTGCCGCTTCACGCCGCATGGCCGACGAGCGCGGCGCCCGCATCGCCTCCCTCGAGGCCCGTCGGGACACCGCCAGCGCGGCCCTCTCGTCGGTGCTGGCCGAGCGGGGTGCGGGAGGAGGAGCGGAGCCGCGCGCCGCGCTGCATGGCTACGAAGTCGCCTGCCGCGAGCGAGCCGCGCAGGCTGCCGCGGGTGCTCGTCGCGAGCCGCTGAGCCGGCAGATCGAGGCGCGCAGGTCGGCAGAGCGTTCGGCTGCCGCCGCACTCGCCGCCGCACTCGCCGCCGAGCAGCGGCTGACGGCGGCGGCGAAGCTCGCCGGACTGCCCGATGAATCCTCGCCGGATCCGGTCGCCGAGAGCCTGCGCTCGTGGCAGCGACAGCGCGCGGCGCGCCTGCAGCAGAACGAGGCGGCGATCGGCGAGTGGCAGCGGCTGCAGGCCCTGCTCGACGGGCGCAGCCTGGCGGACCTCGAAGCGCTGGCCACGGAGGCGGAGCGGACCGCGACGGAGCTCACGCACGAGTTAGGGGAGCGGCCGCGTTCTGTGGCTTCGCTCGGGCTCCCGGAGCTGGAGGCACGACTCGGCGTGGCACGACGGGCCCTGATGGCGGCGAGCAGCGAAGCGGACGCCCTCCGCGGAAACCTGGCGGCGCGACGCGAGTCGCTGCCCGACGTTGCCGAGGCTGAGGAGGCGACGGCGTCGGCACGAGCGGAGCTCGATCGCATCCACGCGCTCGCCGCCACGCTCGACACCGCCCTCGGCCTGCTGCGCTCCGCCGAGGAGCGCGTGCATCGCAGTCTCGCGCCGATCCTGGCCACCTCCATCGGGCGCTGGCTCCCCGCCGTCAGCGCCGGTGCGTACCAGGAGGTCAGCGTCGACCCGGCCGACCTGTCGGTGCGCGTCAAGGAGTCCTCGACCGGGAAGTGGCGCGCGGCGCGGCTCCTCTCCGAGGGGACTCGCGAGCAGATCTACCTGCTCCTGCGGGTGGCCATGGCCGAACACCTCGTCGTCAACGGTGAGGTCGCGCCGCTCCTGCTTGACGAGGTCACGGTGCAGTCGGACATGGAGCGCAAGCGACAGCTGCTCGCCGTCCTGCACGCGCTCAGCGCGGAGCGCCAGGTGGTGATCTTCAGCCACGACGACGACGTCCTCTCCTGGGCCGACGTGCACCTGGACACGGCTCGCGACGCTGTCGTCCGACTGGTTCGTGCGACGTCGGCACCGCGTCCGATCAGCGTTGGGGTCGACTCCCACTCCGTGGCGGCCAACCTGGCTCACTGATCGGTGGGGAACGTGGCGAAGGCCCGTCCGCTAGGATTGCGCCGAGCCGCACGATGCCCAACGATCGTCTCCCGACCCCCGAACGCGTCCTGGTCGTGGCCGCGCACCCGGACGACATCGAGTTCGGAGCCGCGGGCACGGTCGCGCGCTGGGTGGACGAAGGGGCGGAGGTGCGCTACCTGGTGATGACGCGGGGCGACAAGGGAAGCGATGATCCGGCGACCGATCCGGACCTCCTGGGCCAGCTCCGCGAGCGCGAGCAGCGAGCGGCGGCCGCGGAGATCGGCGTGGCCGGCGTCGATTTCCTGGACGAGCCGGACGGCCAGATGGAACCGAGCCTGCGGCTCCGCGAGCGGGTCACCTACGCGATCCGAGCCCTTAGGCCGGAAGTGGTCATGACCCACGATCCGACCGTCCTCTTCGTGAACAACGAGTGGGTCAACCACCCAGATCATCGGGCCGTGGGCGAGGTGACCGTCGACGCCGTCTTTCCCACCGCGCGCGATCCGCTCAACTTTCGCGCGCATCTTGACCAGGGGCTGCAGCCCTGGAAGGTCGCGGAGCTCTTCCTGTGGAGCACCAACGAAGCGAACCAGATCGTCGACATCGGTGACTGGATCGAGCGCAAGCTGGATGCTCTGGCCCACCACGGCAGCCAGTTCCACGACTTTCCCGAGACGGCAAAGTGGCTGCGGCGCCGGGCGGAAGAGCTCGGGGAGCGCACCGGCTACCGGGCCGCCGAAGGTTTCCGCCGCGTGATGCTGGCCAGATGACGCGCACGGGGGCGGAGCGAGCAGGCATCGCTCGTGGTACGGCAGTGATGTTGGCGGCTGCCCTGCTGCTCGCAGCGTGTGCGGTCTCCGAGCCGACCCCGACGGCCACGGCACGCCCGACCCCCGGCCCGAGGGCCGAGCGGGCGGCTGGCATCGAAACGCTCCGCAACTTCCTCGACGCCTGGGCTGAGGGTGCCTACGCACGTCTGGCCTCGTACGTTGCGCCCGCGGACCGGAATCGAGCCGGCCCGGCGGCCGTCCGCGGCCTGCTCTACTCCTTCGACGAGCTTGCTCACGTGACGAAGCTGACCGCTGAGGTCGGCGAGCCCACCCCGCTCGCGCTGCCGCCCGAGCCCGCGCCGAGCGAACCGGTCGCCGCTTCGCCCTCGCCCTCGGCGGGAGGCACGCCCGACGGCGGGGCAACGTCGCCATCAGCCGCCCCGAGCATCGGCGTGGCTTCTCCCACGCCGCAGCCGGCCAGCCCCACGCCGTCGCCTGCCCCGCCGGGAACGCCGCTCGACGGCCCGGTCATGGGGCTCTCCGTGCCGGTCGAGCTCCACTTCCGCACGGCAAACTTCGGCGCCATCGACCTGTCGCGGACGATCGTGCTGGCTCCGCGGGGCACCGACTGGTTCGTGCGCTGGACGCCGCAGATCCTCTTCCCGGAGCTGGGCGAGAATGGTCACCTGGAGCTCGACCGCGATGCGCCTCTGCGTGGCAGTATCACGGGGCTCGACGGCACCGTCTGGGCCGAGACGCGCGACGACGGCACCCGCGTCTATCCACAGGAGTGGCTCGCAGGGCAGACGATCGGCTACGTCGGACGCGCCAACCGCGACGACCTCGTCAGCCTCGCGCGCGAGGGCGTTCGCCTGGGTGACCCGATCGGCCGCACCGGCCTGGAGCTCGGCGCCGATGCGCTCCTGCGCGGCCGCGCCGGCTTCACCCTCACCGCCGTCCCCGCCGACGGAGACCCGACGACGCTCTTCGAGCAGCAGGTGGAGCACGGCGCCGATGTCGTCATCACCCTCCGCCGCTCGCTGCAGTCCACGGCCCAGTCGCAGATCGCCGGCTACAACGAGGCCGGCACCGCCGTCATCGATCCGAAGACGGGCGACGTGTGGGCGCTCGCATCGGCCCCCGTCTTCAACCCGAACGCCATGACCCTCGGCACCACCCTGGGCGGCCAGGACCTGGCCGCGACCACCTTCTCGATGCGGTTCAACCACGCCACGCTGGGGACGTACCCGGCCGGCTCGTCGTTCAAGGTGTTCACGCTGGCTGCAGCCCTGCAGACCGGCGTGGCGAGTCCCTCAACCCGAATGTCCTGCAACGGGACCTGGGTCTACTCCGGCTTCACGTTCCACAACTACGAGGACCACCACCTCGCCGGAAACGTGGACCTCAAGGCGGCCATGGCGTTCAGCTGCAACACGACCTACATGCCGCTCTCGATCCTCGTGTACCAGGACGACCCGACCGCGCTGACCGACCTCGTCCGTGACTTCGGCTTCGGCCAGCTGAGTGGGATCCGCTACCTGCCGGAGGCACGCGGCATCCTGCCCGACGATCACTACTTCGAGATCACCAAGCGCTGGGACGGCGTCTACCGCCCGTACAACGGCTTCGACCAGGTCCAGCTGGCGATCGGTCAGGGCTCGTACCTGGGCTCGCCGATGCAGCTGGCCAACGCCTACGCCGCCATCGGCAACGGCGGCACGCTCTGGACGCCGCGGATCGTGGCCGAGATCCGGCACGCGGACGGGAACGTCGAGGAGGTACCGAACGAGGTCCAGCGCCAGATCCCGATGACCGAGGAGCAGCTGGCGTACGTGGTCGACTCCATGCAGGCCGTGGTCGACTACCCCTACGGCACCGCCTACGGCTCGTTCCGAGGCTTCGGCATCCCAGTGGCCGGCAAGAGCGGCACCGCCGAGACGGGCGGTCCCAATCCCGACGCCTGGTTCCCGGCCATCGCCCCCGCCGACGATCCGGAGATCAGCGTCGCCACGGTCCTCGTCCGCGTTCCGCTCGCAACCGGCGGCTCGGACGCCGCCCCGCTCGTCAGGCGGGTCATGGCGCAGTACTTCTCTGAGCGCTGATCGAGATTCGGCTTTGACACCCATCGAGCGGGACGGGTAGCATCGGGCAGCCGCTTCTTGAGCCCTTTGACGAGTTCGTTTGGGAACCCGCCCGTGCCACCACGTCCGTGATCAGCGAGAACGCGATTCCACTGAGGTTCCAGACCGCCGAGGTCGGCGTCGACTGGCTCCAGTGCAATATCGAGTGCCAGGAAGGCTGCCCGGTCAACACGAACTGCCGCGGCTACCTCATGCTGGCAGCCGAGGGCCGGTTCGAGGAAGGCTACATCCTGGCCCGCGACCCGAACCCCGTTGCCGCCATCTGCGGCTACGTCTGCTCGGCCCCATGCGAGAAGGCCTGCCGTCGAGCCGATATCGACAAGCCGCTCTCCATCCGCGCCATGAAGCGCTTCCTGGTCGACTGGCACTACGCCAACAACATGCCGGACAACGTCGTCATCGGTCCGGCCACGGGGAAGAGCGTGGGCGTCATCGGCGCCGGTCCGGCGGGGCTCTCCGTCGCCAAGGAGCTCGCCACCTACGGGCACGAGGTCCATGTCTACGAGGCGCTGCCGTCGGGTGGCGGCACGACCCTGATCGGCGTGCCGGCGTTCAGGCTCCCTAGAGACGTCATCGAGCTTGACGTGAACTGGGTCGCCAAGCACGGCGTCGAGTTCCACTACAACGTGGAGATCGGGCGCGACATCACGCTCGACCAGCTGCGTGAGCGGCACGACGCGGTGGTCGTCGCCACAGGCTGCATGTACCCGGTCGCCATGAACGTCCCCGGCGAGGAGCTGGACGGCGTGATCTACGGCGTCGACTTCCTCAAGCGCGCCAACCTCGGCCAGGAGCAGTGGGTCGGCGAGCACGTGGTGGTGGTGGGCGGCGGCTACACCGCCATGGACTCCAGCCGGACCGCCCTGCGGGTCGGCGCCAGGACCAGCACCATCGTCTACCGCCGCGGTCCGGACGAGATGGTGGTGGACGAGGAGGAGCAGCACGAGACTCGCTTCGAGGGCGTCAACTTCGAGTTCTTCGCCTCGCCCATCGAGATCGTCGGCGACGAGAACGGCAAGGTGACCGGCATCACCTTCCGGCGCACGCGCCTCGGCCCGCCGGACGCATCCGGCCGTCGCAGCGCCGAGGCCATCCCGGGCAGCGAGTTCACCATCCCCTGCGACATGGTGGTTCCGTGCACCAGCCAGGCCGCCGACAACAACGTGCTCGGCCAGTACGGCGCCCACCTCAACCGGCACCTGGGCGTGACCGATACGCGCAGCGTGGTCGAGGGCGGCTCGACCTCGTCGTGGCGCACGCCGCCGCTGAACGGGTCCACGCCGCGCAAGCCGGACGGCACCACCTACAACGACCTGAGCTTCGACCTGGCGCGCGGCTACGTGCGGACGAACGCGGACACGTTCGAGACGAACGTCGACGGCGTCTTCGCCTGCGGCGACTTCGTGACCGGCCCCGCCACCATCATCGAGGCGGCCGGCCGTGGTCGCCGAGCGGCGCGCTCCATCGACCGCTGGCTGGCCGGCGTCCGCGACGAGGAGCTCGAGGAGCTGCCGGTCATCAACCGGGCGGTGATCACCCAGGCGCTCGAGCACGACATGCCGCGCAACTACGAGGCGATCCATCGCCAGGAGATCCCCATGGCGCCGCCGGAGCTTCGCCGCGACTTCACCGGACTGGTTGAGGTCGGCTACGACACCCGCAGCGCGGTGGCCGAGGGCAGCCGCTGCCTGCAGTGCAACCACAACATCAACATCGATGGCCCGCGCTGTATCCTGTGCGGACTCTGCGCCGATGTCTGCCCCGAGGGCGTGATCTACATGATCGACAAGGCGCAGGTGGGCGGCGACGATCCTGAGATCGGCTTCTTCCAGTCGTGGCCGCGCGGGATCGCGATGATCATCGACGAGGAGCGTTGCATCCGCTGCAACCTCTGCGTCGAGCGGTGTCCAACCAACTGCATCACCATGGACCGCCTGGAGCTGGAGCGGTTCACACCTGACGGGAAGGTGCTCTTGGAAAGCTACAAGGACAACGTGCTGGGCCAGATCGGCCAGCAGGCAGGACCGGTGGTGGAGCGATGAGCTTCCTCGTCCGCGCCGTCAAGGAGTCCGCCCTGTGGCGGAGCCTCTTCCGCCAGCCGTACCCGACCACCAGCCGCACCCGTGCGCTGGCGGTCATGAACAACGTCTTCCTGCACCTGCACCCGGTGCGGGTCAAGAAGCACGCCGTGCGCTACACCTACACCTTCTGCCTGGGTGGCATCAGCTTCTTCCTGTTCCTGGCCCTGACGGTGACCGGCGTCTACCTGATGTTCTTCTACGTGCCCTCGGTCAGCCGCGCCTTCCAGGACATCCAGACCATCGAGAACTCGGTCGCCTTCGGTTCGCTGATCCGCAACATGCACCGATGGGCGGCGCACCTCATGGTGCTCACCGTCTTCCTGCACATGATCCGCGTCTTCTACCACGGTGCGTACAAGCCCCCGCGTGAGTTCAACTGGGCCATCGGCGTCCTGCTCCTCTTCACCACCATCTGGCTCAGCTTCACCGGCTACCTGCTGCCGTGGGACCAGATCGCCTTCTGGGCGATCACGGTGGGCACCCAGATGGCCACCTACGCGCCGCTCCTCTCCACCGAGTCGAGCTTCGTCCTGCTGGGCGGCATCGAGGTGGGCGCCGAGACGCTGATCAGGTTCTACGTCATGCACGTGATCGCCTTCCCGCTGGTCGGCGCGCTGCTGATGGTCGTCCACTTCTGGAGGATCCGGAAGGACGGCGGCATCTCCGGGCCGGTGTAGGGATGGGAATGGACCGATGAGCATCGAGAAGCGGCCCAACGCGACCGCAGACAAGAATGCGCCGACGCAGGCACCCAGCGTGCCGGTCGTCGAGCGCACCCCCGGACCGAAGCTGCCCGGCCCGCCCGGCGTGCCCGGCACGGAGCGCTTCCGGCTGCTCGCCTACGTCAAGCAGGAATCGATGGTCCGCGTCGACAAGCGTCCCGACGAGACCGTCCTGACCTGGCCGCACCTGCTGCGCGCCGAGTTCCTCATGGCGATGCTGATCAGCGGCCTGCTGGTGATCACCGCCTTCTTGATCCAGGCGCCGCTGGAAGAGATGGCGAACGCGGGCAACACGCCGCACGTGGCCAAGGCGCCGTGGTACTTCCTGGGGCTGCAGGAGATGCTCTCCTACTTCAACGCCACGGTGGTCGGCGTCCTGTTCCCGCCGCTCTACTTCATCGGCCTGATGGCGATCGCGTACGTCGATCGCTCGCCCTACAAGGCGGCGCGAGACCGCAAGCTCATCTGGATCTTCTTCCTGTGCATCATGATCGGGGGATTACTGGTGACCTTCATCGGCTCGTTCTTCCGCGGACCCGGCTGGAACTGGGTCTGGCCGTGGGAGGGACTGTTCTTCACGCTATGAGCACGCAACCGACCTACGGCGAGGTTCACGGGCCACGCATCGGCGAGATGAGCCGGCGCACCTTCATGCGCCGGATGCTGGGCGTCGGGATCGGGATCCTCTCCATCGAGTTCCTGGCCGGGACGCTCAACTTCCTGTGGCCGAACATCCGCTCCGGCCTGGGCGGTGTCCTCACGGTGGGCAGCGCGTCCGACATCACCCTGAACCAGCCGGACTGGCCGAACGGGCTTCCCTACATCTTCCAGTCGAAGATCTTCGTGGTGAACGTGCCGGCGGCCAAGGAGCGGGTGCTGGGCGAGGGCAGCGTCAGCGACCCGGTCCCGGATCCCGGCGCCGACGTGGGGCCCGACGTGCCGCCGGTCGAGGCTTCCGTGCTGGCGCTCTACCGCAAGTGCCCGCACCTCGGCTGCCAGATCCCGCAGCTCTGCCAGCAGAGCCAGTGGTTCGAGTGCCTCTGCCACGGCAGCAAGTACACCGTCCTGGGCGAGAAGCGCGACGGTCCCGCGCCGCGCGGCATGGATCGCTTCGCTGTGACGATCGAGGACGGCGTCTACAAGGTCGATACCGGCGAGCTGCAGGACGGTCCGCCGGTCGGGACCGATACCTTCGACGACCGCATCAGCGCCAACGTGGCGCACTGCGCCGCCTGACCGATGACCGCCAAGACGCTCGGCGTGCTGCTCGTCACCGTCCTCGCCTTCTTCACGGCCGCCTACTGGTTGACCGACACGGAACGCCGCGATGCGCGCTACGAGGCGCTGCAGGTCGAGCTGGTCGAGTACGGCCAGTCCGTCTTCGGCCCGCCGACGCCCGAGAACCCCGCGGTGGCGAACTGCGCTCAGTGCCACGGCCCGGATGGGACGGGGGGCCAGGTGGGCAACACCGGGCGCCAGGCGCCGAACCTGCACAGCCGGTCGCTGTACGAGAAGCTTCGCTCCAACCCGAACTACGTGAACCTGGTGATTCGCTACGGCGGGGTGGTCGTCTCGGGGAACGTCAACTCGCCCATGCCGGCGTGGTCGGCGGAAGTCGGCGGCCCGCTCACCATCCAGCAGATCGACGCGCTCACCGCCCTCGTCAGGTCATGGGCGGAGGAGGCGGGCCAGCAGCCGGCGGAGGAGGTCCCCGACACCGTCGAGGCGGGAGCCGAGGTGTACGCCTCGGCGGGCTGTGCCGGCTGCCACGGGGCGGATCTCGCAGGAGTCGGCGAGTTCCCGAACATCCAGAACATCGGCAACGAGCCCGTGACCGACCTGCCCTATCCCATCAGCCAGCTGGACCAGCTGGTTGCCGATTACGAGTCGGACCCGCGGATGATGCTCGAGCAGTGGATTCGCGACTCGGCCACGAACTACAACGACGGGGCGCCCACCAACATGCCGGCGCACCCCACCAGCCAGCTGCCGGACGATGCGCTGCAGGCGCTGATCACGTTCCTGCTGGACCAGAAGCAGTAGCCACATGAGCGCCACCTACCAGTCCCCACCGCGCCGTGGCAGCGTCGCGCGCGCCGCCCGCTCGGTTGACGAGTTCAGCTCGTGGCTGCTCTACGGGTACGAGACGTGGCTGGTGGCGGTGCTGAAGGCGCTGCCGCTCTTCCTGTTCATGTACTTCCTCATCTTCTACATCCCGAACTACGTCTACTACGGCCTGACCCTCTACGTCTTCGACTTCAGCAAGGACGTCGGCTTCCTGGTGGCGAACCTGGTTGGCGGTGGCAACTTCACCGCCGTCATCGTCATGGCGCTCTGGGCGCAGGCGGCGCGCGGCAGGAACGGCCTCTTCTGGGCCCTGATCCGCTACCTCGTCGTCGCCCAGTACGCGCTGACCGTCTTCGTCCTCATCCCGTTCATGGTCTTCAACCTGGCCAGTGGCTCGTTCATTCCGCCGGCGTTCCCGTTCCGGGCCCTGGTGCTCGGAGCCGTCGCTGCCGGCCTCGGCGCCGTGTCGCTCGTCTACCTGTGGTTCGAGTACCGACGCGTGACGCGCCGCGAGGCGCTCGAGGCGACCGCGGCCAGCGGGCTCCTCTCGACGAGCCGCTAGGGCTCGCCCCCACCGACATCTCCGCCAGGCTGCTCGCCCATCTCGGCTGGTCGGCCCTGGTGCTGGTCGCCGCCGGAGCGCTGGTGGCCGTCGAGCTCAGCGCTCCCTGCCCGCCCGGCGGCCCGCTGGCGTTCGGCTCGTGTGGGGCCGTTCGGCCGTTCGCCGTGGCAGTCGTCCTCCTGGCGGCCGCGCTCTACGTGACGGCGCTGAGCGGCGTCTTGGCCTGGACCGATGGCCTCCGCCGGCGCGGCGTGGCTGATGCGCGTTCCGCCCGAGACTGGTACCTGCTCGCCGCCGTTATCGGCCTGCCCGTCGCGCCGTTGCTCGCGTTCACCCTCGTCTCCGCCCTCCGCTAGCATGGTCCCATGACCATTTCGAGCGCCGATGCCCTCGTCGCGCGCCTGGATGGCATCGCCCGGATCGTGGGCGATGGCCTCGAGGTGGACGACGCCGGACGACTTCGGCATGAGCTGATCGACGATCTCGCCGTCGCGGCGGTCTTCGGTCCTGACGATGCCACTCGAGACGCCGCGCGCTGGCTGATCTGGAGCGCCTCGCAGGCCCTCGGCTGCGGCTCGGCGAGCATTCACGAGCTGTACATGGCGCGCGGGCGCGGCGAGTTCGATGCCACCGCTTTCACCGTGCCCGCGGTGAACGTGCGGGCATCGGCCTACCTGACCGCTCGCCAGGCCTTCGCCGCCGCGATCGAGCGGGACGCGGGGACCCTCATCTTCGAGATCGCCAAGTCGGAGATGGCGTACACCGAGCAGCGGCCGGCCGAGTACACCGCCGTCATCCTGGCGGCGGCCATCCGCGAGGGCTGGCCGGGACCCGTCTTCCTGCAGGGCGACCACTTCCAGTTCAACGCGACCCGCTGGAAGGCCGATGCCGAGGCCGAGATGGCGGGGCTCCAGGACCTGACCCGCGAGGCGGTGGCGGCCGGTTTCCTGAACATCGACATCGACAGCAGCACGCTGGTCGACCTCTCCCAGGCGACGGTGGCCGAGCAGCAGGCCGTCAACGCGGCCAACAGCGCCGCGCTGACCCAGCTCATCCGCGACCTCGAGCCGGAGGGCGTGACCGTCAGCGTCGGCGGCGAGATCGGCGAGGTGGGGAAGTCGAACTCCACCGAGGAGGAGCTGCGCGCCTACCTGTCCGGCTACTACCAGCGGCTTGGTGAGGGGATGACCGGCATCAGCAAGGTGAGCATCCAGACCGGTACCAGCCACGGCGGGGTCCCCATGCCGGACGGGAGCATCGCCACGGTGAAGATCGACTTCGATACCATGCGCCGCCTCTCGACCGTTGCCCGGGAAGAATTCCGGCTGGCCGGCTGCGTCCAGCACGGCGCGTCGACCCTGCCGGACGAGGCGTTCCACCACTTCCCGGCGAGCGGCGCCGCGGAGATCCACCTGGCGACCGGGTTCCAGAACATCCTCTACGACGCCGGGGGGCTGCCGGCCGACCTCAAGGCCGAGATGATGGACTGGACTCAAGACAACTGCGCCGATGAGCGCAAGGACGACCAGACTGATGAGCAGTTCCTGTACAAGTCGCGAAAGAAGGCGATCGGCCCCTTCAAGCGCCAGCTGTGGGAGCTGTCCGACGACGCTCGCAGCGAGATCGCCGGGAACCTGCGCGACAAGTTCGGTCTGCTCTTCGACGAGCTGCAGATCGCGGGCACGCGGGAGCTGGTCGACCGCTTCGTCACGCGCGTGCCGTTGCCGCGGCCCCGGCCTGAATCACTCGGCGGGAGCGGTCGCCGCGCGGTGACCGCCGGCGCGACCGTCTTCGAGGACGACGGCTCGGGGGAGTAGGGCGTCAGCCCAGCCCCAGCAGGCGCAGCAGGACGGGCTGGTCGGCGAGTGCCACCAGCCGCCTGACGCCGGCGGGCGGCAGCTTGGCGAGCGCCGTCAGGGCGGTGGCCAGCTCTGCCGCGCTCAGCTCCCCGATGAGCGCCCAGACCCGCTCGACGGCCGCGCCATCCAGGCTGTCGAGGGCCAGGAAGAGGTGCTCGATGGCGGCCGGATCGCCGCGCACGAAGACCTCGACGCCGCGGTCGAAGCGCTCCACGAAGTCGAGCAGGGATCGCAACCGCTGCTCCAGCTCCACGGCCGGCGCGCCCACCTCTGCCGCACGGCGCACGCACTGCCGCAGCACCGGCAGCACAGGATCGGTCTCGCGTTCGCGTCGTGCCGCGGCGACGCGGCGGAACCACTCCCAGTGGTCGCCGACCACTTCCCAGGCGACCGCCGCCGGGCCGCGCTGTCCGCTGCGCCGCGGCGCAGCGGCCCTGATCAGGAGGCCCCATTCCTCGCACTGCGTCAGTGCCAGGCTGGCCGCCCGGTGGCTCATGCCCAGGGCGCGCCGCACCTCCGGCTCCGTCAGTGGCCCACCGTGCACGAGCAGGTAGCCCTGCACCGCGGCCGTTGACGGTGCCACGCCCCACGCGGCGCCGATCTCGCCCCAGGCGCGTGCGAAGTCGCGCCGAATCCGCTCGGAGCGGGAGGTGTCGACCGCATCGTTGGTGGCCACGGGGTGGAGCCTAGCAGGCGGCGGTTCTGGCTCGATGGGTCGCGCGGATTGCGCCAGATGGCGAGTTCGGGAGCCGCTTGGCGACATCTATCGGTGCGTCGCAAGCCCAGATGCCCCTCCGGGGCTGGCCTTGCGCGTGCCTTGTACCGATAGATCGGCCGAAACCGAGCCCGGGACCCGAGCTGGGCACCGTCTGTGACATCTATCGGCCCCGGCCCCCCGGCCCCCTGCTCCAGGATCAGGTCGGCAGGCATTGACGGCTCCCGCCGAGTATCTGGTCGAGCAACGCAGCAACCTGCAACTGGACACGGAAAAGCCCCGGTCCTGGGACCGGGGCTTCCGCGCGGCGCGAGAGGGAGGAGGGGTCAGTGGCAGCCGCCAGCCTTGGCCGGCGAGCCATCGGTGTTGAACGACGAGCCGCAGGCGCAGCTGCTGACCGCGTTCGGATTGTTGATGGCAAAACCGGAGCCCATCAGCGAGTCGACGTAGTCGATCTCGGCACCACCCACGTACTGCGCGCTGTAGGCGTCGATCACGACCGGCACGCCGGCGTGATCCTCGACGCGGTCGTCATCGGCGATCTTCTCGTCGAAGGCCAGGCCGTAGCTGAACCCGGAGCAGCCACCGCTCTTCACGAAGAGCCGCAGCGCAGCGGCGCTCTTGCCCTCGCGGGAGCGGAGCTCCACGACCTTCGCAGCAGCGGCATCGGTCAGGCTGACGAGGAGCTCATCGGGCGCAGCCGGCGCACCGGCGGGGGTTGCCTGTGGCGTCGTCTCTGGCATGGTCATCTTGACGGGGGTTCTCCCTCGCGGCGTTGGATTGAGTTCGCTTCGGAAAGTATAGCAACCCTATCAGGATTCCCCGCAATGGCCCAATCGCAGACCGGCCCGAAGTCCGTTCCGATGGCGCAACATGCTTGCCATCGGAATGACCGTCGGCCCTTCGCGCCGGGCCGTGGGCACCGGTAGACTTGTCGCCCGACCCATTGCTACGAAGAGGCTCACGCACGTGAAGCTTGCAGACCGCATGGAGCGGATCGGGACCGAGACCGCCTTCGAGGCGGCAGCGCGTGCTCGCGCGCTGGAGGCCACCGGCCGCGACGTGATCCACCTCGAGATCGGCGAGCCCGATTTCGATACTCCGCGCCACATCAGCGAGGCCGCTTCACGCGGCCTGCTCGAAGAGCGGATGACCCACTACACCGGCGCGACCGGCATCCTGCCGCTGCGCGAGGCGATCGTCGCCGACGTGAAGCGCTGGAAGGGGATCGACGCCACGCCCGACCAGGTCGTCGTCACGCCCGGCGCCAAGCCCATCATGTTCTACGCCATGCTCGCCCTGATCAACGAGGGCGACGAGGTCATCTACCCGAACCCGGGCTTCCCGATCTACGAGTCGATGGCCCGCTACGTGGGCGGCACGCCGGTCGCGGCACCGCTCCGCGAGGAAGCCGAGTTCCGGATGGACGTGCGCGAGGTCGCGTCGCTGGTGACCGACCGGACACGGCTCATCGTCATCAACTCGCCGCAGAACCCAACCGGCTCGATCCTCACCCACGACGACATCCGCGAGATCGCCCGCATCGCGGTCGAGCATGACCTGGTCGTCCTGGCCGATGAGATCTACGGCCGGCTGCAGTACGAGGGGGAGCCGCTCTCCATCGCGACCCTGCCGGGCATGGCCGACCGCACGATCACACTGGACGGCTTCAGCAAGACCTTTGCGATGACCGGCTGGCGCCTCGGCTACGGGATCATCCCGGAGTGGCTGCTGCCGACCTACAGCCGCCTGGTCATCAACAGCGTGAGCTGCACCAACGCCTTCGCCCAGGCCGGGGCGGTCGCGGCGTTGACCGGGCCCCAGGAGGAGCCCGACCGCTTCCGCGAGGAGTTCATCGCGCGACGCAAGATCATCGTGGACGGGCTCAACGCCATCGACGGCGTCAGCTGCGTCATGCCGCACGGCGCGTTCTACGCGTTCCCGAACGTATCGAGCTTCGGGCGGACCAGCGCCGAGATCGCCGATCACCTCCTCTACGACGCCGGCATCTGCACGCTGGCCGGCACGGCCTTCGGGAGCCACGGCGAGGGTTACCTGCGGCTGTCGTACGCAAACTCGCGCGAGAAGATCAACGCCGCGCTGGAGCGGATCGCCGAGTCGCTGGCACGCCTGGAGCGGACCGGCGAGGTCGTGACGGCGGGTTCGGCGTCATGACCGCCACCCGACCAGTCGCCGAATCGGCCGACGAACTCTACCAGCGCGCAACCGGCTCGTTCGAGCAGTGGGAGCTGGTCAAGGACGTACTGGACGAGGCGATCGACCTCACGCTCAACTACCGTCAGTCGGGCCACCCGGGCGGCTCACGCTCGAAGGTGCACCTCTTCCTCTCGCTCCTGCTCTCCGGCGCCATGCGCTGGGACATCCGCCGCCCGTGGCTGCCCTTCGCGGATCGCTTCGTCCTCTCGGCGGGGCACACCGTGCCGCTCGTCTACTGCACCCTGGCCGTGCTCAACGAGATCCTCCGAGCGCGCCATGAGCGGAGTGGGGACGAGCGCTTCGCCTTCCCCGATGACGGCGAGTGGGCGCTCACCTGGGAGCACCTGCTCACCCTCCGACGCCGTGGCGGCCTGGCCGGCCACGCGGAGATGGAGGGCAAGACGCTCTTCCTGAAGTTCAACACCGGCCCCTCCGGACACGGCATGCCACCCGCGGCCGGCGAGGCGGCAGCGCTCAAGCTGGCCGGCGCCGGCGAGGTGAAGGTCTTCGCCGTCGAGGGCGAGGGTGGCCTCACGCCGGGCGCCAGCCACGAGACGCGGAACACCGCCTGGGGGCTGGGACTCGACAACCTCGTTTTCCTGGTCGACTGGAACGACTACGGGATCGACGACGTCGCCATCTCGGAGGTCGTCCACGGTGCCCCGGCCGACTGGTTCACGCCGTACGGCTGGCGCATCACCGGCACGGAGCAGGGCTCCGAGTGGGGTCCCGTCGCCCGTGCCGTCCTGGAGGCGGCCCGTGGCGAGAACCCGGACCACGTCCCGTCCATGGCCTGGTTCAAGACGCGCAAGGGGCGTGGCTACGGCAAGTACGACAACAAGAGCCATGGCTCGCCGCACGCCATGAACTCCGAGCCGTTCTGGACGGTGCGCAAGGGGTTCATGGAGCGCCACGGCGTCGAGTACGCGGGCGTCGACGAGGCCGCGCCATCGGATCCCGGAGAGCTCGAGGCGCAGGCGCGCCACAACTTCGAGGTGGCCATGGGCGTCCTGCGTGCGAACACGCAGGTGGTGGATGCCATCAGCGACCGCCTCCTGGAGCTGGCGGCATCGGTGCCGGAGCGGGTGGAAGGCTTTCACCTGGGCGGGAACGGCGCCGAGATCTTCAACGACTCACGCTTCACCGATGTCTCCGCCTACCCCGCTTCGATGTGGAAGCAGCCCGGAGAGAAGGCCCCCAATCGGGCGGCGCTGGCGACCTGGGGCTCGTGGGTCAACGCGACCGCGAAGGCGGAGTACGACCGGCCGCTGGTGATCGCCTGCTCGGCCGACCTTGCCGAATCAACGAACATCGCAGGCTTCGCCAAGGACTTCGAGGAGCTGCCGGGGTGGGGCTGGTACAACCGCGACACGAACCCGCGGGGCGCGCTGCTGCCGCAGGAGATCACCGAGTTCACCAACGCCGGCGTGTCGGTGGGGATCGCGACGGTCAACCTGGCCGATGATCCCTTCCACGCCTTCAACGGCTTCTGGGCCGCCTGCTCGACCTACGGCTCGTTCTCGTACCTGAAGTACGGGCCGATGCGCCTCTTCAGCCAGCTCGCCCAGGACACCGAGCTGAAGGTGGGCAAGGTGATCTGGATCGCCGGACACTCGGGGCCCGAGACCGCCGAGGACTCGCGCACCCACTTCGGCGTCTTCGCCACCGGCGTCACGCAGCTCTTCCCGGAAGGGCACGTCATCGACCTGCACCCGTGGGAGCACAACGAGGTGCCCGTCGTCCTCGCCGCCGCGCTGGCCACCGACGTGCCGATCGTGGCGCTGCACCTCACCCGGCCGTCGGTGGAGATTCCGGATCGCGAGAAGCTGGGCATGGACTCGCACTTCGCCGCCGCGAAGGGGGCCTACCTGATGCGGCGCGCGGATCCCGCGACACCGTGCGCGGGGACGGTCTACGTGCAGGGGACCATGTCGACCGCCAACCTGGTCAAGGTCCTGCCACGGCTCGACGAGGAGGGACTGAACGTCCGCGTGGTCGCGGCCATCAGCCCGCAGCTGTTCCGGATGCAGGACGCCGCCTACCGCGACGAGATCTGCTCAGCGGCGGACCGCTTCGACGGGATGGCCATCACCAACCGCGCCTTCAAGCTGATGCGCGACTGGGTGGACGGGCCGATTGCCGAGGAGTACTCGCTCTCCTCCGACTGGGACAATCGCTGGCGCACGGGCGGCACGGTCGACGAGGTGATCGACGAGGCGCACCTCGGCCCTGACCACATCCTCGAGGGGATACGTCGCTACGTCGCGGACCGCGACGCTCGTCTGCGACGCCTGCGCGAGCTCGTCGCGTCCGTCGAGCAGGGGCACGGCGGCTAGCGGCGCATGCCCGACCTGGAGCCCCACCCCTACGAGCACCAGCGCCCCCGGCGCCCGCGAATCCTGCCGAAGCGGCTGAAACCGCCGCCGGACCGCCAGGACCCGCCGGACCTGCGCTGGATGCTCTTCGTGGGGATCGCGCTGGCGGCGGTGATGGCGGCCCTCGCCGCTCCGTACATCGTGGGCTACCTGCTGCAGGCGGCGACGGGCGGCTAGGGCCGCTCGCCGCCGAGCTCGCGCACGACGCGTGCAGGCGTGCCCACCGCCAGCATGCCGGCGGGAATGTCGCGCGTCACGACGCTTCCCGCACCGATGACGCTGTCCGAACCGATGCTCACCCCGGGGCAGACGATGGCGCCGCCACCCAGCCACACGTTGTCGCCGATGGCGATCGGTTGGGCCGACTCCCACCTGGATCGGCGCTCCGCCGGATTCAGCGGGTGCGTCGGCGTCAGCAGCTGGACATAGGGGCCGACCTGGACATCGTCACCAATGGTGACGGTCGCGACGTCGAGGCAGACGAGGCCGTAGTTGATGAAGGTCCGAGCCCCCACGGAGGTCTGGTAGCCGTAGTCGCAGCGGAACGGGGGCCGGATCTCGCTGCCCTCGCCGAACGCGCCGAGCAGCTCGCGCAGGAGCGCGTGGCGCGCGCCGCGGTCGACCGGATCCATGGTGTTGTAGCGATGCAGGAGCCGCTGGGCGCGATCCAGCTCGGAGGCCAGCTCGGGATCGTCCGCGATGTAGGGGTCCCCGGCCAGCATCCGCTCGCGCATCGACCGCTCGTCGGGGGGCATCGGTCCTACGCCTGCCGCGCGGTCCAGACCAGGACCCGCTCGCCGTCGACCTTGAGCGCGGGACGGATCAGCGGCGGCAGCTCGATGGGGTAGGCCCGTTCATCGCCGCGGTAGCCGCCGGTGACGCGCCAGCGGGACCGGCCGTTGGCGAGCTCTCCGGCGAGGTCGAAGCTCGCACCGTGGCAGGGGCAGCGCAGGTCCTCGAACGCCGGGCGGAACTGGAGCGTGCAGCCCATGTGGGTGCAGACCGACGAGAGTGCCCGGAGCTGTCCACCGTCGTTGACGACGTAGCCGTCGAAGGCGGCCGTCGAGAAGCGGATGGCGGAGCCGGGCGGGAGCTCGGCCACCGTTGCAACCGCGACCCACTCGCCATCCGACCCCACCAGGTCGCTGCCGTCGTCCCAGATGCCCGGCCCGCCGCCCGGGGCCACCGGTCGCAGCATCGTGGCCCCCACCGCGCCCGCAGCGAGCCCGGCCGCCCCGATCAGGCCGCCGGTCAGCAGCTGACGGCGCGTGATGCGGACCCGCGACACTTCGCCAACCCCGGACCTGACCGGCGGAGGGACGCGAACGGCGTCGATGCCCTCGTCGGCGGCACGCATGCGCCGGCGCAGCTGGTCCACGAAGGCGGGATCCGGCGCGCTCGCCGCCGGGTCGGCCGTGGCAGCGATCTCGGCCGCCAGGCGCGCCATCTCCGCCTCGTCGTGATCGCCGACGTCGGCGGCAGAGGGCCGCTCCCCGGCCAGCAGGGCGTCGAGGTAGCGGTCGATCCGGTCCGCCGAGGCGGACTCGTCCGGCGTCGGACGAAGGTCGCGCTCGCGTTCGTCAGCCATCGTCGTCTCCCAGCAGCGCTGCCCTGCGCAGGGCACGGTACTGCAGGATCTTCGCATTGCCGTGGCTCACGCCCATTCGCTCGGCGGTCTCGGCCACGGAGAGCCGGTGCAGGAAGCGCAGCTCCAGGACGCGCGCGTATCGCTCCGGCAGGCGTTCGAGGAGCGCACGGACCCTGGTCGCCGATCTCTCGTCGTCGGGCTCCGGCTGGTCGCCGGAGGCGGGATCCATCGGCTCCCAGCCGGGAGCGACGTGGTCGCTGCCGATGACGGGCAAGCGGTAGAAGGCGCGCCAGTAGTCGGCGATGGCGTTCTGGGCTACGCGGTAGAGCCAGCTCACGATCTGCCGATCATCGCGGGTGGTATCAAGCTGTTCGACGGCGCGGGTGAACACCTGCGCCGTGAGGTCTTCGGCATCGGGTCGGTTTCCTACGCGCGCATGGACGAACCGGTAGATCGCGACGACGTTGGCGTCGTAGATCTCCTCGAAGCGGCCGCGCTGGTCGGCGGGGCGGGCAACGGGGTCGGCCATCGTGTCTGCTACGCGGCCGGTTACAGCGACGCTACTCGTCTCCGCGCGGGCGGAGGGGTGCGAGGTAGGCGGCGACCTCCTCCAGAAAGCGCGCATCGGTCTCGTCGTAGGCCGACGGATCCGAGCCGTCGATGTCGATCTCGCCCACGACCTGGCCCTCCGCCAGGATTGGCACCACGATCTCGCTGCGGGTGGTGGCGAAGCAGGCCAGGTAGCGGGGATCGCCATTGACGTCGTCCACGATCTCGGTCTGGCCCGATGACGCCGCCGCCCCACAGATGCCCTCGCCCAGGGGGATGCGTGTGTGCTCGGTCGCCTCCGGGCCGATCCACGGCCCGAGCACGAGCTCGCTGGCGGGCTCGTCGAGCCAGTAGACGCCGACCCAGTCGTAGTGGCTGAAGCGGTGGTGGAGCTCCTCGACCACCCGCTGGGCAGCCGCCTCCGGTCCAGGCGCCTCGGCGATCAGGGCACGGATCTGGTTCAGGGCGTCACCGTGCTCGACCTGGTGCTCCTCGATGCTGACCGGGTGGCTCACGGTGCTACTGCTGCGAGGCCCAGCGATCGGCCCAGCGGTCGATGCCGGTGATCGCCCGGCGCAGGTCGGCACCCTTCTGCGTCAGCGAGTACTCGACCCACGGCGGCGTCTCGGAGACGAGCAGCCGATCGACGAGGCCCTCGTCCTCCAGCATCTTGAGGCGCTGGGAGAGGGTGGCCGAATTCGCGCCGCCCAGGGCGTCCTGCAGCTCGCAGAAGCGCTGGGTCTGCTGACCGAGCTCGCGCACGATGCGCATCACCCACTTCTGACCCAGGATCGTGAGGGCGGCGGTGGCGGCGCACTCGGCACGCTGGGCGGCCGCGCGCCGTTCGGCCCGGGACCGGTGCGTCCCATTGGCGTGTCCGTTGGTCGCGCCGGCCTGCGGCGACGGTTGCCCGGGGTCCATCAGGCGCCGAACGGTAGCACCGGCCCCGTGGAGGGTCAAACCAGCTCGGGACCCGCGCTACGCCTCGCGCAGCTCCTCCACCTCGCCCAGGTTGACGATGACCACCTCGTGGCGCGCCTCGCCGGCATCGCTCGCGATGACCGCATCGGTCAGGGGCAGGAAGGGCTGTGTGGCGCGCAGGAAGAGGTCGTCTTCGTACCCCGGCCGCAGGTGCGCGGTGCCGGTGACGATGTACTGCCCGATGCGAATGACGACCTGCTGCGTCTGTCGGTGCAGGCGCTTCTCCGGCGGGCTCAGGTGTGGTGGCGGGACGACCAGCAGCACGCTCTTCGGAGCCAGGCTCATCCAGTTTTCAGGCGCGGCAGCGTCGCCACCCTCGGGCAGGAATGGGAGCTCCTCTCCGCGCTGCAGGATGTCCGTGGTCCGCTCGGTGCTCGCCCGGACGTGGCCCGCGACCTCGATATCTCGGGTGTAGACGCGCATCGGCTCGAGCGCGGGTTCGTCGGCGGCTTCGGCGGTCTCCGCTTGGCGTCGGAAGAGTCGATCCATGGCAGGTCCTCTCGGCAGCGTCGCCATTCTGCCCCGCCCGCCGCCGCGACCACAAGGCGTCAGAGGTACCACCCAGGCGTAGACCGGGACCCGGCAGTCCCGTTCGACCTCTTCTGGCTGCGGTCGTGCTCAGCGCGCATTTGACGCTCCTGTGGGGAGTCCGCATAGTTGCGGGACCCGCTGCAGCCCCGCTCGATCGAGCATGCCCCAGACCACCATCTTCTCCGCACTTCCGAACAGCCCGCTGGTCCCGATCCCGGCCGTGGCGACCCACGATGTCGCCCGGCTCTTCGGTGGCAGCGCCGCGCTCGCCGGCGTGTCGCTCAGCGTGGAGTCGGGACGGCTGGTGACGCTGGTCGGGCCGAACGGCGCGGGCAAGACGACCCTGCTGCGCATCCTGGCGACCTCCCTGCGCCCGACCTTCGGCTCGGCCTTGGTCGACGGCATCGACGTGGTGGCCCGCCCCGAGCTGGTGCGCGGCCGCGTCGCCTTCCTCTCCCACGCCACCGGCCTGTACGACGACCTGACGGCCGAGGAGAACCTGCGCTTCGCCGCCACCATGCTTCGCCGGACCGATGCTGACGCTCTCGTGCCCGCCACGCTGGCCGAGGTCGGCCTGACCCTCGACGCGGACCGACGCGTGCGCGGCTTCTCGGCCGGCATGCGCCGCCGCCTGGCACTGGCGCGGATGCTGCTGGCGGAGCCGTCGCTCGTCCTGCTCGACGAGCCGCACGCCGCCCTCGACGCGGCGGGAATGGACCTCGTCGATCGCCTCCTCACTCGCTGGAGGGAGCGGGGGGCGACGGTCCTGGTCGCGTCGCACCACGCCGACCGCATCATGGACGTGGCCGATGGCTGGGCGCGACTCGACGGCGGCCTGCTGGCCGAGACCGGCGGCGCCGGGATCGCGGCGATCCCTCCGGCCATGGAGCCGAGACCGGCTCCGGCGACGGCGATGGCGGACCGATGAGCACCGCGCGCGCCGAGCTGACGATCGCCTGGGCCATCGCCCGCAAGGACGCCCTGGCCGAGCTGCGGGGCAGGCAGGCGGCAGGCTCCACGCTCTTCTTCGCCGCGCTGGTCCTGCTGCTCTTCGGCTTCGCGCTCGGCCCGGACTCGCGCAGGCTGGCCGAGGCGGCGCCCGGACTCCTCTGGCTGGCCATCGTCTTCGGCGGGCTGCTGACCGTCGCGCGATTGCACCAGATCGAGACCGATGACGACGCGCTCGACCAGCTGGCGCGCTACCCCGTCGATCGGCGAGCGATCTACCTCGGCAAGGCCCTGGCCGGCCTGTTGGCGATGGCCGTCCTGGGCGGCGTGCTGCTGCCGGTCGTCGGGATCATGTACTCGGTCGACCTCCTGGTGGCGCTGCCCGGCCTGTTGCTGACGCTGGCGCTGGGCGCCACCGGCTTCGCTGCGGTGGGGACCTTCTACGCCGGGGTGACCGTCCGCATGCGCGCGCGGGAGGTGATGCTGCCGCTGCTCATGCTGCCGGTGATCGCCCCGCTGCTGCTCGCCGCGGTGAAGGCGACCGGCGCGGCCCTCGCCGGCGACCCGCTGGGGGAGTACTGGTCCTGGCTGCAGCTGCTGGCCGGATTCGACATCGTCATGCTGGTGGCCGGTGCTGCCGGTTACGGCTTCCTGCTGGAGGAGTGATGAAGACCCGCATCCTTGGCGTCGCGGCGGTGCTGGCGGTGGTGGCGGCGGGCGCCAACGCGCTCTTCATCGTCCCGGCCGACCTCAACCAGGGCGATGCGCAGCGGATCATGTACGTCCACGTGCCGTCGGCCTGGCTCGGCTACCTCTCGTTCGGGGTCACGGCACTGGCCGGCATCGGCTACCTGTGGAAGCGCGACCTGCGGCTGGACGCCATCGCCCTGTCGGCTGCCGAGATGGGGGTCATGTTCACCGCCTTCGCCATCTGGGGCGGGATGATGTGGGCGCGCCCGATCTGGGGCGTCTTCTGGCAGTGGGAGGATCCGCGGCTCACCACCACCGCCCTGCTGCTGGCGCTCTACGCCGGCTACCTCCTCTTCCGGCGCCTGACCGATGATCCGCACCGCCGTGCGGTGCGTGCGGCGGTGGTCGGCCTGGTCGCTGCGGTCGACATTCCGATCGTCCACTTCAGCGTCGAATGGTGGCGCGGCCTGCACCAGGGGCCGACGATCGGCTCACCCGGGCGCCTGCTCAACCCGGCAGCCCCTTCCCAGTTCGTCATCGCGCTGGTCGCCATGGTGCTGGCCTTCACGCTGGCGTGGGTGTGGCTCATGATCCGTCGCTACCAGCTGGCCAGGATGCAGTGGCAGTTGGAGGAGCACGGACGGATGGGCCGCCTCTCGGCAGCGCGACGCGCCTCGGCGGCATCGGTCCAGGCGTCCTCGGAGACAGCGCCATGACTGATGTCTGGTTCGTGATCGCCGGCTGGGCAGTGATCGTCGGCGGCGCCGGGCTCTACGCCTTCACGCTGCTCGGGCGCCTGCAGGCGGCCAGGGAGCGCTCCCTGCGCATCCGACGCGCGTCGGACGAGGCTCCGCTCGACGAGGGGCGCGCGTGACCGCTGCCCGGCCGATTGCCGCGCCGGTACCGCCGCGCCGCCGCTGGGGGCTGCTGCTGGGCAGCGCCGTGGTGGCCGCCGTGATCGCCTGGCTGGCGTTCGGCGGCATCGGTGATGCACTCGTCTACTACCAGACGCCCACCGAGCTGCTCGCCCGGCAGGATCCGATCGGCCAGGCCGTGCGCCTCGGCGGCCAGGTCAAGGCGGGGAGCATCGAGCGGACGACCAGCCACATCACCTTCGTGCTGACCGACGGCACCACCGACGTGACCGTCGTCAGCGACTCCCTGCCCACCTCGAGCTTCCGCGAGGGGAGCGGGGCCGTCGTGGAGGGATCGCTCAACGCCCAGGGCGCCTTCGAAGCGCAGCAGATCCTCGTGAAGCACGACGAGAACTACGTGGCGCCGAGCGAGGGCGCGGTGCCCTCGCACATCCCGGACGGCGGATGATCCCGACGCTCGGTCACAGCGCGGTCGTGGTGGGCCTCGCCGCGACGCTCTTCGCGGCGGCTGCCTTCGGGCTGGGGGCGCGCCGCGACGACCCCGCGCTGGTCACGCTCGGCCGCCGCGCAATGTACGCGGCATTCGGGTTGGCGGCGGTCGCCAGCGCGGCAATGGTCTTCGCGCTGCTCACCCATGACTTCAGCGTCGAGTACGTTGCGAACAACAACGCCACCACCACGCCGCCCTTCTACTCGGTCATCTCGCTGTGGGCCGCCCTGGAGGGATCGATCCTCTTCTGGACCCTGCTCGCCACGGGTTGGTCGGCACTCGTGCTGTGGCGCTTCCGCGACCGGCTCCCGGCGCTGGTGCCGTGGGTCGGCGTCACGCTCGCCCTGGTCGCCGCCTTCTTCTTCGCCGTCATGATCTGGCCGGGGGACCCCTTCGTGCGCACGACGCCGGTGGCCGCGCAGGGGAGCGGGCCGAACGCGCTGCTGCAGAACCACCCGTTCATGGGCCTCCACCCGCCGCTCCTCTACCTCGGCTACACCGGCATGGCCATCCCGTTCGCCTTCGGCATGGCGGCGCTCATCGCGCGCCGGACCGATGAGGCCTGGCTGGGAGTCGTCCGCCGCTGGACGCTGGTGCCATGGATCCTGCTGACCGCCGGGATCGTGGCCGGCGCCTGGTGGAGCTACGAGGTGCTGGGCTGGGGCGGCTACTGGGCCTGGGATCCGGTCGAGAACGCCGCGCTGCTGCCGTGGCTGACAGCGACCGCCTTCATCCACTCGTCGATGGTTGCCGAGCGGCGCGGCACGCTGCGCGTCTGGACCCACGCACTCGTGATCGCCACCTTCACCCTGACCCTGGTGGGCACCTTCCTGACGCGCTCGGGGGTGGTGCAGTCGGTCCACTCCTTCACCGCGTCGGGCATCGGCCCATGGTTCGCGGGGGCGATCCTGCTCACCCTCGTGGTGGCGCTGGGCCTGCTGGTCTGGCGGCTGCCGATCCTCGGCGACACGCGCGCGCCGGGACAGCCCATCAGCCGGGAAGGCGCGTTCCTCTTCAACAACCTCCTCTTCCTGGGAGTGACCTTCGCCGTCCTGTTCGGGACGCTCTACCCCGTCATCCGCCAGCTGACCAACGGCGAGCGGGTGAGCCTCGGCGCGCCGTGGTTCAACCAGGTCAACGCTCCCATCTTCGTCGCGCTGCTCTTCCTGATGGGCGTGGGCCCGGCCCTGCCGTGGGGTGGCGCCGGCTGGCGAACGCTGCGTGACCGCTTCGCGGCACCGGTGATCGTCGGCTCGCTGCTGGTGGTGGCCGGCTGGCTCCTGGGCCTCGGCGAGCTGGTGGTCCTTGTGGCGCTCTGGATGGCCGGCTTCGTGGTGGCGATCATGGGCGAGGAGGTCGTCCGCGGGGCGTGGGCGCGGTCGCGTGCGCGCGAGGAGGCGCTGCCGGCGGCCGCGTGGCGGCTCGCGACTCGAAACCGGCGCCGCTACGGCGGCTACCTGGTCCACGCCGGGATCGCCGTCATGGCCGTCGCCATCTCGGTGTCGGCCTCGATGGGTCGCGACACCACGGCGACCATCTCGCCCGGCGAGAGCATGCAGCTGGGCGACTACACGCTGACCAACCGCCAGCTGGTGACCGAGCCGCTGGCGTCGGACCCGCGCGTGATCGAGACGAGGGCCGAGCTGACGCTGGCCGGCCCGCAGTCGGGGGCCGTGGCGCCGGCACTGCGCGACTATCCGAACTCCGCATCGCTCATCGCGACGCCCGCTGTGCGCACCGCCGCCGGCGAGGACCTCTACATCACCCTCCTCGGTGCCGACCCGGCCACCGGCGAGGTCACCCTGCACGTCTTCATCAACCCGCTCGTCGCCTGGATCTGGATCGGCGGCGGCATCGTGGCCCTCGGCGGCGTCTTCGCCGCGTGGCCCGATCGCCGGCGTCGGGCCCTCGCAGCCGCTGGCGCTCCGGAGCCCGCCCCGCTCCCCCTGGGCGCCACCGGGAGTGCGGAGCGGTGAGCCGCAGGAGCGTCCGCTGGGCCCTGCTGCCGGTGGTGGTGCTGCCGCTGGCATGGCTGCTGGTGGCGAGCCTCTCCCGGCCGGTCCCCACCGCCGGCGATGCGGCTCCGGCCTTCAGCCTGGTCTCGATCGACGGCGAGGTCGTCAGCTCGGAGAGCCTGGCCGGCCGCCCGTACCTGCTCAACTTCTGGGCGAGCTGGTGCCTCCCCTCCTGCGCCGATGAGCAGCCGGTGCTGATGGAGGCCCGGCAACGGTACGGCGACGAGGTGACGATCGTGGGTGTCCTCTACCGCGATACCCCGGCGGCCGCGCGCGACTTCCTCGCGACGTACGGCGACGGCGGCTGGCTGCAGCTCGCGGACCCCGGCGAGCGGCTCGCCACCGCGTGGGGCGTGAGTGGGCCGCCGGAGTCCTACCTGGTCGGTGCCGATGGCGTGGTCGTCGCGCGTCGCATCGGTCCCCTGACGAGCGACGAGATCGACGCGTTCTTCAGCCAGGCAATGGAGCAGGGATCGTGAGGCGCGGCCTCCTGCTTGGGTCGGGCCTGGCGCTGCTCGCCGCCGCGGCGGTGCTCGTGGCGCTCGCCGTTGCGCCGCAGGCGGAGCCGACGGCCGCGGAGCGGGTGCGCTCGCTGGCGGCCGAGATGCGCTGTCCCGACTGCCAGTCGCTCTCCGTGGCCGAGTCGAGAACGCAGGCGGCCACCGCGATCCACCAGGAGATCGAAGGGCAGGTGGCGGCCGGCAAGAGCGACGACGAGATCCGGGACTACTTCGTCGCCAGCTACGGCGAGTGGATCCTGCTGGCGCCTCCCGAGCCGCTGGTCTGGCTGCTCCCGGCCGCCGCACTGCTGGCCGGGCTGGGGGTCCTGTTGGCCTGGTACGCGACCGGCAGCCGGAGGGCGGCACTCCCGGCCGCTGATGGCGGCTCGCAGCCCGTCGCCGAGGCGGATCGGCGTCGCGTCCGCGAAGAGCTGGAGGCGCTCGATGGCTGAGCTGCTGCTCCTCCTCTTCGTGATGGCCACCGTCGGCCTGCTGATCGCCTGGCCCCTGCTCGACCGCCAGCCGCCGAGCACGCCGCTGGCCGATCCCGATCGCGAGGCGGCCGAGGTCCGTCATCGGCTTGCCCTCGAGACGCTGCGCGACATCGAGGCGGATCGGCGCGCCGGCTCACTCGACGAGCCGACCTACCTATCCAGGCGCGCGGAGGCCGAGGCGTGGGCGGCGGGCACGCTGAGCGGAGGCGACCCGGCGCCCGAGCCACGGCGGGCGACAGCGCGCGGAAGCGCTCGGGCATCGGCTGCCACGCTGGGCGTCGCGCTGGTGGCGCTGGTGCTGGTGGGGTTCGCCGTCCCGGCCCCGCTGGGTATCGGCGAGCGCACGGTGACGAACCAGGCGCTGGCCGATGCACAGGCCGCGGAGGATGCGCGCCAGGCACGCATCGCGCAGCTGCTCGACCAGCTGCAGGCCGACCAGCGGAATGCCGACATCTACTCGCAGCTGGCCGATGCGTACCTCGCCGGCCAGACCTCGGCCGACCTGCAGAAGGGTGCGGTGGCCCTGCTGGCCCTGCTGGCGATCGAGCCGGAGAACGCTTCGGCCTATCGCCGCCTGATCACCGCCTACATGAATGCCGGCGACTGGACCGATGCGCGCTCCGCCGTCGACGCGTACGCCGGGGTGGCGGAGCCTGACGAGCCGGATATCCCCTTCTTCCGCGGGTTGCTCGCCCTCCGCGCCGATGACGACCCGGCGGAGGCGGTGCGCCAGTTCGATCGGTTCCTGGAGCTGGCTCCCGACGACGGCCGGGTGCAGATGGTGACTACCCTGCGCGAGCAGGCGTCGGAGCAGGCGGCCGGAACGTAGCCGGCCACTCGCCGGGGGGCACGATGCGGTGCAGCGTGGCGTTGAGCGCTTCCAGCTCCTGGGGCGGGATGCGATCGAGGAAGTGCTCGGCGATCCCGCGAAGGTGCGTCGGCGAGGCCGACCGAAGGCGCTCGTAGCCGGCGTCGCGCAGCTGCGCCCACTGGCCGCGGCGGTCGGTCGCGCAGCTGATGCGCTCGACCATGCCCTGCGCCTCGAGGCGATCGATGAGCCGCGTGGCGCCCGATCGCGACAGGACCAGCGATTCCGCGAGATCGCTCATGCGCTGCCGGCGCTCGGGCGAGTAGGCGAGCAGCAGCAGGACCTCGTACTCGCCCATGCTCATCTCCTGCTCCGCCTGCAGCTCTCGCTCGAGCTGTCGACGAATCTGGGCGTGGGCGTACAGGAAGGTTCGCCACGCGTCCAGGCGCGGGTCGCGCGGGCCGGGGGGCGAGGCGTTCGAGCTCATCGGCTCAATGGTGGCAGAAAGGTCATTGACAGCGCAACCATGCTGGCGGCTGCCGCCTAGGTTCGGGGGACCTCGATCCAGAACGTCGAGCCCACCCCCTCGGTGCTCTCCAGACCCGCCGACCCTTCGTGGGCCTCGGCGATGTGCCGCACGATGGCCAGCCCGAGGCCGGCGCTGCGGCCGCCGGTCTCCTCGGCCACGTCTCGCGTCCGCGATCGGTCGACCTTGTAGAAGCGTTCGAAGATGCGCGCCTGGTGCGCCTGCGGGATGCCGATGCCGTCATCGGCCACCCAGAAGCGGATCGTCCGCGCGCCAGGCTTCCAGCCGAGCCGCACCTCACCGCCCGGCTTGCTGTACTTCACGGCGTTGTGCGCGAGGTTGAGCAGCGCCTGCCCCAGGCGGTCAGGATCGGCCATCGCACGCGCCTCGCCCTTGGACTCCGGGGCCACCACTCGCAGGCGCAGGCCGCGCCGCTCGGCGACCGGCCGGATCCGCTCGGCCAGGTCGTGGACGAGGTTCTCGGGTTCGAGCGATTCGATCTGCAGCCGGGTCTCGCCCGATTCGATCGTCGACAGGTCCAGCAACTCGTCCACCAGCTGGGTGAGGTGATCCACCTCGCGCTCGATCTGGACCGAGAAGTCGTGAGCGGTCCCGGGATCGTCCACGGCCCCGCCCGAGAGCGTCTCGGCCAGGAGCTTGATCGAGGCGAGCGGCGTCCGCAGCTCGTGGCTGACGTTGGCAACGAAGTCACGGCGCACGCGCTCCGCGCGCCGCTGGCGCGTGATCTCGTGCAGCGCGATGACCAGCCCGTCTGCGGGCAGGGGCACGGCCTCGATGCTGAAGCTGCGGCTGCCGAGGTGGCCCATCTCCGACTCGCCCTGGGCCGGCGCTGCGCTCGAGAGCGCCTGTCGCGCCACCGCGTCGAGCGCGACGGAGCCGAAGGCGGCAATCAGGCTCATTCCGGTGAGCTCGCCAACGGTGCGGTCCGCCAGCGCAGCCGCGTGGCGGCCGGCCCGCACGATCCGCAGCCGGCCGTCGACCAGCAGGAGCAGGCTCGAGCCCGCCTGCTCCATGAGCGCCTCGAGCGCCGCCCCGTTCGTCCCACCGCCCCTCATGCGGGTGCCGGCCGCTCCGGACGCGGGGCGAAGGCGTAGCCGATGCCGCGCACCGTTCGGAAGTAGTTGTGGCCATCATGCGCGCGGAGCTTCGTGCGCAGCCACGAGACGTGGACGTCCACCGTTCGCGTGTCACCCTCGTAGTCGACCCCCCACAGGCGCGCCAGCAGCTGGTCGCGCGTGAAGATGCGGCCGGGGTTGCCGGCGAGATGGGCGAGGAGATCGAACTCGCGGGTCGTCAGGGTCAGGCGCGCCTCGCCGAAGGTCGCCTCGCGACGGGACGTGTCGATCTGCAGCTCTCCGGACTGGATCAGGGTCGCACCCGGCTCCTCGCTCGCCGCGCCCTGCCGGCGGCGGCGCAGGACCGCCTCGATTCTTGCCAGCAGCTCGGGTCGCGAGAAGGGCTTGGCAACGTAGTCATCGGCTCCGACCTTGAGCCCGACCACCCGGTCGATCTCGTCGCCCTTGGCCGAGAGCACGATCACCGGGGTGTTGACGCCTTCCGAACGGACGACGCGCAGCACCTCCAACCCGCTCATGCCCGGCAGCATGATGTCGAGCAGCACGAGGTCCAGCCCGGTGTCGCGGGCCGCCTCCAGCGCCTGCTCGCCATCGACCGCGACCCGCACCTCGTACCCCTCGCGCATCAGGTTGAAAGTGAGCGCCTGCCGCAGGGTCCGATCGTCCTCGACCAGCAGAATGCGGCGTTTCATCGCCGTCAGGGATTGAGGTCTTCGATGCGACCGGTGACCAGGAAGACCACGTCCTCGCCGATGTTCGTGACGCGATCGCCCAGGCGCTCGAGGTGGTGGGCGGCGAAGAGCATGTGCGTCGCCTGGCGTGCCCGGTCGGGAGAGACCTGCATCAGGTTGATGGCGTCCTCGTAGACGCTGTTGTAGAGGTGGTCGATCTCGTCGTCACCGCGGCAGACGGTGCGCGCCTGCTCCTCGCTGACGTCCACCAGCGCCCGCATGGCGGCGCGCAGCTGCTGGCGGCAGAGCTCCTCCATGCGGGGGATCTGGCGGAAGATCGGCAGCTCCGGCTCGGTCGCCAGCTGCTGGGCGAGCTTCGCGATGTTGGTGGCGTAGTCGCCCATGCGCTCGAGCTCGGCCGCCGCATGGTAGAGGGAGAGCAGCTCACGGATATCGCGCGCCATCGGCGCCTGCCGGGCGATGACGCTGGTGATGTGCATGTTCACCTGCGCCTGCAGCTCGTTGACATCCGAGTCTCCCCAGCGCACCTGGTCGGCCAGGTCGACGTCGCGGTTGAGCAGCGCCTGGCCGGCACGCTGGAGCTGCCCCTCGACCAGGGCGCCCAGGCGCAGGACGTCGTCCTTGGCCGCCTGCAGCTCCTCCTCGAACGAGCGCCGAATCGAAGTGTGCTGCTCGCCGCCGCGGTTGGTGTCCATCGCCACCTCCTGCTCCCTCAGCCGAACCGACCGGTGATGTAATCCTCGGTGAGGCGGCTCTCGGGGCGGGTGAAGAGCCGCTCGGTGGGTGCCATCTCGACGAGGTAGCCGGCGCGATCCTCGCCCATCGTCAGGAAGGCCGTCACGTCGCTCGCCCGGGCCGCCTGCTGCATGTTGTGCGTGACGATGATGATCGTGTAGTTCTCCTTGAGCTCGAACATCAGCTCCTCGATGCGCAGCGTGGCGATCGGGTCGAGGGCGCTGCACGGCTCGTCCATCAGGATCACATCGGGCTCGACTGCGATCGCACGCGCGATGCAGAGGCGCTGCTGCTGCCCGCCGGAGAGCGAGAGGCCGTTGCTGCGGAGCTTGTCCTTCACCTCGTCCCACAGCGCCGCGCGGCGCAGCGACGCCTCCACCAGCTCGTCCATCTTGCCCTTGAAGCCGTTGAGGCGCGGTCCGAAAGCCACGTTGTCATAGATGCTCTTCGGGAAGGGGTTCGGCCTCTGGAATACCATGCCGATGCGGCGTCGCACCTCGACCGCGTCCACCTCGGGGTCGTAGATGTCCTCGCCGTTGTAGCGGACCTGCCCCAGCACGCTGGCGCCCGGGACCAGGTCGTTCATGCGGTTGAGGCTGCGCAGCACGGTCGACTTTCCACAGCCGGATGGGCCGATGAGCGCCGTGATGCGGTTGCGCGGAACGTCCAGGCTGATGTCGCGGACGGCGGTGAAGTCGCCGTAGCGGACGCCGACCTCCTCGAGCTCGAAGACGAAGTCGTCGGTCTCGGGGACCGGCACGACGGTGCCCGACTCCGAGTCAGCCGGCTGGGTCATGATCTCGCGCTGCACGTTGTCGGACGCTTCCTCGGCTCGTGGCTTGGGGTCGATGGTAATGCGGTTCATCCTGAGTTGTCGTCCCTCGTCCTCTTGCATGGTCCGGCTCAGCGGCCGAATCGGCTTCTCGCGCCGATGGTGCGGGCGATGATGGTCAGGAGCAGCACCAGGGCCATCAGCTCCAGTGCGCCGGCCCATGCGCGCTGCTGGCCGGCCTCGAACGCGCCGCGCGCCTCGCGGAAGATGAGGAGCGGCAGCGCCGTCTGCCCGTTGCCCTGGAAGTCGAGCACCACCGACTGGGCGGCGAGCGCGGTCAGCACCAGCGGGGCCGTCTCGCCGAGCGCGCGGGCAACGGCCAGCATGGCGCCGGTGATGAGGCCGGATGCCGCGGTCGGCAGGGTGACGCCGAAGACGGTCTGCCAGTGGCGGGCCCCCAGCGCATAGCTGGCGCGCTTCAGCTCGCCGGGGACCAGCTTCAGGATCTCCTCCGACGAGCGCACCACGATCGGCAGCATGATGATCGCGAGCGAGATGGCGCCCACGAAGGTGCCGAAGCCGATCTGACGCACCAGGATGGTGTACACGAACAGGCCCACGAAGACGCTCGGCACGCCCGTCATGACGTCGGAGAAGAACCTGACCGGGCCGGCCAGCCAGTGCCGCGGGAACTCCGTCAGGAAGAGCGCCGCCGCGATGCCGATCGGGATCGCCATCAGCGCTGCCAGGCCCCCCATGTAGAGCGAGCCGACCAGGCCGTGGAGGTAGCCGCCGCCCGCCTCGCGACGCGAGAAGTTGAAGGTGCTGGTGAGGAACTCCCAGTTCATGGCCGGCAAGCCGTTGACGACGACGACGGCGATGATCAGGACCAGGGGGATGAGGGCAAGGAGCATGGCTGCGCTGAGCACCGCGGCCATGACGCGGTTGAAGGCCTTGCGCCGCCGGATGTTCCCGCCGCCGCTCTTGAGGGGCATCCGCTGCGACGGCCCGCTGATGGCGGTCATGCCGTCGCCTCCCCGGTCACGTCACCGAGGCGCCGCACGACCAGGCGTGCCCCGATGTTGATGACGATGGTCATGGCGAAGAGCGTCACGCCAAGCGCGATGAGGGCGTCGATGCCCTCGGGGCTGGCCTCCTGGAAGGTGTTCACGATCTTGGCGGCGATCGACTCACCCTGCTGGAAGACGCTGAGGTTGATGGTGGTGCCGCCACCGATGAGCAGGGCGACGGCGATCGTCTCGCCCAACGCCCGTCCGAGACCGAGCATGGTGGCGCCGATGATCCCCGGCCGGCTGCGTGGCACGACCACCGAACGCATCACCTCCCAGCGCGTGGCACCCATGGCGTAGGCGGCGAACCGCTCCGAGTCGGGTACGGCGGAGAAGACCTCGCGGACGATGGCGGTGATGATCGGCACGATCATGATGGCGAGGACGATGCCGGCGAAGAAGAAGTTGAAGCTGATCACCGGACCGGTGAAGAGTGGAATCCAGCCGACCGACTCGCTGATCGCCTCCGCCGGTGGCCGGAGGATCACCGGTGCGAAGAAGTGGAGGCCCCACAGGCCGTAGATCACGCTCGGCACCGCGGCCAGCATCTCCACCAGGTAGGTCAGCGGGCGCGCAACAGGCCCCGGAGCGAGGTTGGTCAGGAAGAGGGCGATGCCCACCGAGATGGGGAGGGCGACAAGGATCGCGATCAGGCTGGTCACGATCGTCCCGTAGAGGAAGACGCCGGCCTGGTAGGTGCCGGTGATCTCGGTGCGGCTGAAGCCCGGATCCCAGGTCGTGCCGGTCAGGAACTGCCACGGGCCCTGCGAGATGAAGACCGGCAGCGCGTCGAGCGTGGTCGAGCCGATCATCAGCGCCAGCACGATCAGCACCAGTGCGCTGGCGGCGATGAGGGCCCAGCGGAAGACGGGATCGCTGAGGGCGCGGCCCTGCCGCCTGCGGAGGCGCTCGGTGCTTGCCGGGATCGCGCTCATCGTTGCGATTGCATCCTAGACGGCGTTCGGAAGGATCATCCGCCCTCGTTGATGCGCGCCACGTTGGCCAGCGACTGCTCCTGCAAGGAGGCACCGATCGGGGCGTAGTTGAGCTCCTGGGCAACGCTGTCGCCGTTCTCCAGCGCCCAGGTGAGGAACGCCTTGAGGGCATCGCCCTTGTTCGCGTCGAGGCCGCAGGTCGGCGCCAGGATCCAGGTCGCACCGGCGATCGGGTAGCCCTCGCCGCCCACGCCCAGGATGTTGAAGCGGAGGTCGTCGGGGATCTCGATCCCGTCCGCGGCCGCCGCCGTCGACTCCAGCGACGGCTCGATGGCGTTGCCGTCGGCGTTGACCATCGCTACCGTCGAGAGGCCGTTCTCCAGCGCGTAGCTGAGCTCCACGTAGCCGATGCCGCCGTCGTTCTGGGCAATGGCGGCAGCGACGCCGTCGTTGCCCTGGCCGCCCACGCCAACCGGCCAGGTGACCTCCTTGCCCTTGCCGACCTGCGAGCTCCAGTCGCTGCTCTCGTCGTCGAGGTAGGTGGTGAAGATGCTGGTGGTTCCGGAGCCGTCGCTGCGGTGCGCGACGATGATCGGCTCGTCCGGGAGCGACGTCCCGTCGTTCAGGCCTGCAATGGCCGGGTCGTTCCACCGTGTGATCTCGCCCAGGAAGATCTGCGCCAGCGTCTCGGAATCGAGCGTCAGGCTCTCGACACCGGACAGGTTGTAGGCGACGGCCACGGCGCCGAACACGGTCGGGATGTGGACGACGTCGCAGCCCCAGGCATCCTCGGCGGCGGCGAGCTCCTCGTCCTTCATGAAGGCATCCGAGCCGCCGAAGTCGGTCGACTGGGCCGTGAACTGCTCCACGCCGCCACCCGAGCCGATCGGCTCGTAGGTGATGCTCACGTCGGGGTTGTCGCCGATGAAGGCGCCGATCCACTCCTGGTAGACCGGATCGGGGAAGGTGGCCCCGGCGCCGAGCATGTCGGCGCTCAGGCCGGATCCGCTGCTCGCCGAGCTGCCTCCGCCGGGCGATCCGTCGGCGCCCGAGCTGCAGGCTGCCATCATGACGGTGCCGGCGAGGGCCAGCGGCAGGATTCGCAGCCAGTGCTGCTTGATCAAGGTAGCTCTCCTTCGAATCGAACTTCACACATTGCAGCCACAGACTGGAGAGCACCGCTTAACGGGCCCTTAGCGGCGCGTTAAGGGGACGTCAAGGGCTGACCCGCGCAGGGCTGGCGGCCCTAATGTGTCGGCAATGCCCGCCCGTCGATCGTCGTCGAGGTGGGGCCAGGCTGGAAGGAGGATCGGATGACCGTCGTGGTGATCGCACTGGTGGGGCTTGCCGCCGGCGTGCTATCGGGGCTGTTCGGCATCGGCGGCGGCGTGATCATCGTGCCGGTGCTGATCGTCTTCCTCGGTTTCACCGCCCAGCAGGCCGCGGGGACCTCGCTCGGCGCGCTGCTGCTGCCGGTCGGCCTCTTCGGCGCGATTCAGTACTGGCAGGCGGGCCAGGTCAACCTGCTCCACGCCGGCCTGCTCGCGCTGGGCCTCCTCTTCGGAGCCTTCCTTGGTGCCCGACTGGGCCTCGCGCTGCCATCGGACGTCCTCCAGCGCGCCTTCGGCGTCCTGCTGGTGCTCTTCGGGCTCCGGATGCTGATCTGGGTCTAGATCGGTCGGCCCTGCCGGCATCGGCCTCAGTTGAGAATCGGGTTGAGCACGAAGTAGGCGATCGCCGCGACAGTTCCCGACGCGGGGATGGTCAGGACCCAGGCGATGCCAATGTTGCGGGCGACGCCCCAGCGCACGGACTTGAACCGATCAGATGCGCCCGTGCCCATGATCGCGCTCGAGATGACGTGCGTGGTGCTGACCGGCATGCCGAAGTGCGACGCGCCGAAGATGATCGTGGCGGCGGTGGTCTCCGCCGCGAAGCCGTGGACCGGGTCGAGCTTTACCACGCGCGTCCCCATCGTCTTGATGATCCGCCAGCCGCCCGCCGCGGTCCCCAGCGAGATGGCGGTCGCGGCGAGGATGATGACCCACAGCGGGACCTCGAACGTGGTCAGCACGCCGGCCTCGACCAGCGCCAGGGTCATGATGCCCATCGTCTTCTGGGCGTCGTTGCTCCCGTGGCTGAATGCCATGTAGCCGGCGGAGAGGACCTGCAGCCGCCGGAACAGGTCGTTCATGAAGTGCGGGTTGAAGCGCTTGAAGACGTTGAAGATCAGGATCATGAACCCCAGCGCCAGCAGCAGCCCGGCGATGGGCGAGGTGACGAGGGGGATGAGGACCTTGACGACGATCCCGTCGATCTGCCACGACGTGAAGCCGGCCGCAGCGGCCGCCGAGCCGAGGAGTCCGCCGATCAGGGCGTGGCTGCTCGACGACGGGATGCCCAGGCGCCAGGTGACCAGGTTCCAGGTGATGCCTCCCACCAGCGCGGCGGCGACCAGCACCTGTCCCGACACGCCGGCCTCCGCCTGCGACTGGATCAGCCCCGCGCCCACCGTCTTGGCCACGGCCGTCCCGGTCAGCGCCCCGGCGAAGTTGGCCACGGCGCTCATGCCGATGGCCCAGCCCGGCTTCAGCGCCCGCGTGCTGACGCTGGTGGCGATCGCATTGGCAGTGTCGTGGAAGCCGTTGATGTAGTCGAAGATGACCGCGAGGATGAGGACCGCGACCAGGATCGCGGTGAAGCCGTCAGGCATGCTTGACGACGATCCGCTCGATCACGTTCGCGACGTCCTCGCAGGCATCCACGGCCTCCTCCAGTAGCTGGTAGATGTCCTTCCACTTGATGATCGTCACCGGGTCGTTCCCATGGCGGAAGAGCTCCGCCACCGCCTGCCGTGCGATCCGGTCACCCTCGTTCTCGAGGCGGTGGATCTCGATCCAGTAGCGATCGAGGCCCTTGAAGCCGCGGAGGCGCGACAGCGCATCGACGATCTGCTCGCACTGCAGCGTGATGATCTCGGCCTGCTTGACGGCGGTATCGCCGGGCGAGTCGATCGCGTACAGGATGCAGGTGTCGGCGACCTCCTCGATCAGGTCGATGACGTCGTCGAGCCGGCTGATGAGGGCATGGATCTCTTCGCGGTCGAACGGGGTCACGAAGGTCGCTTCGAGCTTGTGGCCGATCTCGTGGCTGATCCGGTCACCCTCGTGCTCGGCGTTGCGGAGCTGCATGCCAAGTCGCTCGCGCTCGTCGAAGTTCCGGAAGAACTCCTCCAGCAGCCGCGCGCCGGCGAGGACGTTCGACGCGTCCTCCACGAACATCTCGTAGAACTTCTCTTCGCGAGGGATCAGGGGCAGGCGCATGTCTGAACAGACTCCAAGGACGAGCGATACGGCCTGATGGTGCCGGAAGGGGCTCAGCGCCGAGCGTACGCCGCGAAGCAGGAACGTGCAGGGCGATTCCGTAAGTGGTGCAGCGTGGCAACGGGGAGGCGCGATCGGTTTGCCGATTCGCGGCCGGCGGGTGCAGGATAGGTGACCTACGTCCCATGGGGTTGGCGGACCTGCTGCTGCCACGCCGAGCACCCCCCAAGAAACCGATTCACGAGGAGGCAAACTCTGTGACTCCATCGGTACCTCGGAGCGGAGCCAGGCGGACTGCCGCCCTGCTCGCCGCCCTGGCCCTGGTGATTGCCCTACCGGCCAGCGGCGCGCTCGCGAAGAAGAACGTCTCCGGCTACACGACGTCGGAGCCTCCACTGCTCACCGCCAACCAGGCCGGCGTGACGTTCACGGCGCTCATCAACTCCGGCGAAACCGCCTTCGGCGACGAGTTCGCCGGACTGCCAGACGGCATCGGTGCGGTTCCGGCGCCCGGCAACCAGGGCTACGTGGACCTGTACGTGAACCACGAAGAGTCACACGTGCCGTTCCTGGGCACGGCGGACTTCAATGACTCGTCGGTCTCGCGCGTGCGGGTGGACGTCGGATCCAGATCCATCATCGACATGGACATTCCGCTGCCCGCGAGCCTTGGCTTCATCCGCTTCTGCTCGAGCTTCATGGCCGGGCCGGCGGAGGGATTCCCGCACTACACGCTGCTGACCAACGAGGAGTCGAACGACATTCTCGACGTGCCGGCGGGCGCGCCCTACGGCGCCGATCCGGCCCTGGCCCCGCAGCGGCAGGCCGGCTACTCGGTCGCGCTCGACACCGTGACCGGAAAGGTGACGACGCTCGACGCGGCAGGACGCCACAATCACGAGAACCAGGTCGTGGTGCCGGGTGGCTGGAAGGGGATCTACTCCCTCTCCGGCGACGACACCTTCAGCGCCCCCAGCTCGCAGCTCTACATGTTCGCCAGCCCGAAGTGGCAGACCTATGTGAAGGGCGATGGCACGCTGTGGGCCTTCCGCGTCACGGCGACCGAGTCCGGGCCGGTGGACGCCACCGACGCGTTCAATGGCGCCAACGACTACCTCGACATGCAGCCGGGCGATACCTGGTCCGGCGAGTTCATCCCGGTTCCGGATGATGTTGCCCGGGGCCTGACCGGAGAGGCGCCGCAGACGGCCCTCGAGAACTGGTCGAATGCGAACAACGTCTTCCAGTTCGTCCGGATCGAGGACATCGACTACGACCCCGACAGCCCACGGACGGTCTACTTCGCCGACACGGGTACCACTCGTTTGATCCCCGACGGGAACGGACGGCTGGCCCGTGGGCCGAGCGGCACCGGCGTCAACACCAACGGCCGCATCTTCAAGATGACCATGAACGCGGACGACCCCACCGTGGTCGACTCGTTCAGCATCCTGGCCGATGCAGACCAGCTCACTCCCGCGATGCGCAGCCCCGACAACATCGACGTCGGGCACGACAGCATCATGGTCCAGGAGGACACCAGCAGCTTCTCGAAGATCTGGCAGTACTCCATGGGCAGCGGCGAGTGGACCGTCGTGGCCACGGGCGCAGTTGAGGATGCCGAAACGAGCGGCATCCTGGACGTCTCGCCGTGGTTCGGTCCCGGCATGTGGGCCCTCGTGGTGCAGGACCACACCCCGGCACACTGGGTTCGCTGGGAGACGGTCGGTGACGTGACCTACAAGGAGGAGGCCGGACAGCTGCTGCTGATGCACGTCCCCAACAGTTGACCCGCGAAACTCCTTAACGCTCGGAAGGGCCGCCCACGAGGGCGGTCCTTCTGCATCCGATTGACCGATGCGCCAGACTGCACCACACATCGGCCCGCATTCACCGGAGGACCCCGTGTTCACCTTCGAGCAGATGGCATTCCTGCACCGCCACGAGGACGAGTGGCGAGAGCTGCAGGAAGTACCGCATCACACCTCGTCGGATGACGACGACCTGGAGCGACGGCTCCTCCGCGGCGAGAAGGTCTTCCGCTGCGTCGACTGTGACCTCGAGGTCATCGCTGCCCCCCGGAACTCTCGCTGAGGCGATCTCCGGAGACTTGGTGCGACGATCGCGCGATCCGTCCGGAGTCCTTCGGGGCCCGGTAGCGGGGGTGCTGCTGTCGGCGACCCTGCTCGGCGGGTGCGCACCGGCGGCCCATGCCGGAAGCCTTCGGGCGACGCTCAGCATGGAGCAGCCGGGCGGCCTCCCGGTCGCGATGCAGAACGGGATCCCGGTCCCGACCTTCGAGCGCCAGGCGCGCCGACAGCTCGAGCTGAGCGGGACGTGGCGCGTGCAGCGCGTGGACCTTTCGGACGAACTCTCGCTCACCGATCGATCGCAGTCGCTGGGCGCCATCGTGGCCGAGGCCGGGGGCCGCGAGCAGCCCGCCTACGACGACGCGAGCTGGGGAGAGCTCGAGGTTCCCGGCACGCTGAACCGCCCTCCCGACGGCGACGAGACCGACGGCTGGTACCGGCGCAGCATCTACGTCTCCCGGCGCTGGCAGGGGATGGCGACCACGCTGAAGTTCGCCTCGGCCAACTACCTGGCCGACGTGTGGCTCAACGGCCAGCACCTCGGCTACCACGAGGGCGGCTACACGCCGTTCGCGTTCGACGTGACCGACGTGCTGCAGCCGGGCCGCCGCAACGTGCTCGCGGTTCGGATCGACAACCCGCCGTGGGGCACGCGCAACGACATCGTTCCGTGGGGCCTGGCGGATTGGTGGAACTACGGGGGTATCACCGGCCGAGTCTGGATCGAGGCCACGCCAGCCACTCACCTCGTCCGGGCGGACGTGGTGCCGCACCTCGACGGGATCGACGTCGCGGTGGTGATGCGGCGAACCGCTGGAGTGGCAGACCGCGATCCCTCGGCGTCGGCAACGGCCGCCGGCCAGAGCCCGTCGCCGACGGCCACAGCGACGCTCGCCCCCGGCGTCTCGGCCCGACCACCGGAGATCCAGGCCCCCGAGGCGGTGCCGGAGCTGCGGGTCGAGGTCTACCCCGCGGAGGTCCGCCCCGACAATCTGCTGAGCGAGCTGGCCTCGGCCCTGGTGCCGCCCGGCTCCCAGCCGCAGGCGAGCGATGCGCTGCCCCTGCCAGCGCTGGAACCCGGCGGGACGGCACGGCTCGACACCGGCTTCCTGCTCGGCGGCGTCGATCACTGGACACCATCCCACCCGGCGCTCTACGTCCTGCACGCCGTCCTGACCGATGGCGACGGCTCGCCGGTCGACGAGCTGTGGACGACCTTCGGGCTGCGGCGCGCCGGCGTGAACCCGGACACCGGCCAGCTGCTGCTCAACGGCGACCCCGTGTCCTTCACCGGCGTCGGGCTGCACGACGAGCGGATCGACCCCGACGGCGACGGGGAGCGCGCGACCGCGGAGCCCATCACCGCTCCCCAGGACCTGCTCGCGCAGCTGGACCATGCACGCAACGTCCAGGCGGACCTGTTGCGCACCGGGCACACGCCGGCAAACCCGCTGCTGCTCATGCTGGCCGATCGGCTGGGTTTCGCCGTCTGGGAGGAGATACCGCTCTACCACTACACGCCGCTCACCTATGGCATCGCCATGGAGCGGGGCCTCCCGCAGCAGATGCTGCGCGAGATGGCGCTGCGCGACATGAATCGCGCCTCCGTGCTCTTCCACGGCCTCTCGAACGAATCGACCGGGACCGATGCGCGAGCGGCAGCGCTCGCAACGCTGCACGCCGTCGACCGCGAAATCGACGGCACCCGCCTCACCGGCCAGGCGGCCTACGGCTCGATGCCGGATGATGCGACCCATGCCCCGCTCGACGTCGCCGGCTTCACCTTCTACTACGGGGTCTTCTACGGCAGCGATGCGGCCACGGACACCGCCCGGGCGCTCGAGATCGCGCACGCGACGAACCCGGACAAGCCGGTGATGGCGCTCGAGTTCGGCCGGTGGGCCGATGGGCCTGGCGGCCCTCAGGCGCAGGCGGGGATCCTCGAGGAAACCTACCCCGAGCTCAACCTGCGCAGCTCACGCTGGGGCGGGTACGTGGGGGCGAGCGTGTGGTGGACGCTCGAGGACTTCACGACCATGGTGCCGGGCATCGGCATCGAGCACTTCGGCCTCTACGAGCCGTCGGGGACGAGGCGCGCTTCTGGGGCAACGGCGACGCGCCTCTTCGCCGCCGACGCCGGGGAGGGGGCGCAGCAACAGATCGAGTCCGAGGTGCAGCGGTCCGAGGTGATCCGGAGCGTGACCGGTTCAGACTGGCGCCTGGTCGGCTACCTCGCCTACGGCGTCGGTCTCAGCCTGCTCGTCATGATCGGGCTGCTCGCGGTCCTGCTGCGTCGCGGCGGGCGGGCGAGGGCCGGTACGTGAGGCTGGTTCGGGGGCGGCTCGCCGCCGTCTCGGTCCGCGCCTCGTTCGGTGCGGGCCTGTGGGTGGGCGGGGCGCTGGGCCTGGTGCTCGGCTCGGTGCTGGGAGCCCTCCTGGTCTGGTTCACCGGTTCGGTCCTGGACTGGCAGCGGGAGCTGGGCTTCACCCTCGGCATCGCTCGCACCCTGCTCCCCTTCGGCGACCAGATTGGTGCGCTCCGCTGGATCAGCAGCACGTGGTGGGTCGTGATTCCACTGGCCGCGCTCGTCTGCGCGATCCTGACGGGGGCGGTCGGGGGGCTCATCGGGGCGCTGGTGGCGGCGGCGTACAACCGCTCGCCCCGTCACGCGGCGGTCGTGGTCGAGCTACCCGATGAGCCCGCCCCCGATCAGTAGTCGTACAGGCTGCTGGCCGAGGAAGCCGCTCCCGGGACGGAGCCGTCCGGCTTGGCAGCGAACCACACGTCGCCGACGCCCTGTCCGTTCGTGTCGCCGGGAGCCGCATCACCCGCGAAGTAGTAGAGCGGCCAGTCATTCAGCGTGACCTGCGTGGAGCCGTCGTCCCGCTCGATCGTGCTGAGCTCACCGCTGACGCCGTCCCCCGCCACCGGCGTCGCCCCGGCGTCGACCGTGAGCGGCGGCCAGGTCTGCAGGCAGCTGTCGAAGCAGGAGGTCTCGCCCGGCGAATCGTTGAGGAAGATGTAGACGGAATTGCCGTCCGCATCGGTCAGGTAGTCGCCGATCGCATCGGACGAGGCGGTCACGACGGTGGCATCGGCGGCGGGTTCCTCGCTCTCCGCTTCGGACGGGCTCGGGGCCTCGGACGGTGCCTGGCTGGCCGGTACGGAGGCGGCGACGCTCGGCGATCCGCTCGACGGCGATGCGCCACCGCCCTGGCAGGCAGCCAGCACCAGTGCGAACGCGAGCGGCAAGCCGATCCGGGGAAGCTGCGCGTGGTTGAGACGGAACATCGGGCATCCTCAATGGATTGGTTACCGTCCCGTACGCGCCCGGTTACCGCTGCGCGGACTCAGATCCTGGGGCCGGACTCCTTGACGGCGTCGGAGACGCCATCGGCGTATGCCTCGAAGTTGTCACGGAACATCCCGGCCAGCTCGCGAGCCTTTTCGTCGTAGGCTTCGGGATCGGGCCAGGTGTCGCGCGGGCGAAGGACGTCGGACGGCACGCCCGGAACCGCCCTCGGCACCTCCGTCCCGAACACCGGATCCACCTCGTACTCGGCATCGTCCAGCTCGCCCTTGAGGGCGGCGCGGACCATGTTGCGGGTGTAGTCGATCCGCATCCGCTCGCCGGTGCCGTACGGGCCGCCGGTCCAACCGGTGTTCACCAGCCAGACCGGAACGTCGTACTCGTCCAGGCGCTCGGCCAGCATGCGCGCGTACTCGCCGGGATGGCGTGGCAGGAACGGGGCTCCGAAGCAGGCGGAGAAGGTGGCCTTGGGCTGCGTGACGCCGATCTCGGTGCCGGCCAGCTTGGCGGTGTAGCCGCTGATGAAGTGGTACTGCGCCTGGTCGCGCGAGAGGCGGCTGATGGGCGGGATGATGCCGAACGCATCGGCGGTCAGGAAGACCACGTTGCGGGGATGGGTGGTCATGCCGCTCGCATCGGCGTTGCCGATGAAGTCGAGGGGATAGGCGCCGCGCGTGTTCTCCGTGAAGCGCTCGCTGTCCAGGTCGAGCTCGCGGGTGACCGGATCCAGGTCGACGTTCTCCAGGATGGTGCCGAAGCGCCGCGTGGTGGCGAAGATGTCGGGCTCGTACATCGGCGAGAGGCGAATCGTCTTGGCGTAGCAGCCGCCCTCGAAGTTGAAGAGCCCATCGGCTCCCCAGCCGTGCTCGTCGTCGCCGATGAGGCTGCGCTCGGGGTCCGCGGAGAGCGTCGTCTTGCCGGTCCCCGAGAGGCCGAAGAAGACGACCGGATCGCTGTCCGGGCCAACGTTGACCGACGAGTGCATGGGCAGCACGCCCTCATCGGGCATCAGGTAGTTCATGACGGTGAAGGCCGACTTCTTGATCTCGCCGGCGTACATCGTGCCGACGATGATGATCTCCATGCGCCCGAGGTGGACGAGGATGGACGTGCCGCTGCGGGTGCCCTCGGTGGCGGGATCGGCCTTGAAGGAGGGAACGTCGATGATCGTGAAGTTCGGCTCGAAGCCGGCCAGGTCCTGCTGTGACGGGCGGCGGAAGAGGTTGCGGGCGAAGATGCTGGCCCACGCCGTCTCGGTGTAGACACGCAGGCTGCGCCGATGATCGGGATGCGCACCGATGAAGCAGTCCTGAGCGTAGAGCTGGCGGTCTGCCACGTACTCCATGAGGCGTCCCCGCAGCCGATCGTAGTGCTCCTCGCTGATGGGATGGTTGATCTCGCCCCACCAGATCTTGGCCTCGCTCGAGGGCTCGGTGACGACGAACTTGTCCTTCGGCGAGCGGCCGGTGTGCTCGCCGGTGCGGACGACCAGCGAGCCATGCGCGCTGATGATCCCCTCGTCGGTCCGGGCGGCCTGCTCGTAGAGCTCCCCGGTCGAGAGGTTCACGAGGGTCCCGTTGCCGATGGTGGGGCTTGGCCGGCGCTTCGTCACTGCGGTCATGCTGGTCTCCTCCTTCTTCCGTCACCGCGCTCGGGACGTCTGTTGGTAGTCGACCGGCCGCGCGTCACCACGTTGGGCGTGGGAGTCGGCTTCCGCAGTCTATGCATCTCGCCGTTGCAGCTCCGGATGGGAGCAGGAACGTTAACGAACATTGTACTCCCACCCTGTCCACCAGCACGATCTGGGCCGGAACCGACACCGCGGCGTTCCGGCTCCACGCCAGGATCCGGCTCCGCACGTCCCGCCTGGGCCGTGGACCGGCATGCCTCGGCCCGTGCCGATAGATCTCTCGCGTTGCGCCCGAACCCCGCGCCGGGTCAACCCATCGCAGATCTATCGGTACAGCGTGCGCGCGGACCCGCCCAATGGGTCCCATTCGTGCCCACCCTGCACCGATAGACCGATCAAACCCATACCCACGCCGGGCCCTCGGTGCGATTCGGCCACTTCTATCGCGTCAGGACGCACATGAGCGGGCCAAGGCGAGGCGGGCATGCCGCGTCGATTGGGGGCAAGATGGACCCGTGAATCGCCGGCAGTTCCTCATCGGCGCCACGGTCAGCGCACTCGGCGCGGTCGTCGCCGCCTGCTCGAAGGCGCTCGAGAGCGCGGGCCTGACGCCGTCGCCCACAGCGGCGCCCTCGGCCACGCCTCCGCCGCCCAGTCCCACCGTCGAAGCAACCGCCACTGCAAATCCCGAGGAGGAGCTTCGCACGGAGATCGGCCAGATGCTGCTGGTCGGCTTCCGGGGCCTGACCGTCGACGACTCCTCGCAGGTCATCCGCGACGTCCGCGAGCGTGGACTGGGCGGCGTGGTCCTCTTCGACAAGGACCTGCCGAGCGGCTCCGACGTGCGGAACGTCGAGTCGCCGGCGCAGGTCGCTGCGCTGACCGCCGAGCTCCAGGCGGCCGCGGCCGGCGCCTATGGACAGCCGCTGCTCATCGCCGTCGACGAGGAGGGCGGACTGGTGCAGCGCCTCGGCCCCGCCCAAGGCTTCCCCGACTTCCCTTCGGCGGCGAGGCTGGGCGAGCGTGGCGACCCCGATTTCACGCGACGCAGCGCCGGCGACATGGCGCACGTCCTCCAGCAGGCGGGCATCAACCTCAACCTGGCGCCGGTAGCCGACGTCAACGTCAACCCGACGAACCCGGTGATCGGCGCACTGGGACGCAGCTTCTCCGCCGACCCGGAGGTGGTGGCGGCCCAGGCGGCAGCATTCGTCGTGGGGCACCGCGACGTGGGCGTGCGGACCAGCCTGAAGCACTTCCCGGGGCATGGCAGCTCGACCACGGACAGTCACCGGGGCTTCGTCGACGTGACCGACACCTGGAGCCGACGTGAGCTCATCCCGTACCGCGAGCTCTTCGCCGCCAACACCGCCGATACGGTCCTGACCGCCCACGTCTTCAACGCGGCGCTGGATCCCGACTATCCCGCCACGCTCTCCAGGCCGACCATCGACGGGCTCCTGCGCGGCGAGCTCGGGTGGAGCGGGCCCATCATCAGCGACGACCTGCAGATGGGCGCCATTCGCGACATCTACGGGACCGATGAGGCCCTGGTTCGATGCATCGGCGCTGGCGTGGACATCCTGCTGATCGCACAGCAGCAGGTCTTCGAGGAGGACCTCGTCGCCACCACCATCGACCGCGTGGTGGCGCTGGTGAATGCGGGCGACGTCGACCGGGAGCGGATCTCGGAGGCGGCCGCGAGGATCGCCGCGTTCAAGGCGACCCTGTCCGAATCGTAGGTTTCACGTTCCCATGACGACGGTCGCATATCCTGCCGACGTGGCCAACATCCTCTTCCTCTGCGTGCACAACGCTGGTCGCTCCCAGATGGCCGCTGGCTTCGCCCGGCACCTGGGCGGCGACCGAGTGCGGGTCTTCTCCGGCGGTTCCGAACCGGCCGATGCCGTCAATCCCGTGGCAGTGGCGGCCATGGCGGAGCAGGGGATCGACATCGGTGCAGAACAACCCCGACGCTGGACCGATGACGGCGTGCGCGCCGCGGACGTGGTGGTGACCATGGGCTGCGGCGACACCTGCCCCTACTACCCGGGGCGCCGCTACGTCGACTGGGAGCTGGACGATCCGGCCGGCCGGCCGATCGAGGAGGTACGCCCCATCCGCGACGAGATCGAGCGGCGCGTCCGCGGACTGCTCGGCGAGCTGGGCGTACCATCGGCCTCCGATGGCTGACTTCATCTCGGAGACGACCGATCTGCTGCGGCGCACCCCCGACGTGCTTCGCAGCCTCCTCATCGGCCTACCTGAAGGATGGACCGATACGCCCGACACGCCGGCTGGCTGGCGCCCACGCGACGTCGTCGGCCACCTGATCACCGGCGAGCTGACCGATTGGATGGAGCGCACGCAGCGGATCCTGGAGCACGGCACGTCGCTGCCCTTCGACCGCTTCGACCGCTTCGCGCACGGGGACCGGGACGCCGACGCCTCCCTGGACGAGCTGGTCGAGCGCTTCGCCCAGCTCCGCGCGGAGAACCTGGCCCGGCTGGAGGAGCTCGTCACCGATGCCGACCTGGACCGGCGCGGCATGCACCCATGGCTGGGCGAGGTGACACTGCGAGAGCTCCTCTCGACCTGGGCGGTCCACGACCTGGACCACGTCTCGCAGATCTTCGCGGGGATGGCCGGCTCGCACGACGCGGTGGTTGGGCCCTGGAAGGCCTACCTCGGAATCCTGCTTCGTCGCGAGGATCCCGCGGCCGTCGCCGGCTGACGCCTCGGGTCAGCTCGAGGGCAGCCGCCATGCCTGCGCGGCGATAACGCTTCGCCGCCGTCATGCGCGCGACAGAGGTGGAGGGCGCCTGGTTGTTTGGTATTGCCAGCGCCGGTCGAGTGCGGTTAGGGTAGGGGCGCCCAGTGCCCAAGTAGGGGGTTCACCATCGGCGCTCGCCTGCTGAGGGTCGCCCACGCCCTCGCGTTCGCAATCTTCCTCGCGCTCCCGTTGCCCGCGCCCTCTGTCGCGGTGCCGACGGACGTGGGCTATCGCGACTTCTCGTACGGCTCGAGCGTGAGCGCACCGACGGGCCAGAAGCCCCAGAGCAAGCTGTGGGTGAACGATGGCACCTGGTGGGGTGCCCTCTACAGCACCACGGCGCATGCCTTCACTGTTCACCGGCTGGACTGGGCCACGCAGGAGTGGTCCGACACTGGTGTCGAGATCGATCCACGCACATCGGCCAGGTTGGACGTGATGTGGGATGGCAGCCACCTCTACACGATCGGTGCCGGAACGGGGACCAGCAGCGGCGACTCGGCGGAGCTGCGCCGCTTCAGCTACAGCCCCGGTGGCGGGTACGTGCTGGACGCGGGCTTTCCGGTCGTGGTGGTCGACGGCGGGATGGAGGCGGGCGTCTTCGACAAGGACTCCACCGGCGTTATCTGGTTCACGTACACGCGCGGCAACGCCACCTACGTCACCCACAGCACCACCGATGACCTCTCCTGGGGCACGCCATTCGTGATCCCGGTCGCGGGCGCCGACACGCTCGATCCGGACGACATCTCGGCGGTCGTGGCGTACGACGGCAAGATTGGCGTCATGTGGAGCAACCAGACCGACTCCACGATGTACTTCGCGACGCACGCGGACGGTGCACCGACCAGCCAGTGGACGGTCAATCCGGCCGTTCAGCTACCGGAGTACGCCGACGACCACTTGAACCTCAAGTCGCTCCAGGCCGATGCCGACGGACGGGTCTACGCTGCGACGAAGACGTCGCTCAATGCTGGCAACGCTCCACTCATGCTCCTGCTGGTGCTCGACGGCAACGGCAGTTGGCAGCGCCACACGGTGGCGACCGTGGCGGAGAACCACACGCGGCCGCTCGTCCTCATCGACCAGGAGAACCGGCAGCTCTACTGGTTCGCCGCCTCCCCCTGCTGCAGCGGCGGCACGATCTACTACAAGCAGACCTCGCTCGACAACATCTCGTTCGCACCCGGTCTTGGCACGCCGTTCATCGAGAGCAGCACGGACGTGAACATCAACAACATCAGCTCGACCAAGCAGGCGCTCGACTCCTCGACGGGACTCGTGGCCATCGCCAGCGACGACCACACCCGCTACTACCTGCACAACGCCTTCAGCCTGGCACCGCCGGGCGGTCCGCCCGACACGACCATCACCTCCGGGCCGTCGGGCGACGTCTCGGTGGACACGGCCTCGTTCAGCTTCGTCTCGACGGTGACCGGTTCTTCGTTCGAGTGCTCGCTCGACGGAGCGCCCGCTGTCAGCTGCACGTCGCCGACGACCTACACCGGCCTCGCCCTGGGCTCGCACACCTTCGACGTTGCTGCGCGCGATCCCGCCGGCCAGCTCGATCCGTCGCCGGCCCACGCCGACTGGAACGTGGTCGATGCGGGTGACGTCGTCACCGAGGTGGACATCAGGATCGCGGCCTCCATCGACGACGCCGAGGAGTGGGAGAGCGGCGATGTCAATCTCGACAGCAGCGACCTCGAGCTGGTCGATGATTCCGGGCGCGGGAACCAGGCGGTGGGCATGCGCTTCCCCGGCCTCACCATCCCGCCGGGCGCCACCATCACCGATGCCTGGATCCAGTTCCAGGTCGACGAGGCTTCCAGCGGCGGCGCTTCCCTCGTCATCTCCGCGCAGGATGCTGATAGCGCAGAGCCCTTCAGCAGCACGCCGGGAACCATCCGATCCCGCCCACGCACCACCTCCACGGTGGCGTGGAGCCCGCCGGGATGGCCCACCGTCGGCGCCGCCGGAGCGGAGCAGCGGACCCCGCCGCTGACCGCGGTCCTCCAGTCGCTCATCGATCGGCCGGGATGGGCAGCAGGCAACGCCGCCGCCTTCATCGTCACCGGCAGCGGCACGCGCTGGGCGGAAGCCTTCGACGGCGATCCTTCCGGCGCTCCGTTACTGCATGTCGCCTACAGCAGCGCGCCGCCCGACCCGCCGACCATCAGCGCTGTCTCGCCGACGAGCGGGCCACCCGGAACGCTGGTGACGATCGACGGGAGCGACCTGGGCGGCGCGTCGGCCGTCGCCTTCAACGGGACGGCGGCGCCCTACACGGTCGTGTCGAGCTCGCAGATCACGGCGACGGTGCCGGGCGGCGCTACCACGGGGCCCCTCTCGGTCACGGGGCCGGGCGGCACGACGAGCGGCCCGGACTTCACCGTCACGCCGGCCGAGCCCAGCGAAGCGATCCGCGTGCCGGCGGATCAGCCGACCATCCAGGCGGCCATCGACGTGGCCGTGGACGACGACGTCATCCTGGTGGCCCCCGGCACCTACCACGAGAGCGTCGTGATCAGCGGCAAGACGATCACGCTGGCGTCGCAGTACTACGAGTCGTCCGACCCGTCGCTCATCGAGTCGACCGTGATCGACACCAACGGATCTCAGGACGCGATCGTCATCCAGGATACGACCGGAGCCGGTCCCACCATCCAGGGCCTGAAGCTGGTGAAGGGCTCGACCTCCATCCTGGACGGCATCCGCGTCGAGGGCAGCGCGCGCCTGCTCGACCTGCACATCGTCGGATTCGACGACGGCGTCGACCTGGATCCCCTCGGCGGCGGTTCATCCATCTGCGAGTGCCTCCGGAACCTGATCGAGCTCGGGACCGATGACGGCTTCGACCTGGACGGCGCGGCGGGCGGCGTCTTCGAGCAGAACATCCTGCGCAACAACCACGAAGACGGCATCGAGGTGCGCCTGTCCGACACCGCGGGCCTGGTGGAGATGACGTTCCGCGACAACGAGATCAGCGGCAATGGGCAGGACGGGATCCAGATCATCGACCTGCTCGGCGCCTCGAACCGGGTCTTCACCATCGAGCGCAACCTGATCGTGGACAACGGTCGGGCCGGCATCGGGCTCATGGACAACGCGCAGTCGGGCGAGGACTACCGCGCGGCCAGCCTGCCCGACCGGATCAACCTGTTCAACAACACGTTCTCCGGGAACGACCACGGAATGAGCGGCGGTGACAACGTCATCGGCCTCAACAACATCTTCGAGGGTTCAAGCGCCATCGGCGTCAAGGGCGTCGATGGGGGAAGCCTGCTCGCCTACAGCACCTTCTGGAACAACGGGACGGACGCCTCGGGCTCGAACCTGGATGGCGCGACCACCCAGCAGGCTGATCCCCTGCTGGCGGCCGATTTCAGCCTCAGCGCGGGAAGCCCTGCCATCGATGCCGGCGTGGCCACGTACGACTTCGGCGGCGAGACGGTGCTGGACCTGCCGCCGGGCTCGTACAGCGGCTCGGCGCCGGACCACGGAGCCCTCGAGTTCACGGGAAGCACGGGTCCCCCGAGCCCGACCATCAGCCAGCCGAGCGCCGGCGAGACCATCACGACACGGACCTTCACCGTGCGTGGCACGGCACCGGGCGCGGTCCGCGTGCGCCTCCTGGTCGACGGCAGCGAGCGCGCCTCCACCGCGGTGGGCAGCGGCGATGCGTGGGCCACCGTCGTCAACGGGCTGGCCGACGGGCCGCACACCCTGGCCACGGTGGCCGTGGATGCGGCGGACAACCAGTCGGCCGCGTCGGCGGACCTGGCCATCAGCGTCGCGGTTGCCGTGGCCGACCCGGTCGTGGCCGCTGCCGGCGATATCGCCTGCGATCGCACCGGGACGACCGACTGCCGCCAGATGGCGACCTCCGATCTGCTGCTCGACGGGACCTACGACGCGGTGCTGAGCCTGGGCGATCACCAGTACGAATGCGGCAGCAGCTCCGAGTTCGCCGTCGGGTACGACCCGAGCTGGGGCCGCGTCAAGCCGATCACGCGCCCGACCGTGGGCAACCACGAGTACTTCACCGATCGCGGCGTGGACTGCGATCCGACCGGCACCGCGAGCGGCTACTTCGACTACTTTGGAGCCGCGGCCGGGACGCAGGGCGAGGGCTGGTACTCCTACGACCTCGGTGGCTGGCACCTCGTGGCCCTCAACTCGAACTGCGCCGAGATCGGTGGCTGCGGCGCTGGATCGGCCCAGGAGCAGTGGCTGCAGGCGGACCTGGCGGCCAGCGGGGCGTCGTGCACCCTGGCGTACTGGCACCACCCGCGCTGGTCGAGCGGCAGCGTGCACGGCAGCGATGCGATCACGCAGGCGCTGGTTGACGCGCTCTACGCGAACGGCGCCGAGCTGCTGCTCGCCGGCCACGACCACGACTACGAGCGCTTCGCTCCGCAGGCCCCGGATGGGACGTCGGACGCCGACTACGGGCTCCGCCAGTTCGTGGTGGGGACCGGCGGGCGGTCCGTCCTTCCGTTCGGGACCGTCCAGCCCAACAGCGAGGCCCGCGCCGCAACGGACTTCGGCGTCCTGTCGTTGACGCTCCACGACGCGGGCTATTCGTGGAGCTTCCTCACCACCTCCGGGTCGACGCTCGACAGCGGCACCGCGGACTGCCATGGCGATCCCGGGTCAGGCGACACGACACCGCCGCAGACGACGATCGGCTCCGGACCCGCGGATCCATCTGCGTCGGCTGACGCCAGCTTCACGCTCAGCTCGTCCGAGGCGGGCTCCACCTTCGAGTGCGCGCTCGACGGCGCCGCGTTCAGCGCCTGCACCTCGCCTGCCACCTACACCGGCCTGGCCGATGGCTCCCATGGCTTCGCGGCGCGCGCCACCGACACATCCGGCAACACCGACCCCATCCCGGCCGCCTGGGGATGGACGATCGACACGACGGCCCCGTCCGTCACCAGCGTGAGCCCGGCGGACGGCGCGACCGGCGTAGACACCACGACCCTCGTGACCGCGACCCTTGACGAACCGGTGGATGCGGCATCGTTGACGAGCGCCACCTTCACCCTCGCCGCCAACGCGATTCCCGTGCCTGCCGATGTCTCGCTCGGCCCGGCCGCGAACGTCGTCACGCTGACTCCTGCCTCAGCCCTCGGCGAGCTGCAGACCTACACGGCGCGGCTCGACGGCCTGACCGACCGGGCCGGCAACCCGCTGGCGATCACCACGTGGTCGTTCACCACCGCGGGCGACACGACCCCGCCGGAGACGACGATTGACTCCGGGCCAGGCGACCCGTCGCTGACCACGGCGGCCACCTTCACCCTGGGCTCGTCGGAGTCCGGCTCGACCTTCGAGTGCTCGCTCGACGGCGCCGCCTTCGCCCCCTGCGCCTCGCCTGCCTCCTACACCGACCTGGCCGATGGCCCGCACACCTTCGCGGCTCGCGCCACTGACGCGGCCGGCAACACCGATCCCACCCCTGCGACCTCGAGCTGGACGATCGACGCCACAGCGCCATCGGTCAGCGGGGTGAGCCCCGTCGATGGCGCGACCGACGTCCCGCTGGCTACCAGCGTCACGGCGACCTTCGACGAGGCGATGGCACCCGCCACGGTCACGGGCTCGACCTTCCGCCTGACCCTGGCCGGCAGCCCGATTGCAGCCACCGTGAACTACAACGGCAACAGCCACGTGGCGACGCTGACCCCGAGCGCGCCGCTGGGGTACGCGGCAACCTACGTCGCGACGGTCGACGGCGCGACGGACGCGGCCGGCAACCCGCTCCCGGTCACCACCTGGTCGTTCACCACGGTGCCGGACACCACGCCACCCCAGACGAGCATCGGGTCAGGCCCAGCCGATCCGTCGTCATCGGCCGACGCGAGCTTCACCTTCTCGTCGTCCGAGGCTGGGTCGACGTTCGAGTGTGCGCTGGACGGCGCCGCCTTCGGTGCCTGCACCTCGCCCGCGTCGTACACCGGTCTGGCCGATGGCTCCCACGGCTTCTCGGCTCGGGCCACTGACGCAGCGGGCAACACCGATCCGACGCCCGCGACCTGGAGCTGGACGATCGACACCAGCGTGCCGCCGGCACCGGTGAGCGTCACCTTCAACCCGAACGCGGATGCCCACGTGCGGCAGGCGGCGCCGACCGCGAACTACGGATCGTCCACCACGCTCCTCAGCGATGCGGTCGACGGCGGCGGGGCGGCCGAAGCCAACGTGCGCTTCAACGTCAGCGGCGTGAGCGGCACCGTGCAACGGGCCGTCCTGCGCATCTGGGTCACCAACAAGAGCAACAACGGCCCCAGCGTCTACCGATCGGACGCCGCCTGGAGCGAGGCCTCACTCGACTGGACCACGCGGCCGGCGCGGCTGGGCGGCGCTGTCGCCACCGCCGGGGCGATCGCCACCGGCTGGTACGAGTACGACGTGACGTCTGCGCTCTCCGGCGACGGGCTCTTCAGCTTCACGCTGGTCCCGACCTCTTCCGACGGGCTGGACTTCAGCTCCCGGGAAGGCAGCGTCCGGCCGCAGCTGGTGATCACCTACCTGGGCGGCGACGACACCACGCCGCCGCAGACGACGATCCAGTCCGGTCCTCCCGATCCCAGCAGCTCGGGGAGTGCGACCTTCGCCTTCATCTCGAACGAGCTGGGATCCAGCTTCGCCTGCTCGCTGGACGGCGCTCCGTTCGCGGCCTGCACCAGCCCCACGCAGTACACCGGGCTCTCGACCGGCCCACACGGCTTCTCGGTGCGCGCCACCGACGCGTCCGGCAACGCCGATCCCACTCCGGCAACCTGGTCCTGGACCATCGTGACGGCCACCTCGGGCACCTTCAGCGCCGGGGCCGATACGCTGGCGGACGAGCGTCGCTCGACCTCGAACTTCGGAACCACCACGACCCTGGAATCCGACGGCGACAGCGGCCGCAGCAAGCAGGCGTTCCTGCGGTTCGACGTCAGCGGGGCGACCTCCACCATCGTCTCGGCGAAGATCAGGATCTGGGTCACGAACGCCACTACCAACGGCCCGGAGGTCTTCTCCATCGGCTCCGGCTGGGTCGAGGGAACACTCACCTGGGCCAATCGTCCACTGCCGATCGGCCCGGCGCTCGTGGACGCGGGCAGCATCGCCAGCGGGGCGTGGTACGAATTCGACGTGACGCCGGCGGTCACCGGCAACGGGACCTACTCGTTCGTCTTCGTCTCCGCGTCGACCGACGCGCTCAAGTTTGCGTCCCGGGAAACAACCACGCCTCCGCAGCTGGTCGTGGTCTACGGCTCGTAGCGCAGCGTGCGGCGCGTCGTGGAGGGCCGTGTGGGATTCGAACCCACGACACGAGGATTAAAAGTCCCCTGCTCTAACCACTGAGCTAACGGCCCACCGATTCGTGCTCAGTTAGAGCACGTGATTCGAAGGAGACTTGACTACACCGTTCTTACAGCACATGATTCGGCCGGTCTAGTCAACGCCAACGCCGCCGAATCTCCTGCTGTCAGATGCCTACCAAACCAGCGACCCACGCTCACGCGAACCTCGACCTGGCCAATGCGGTCGGCTCCTTCACGCGCCATCTTAGGGCAGAGAATCTGGCACCCTCCACCGTGGCCACCTACGTGAAGGCGCTGAACCAGCTGCATACCTTCCTGGCAGGGAAGGGGATGCCGACCGACGTCGCCGCTGTCCGGCGCGAGCACCTCGAGGCCTTCCTCGTCGGCCTCCAGGACTCCGGCCACCGGCCGGCGACGGTGGCCAACCGGTATCGGTCCCTCCAGCAAGTCTTCCGCTGGCTGGTGAACGAGGACGAGATCCGCGAGTCGCCAATGGCCCGCATGCGTCCACCGGCCGTCCCCGACGATCCGCCGCCGGTGCTGCGCACCGAGCAGCTCGAGCGCCTGCTGGCCGCCTGCGCCGGCACGTCGTTCGAGGAGCGCCGCGACACGGCCGTCATCCGCCTGCTGGCGTCGACCGGCATGCGTCGCGGCGAGTGCATCGGGCTGCGGGTCGAGGACGTCGACTTCGACCACGAGGTGGCGCTGGTGCTGGGCAAGGGCCGCCGCCCGCGGGCCTGCCCCTTCGACCGGCAGACCAGCCGCGCCTTGGACCGATACCTCCGCGTCCGCAAGCTGCACTTCGACGCCGATACGCCCTGGCTGTGGCTCGGCAAGCGCGGGCGCCTGACCGATACCGGCCTCGCCCAGGTCCTCCGCCGCCGCGGCGCGGCTGCCGGCATACCGAAACTGCACCCTCACCTCTTCCGCCACACCTTCGCTCACCAGTGGCTCGCTGATGGCGGCACGGAGGGCGACCTCATGCGCCTGGCTGGCTGGAAGTCGCGCGAGATGCTGTCCCGCTATGGAGCCTCAGCTGCCCATGAGCGGGCGCAGGAGGCCTATCGGCGGCTTCGCGGATGAGGCGTCTGACCGTCCGATCCCTATGGTCGCGCAACCACCCGGCCGTCCTCGAGCCGAACCTGGCGCCCCATGCTCTCAGCCAGCTCAGCGTTGTGGGTTGCGATGACAAGCGAGTAGCCGTGCTGCTCTTGGAGTCCAAGGAGCAGTTGAACCACATCACGGCTAGTTCTCGAGTCGAGGTTCCCCGTCGGTTCGTCGGCCAGCACGAGATTGGGACTGGCGATCAGCGCTCGCGCGACGGCAACCCGTTGCTGTTCTCCGCCGGACAGCTCCGCGGGCCGATGTGTCAGCCGATTCCCGAGCCCGACCGATTCAAGCAGCTCAATCGCGCGGGGCTCGATCGCTGAGCGTGGAATGTATGGCATGAGCGGCAGGAGAACGTTATCGAGCGCGGTCAGCGCCGGCACGAGGTGAAACAGCTGGAAGACCAGGCCGATGCGGGTTCGCCGCAGGTCCGCCCGATCATCCTCGGACAGCAACGCGGCGTCTCCGGCCTCCACCAGGACGTGCCCTTCGTCTGGCACCTCGATGAGTCCGAGCAGCCCAAGCAGCGTGCTCTTGCCCGATCCGGATGGTCCCACCACCGCGATCTGCTCACCGCGACCCACGTTCAGCGATACGCCATCGATGGCGGTGACAGTTGTCTCGCCCTGCCCGTAGCGGCGGGTAACGCGGTCGAGGGTGATCAGTGCGTCGCTCATTTCCCCAACTCTCCAATCGTGGCCAGCACCCCCCGGGCGATGGCCGCGAGTTCACGCGGATCCGTCTGTTCCGGCGTATCGACGGATGTCCCCGCGACCGATGTGACGCCCTCTTGTGGATTGAGCGGCTCTCCCAGGTATGCCGCGTCGAGCCCCACCGCCAGGGCGTAGGCGTTGGCCGACAGCTCAGTCGATGGTTCCAGCGAGAGCGAATGGGACAGGAGATCGAGCAGTCCGGATGACGTCGGCCGGGCCTGCAGCACCTCACACCTCGCCAGCCAGCCGCCATTGTCGTCAAGCTCGACCGAGGACAACACACCGGCGCACGCGGCCCCCGCATCCAGATCGATGAACTCGGTCGTGCCCAGCACCGGGCTGACCTGTCCGCCCATCGGACCCAGGATGATGACCGGGGCGGGACGTTGCGCGATCTCGCGCAGCAGGATCGAGATCGCACCCCCGGCTTGGGTGGTGGCGACCGCCACGTTGACCGGGATCTCACCCGCTGCGGCGTTGCGGGCGACCTCTAGCACAACGGCAACGCTTGCCGCGCTGGCGGTCGCGCCAGGCCCGGCAGTGTCGAGCCCGGCGACCAGCCATGGTGCGTCGTGCGCGCCCGATGTCGTGGCGATCAACTGCTCGGCGGGTGGCAGCCGCAGGGCGGCCGCCGAGGCGAGCTGTCGCCAGGACTGATCGTCGGCGACCACTCCGAGCACCGCCTCGGTCGTCTCCGGGCAGCGCTCGAGAAGCTGGGAGGCGAGCGGAGCGCTCGCCTCGTCCGGCAGTCGCAGGACGACCACCTCGCCGCTGCATGCGGGGAGCACCCCGGCCGGCGCTTCCAGTGCGACGAAGGCGGACACCAGATCGCTTCCCGTCCAGCGTGACGAGCGGTAGGCAAGCGACACCGGCCACGCCGCGCCATCGATCCGTATCGACTCCCCCGTCTCATCTCGGACGTCGAGGACGCGGGCCAGGTACCCAACTTCGCGCACCTCGTACCCGAGGTCGCTGAGTCGTTCGCCGACCGAGGCGAAGCTGTCGGCGAGCGCCTGGGAACCAATCATCCGGTCGTTGTGCTGGCTGATGGCCGCCACGTCCTTCGCCAGGCGCTGGACATCTGCCGGCTGCGGCGTTGGCGGCGGGGTGGTGGTGATCTCACTGGCCGCGATGCCGATCGGCGCAAACTGGCTCCACCCCACCGAGCCGGCCAGCACGGCGACGGCGAGCAGGCCGACGGTGAGCATCGCCTGCCGAACGGCAAGGCCGGGCAACGCCGTCGACGCCCCCTCGGCACGCAGAGTGGTGGCGGGGGCAACCCGCGCGACGAGCCCCACCGCTGGGCGCGTCGCCAGCCAGCCGACAGTGACGGCCACGAGGGCCGCCACTCCGGCCACGGCCAGCGATACGATCCCGAGCCCGAGCGCCAGTCCAAGACCGCCGATGAGCACCGCGGCCAGCACTGCAGCGCAGAGCGCCGGTAGCACGGCCTCGGCGAACACAAGCTTGCGCACCGGACCGGCACGCCAGCCCAGGGCGCGCAGCAGTCCCAGAGTGGCGAGTCGGCGCTCGACGGTGAGGAGGGCGTTGTCGAGCACCACCGCCCCCGCGGCGAACAGCGCCGCCGCAGCGCCGAGGAGGTGGTAGGGGGCGATTCGCAGCGCGACCACCTGTCCAAGCAGCGTTCCCCGCAGCGCACCGTTGAAGACCAGCTCGACCGTGGCAACGAAGCCGGCCAGGGTCACTGCCGCCACCAGCGCGATGGCGGTCCCCACGAACCGGAGGCGCGACTCGAGTGCCTGCGAAATGGCTAGGCCACGCATGCTGCCGACCGCGCGTCGGCCACCATCCACCGACCGTCCGCGCAGCGCGGCCGCGATCGGCCGCCGGGCGCCAAGGCCCCCAACGGTCAGGACTGACAGCAGGTGCGCGCCGAGGACAGCGCCCAGCAGGAGGCCGTAGGTCAGCCACCTATCAGTCGACCCTTGGTCAGGAGCCAGCGCCACGTAGGCAGCCACCGCGATGATCCCGGCACCCAGACCGACCACGAGCGCCTGGCCAGCCAGCAGGGCAAGGACCGTCCGGCGACGCCAGCCAATGAGCCGCAAGGTCGACAGCTCCGCCGCCTGGTCTTCGACGAGCACCAGCGCGAAGGTGACGAGGTAGGCCAACGCCACCGCGACCGCACCCGCCAGCAGTACGCCCGACAAACCTGCGGCCCCCGACTCGATGCGCGGCGCCTCACCGAGCGTCGTCCAGCGCTCGCTGATGACGCCGAGGTCGGGCACCTCGACCTCCACGTCGGAAGCAGCGGCACCGGCCACCACGTCTACCCGCAGCCCGGTGCGCTGGATGATCGACTGAGCCACATCTTCGACCCGGCTAATGGCCTGCGCGTCGTAACCGGTGACGTCCGCGACGCGCACCCGGATGGCGTCGATGAACCGCTCCCCGCGCAGGGCCTCCACAGCTTCGAGGTTCGTGAGTCCGATCGGCGGCAGCGGATTGATTCCGCCTGGATTGAGGGAAGCCGGCAACGGCTCGTCGGTGGCCTGACCGCCGGCCGTTTCCACCAGGTGACGGGGCGCCTCGCCGTAGATCCCAAGGGGCGCGTAGCTGGTGGCGGTCTCAAACTCGGCGGCGATGGCGCGCAGATCGACGGTGCCGAGCGGCTGTAGGCTGAACGGCGGCGGCGTGGCGACGTCGAGCGGCCGGTAGATGAGTTCGTCGCGGCCATTGGCGAGGTTTGCCTCTCCCAGCGTGTAATCAGCCGCCGCGAGGCGCTCCAACTCCGGCAGCACGAGCGCATCCCATGTTCCAACCGGCTCCAGCCGCATGCGATCGTCGCTTGACTCCTGGTAAGGCGCCGGCTTCGGCACCAGCACCACGCTGCGCTCGATCCCCCACGCACCACCGTAGCTCGAGGCATCGGCGGTCAGGTTCCCCGAGGCGGTCAGCGCCAGACGCGGCTCACGCAGTGGAGTGAGCAGCTCATCCAGCGGCGCGGCGTCGGCGGCGACTGGGGTCGTCGCGGCCTCCTCGGCGAACTGTCGGATCACGCGCTGCTGCGCGGCCAGGTACGCCTCAACCGCCTCGCTATCGGCAGGCGGTGGGATGGCGTCCAGCGCGGCTTTCAAGGCGGCCGGCGTAACTCCGCTCAGGCGAAGGACGCTGACCTGAAGCGTGCCCGGCACCTCCGAGTGGGCTGCCGTGACGATCGGGACACCCACCGCCTCCCGTTGCAGCTGCTGGTCGAGGACGTGCGAGACGCCACGCGTCAGCCCGCGTCCGGCGATGAAGCGCTCGAGGCCGATCAGCTGGTCCTCGGCGATGGGGTCGATCCCCACCACCAACCCCCAGGTCGACGGGAGCTGGGCGAGGTCCAGGTTCAGGTCGCCGTTGCCAGAGTCGGCAGTGGTGCCCAGTCCAACCGACAGTGGCCACGGACCGGCCTCTGGTGGACGCGCGAACGCGCCGACATGCGAGACGAGCCGCTCGCCGCCTACCGAGACCTCTACGTCGACGAGGTACACGGTCTCGGTAGCAACATCCTGCAGTTCCACGCTAACCGGTGGACCGCCGTCAGTCATCCAGCCGAGGCTGGCCACCGGTGCGGCGACTTCAACGCCCGGGATGGCCTGAATCGCCTCCCACTCGGCGCGACTGATCCCGCTGCCTCTGACGGACACGTAGTTCGCCGGGACCCGACCCTCCGCGCTCGCCTCGGTATCGGCGGGTCGAACCAAGATGTCGTAAGGGCCGCGCCAGCCAGCGTTGAGCTGCTGCTGGACCACGGCCAGGCTGGAGGTGGAAGCGATCAGCAGCGCGCTCGCCGCCAGGGCCACCGACACCGAGCCTGCGACGAGGACGACCAGCCGTCCGGGATTGGCACGCAGCAACTTGAGGCCGATCCACAGGGTGGACACAGTCGTTTCCCTCCCTCTTGCCTTCGTCAGCGACGGCCAGCGAGACCCTGGGTCAGGCGTGCAGCAACGAATCCCAGGCCGAGCAAGACGATGGCGTACGGAAGCATGGTCAGTGCCGCCGCGCCGAGGCCCGGCTCCGAGCCGGCGTCAGCTCGCGGACCTCCCGCAAAGGGTGACCATACGAGCGTGCCGCCCCGCGAATCCGCTCCCCGCAGTGCGGGCGTCGCCTCGCGGATTACTCGAGCACCCGCGGGTGTGGCCTGAACGGTCACTGGTTGGAATGGATCCGCCAGCCGAGCTCGGGTGTCGAGCATGCTGCCAATGGCGGCGACACTGGCGACAAAGACGGCTGCGGCGCCCAGTAATGCGAGCACCGCACCCGCAACCGGCAGGCGCCGAACGTGTGGCGCCGGGGCGGCGGGCAACGGCGCCTGGCTCCCGGTCATTGCCGGCTCCGATTCGCGGAAGGAGGCCAGGAGCGCGACCCGCCCGCTCACGCCCAGCTTGAGGTAGATGTGCGACAGGTGCGACCGCACCGTCGCTTCAGTCAGAGAGAGCCGCTCCGCGATCTCGCGGGCGGGCAGTCCGCTGAGCGCCTCGTCGAGCACCGCCTGCTCTGCCGGAGTCAGGCTCGAGAGCTGCGCGTACAGCGGCTCGTTCGTCCCTTCACTGTCCATCGGGTTGTTCCTTGATGTTCGCTCGTCTTCCAGTCTCGCTCCAGGGGCGTGACGACGCATCCGGCATACCGATGAATCACGTCCTCAGTTCCGATGAATCCTCTGCTGGACGATGGGCGCGAGCTTGCTTCTGGCGGAAGTGCCGAAGGTCACGCCGCCGGTCAACGGGACGATCCAATCGCTGCGCGTAGCGTCGTGCAGGGATCGCCGCATCGTCTCTCATGAGGCAGGAACGAGACGTACACCGAGCTGTACACAACTTCCCTTGTTTCGACACGTCCTGCCCCATAGGGTTGTCGAATGCCGATGCGCGTGACTCCGACCCGCCTACGCGATGAGCTGACCGAGCTCTGGTTGCGTGCGTCCGCTGGCGAGCATCTTGTCGCGGCGGGCGCCCACCAGACGCCGGTTCTCATTCGCCCCGTGCGCCCGCGCGACCACGGTACGCGGACCGGTCTCACCGTCTTTCGGCGACAGCTTCATCGCATCCTGCGCCAGGCCGCTCAGGAGCCGGTGATCGTCACCGTAGTCGGTGATCCGATACTGTGGCTCGGTCCGACGACCGCTCCCCCGGCAGGCTCCGGGCCAGAGCGGCCCGTTGGGCACCGTCGTCGGAGGCTGTGATGGGACGGCGTGGGGGCCGCTCCAGCCCATCCGAGCGTGCGCTGCGAGGCCGCATCGGTGCGCATCTGCTGCACGCCACGCACGACTCCCGGCGCCTGACCGAGAAGGCTCGCGCCACGTTCATGGCGAGCTTCGAGCGGCAGGTCGATCCGGATCGCAGCTTGCCGGCTGACGAGCGTCGGCGGCGGGCGACCCATGCGCGGGCTGCGCACTTCGCACGCCTTGCCAGGATGAGCAGTCTGGCACGCGCCCAACGCAAGCGTCGTGCCCGTCGCGGCGGGGGATGATGGTCGCGTCCAGGCAGGCCCGCACCCGGCGGTCGGCGCCCATCGGGCCGCCAGGCATGAACGCCTGGCCGGCGCTACCAGTCCGTGATCAGCGGCTCATCGCGTGGCTGTGGGCCGGCGACGTCGTGAACTCGGAGCTGGCGGCCGTGCTCGCGTATGGCAGCCTCCGCATTGCTCAGCGACGGCTGTCGCGCCTCGTCGAATACGGGATCCTGCGCGGCTTCTGGGCGGGAAACAGCCAGCGGCCCCGCGGGCGATACGCGTACGTTCTGACGAAGAGCGCCCGCAAGGATCTCGGGTTTCTTCTCTGGGAGCACTCGCAGCCGGAGCTGGCGGACGATCAGCTGCAGGCCCCCTCGCCGGTCATCCACCAGCTCGCGACCCACGATCTCCTTGCCGCCTTTCTGCGCGCCTCGCCGCTGACCGACGAGATTGGCCTCGCTGCGTGGGTCCCGGAACATGCCGCCACTGTTCCTTACCGCGGCGTGCAGCGTCCCGATGCAATAGCCCTCGTTCGGCGCGGTCACGAGGGCGCGTTGCTGATCATCGAGCGCGACATGGGCAGCGAGCGCCACGAGATTCTCATCCGGAAGTTGGAGCGGTACAGGTTCACACGGATTCACCCGGTGGGGACGAACCTGGGTTTCATTGTCGAAGGTTCCCGCCGCGCCGGTGCATTGCGGGTCTCGTTGCGTCGTGCCCAGGACCGATGGCACAACCGGGGCAACCAGGAGGACCTCGCGTGCTGGATTACCACCGGCGCTGACCTGCGCGACGATCCGTTCGGCGCGGTGTGGCGCTCGCCCGACGGGCGCGAGGCGACAGTCCTGGACATGCCTGCCATCGAGTTGCCCGCGCCCCTGCCGATCCTGTCCCCGCCGGCTCTCCTCGACGACGAAGCCGAGGGCGCGCTGGACGATCGAGCCCTGGCCATGGTTGGCTGGGGCCGCCGCCGCTAGGTCGTTCCACCCTGTCAAGAGCCCTTCGGTAGCATGGGAGCATGCGGATGCCGAAACCACGCAAGGATGGGGAATGGTCCTCGGTTCCCCCGTCGCCAAGAGACGCGGCGCCCGGCGTCCATCCTGGACTGAGTCGTCCCGACCCGGCGGTGGAGTCCCTCGTCAAGGAGATCCTCGATCCGGTGCTGGTCCCGCTCGGCTTTGGCCCGGGGCAGCTCGGCGGAGACGGAGAACACGCTCAGGCGATCTACTGCCGGGGCGAGATGGACACTCCGGATGGTGGGTGCGTGGATCTCGTCCTTGATCTCGAAGCGGCGCCCGATTGGCAGATCACCGATGTGCGCTACTGGGGGTTCCCTGTCGACCGCTGGCACCTCGACGTCGACCGAGGTGCTCAACTTGCGGATCAGCTCGCCGGCCTGGCTCAGAGCCTGCCCACCGAGCTGTCATAGATGCCACGGGCGCTTGCGGCTCGTGAGCCCCATAGGGGTCGCGCCAGCCTTGCTCGTCCTCCCGGCGACCTACTTTGCTTGCCGAACACGAGAGTCCCGATCTCTGGCGCCGAGCGATTGAAGGGGCCACTGCCACTCGCCGTCGAGCGCTGTCACGCTGCGGAACGCGTCCCTGTCACCCCGCTGTTCGAGAGCCGCGAAGCCGTCCCGCACACGGATGCGTCAGTTTCGCAAGCTCAATCCTGCCCATTGTCGAACCCCGACATCTCTAGAGATTCGCGCGCCTGCGCCCGGGCCGCTCAGCAGCGGAGCGGTGATGTGGGTCACGGCCAAGCTGGCGCATCCTCTGGAGACACCTGCTCAACGTCGTAGGCGCTTGGCCCGCTCGAGACGTACCGGTCTTCGTCGACCTCCTCGAGCCGAATAGGGTCTCTGGCCGGGTCGACGCGGCTCCAGTAACGCGCGAGTTTGATCTTCAGCTGGCGTCGCGCTTCCTGATGCAACTGCGCCACTCGCCGTGGCGGGTCTCGAAGCGTCGCATCGTCAACCAGACTCGGCCGGTAAAGACACGCCACAAGCGCCTCATCGAGCAGCCCAGGAACCGGCGGCAGGTACATGTATGGATGCACAGAGTCACGAGCCTCGATCAAGCTCAGGTTCTGGCGCTGGCCGGGGGTTCTCTCGGCCACCAGCGCCAGTGGGAGGACAGGTACGAGGACTCGGTAGGGATGCGATGGCTCTCCGCTGCGCTGATCGATCATGTCGCAGGTCGGAGTTACCAGCAGCCCGTAGCCGTACTGCACTTCACCGACGAAGTGCTTTCCCGAGCCCTCCTCATCGACGAGCATGACGGTTGGCTGGTCGAGAAACGGGATGGCCGCGAAGAGGTCGCCAGCGAAGAGAATCGACGACCAGTTGGGGACCCAATACTGATCGTCACTCGGCCTGAATACGGTCATCGCCCTCCCCTCTGCGTCGCCCCATCGTATGGGCTGTGACGCAAGGAGGAGGGCGGTTTGCGACTGTGGGCGAACTTAGTCGTCGATCGGTTCAGCCGAGACTCTGGGCAGCTCCTCAGCATCCAGGCTGGCGAAACCGGTGAACATCTGAGCCCGCATACGCTCGATGTCCTCCGATCGGAATCGACGAACGCCACTTGGGAGTCGGACAGCCCGGATGAACCCCTTCTCCTCCCAACGCCTAAGCGTGTTCTCATGCACGCCAAGTCCGTGGGCGGCCTGACGTACTTGCATTAGGGACATCGCCATCTCCTTCCCATCTGGCAATGTGAGTGTGCAGCCGATGGTAGAGCTTGTCAACTGTAGCGAGATGGTAGACTTGGTGAACTATTCGTACCAGCGCGTGGTGCGTTATGGATGTCGTTAACTGGTTGAACACCAACAGCGGAGCTGTGATTGCCGCTCTCACGTTGGTGTACGTCGTCTTCACCGGCGCCCTCCTGTTGGAGGCCCGGTCGAGTCGCCTGGAGAAACTCTCCGCGTCGGTCGAGGCGTACCCCATGATCCACGAGATTGCTCATCTCTATCTCGCTGGTCGGATTGAGAACGGCGGGCCGGCCTACGCCCGCGATATCAGCTGGGACGTGCGGCTCCTCGAGAACGGACAGCTGGTGGACGAGGACCGCAGCTATAAGCAGCCACTCATGGCCCCGGGCCGCCATCGCACGACGATGCTGCATCCCCGTGGCAAGCAGGCAACGCTGAAGGCTCTCGCTGACCGAGGGTTCACCGTAGAGATGACTTGGTCGTGGACAGACGGACGTCATCGATTCGGGGTCGGTCCTCGGAAGCGGCATCAGCGCAGCGAGGTTTGGGATTTTGCCGCCCTTCGAGACGGGTTCTACAAGGGCTCCGTCATGGTTGAGACGCCGGTGGATGTGAAGCTGGCGAACACGCTCGACCCCATCCGCAAGGCCGCTGACGAGATCCCGCGGATCGGCAGCGAGCTGCGATCCCTCCGCTATTTCATTGAGAGCCGAATCGATCACGATGGGATCGAACAGCCGGAGTCGGCGAGCATGCCGCTGATGGCGGGCAGCGACGACCCCGCTGCGGAGTAGCTCGGAATCCCCTGCTGTGAGGCCATTGTTGTGCTGTCGCCGGAGGGCCCGATAGAGCAGGGGATTCGGCCGATTACGCACGACTTCCACCCTCGGCGACCACAGCGTTAGGTGGGTCTGACTTAAAAGTCCCCTGCTCTAACCACTGAGCTAACGGCCCACCGTCTCGTGCTCAATTAGAGCACGTGACTCGAAGAAGGCTTGTCGATGATCGCGCGCTCGCGATGGTCGGCTGGGGCGGCCGCCGCTAGGTTGTTCCGTCCGTCACGAGTCCACTTTGGACTCCCGCGGCATTGTGGCCTCCCAAGTAATTGGACTTATCCGCGTTATCTTGCATTATCCTTGCTATCCGCTATACTGACTCTTAGCGCGCGAAGGAGTTGGCCGTGGACGTCCAGTTTGAGAAGAAGGCCTTCTACAGCCCGGCAGAGGTTTCGGAGTTGTTTGGCGTCCATCCCTCCACCGTTCGGGATTGGATCCACTCCGGCCATCTCCCGGCCTTCCAACTGTCTGAACGCATCTATCGCGTGCCGCTCGGATCAGTGATGGGGCTTCTCCACGAGACTCAAGGGGTGACGCGCAATACGCCCACGGCCGAGCAGGCCGAGCGCGTATGGGATGAGGTGGAAGCCGAGCACCAGCAGCCGGCAGCCACGCGCGTGTGATTCGGCTGCGGCCGCAGCCGTTCGATCAGCGCATCGCAACCGCCGAGGTCGCCTTTCGCGGCCTCGGTTACGTTCACATCGCGGATCCAGGCCCGATTCCGGGGACGCCCCGGACCATCAGCATCGGCATCGACCATCCGGGGTGGGGCCTCCCGACAGCGGCGCGCCTTGAGTTCGTGGAGCGCTGGGTCTTCTCTGGCGGGACATGGGAATTGACCAAGTACGCCTACGAGTTGCGGGCGGTGCCCGGACCCAGCCGGCTCGCCTTCCACTGGCACAATGGCCTCCACCACACGCATTGCGTCGATCCGAACCACCCGGCTCGCGCGCACCACTTCCAGGGTGGCCCAGTCGACCTGTTCGCTGCGTACCAGACCTTCGGTCGCTTGCTGGCATCCGGCAGCCTGATCAGCTGCCAGGGCCTGACTCCGCTACCCGGGCCAGGAGCCTGATCACTCAGCCTAACCGAGGCGATGCGCATAGGCTTGAGCCCTTCATCGGTCATGGCGGCGCAACGGCCACAGGAGATCCGCACGCGGTTGAGCGACACGCTCAGCCGACGCCCGAACGGCCGTGGAGTCTCACTCCGGACGTTGTCCTCTTCGACAGATCTGGCGAAACAGCAGAGGCGTCTGCGAGCATCTGGACAGACATGGAAGACGCCGTCGTCGGGCACACCGACCCATTGGTAGGGCGGGTGAAGGCCGGGGACACGGAGGCATTCACCGACCTCGTGTCCCGGTACGGCCCCGATGTCCTGCGGCTGTGCATGGTGGTCACCGGCGAAGCCATGGCCGCCGAGGATGCTGCGCAGAACGCCTGGCAGCGCGTCTGGCGCCGCATCGGCACGCTCCGAGATCCGGGACGCCTGCGCCCATGGCTGCTCAGGGTCGCCGCCAACGAGGCGAAGCAAGTGATGCGGCGCAACCGACGCCAGGCGGCCAGCAGCCTCGATCTGGCGGGCGAGGTTGGTGACGGGGCGACAACGGCCGATGCCGATTTGCGCGCCACGCTCGCGGGGCTCGATGCCGGCGACCGAGAGCTGCTCGCCTACCGCTACGTGCTGGGGCTGACCTCCGAGGAGATCGGCCGGCAGCTGAGACTGTCCGGTGAGGGAGTTCGCAGCCGCCTGAAGCGCCTGCGCGACCGCCTCGCCAAGGAGATGACTGACGATGTTCGCTGATCACCCCTCCGACGACCTCGACCCCCGGTTCGTCGGCCGCCTGCGCGCGTTCGCCGACGAGCCACTGGCCACCTTCGATCCCGTGCGGGTGGTGGCCGGCGCGGCGACCACCCCTCGTCGAATCGGACCGATCGTGCGTTTCGCCGCGGCCGGCTTGGCCGCTGCGGCGGTGCTGGTCGCCGCGCTGGTGCTGAGCGCCCAACCAACGGTCCCGCCGTCCACCGGCAGCGGATCGGCCCAGGCGATCGCCGCCGACCAGTCGTTCCCGGCGGACTACCTTGTCAGCAGCGGCTGGCGACCGATTGAATTGAGTGGTCCCAGCGGAAGTTTCGCTTCCGTCGACGATGCGGTACACCGCCTGCGCACCTACTTCGCGGCCGGCGTGCGGCCGGTGAGCGAGGACGCGGTGACGATTACGGTGCCTTCATTGAGCGCAATGACCAAGGATGTCCGAGTCTTCGTCCAGATCCTGGGCGGCACGAACCCGAAGCAGTCCGGCGACCAGTTCCGGGTCTGGCTGCGTCGTTCCGGTGATGCATGGCACATCGACGCCGCGGCCGAGGCCCAGATCTTCTGCCGAGCACCGCTCAGCACGCCCGCTGCTGCTGGCCACAGTGACTACGCCGGCGGCGGTCTCTGCTACTGATCTCGGTGCCGGAGTCCCCTGTTGTCGGGCGATTATTGTGCTGTTTGCCGGTGCCGTCATAGAGCAGGGGATTCGGCCGATTGCGCACGATCTTCCACGCTCGGCGACCACAGCGTTACGTGGGCCTGACTTAAAAGTCCCCTGCTCTAACCACTGAGCTAACGGCCCGTCGAGGTCGCGGTACAGCATAGGGCGTTGGACCGGGCACCTTCCCCGGGCCGATACTCGGCATCCCGCAGCTCCCACTGCGCCGCAGCTGACCGATCGGTACCATGCGATCACCTACCGAGAGGCGCCCCATCTGATGACGGACATGTCCAGCCAGCGCGGCGCGGCTGGCGAGCAGGCCGCCCCCGTCGAGGCGGGGCCTCCAGTGCGCGAGCCGATGAAGACGCTTGCAAACTGCGATCGGATCGTCGTCGTGGGCCGCACCGGATCGGGCAAGACCACGCTCGCGCGCGAGCTGGCCGCGATCCTGGGAGTCCAGCACGTGGAGCTCGACGCGCTCTACTTCGGCCCCGAGTTCAGCACAGCCCCGCTGGAGGTCCTGCGCGAGCGGACGAGCGCGGCGATCGCCGGTGAACGGTGGGTGACCGACGGCAACAAACGCGCGGTCCGCGACCTCGTCTGGCCCCGGGCCGATACGATCGTCTGGCTCGACTACTCGGTTGGCGTCAGCCTGTGGAGGCTCGGCAGACGCGCTCGGCGACGCACGGCACAGCTGAGCACCGAGGCTGCAAGGACCGGCCGCCGCCGCGCCCTGCCCCGTCAGCTGCTGGCCGCGGCGCGAGGAGTCCTCACCGCGCTCCGATCCCACGCTGGCCAGCGCCGCGAGTACACGCGGCTATTGGCCGACCCCGCGAACAGCCACCTGGCGGTCGCCCGCCTCCGCTCGCCACGCGCCACGCGCGAGTGGCTGTCCAGGGTATCTGCGGCAGGGACCGCCGCGCCGGATCAGACGGCTCCCTCGTAGATGCGGTAGGTCTTGTAGCGCTTCGCACCGACTGCGGTGATGGCACGGTTGACACGCTCGTTGTCGTCGAGCGTCCAGCCCATCTCGCAGCCCGTGTAGCCGGCCTTCACCGCCTCGTGCATGGTGCGCAGAACCATGGCCTCGGCGATCCCACGGCCTTGGAAGCCCGGCAGCACCCCCAGCGCGAAGTAGCGGAAGGTCTTGATCCGCCGCAGGCCCAGCAACAGCCGGACCACACCGATGGGCAGGAAGCCCCACCGCACCAGGCGGCCGTCGCCAACCGTGCGGAAGGCCTCGTTGGCATCGGGCAGCGAGAGGCTGAATCCGATCGGCTCGCCATCCTTCTCGGCCATCACCAGCAGGTTCTCGTCGGCGATCTCGGCCAAGTGCCTGCCAAGGTCGTCGAACTCCGCATCGGTCATGCGGACGGAGCCCCAGTTGTCGTACCAGGCCTGGTCGTAGATGACCTTGGCCTTCTCGACCTCCGCGGCCAGGTGCTTCTTGCTGATCGAGCGCAGCGTGATGCCGCGCCGCGCGATCCGATCCGCGCGGGCGAGCCAGGGACGCAGGTCGGGTGCCTGGTCGATCCACCATGCGTAGAGCTCCTTGACGGAATGGAGTCCGTAGCCCTCGAGCAGCGGCCGGTAGTAGGGCGGGTTGTGGTTCATGAGGAGCCGCGGTGGGGTATCGAATCCGTCGACTAGGAGCCCGCAGGTGTAGTTCGTGGAGTACTCGACCGGCCCCAGCATCGCGGTCCGGCCGCGCGCCCGCAGCCAGCCGCCGGCGGTGTCGAGCAGCGCCTGCGCGACCTCCGCATCGTTCACCGATTCGAAGAGGCCGAACGTCCCCACGTTCGTTCCGTGCCGCTCGTTGTAGTGCGGGTCGTCGCTGGCGAGAATCCGGCCCACGACCTCCTCACCGCGTCGGGCGAGGAATGTCTGCGCGGCGCCGTGACGGTAGAACGGGTGCTTGTCGCGGTCCAGGAAAGCGTGGACCTCGCGGCGGAGCGGAGGAACCCAGGCGGGGTCGTCGGCGTAGATGCGCCAGGGGAGCGAGATGAACGCTTCGAGGTCCCGGCGCCCGTCGACGCTGCTGACCTGGACCTTCGGCTGCGTCACGATGCAGCGGCGACCCCTGCGGTGCGGCGATCGCGGAAGGATACCGGCTAGACGCGGAAGCGGAGCGTCGCCCCTACGCCGCCGAGCCGCCGCAGCGCATCATGGCCGTGCACGGTCACCACCTGGGCCGATGTCAACGCCGCCTGCCGAACGAGCTCGTTGCGCAGCGTCTCGTCGACGTCGGCCTCCTCGTCGATGACGAGCTCGTGGACCTGCCCTCGTTCCAGGCTCTCCCCGACGGCGTCGATCCCGACCACGCCCAGGTCGCCGGCAAGGAAGCCGGCCAAGGCGCGGTCGGCCGCGTCGCGCGCCTCGTCGATCTGCAGGGCGGCGAGCACCGGGGCCACCTCCGCCTCGACCTCGTCAGTGGCGGCATGGAGGTCGATCCGCTCGACGTGGTCGAGCACCGCCCGCGCCGACTCGGGTAGCTCGGGCTCGAGGACCGATGTGGCTCGCTCGTCGCCTGCCAGCACGAGGTGCCGGGCGCGGACCAGGTCGAGCAGGTCGGCGATGGCCTGAGCCGCCTCCTTGGCGAACCGCTGGTCCTGCATGTCGACATGTCGCTGGTAGCGCGCCTGCGACCATCCGCCCTGGTGGTGGCGCTCGTGCTCGTCGCTCGGCTCGTCGAGCGTCGCGCCCTCGACCAGCGAGCCGCGGCGCGTCACGTAGAGGCGGCAGGTGTTGGTGTCGACCAGCGCGACGACGGCCGTGCGGCTCTCCTCGAGCAGCCCCGCCAGCTGGAACAGTTCGGCGGTGGGGCCGGCGCTCACCTGGGTCTCGAAGGGGGTCGGGCTGACGATGACCTCCCAGGTCCCGGCCGCGTGGCAGCCGAAGACGGCCAGGCCCTCCGCCGGCCGCAGTGCATCGGCCTCTTCGTCGAGGTAGCGTTCGAAGCGCTTGACATCCGCCTCGAGTGATTCACGAGCGGGTGAGTGAGCCTCGTGGGCCTCCAGGATGTGGCGGAGGCGGTCGCGCACGACCACCAGCTCGTTTCGCCTGCCCGGATCGCCGCCCTGGAGATCCGGGCGCAGGTCGACGTAGATGGAGAGGACCGGGGCCTCCGCCGATTCCAGCTCAGCCAGGCCGCGCAAGATCGACCGCAGCCGCGCCTGGTCGGGGCTGGGTCGCGTGTCTGTCGGAACGTGTGTCATGCCACTCTCGCAGCAAGCGGGGTGCCGGGGGGTGCTAGGCTCCGATTTGATGCGTCGGATCCTCCTCTGGATGGCCCGCAACCGATGGCTGAAGGAGCACCTCCCTCGCCTCTGGTTCGCGCGGCGCGCGGTCCGCAAGTTCATGCCCGGGGAGAAGATCGAGGCGGCGCTCGACGCCGCCGAGGAGTTCCGGCCGCTGGGGATCGGCATCCTGCTGACGCGGCTTGGCGAGAACCTGGCCGACCTGTCACAGGCGCAGGAGGTCGCCGATCACTACCACCGCGTGATCGACCTGGTCCGCGCCCGCGGCCTCGACGCGGAGGTCAGCCTCAAGCCGACCCAGATCGGCCTGGACCTGGACGCCGATGCCGCCCACCAGCACCTCTCCTCGCTGGCCGCCCACGCCGCCCAGGCCAACGGCACGCTCTGGATCGACATGGAGGGATCGGCCTACGTCGAACCAACGCTGGAGGCGTACCGGCGCCTGAAGGGGGAGCACGAGAACGCCGGCATCTGCCTGCAGGCCTACCTGCGCCGCACGCCGGCCGACGTGCACGACCTGCTCCCGCTCCGCCCGCAGATCCGCCTCGTCAAGGGCGCCTACGACGAGCCGGCGCGAATCGCCTTCCGTCGCAAGGCCGAGGTCGACGCCGCCTACCTGTCGCTCTGCGTGCTGATGCTGCCTGCCGCCGAGCGCGGTGAGCTGCGGCTGGGCCTCGGCACCCACGACACCAGGCTGGTCGAACGGGTGGCGGAGCACGCGCGGGCGGCGGGACAGGGGATCGACACGTTCGAGGTGCAGATGCTCTACGGCATCCGGATGGACGAGCAGCGACGCCTGGCGGCCGAGGGGTACGTGGTCCGCGACCTGATCGCCTACGGCGAGGCGTGGTACGCGTGGTACATGCGTCGGCTGGCCGAACGCCCCGCGAACGTCTGGTTCGCCCTGCGCCAGCTGGTGGGCTAGGCGGCTTCCAGCGCCTCTCGGAGACGAGCGACGGCGTCGCTGAGGCGCTCAGGCAGGAGCACGTGGCCCTTCCCGGCCACCGCGTCGGCGTGCCGGCCTCCTGCCAGCCGCAGGATTCGCGGCGCGTCGCGCGCCAGCGTGGCGAAGACCGCTGCCGTCGAATCGGCGTCGCGCTGCATCACCGCGCCCACCACGACCGCGCGCGCCGACGTGTCGCGCACCGCCGCCAGCCACGATTCGACCGGAACATCCGGTCCGAGGTAGACGACGCGCACGCCGGCCCGGCGGGCCGCCGTCGCGAAGGCGAGCGCCGCGAGCTCATGGTGCGCCTGCGGCGGTAGGCCGATTACCACCACCGGACCATCGTCCCGACCGCCGGCGGCGAGGAATGCCGAACCGAGCCTGCGGAGCACGGCGGCGGAGGCGGCATGTTCGGCTGCCACGTCCAGTTCGCCACGAGCCCATGCGGAGCCGATCTCGGTCAGAGCAGGAAAGACGACCTCTTCGACCGCAGCCTCGAACCGCTGGACGGCGAAGGCATCGTCCAGGGCCGATTCCAGCTCGTCCTGCTTCATTGCGGCTGCGGCCCTGACGATGGTGCTCGTCAGGCGCTCCGTCTCGGCACCCCGCCGCCCCTCGCCGCCTGGGGCTCCGCGGTCCGCCCGCTGCAGCTCCAGCAGCTGGTCGGGTGAGGCAGCCAGGACCTGCGGTGCCGCCTCGCGCGGCGACCAGCCGGCAACCACGAGCTGCCGCATGGCGCGGAGGCGCTCGATGGCTGCCTCGTCGTAGAGGCGGTAGCCGGCCGGCGTGCGCGCCGGCGTCACCACGCCGTAGCGCCGCTCCCATGCGCGTAGGAGCGGAATACCGACGCCGCTGAGATTCGATGCTTGCTTGATCGTGTACACAGTTTGTCCACTATATCACGGCTGAAACCCTTGACAAGCTGCGCACGAGCCTCTACAGTCCGGCTTACGACCCTATACAAACACTCTACATGCGGTACCGGACCCGTTTTGGATATCCGACCGCGGAGGGAACACGACATGAGGAGTCTCTTCCCGGCAACCACCACGCCGTCGACCATGGCGAGGCGGCAGTCCGAGGCCAGCGACGAGGAGCTGATGGGCTGGATCGCAGATGGTGACGAGGCGGCGCTCGCCGCCCTCTATTCCCGCTACCGTCCGCTCGCCTTCGCCCTGGCGGTGCGCGTGGTCGGAGACGCGGGACGCGCAGAAGACGTGCTGCAGGACGCCTTCCTGTCCGTCTGGCGCAAGGCTGCGACCTACACGCCCAGTCGCGGCAGCGCGAAAACGTGGTTGAGCAGCATCGTGCGCAACCGGGCAATCGACGTCGTTCGGGCGAGCCGGGAGCGGGCGGTCCAGGATGACGAGGAGCTGCTCCTGGGACTGCGCGACCCGGAGCCCCCGGTCTTCGACCAGGTGGCGTCGGCGCTGGACGGCGAGATGACCCGAACCGTCCTCCGCAAGCTCCCCACCGAGCAGCGCGAGGCGATCTCGCTTGCCTACTTCGCTGGGCTGACGCACAGCGAGATCGCATCCCAGACCGGGATCCCGCTGGGCACCGTCAAGAGCCGGGTCCGGCTGGGTATCCAGCGCATGCGCGAGTCATTGGTCATGGCTGCCGCCTAGCCGCGGAAAGGGTCCGGTTGACCCCGGGGTGCCTCTCGCCCACCATGGCGAACGCGAGCCGTCTCTTGCGCGGCCGAGAAGCAATCTGGGGAGTCAGCAACAATGACCTACCGATACGCTCCTCGCGTGGGCGCCCTGCTGGTCGCAGCTGCGATCGGCCTGGCGGCATGCGGCGGAGGAACGGAGACCTCGAGCCCCGGCGGGGCGTCGGCGGAGGCGAGTGGGACGGAGTCGATGGAGGCATCGGCGGCAGCTTCGGTTGCCGAGTCGATGGAGGCGTCGGCGGCCCCGTCGATTCCCTCTCTCGACCTGGGTGGAGCAGCGGGGGATATCAGCAACCTGACCAGCTATCAGCTCGACATCTCGGTCGAGGGTGGTGGCTCGTCCGGGACCCAGTCGATGACCATCATGGCGACCCACGACCCGGTGGACGCGACGCACTACGTCATGGATGACTTCGAGCTGATCACGATCGACGGCCAGGGCGCGTGGATCAAGCAGGGTGGCACCTGGATCTCCGCGCCCGGCGGCGCCGACAGCTTCACGGGCCTCTTCGACGCACTGGCGCCGGACACCCTGATCTCCGCCTACTCGCTTGGGTTGTACGGCAACCAGTTCGTGGATGCCGGTAACGAACAGCACAACGGGGTGGACACCAAGCACTACCACCTCGACGCGAGCGACGTCTCGGGCCCCGGCTCCGAGTCCTTCCCGACCGATGGCACCATGGACCTCTGGGTGGCCAACGACGGCGGCTACCTGGTGGGGATGCAGTACGCGGGGACTGATCCGCAGACCGATGAGCACGCGGAGGTCTCCATCGAGGTCTCGCACGTGAACGACGGCTCCATCTCGATCGAGCCGCCGATCTAGTCGCGAACCGGCAGAATCGGTGTAGAATCTGGCCTGCGCCACGTCATCCGCGGCTCCAGACCATCCATGTCACGGATTCCGTGACGTCGGCGCAGGCACACGAGATCCCGTTGCGCGGACGCGTGCCCGACCCGAATCGGAACCACGCACGCGGAGGCATGAATCGTCATGCGAGTTCTCCTGGTGGGCGTCGGGACGGTGGGAGAGGCCATCGCCCGCATGAGCGCCCAGCGCGACTGGTGCGAGGCCATGGTCCTCGCCGACTACGACCTTTCCCGACCCACCGCCATCCAGCGCGAGCTGGGTGACGCGCAGCGCTTCCCGGTCGAGCAGATCGACGCGCGCGACAGCGAGGCGGTTGCCGCGCTGGCCCGGCAGCATCGGGCGGACCTCGTCATGAACGCGGTCGATCCTCGCTTCGTGATGCCGCTCTTCGAGGGTGCCCTCGAGGCGGGCGTCGACTACATGGACATGGCCAACAGCCTGTCGCGTGCTCACCCCAGCGAGCCCTTCAGCAAGCCGGGCCTCAAGCTGGCCGATGAGCAGCTTGAGCGGGCCGAGGCCTGGGAGGCAGCCGGGAGGCTGGCCGTCATCGGGCTGGGGATGGATCCGGGGTTGACCGATATCTTCGCGGCGCATGCCGCGAAGCACCTCTTCGACGAGATCGACGAGGTCCACATCCGCGACGGCGGTGACCTGGCGATCCCCGGCTTCGCATTTGCCCCGGTCTTCAGCATCTGGACGACCATCGAGGAGTGCCTCAACCCGCCGGTGGTGTGGGCCGACGGGGACTGGCACACGACCGAGCCCTTCAGCGCGCCCGAGGAGTTCCCCTTCCCGGAGGGCATCGGCCCGGTCGAGTGCGTCAACGTCGAGCACGAGGAGGTGCTCCTCGTCCCGCGCTGGATCCCCGGCGTGAAGAAGGTCACCTTCAAGTACGCGCTCGGCTCCGACTTCATCGAGAAGCTCAAGTTCCTGCACGACATCGGCCTCGATCGCGTGGAGCCGGTGCGCGTGCGCGGCGGCGAGGTCTCGCCGCGCGACGTGGTGGCGGCGGTCGTGCCCGACCCGGCAACCATGGGCAACAAGATGGTTGGTCGCGCCATCGTGGGAACCTGGGTCATCGGCCACAAGGATGGCAAGCCACGGGAGGTCTTCCTCTACCAGATGGCCGATGCGCAGGAGACGATGCGTTCCACCGGCTCGCAGGTCGTCGGCTGGCAGACCGGCTTCAACCCCGTCCTGGGCATGGAGCTGCTGGCCAGCGGGGCATGGTCGGGGAAGGGCGTGCTCGGGCCGGAGGCGTTCGATCCGGATCCCTACCTCGCTCTGATGGACCGGTACGGCATCCACCACGACATGGTCGAGATGCAGCCCGGTGCGCACCGGCCGACCTGAGGCGCGCGGCCTGTTGCGCTGCGGCCCTACGCGGGGGCCGTCCTGCTCGGGGGACCGCCCTGCTTGCCGTCCCGGCACTCGCCCGCCCCGCGGCTCACACGATCTCGTCACCTGCGATTGTCAGTCGCGTTATCCGACTTCCACGCCCGCGGAGCCGCCTTTCGGGAGCCGGTTCGAGCGTGCAGGCGGCGAGGTGAGCGCCGCGGAACCCGCCTAACGCGACTCCCAGGAGCACCCGACAACTTCCCGGCGGGCCGCCGGCGAGCGGGGACCTGAGCCGACCGAATCGCCGTCCCGGCACTCGCCCGCCCCGCGGCTCACACGATCTCGTCACCTGCGATTGTCAGTCGCGTTATCCGACTTCCACGCCCGCGGAGCCGCCTTTCGGGAGCCGGTTCGAGCGTGCAGGCGGCGAGGTGAGCGCCGCGGAACCCGCCTAACGCGACTCCCAGGAGCACCCGACAACTTCCCGGCGGGCCGCTCGCCATGATCAACTTCCTGATGGCGGTCCGCCGGGGCTCCGACCCGGCCCCGGATGCCAGGCTGAAACAGGCCTAGACTGATCGGGAGACCGATGCAGAGGATCCGGCAATGAAGATGGACGAGATGCTGGCCGGCGCGCGCGAGGCCATGACGGTGAAGCGGGTCTACGGCGAACCGATCGAAAAGGATGGCATCACCATCATCCCGGCGGCCAATGTCCGGGGTGGAGGCGGTGGCGGCGGTGACACGGAGGGCAACGGTGGTGGCGGCTTCGGCATCACCGCCCGGCCGGTGGGCGCCTACGTGATCAGGAACGGGGACCTGAGGTGGGAGCCGGCGATCGACGCCACACGACTCGGCAGCCTGGGAATGCTCACCGCCATCGTGGCGCTCTTCGCCCTCCGCTCCATCGTGAAGGCGATCTTCCGCAAGCGCTGATCGCCGCGCCCTGGCCGCGGCCGCGCCGTCGCCTAGAGGCGGCCGCCGGTGACGAGCCGGCGGAAGCGGAAGACGGCGACGCCCAGCAGGACGACCGCGAAGGCGAGCAGGACGCCCAGCTGCGGCAGGATCTGGAGCACGCCCGCGTCGTTCAGGTGCATGTCGCGGAAGGCGTCCATGGCCCAGGCGTGCGGGGTCAGGTGGGCGACGGTGCGCATGCCCTGGGGGAAGACGTCGGCCGGGACCATGGTGCCGCCGAGCAGTCCCAGCATCATGCCGAGCGCCGGGCCGATGGCTCCCGCCTGCGACGGGTTCGCCGCCACCGAGCCGATGAGCATGGCCGCCCCCGCGGCAACCAGCCCGAAGACGACCACGATGGCGCCCGTGGCCAGCGGGTCCTTCCAATCGACCCCGAAGGCGATGGCCGTCACCGTCACGATGAAGAAGCCCTGGAAGAGGGCGTAGGCGTAGCGTCCCAGGCCCTCGCCGGCGACGATGGTCCAGGCGCTGGTGGGCGTGGCGTACATCCGCCTCGAGATTCCCAGCTGCCGGGTCAGGATGAGCTCGGCGGCACCGGTCAACGAGGTCAGGAAGACGAAGAGGATGAGCTGGCTCTGCGCTCCCACCGTGAAACCGTTCGGACCACTCGCTGACTCGGCCACGCTGTCGACCGCGACCTCCACGCCGGGCGCCGCAGGCTCCACCTGGCGCGCGAGCTGGAGCGCGGCGTCGAAGTCGATCCCGTCGCGCTCCATCACGAATCGCGCGGCCCGCAGCAGAGCCGACTGGCGGGCGATCGCCTCGTCCACGGCGCTGCCGATCGCACCCGCCAGCCCGTTCGCCTGCGCCACCAGCTCGAGCCGCCCGGGCTCGCCGGACCGCACGGCCGCGTCGTAGTCGGCGGGGATCACCACGCCGATCTCGACGAAGCCGCGCTGCACCGCCTCGCGCAGCGCTGATGCGGAGTCGTAGCGCCGGATCGACAGGTCGATACCCTCGACCGAGATTCCATCCACCAGGTCGGTGGCGAGCGGACCGCCGTCGGCATCGGACAGGCCGATGCGCGCGCTGTCGAAGCCGCCGTAGGTGATGCCCAGCACGATGATCAGCATCAGCGGCAGGACGATGATGAAGAACAGGCCCAGCCGGTCGCGAGTGGTGCGCAGGAGGTTGGCCCGCGCGATCTCGAGCGCCTTGCGCAGGTTCACCGCGGCACCAGCGCTCCGCGGGCCCGCACGACGCCGATGCCGCCCAGCACGACGCCCATCGCGCACAGCACCAGCAGCGAAGGCGCGATGGCGCCGATGCTGGGATCCGGCCCGGAGAGGGTGTCGATCGCCCGCAGGAACCAGGCGTGCGGCGTGATGAGCGAGATGTTGGCCAGCGCCTCCGGCGCCTGCGAGAGCGGGATGAAGACGCCGCCAACCGCCGAGAGGCTGAGCGCCACGATGGCGTTCAGCGACCCCGCCTGGCTCACCGTCCGTGCCAGGGTGGAGACGAGCATGGAGATGCCCATGGCGGCGATGACGGCTGCCCCGATGAGCAGCAGCACCAGCGCCGGCGGCCCCCAGTCGGCGCCCACCAGGACGGTGGTGGCAACCAGCAGCACCGACATCGCGACGTACCCCAGGACCAGGCCGGCGAGCCCGCTCCCCAGCAGGATCGTTCCCTGCGAGATGGGGGCGGCAAGCAGCCGGTTGAGCGTCCCTGTCTGGCGCTCCGCCAGGATCGCCAGCGCGCCGTACTGCGTGGCGAAGAAGACGAACATGATCGCCAGGGCCGCTCCGTAGAAGGTGGCCAGGTTGGCCTGCAGCCGCTCAGCCCCGGCCTCGGTGACCACGAGTGGCCCCGGCTCCTGCACGGCGGCCTGCGCGGCCTCCACGGTTGACCCATCCGGGGTCTCCCCGGCGGCCGCGGCGGTCGCGACCATCAGCTGGACGGCGCCGACGTCGCTGGCGAAGCGCGCCGCGGTGGCACGTGCCACCTCGCCGGCGATGACGGACTCACCGGTGACGATGCGCAGCCGTGCCACGTCGCCTCCGGCGATGGCATCGCTGAAGCCGTCGGTGATCACGAGCGCCGTGCCGACATCGCCGTCGCGGACCGCATCCTCCGCGGCCGCCAGCGAAGGTTGGGTCACGAGCTCGGCAACATCGGCCTGCTCGAGGTGGGCGAAGACGTCGTCGACCAGGACGCGCGCCATGGGGCCGCCGTCCTGGTCGACGATCCCGATGCGCGTGTGGTAGTCCGAGAACTCGCCCGGGATGAGCGCCGTGAACGCCAGCGCCAGGCCGAGCGGCGTCAGGATGGCGAAGATGATCGCGGACCTGTCCCGGACCCGCTGGCGCAGGATCCGGGCGGTGATGACGAGGGCGGCGCGCATCGGTCCTTCAGGCCCTCAATCTCGCAGTGCCTTGCCGGTCAGGTGGAGGAAGACCGCCTCCAGGTCCGGTTCGATGACCTCTACGGATTTGACTGCGATGGCGCCCTGCGAGATGGCGGCCAGCAGCTCGGGCAGCAGCCGGCGTGCCTCGACGACCAGCAGGTCGACGGCACCTTCCCGTGGCTTCGCCTCCCGCACGCCATCGACGGCACGCAGCTCGTCGGCCGCGCGCGCGACGTCACCGCTGGCGGCCAGCGTCACGCGATCCAGGCCGCCGACCAGCGCCACCAGCTCGCGCCGCGTGCCCTCCGCGACGATCTTCCCCTCGTCGATGATCCCGATCCGGTCGCAGAGGCGCTCCGCCTCTTCCATGTAGTGGGTCGTGTAGAGGATCCCCATTCCCTCCGCGCTCAGCGCCTCCACGCTCGACAGGATGGCGTTGCGGCTCTGCGGGTCGACCCCCACCGTCGGCTCGTCCAGTACCAGCAGGCGGGGCCGATGGAGCAATCCGACGCCGATGTTCAGCCGCCGCTTCATGCCGCCCGAGTAGGTGTCGGTCCGTTCGCCCGCCCGGTCGGAAAGGTCGACGATCTCCAGAACCTCGTCGACGCGGCGGCCCAGATCCGCGCCGCCCATCCCGTACAGGCGGCCGAAGAAGACGAGGTTCTCCCGCCCGGTCATGTCGGGATAGATGGCGAGGTCCTGCGGGACGTAGCCGATGCTGCCCTTCACCGAGGTCGCCGCCGGTGTCAGCGCATCGCCGGCGACGAAGACCTCGCCGTCGTCACGCGTCAGGATGCCGCAGCACATGGAGATGGTGGTCGTCTTGCCGGCGCCGTTCGGGCCGAGCAGGCCGTACGTCTCGCCCGCGGCGATCTCGAAGCCGACGCCGTCGACGGCCTGGCGTTTGCCGAATCGCTTGCGCAGGTCGTGGCAGCGGAGGATGGGTGCGCGGTCCGGTGTCTCGGTCACGGTCCCTCACGCCTGTGCGGTTGCGGATCCAGCGTATCGGCCTCGCCGTTTCGCCGCACCCTGATCGGACCCTAGCCCTTCGATTCGAGCGCGGACTTCATCATCGCCAGCGACGGATCAGGGCCCTTGAAGCCGACGAGGTACTCGAGCCGGATCGGGGCAAACGACTCGTAGAAGACGACATCCTCCTCGGTGAGCTGCCGGAAGGCGTGCACGTGGTTGGAGGGAATGACGAGCAGCGATCCCGGTCCCACCTCCGACTCCTCGTCGTCCACCTTGGCCCAGAGCCGGCCCCGCTCGATCAGCATGATCTGCTCGGCCTCGTGGACGTGGTCGGGAATCACCACGCCGCCGCGGTACACGATGCGCGTCAGCATCACCTTCTCGCCGGAGACCGCCTGGCGGAACACGCCGGGCACGTACTCGACGGTCGGGAACTCGTCCCAGGTGGTGATCTGTCCCATTCGGTCCTCCCGACCTATTCCGTCGCTGGCTCGGCAGCGGCCCCGTGCCGCTGCGTCCCGTCGCTGCCGGCAGCGTCGAGCGCACGCAGGACCTTCTCCGGCGTGACGGGGAGCTCGTCGATGCGCAGGCCGATCGCGTCGTGGATTGCATTCACGATGGCGGGTATCGGCGAGTTGGCAGTCATCTCGCCGATACCCTTGACGCCGTAAGGACCGTTCGACGAGGGGACCTCCAGGATCACCGACTCGATCTCCGGCATCTCGAGCGGGCCCGGCATGAGGTATTCGCTGAAGTCCTTGGGGCTGTGGTCGACGTCCGGGTAGTACGGGGCCGTCGTCTCGTACAGGGCATGGGACATGGCCATCAGGGCGCCGCCCGTGATCTGGCCCTCGACCAGGGCAGGGTTCACCTGCTGGCCCACCTCGTACGCGCTCCGGATGCTGAGCACGCTGACCTCGCCCGTCTCCGTGTCGACTTCCACCTCGGCGACGGTGCAGGCGTGGGCCTCGGTCGAGTCCGGATCCATGGCGCCGGTCTCCGGATCCACCTCGCTCTTCGCCTTCATGAAGCTTCCGCGGCCGGAGATGGTCCTGCCGTACTCGAACTGGGCTCGCGTGGCGACCTCCGCGATCCGCGCGCAGCGTCCCGGCTCCCCCCTGACCAAAACGTCGCCGAACCCATCGGTCTCGAGCTGGTCGATTGGTGCGCCAAGCTCCATGGCCGCGACCTCGAGGAGGGCCTGGCGCGCTTCGCTGGCGGCGGCGATCACCGCGTTGCCGACGCGATGCGTGGCCCGACTGGCGAACGTGCCCATGCAGTGCGGCCCGGTATCGGTGTCGCCGATGTCGACCAGGACCTCCTCGAACGGGACCCCCAGCGTCTCTGCCGCGATCTGGCCGATGACCGTCTTCAGGCCCTGTCCCAGGTCGGCGCTCGAGAGCGCGACCACGAAGGAGCCGCTGGTCGTGGCATGGATGAGGGCCTGGGACGGGTCGCCGCCCAGGTTCATCCCGGTCGGATAGTTGACGACCGCCATGCCTGTCCCGCGCAGCTTCGCCATGCTATCGGCCCCCATCTGCGGCGCCCTGGCGTGGCGCCGAAGTCATGGCCGCCAGGTCCTGCGGCAGCTCGTGACCGACCAGCGCGGCGGCGGCCTGCATCGTCTCGATCAGGGTCGTGTCCTCCGCCAGCTTGCGGTGCGGCTTCATGTCGCCGTCGCGGTAGGCGTTGAGGAAGCGGATCCGCCACGGGTCGAGGCCGACCACCTCGGCGATCTTGTCCATCTGCACCTCGACCGCGAACGACGCCATCGTCACGCCAAAGCCGCGCATGGCGCTCGTCGGCTGGCGGTTGGTGTAGACGCAGTACGCGTCGATCGACACGTTCGGGATGGCGTAGGGTCCGGCTGCATTGGCCGCGTGCTTGGTGATGGCGTACGGCGTCTGGCGGCTATAGGCACCCGAGTCGGCGTAGCTCGTCACCTTCCGCGCGACGATGCGCCCGTCACTCGTCACGCCGTCCTTGATGTGGATGCGCCACGCCGAGCGCGTGGAGGAGACCTGCATCTCCTCCTGCCGGCTGTAGACGAAGCGCACCGGCCGGTTGGTCTTCATGGCGGCGAGCGTGGCGATCGGCTCCACGATGACGTCCACCTTGCCCCCGAACCCGCCGCCGACGGTGCCGCCCACGAAGTGGAGCCGGCTGCCCGGGAGCTGCAGGATGATCGCGGTGTTGTCGAGGCTGAAGTAGAGCGCCTGCGTGTTGGTGTAGACCGTGAAGCGGCCGTTCCCGTCTGGCACCGCGATGCAGCCGGTCGTCTCCGTGGGGGCGTGCTCGATGGGGCTCGTGTTGTAGACCCCCTCCACGATGTGGTCCGCGGCGGCGAACGCCGCCTCGACGTCGCCCAGCCGCACCCGGCGGCAGGGATGGCCCTCGTACATGAACGTGTTGTTGCCCCAGTGCGTCACGACCGGCGCTTCGGGTCGCAGCGCTTCTTCGACGTCGAAGACGGCGGGCAGTTCTTCCAGGTCGAGCTCCACCCGGGCGGCCGCCTCCAACGCCGCCTCTGCGCTCTCGGCCACGATGGCCACGATCGCCTCCCCCTTGAAGCGGACGCGATCCTCGGCGAGGACGAACTCCTCCTCCGGCTCCACGCCGATCAGCCCCAGGATGGTGTAGCGGTTGTGCGGCACGTCCCGGGCGGTGAGGGCGCAGACGAAGCCGGGCACGGTCTCCGCGGCCGACAGGTCGATGCGCCTGATGCGCGCGTGGTGCAGCGGGCTGCGGACCATCTTGAGGTGCAGCATGCCGGGGAAGCTGAGGTCGCCGGTGTAGCGCGTCCGGCCCGTCACGTGACCGATGGCGTCGCTGCGGGTGACCGACCGGCCGACGACGCTGTGACGGGGCCGGGCCTCCGGGGTGCTCACGGCGCCGCCTCGCGCTCGCCGCTCAGGGTGCCGGCGGCACGCCCGACGGCGCGGATGATCGGACGGTAGCCGGTGCATCGGCAGATGTTGCCCGCCAGCGCCTCCCGGATCTCGCCGTCTCCCGGTTGCGGGACGCGGTCGAGGAGGGCCTTCGAGATCATCACCATCCCTGGCGTGCAGTAGCCGCACTGGAATGCGTTGCCTTCCAGGAAGGCCTGCTGGACGGGGTGCAGCCCCTCCGCGGGCGTCAGGCTCTCGAGCGTCGTGACGCGGCGCCCCGCCACGTCCTGGACGGGGAGCAGGCACGACAGCATGGGCTCATCGTCCACGAGGACGGTGCAGCTTCCGCAGCCGCCCTGGCGACAACCCTCCTTGGTGGCGGTGAAGCCCAGCTGAGTGCGGAGGACCGACTGCAGCGTCGCCATGGGCTTGACCATCACCTCGACCTCGCGGTCGCCCAGCACGAACGCCACGATGCTGGATGGCATCTAGCGGTCCTCCGGATGCGATTCGAGCGCCAGCCGTTCCAGGGCTCGCCGGACGAAGAGCCCGACCATTCTGCGCCGATACCAGGCCGTTGCGATCGCGTCGGTGAAGGCGTCGCACTCCCCGACGGCGGCGTCGGCCGCGGCCGCGACGTCCGCCGCATCGAGCGCCGTGCCGGTCAGCAGGGCTTCCGCCTTCCGGGCGCGGATCGGGTGCGGCCCCGCCGCACCGAGGGCGATGCGGGCTTCGGCAACGCGGTCGCCCGCCCACGCCAGGCGCACCGCAACGGTGACCACCGCCGGGGTGTTGGCCTGCTTGCGTCCGTACTTCAGGAAGGCGGTCGGGCCAGACGGAATCGGGACGTGGATCTCCGCCAGGAGCTCATCGGCTGCAAGCTGGTTGGTCATGAAGCCGGTGAAGAAGTCGTCCAGGCGCACCATTCGCCTGCCCTCGGCGCCGGCGAGCGCCAGCCCGGCGTCGAGCGCGAGCAGCGCCGTCGCAACGTCGCCGCCCGGCGGTGGCGTGAACAGGTTGCCGCCGACGGTCGCCATGTTGCGCACCGACCAGCTGGCGGTGTTGCGCGCTGCGTCGCTGAGCATCGGCAGCTCGCGTTGCTCCAGGAGCTGGGTCAGCGTGGTGGTGGCGCCGATCCGCAGCGTTCCATCGGCCCGTTCGATGCCCCCCAGACCGGCAAGCCGCAGCCCCATGACCGACTCCGGCAGCGAGATCCCCTCGTTGATGAGCGGCATCGCCACGGTGCCACCGCCCATCACCATCAGCTCCGGCCCATGCTCGCCGAGCAGCGAAACGGCCTCGGGCAGGGATCGGGGCAGGAAGTAGCGCTGGACGGTCATGCTGGACGCTCCCGGCTGCCCGCGGCCACCGGTTCGCGCCGCAGTCGCGCGTCCAGCCGGGCCAGTCCCTGGTTGAGCAGCGATTGCGCCAGACCCTCGGCAAATCGCCCATCGAGACGCGCCAGGGGACCGCTGATCGTTGCTTCTCCCTGGTAGCTGAGGCGCGTCCCGGGATCGGCGTCGTCGAGCGTGAAGGAGGCCGTGCCCACGATCGTCCCGGGCCGCCCCGCCACCTTGCCCTGCAGCGTGCCACCCCGCGGCTCATCCGCGTCGACGAGCAGCACGTGCGTACGGTAGCTGCCCACGAATCCGGGCAGGCGCAGGGCGATCTCGCCTCGGTACTCGTCATCGCTGACGCGCTCGATCGCCCGGCAACCGGGGATCACCGCCAGCAGGGCGTTCGGGTCGCATATCGCGGCGAAGACCTCGCTGCGAGGGGCAGCGAGCGTGTAGGTGCCCAGGATCTTCATGCAGAACGGCTCGCGAGATGGTCCATACGGCCCCCGTTCGTCATCCGGCTTGCCCTGTCCGGGATCGGCCGATCGATTCATGATAATGATCGGCATCGGCTGGGACGAAGGGTTGCGTCAGACGGCCCTAAAAGCCCAGTCCAGAAGACATGATCGAGGTCCCAGGTGATCGAGCGACACATCACGTTCAACGTTGCATCCGACAAGGCGGCGGCCTTCGAGCGCTTCTTCGCCGACGAGTACGCGCCGGCCATGACCCGGGCCCCCGGCTTCGTGCGCATCGACCTGCTTCGCGAGGCGGATCCTCCCCATCGCTACCAGATGTCCTTCCGCTTCCAGGACGGGGAGAGCGCCGCGGCATGGCGGACCTGCGACGAGCACACCGAGCTGCAGCCGGCGCTGGAGGCGCTGGTGGGCGACCGCGAGGTCCAGGGCTACGAGGTCGTGACCTGAACGAGCGGCCCTCCCGGGAGGGCCGCTCTGCTCCATAGAGAAGGTTTGCTATAGACTGGCGGGCAACCAACCAGAACCCCATATCACCGTGTCTCGGCCCGTTCCGCGGCCGCCTTCCGGAAGGAGTTCAACTTGGCCCCCGAACCCGCAGACGTCCTCATCATCGGAGCCGGCGCGACGGGCGGCGTCGTGGCGAGACGGCTGGCGGAGTCGGGCTATCGAGTGGTCTGCCTGGAGCAGGGCGACTGGCACGACAAGGAGGAGTACCGGGGCAACAAGCTCGACTGGGAGCTGACCATGCGCAAGCAGTGGTCGACCAGCCCCAACGTGCGCGAGCTGCCCGAGGACTACCCGCTCGACGAGTCAGACGCCGAGATCTCGCCGCTCATGTTCTCCGGCGTCGGCGGGTCGATGCTCATCTTCGCCGGCGCCTGGCCACGGATGCTCCCCTCCGATTTCCGCGTTCGCTCGCTGGACGGGATCGCCGATGACTGGCCGCTCAACTACGAGGAGCTGCGTCCCTTCTACGAGCGCACGGACCGTGAGTTCGGCGTCTCCGGCATGGGCGGAGACCCGGCCTACCCGGCCGGTGGCGAGGACCCGCCGCTGCCACCGCTGCCCATCGGTCCGGGCGGGCTGAAGGTGGCCCGCGCGCACGCGCGGCTGGGATGGCACTGGTGGCCCGAGCCGAACTCGATCCTGTCGGTGCCGTATGACGGGCGCCGGCCATGCGTCCAGCGCGGCACCTGCCAGCAGGGCTGCAACGAGGGCGCCAAGGCCTCGACCGACCTCACCCACTGGCCGAAGGCGCAGGCGCTGGGCGCCAGGCTGGTGACCGGCGCGCGCGTGCGTCGCCTGGAGACGAACGATGCCGGCCTGGTGACCGGAGCCACCTGGGTCGACCGCGAGGGTGCGGAGCACTTCGAGGCGGCGAAGGTGGTGGTCCTGGCGGCGAACGCCATCGGAACCGCGCGGCTGTTGCTCCTCTCCGACTCGCCGCAGCACCCGGACGGGCTTGCGAATTCATCGGGCCTGGTCGGGAAGCGGCTGATGATGCATCCGTTCGCCAACGTGGGCGGCCTCTTCGAGGAGAACCTGGAGAGCTGGCAGGGCCAGTTCGGCTGCTCCATCGAATCCTTCGAGTTCTACGAGACCGATGAGCGGCGCGGTTTCGTGCGCGGGGCGAAGTGGGGCCTGGCGCCGACCTTCGGGCCGATCAATGCCGCACTGCCCAGCCGTGCCGGCACGCAGGTATGGGGCGCGGAGCATCACCTCCACGTTCGCTCGCACCTCGGCCACGGCGCCAACTGGGGCCTCTTCGGCGAGGACCTGCCCGACGAGGGCAACCGGGTCACCCTCTCGAAGACGCTCACCGATTCATCCGGCATCCCTGCCCCGGAGGTCCACTACCGGGTCTCCGAGAACTCCCGCCGGCTGCTCGACTTCCACATCCAGAAGGCATCCGAGTCGCTGCTCGAGGCGGGCGCCCACACCGTCGAGGTCGACAGCCTGATGCGCTACTCCGGGTGGCACCTGCTCGGGACCGCGCGCATGGGCGACGATCCGCAGTCCTCGGTGCTGGACCGATGGAGCCGCGCGCACGACGTGCCGAACCTGTACGTGGTCGACGGCAGCTCGTTCGTCACCTCGGGCGGCGTCAACCCCACCTCGACCATCGTGGCGCTGGCGCTGCGCGCCGCCGACCACATGGTGGAGACCCGCTTCGACCAGGAGGTGCCGGCATGAGCGCCGATCCCCTGGCGACGTGGGGCAGCGCGGAGCGGACGGCGTTCGCGGCGGTGGCCGACCACTTCATCCCGGCGGCGCACGGCATGCCCTCGGCCGGCGAGGTCATCGACGACGCCCGGCTCCGGTTCGTGCTGCGCTCGCGGCCCGACCTGGCCGAGGTCCTTCGGCTGGCCCTGCGGGCGGAGCTGGGAGATGATCCCGCGGCGCGCATCGCGCAACTGCAGCAGGACCAGCCGGAGCAGCTCGCCGCGCTGCAGCTTGCCGTGGTCGGCGCCTACTACACCGACGGGACGGTTCGGGAGCTGATCGGCTATCCGGGCCAGGAGGCGCGGCCGGTGGACGCCGGACGCTACCCGGAGTACCTGGCCGAGGGCCTCACCGACCAGGTGCTGGCGCGCGGGCCGATCTGGCGCGACCCGGCCACGGGGCGGCGAGCCGAGGCAAGCTGAGGACAACGAAGCGTGCCGGTCGGATGGCCGGCCGGCACGGGCATCGGCCCGGGAAGGAGATTCTCCAATGGCAGTGGCGACGGGAAGCTGGCTCGACGCCTTCCTGAAGGACTGGAAGACCGGAAGCGGTCGCTCGATCGAGGTCAGCGAGCCGGCGACCGGCACCCACCTCCTCACCATCAACGAGTCGACCCGCGACGACGTGGCGCGTGCCGCTGCGGCCGCCGCCGCCGCGCAGCCGGCCTGGGCGGAGACGAGCCACCAGGAGCGCGCCCGGATCCTGCGCCGTGCGGCCGAGATCTACGAGGCGCACCGCGACGAGTTCGGCTCGTGGACGCAGCGCGAGACGGGCGCCACCTACTCGAAGATGCACCACGAACAGGACTTCACCCACGGCGAGATCCTCAACGGCTCGACCATGCCGTCGCGCCCGTACGGCTCGCTGATGCCCACCACCCAGAAGGGCCGCCTCTCCATGGTGCGTCGGGTGCCGGTCGGCGTTGTGGGGGCCATCACCCCGTGGAACTCGCCCAGCGTGCTCGGGATGCGGGTGGTGGCGCCGGCGCTGGCGCTCGGCAACGCGGTGGTCCTCAAGCCAGACCCGCAGACGCCGGTCTGCGGGGGCGCCATGTTCGCCTCCATCTTCGCCGAGGCGGGCCTGCCGGACGGCCTGCTGCAGATCGTGATCGGCGACGCCGAGACGGGCGAGGCACTCGTCACCGATCCGAACGTCCACATGGTCTCCTTCACCGGTTCCACCGCCGCCGGCCGGCGCGTGGGCGAGCTGGCGGGTCGCCTGCTCAAGAAGGTGTCGCTGGAGCTGGGCGGCAACAACGCGTTCATCGTGCTCGACGACGCGGACCTCGATGCGGCGGCATCGGGCGGCGCGTTCGGCTCCTTCCAGTTCCAGGGCCAGGTCTGCTTCTCTTCCGGACGGCACCTGGTCCAGCGTTCCGTTGCGGATCGCTACGTGGAGCTGCTCAGCGAGAAGGCGCGCCGGCTGAAGCTGGGCGACCCGTTCCGCGAGGAGGTGCAGCTCGGGCCCATCGTCAACCAGCAGCAGCTGGCCCGGATCGAGGAGATCGTGCAGCGGTCGATCGCCGAGGGGGCGCGGCTGGCCGAGGGCGGCACGCACGAGGGCCTCTTCTACCGACCGACGGTCCTGGCCGACGTGAAGACCGATGTCGCCGCCTTCACCGAGGAGGTCTTCGGCCCGGTCGCGCCGGTCACCGTCTTCGACACCGATGACGAGGCGGTGGCCATGGCCAACGCCAGCGAGTACGGGCTCGTGGCGGCGATCTACACCGGGTCGATCAGCCGCGGCATGGCGATCGGCAACCGCATGCGGACCGGGATGGTCCACGTCAACGACACCACGCTCAACGACGACTCGATCGTTCCGTTCGGCGGGATGGGCGCCTCCGGCAACGGCTCGCGCTTCGGCGGCGAGGCGAACTTCGAGGCGTTCACCGACTGGCAGTGGATGACGGTGCGCGACGAGCCGCCGTCGTTCCCATTCTGAAGCGGCCGGCGATCGATTGGCCTCCATCACCGATGTCGCGAGGCTGGCGGGCGTCTCGCCCGCCACGGTCTCGCGCGTCGTCTCGTCGGCCACCTACCCGGTCAGCGCCACCACCCGTGAGCGCGTCATCGACGCCGCACGAACGCTCGACTACGTCCCGAACGCCCTCGCCCGCGGCCTGCTGAAGAGCCAGGTCCCGGTGGTGGGCGTGATCGTCCACGACATCACCGATCCCTACTTCTCGGAGATCGTGCGGGGCGTGGAGGACGCTGCCTCGCCGTCGGGCTACCTGGTCATCACCTGCAGCAGCGAGCGCGACCCGGAGCGAGAGAACTCCTACGTCCGCCTGCTGCGCTCGATGCGCGCCTCGGCGATCATCTTCGCCGGCAGCGGCGTGGACGACCCGGAGCGCAACGAGGAGATGGCGAAGCACGTCGCCGGCATGCAGGAGTACGGTGCCGCCGTGGTCCACCTCTCGCCGCCGGCCATCGGTGCTCCGGAGATCGCCGTGGACAATGCGGAGGGCATCGGCGCCATGACCTCGGCGCTGGTCGGGATGGGACATCGGCACATCGCCTTCCTCGCCGGGCCCACCTCGCTCTACGTCGCCCGCGAGCGCCTGTCGGGCTACCGGCGCGGCCTGTCGCAGGCGGGGATCGAGTTCGACGAGCGGCTGGTGGTGACGACCGCCTTCGACCGGGAGGGCGGCGCAGAGGCGGTCGACCGGCTGCTGGCGGGCGAGGCCGCCTTCACCGCCATCTCCTGCGCCAGCGACCTGCTCGCCCTCGGTGCCCTGCAGCGGCTGGCCGAGCTGCGCATCCGCGTCCCCGACGACGTTTCGCTGGCCGGCTTCGACGATATCGCCATGGCGAGCATGACCGCGCCACGGCTCTCGACGGTACGGATCCCGCTGCGCGAGATGGGCCGTCGAGGCTTCGCCCTGATCGAGCGGGCGCTGGCCGGGGAGGCGATCGTCCGCGACGAGATGCCGGCCGAGGTGGTCCTGCGCGAATCGACGGGGCCGCCACCCATCCGTCCACTGCCGGACACGACCGAAAGGAAGAGCCTGCCATGAAGTCCCCGACCGTCTTCCTGGGCGAGATGACCAGCCCGCAGGTGGAATCGTTCCTGGCCGATCACGACACGGTCATCGTGCCGACCGGCTCCACCGAGCAGCATGGGCCCCACGGCCCGCTGCTCACCGATTCGCTGATCGCCACCGAGGTGGCGCGTCGAGCGGCTCCGCGGGTCGGCGCCGCGGTGGCGCCCACGATCAACTACGGGCTCTCGTACCCGCACACCGGCTTCACCGGGCTGGTGCAGATCCGGATCCCGACCTTCATGGCGCTCATCGAGGACTTGGCCGCGTCGCTGGCGGAGGCGGGCTTCCGGCGCATCGTCTTCCTGAACGGCCACTACGACAACACCTACGCCATCGCATACGCCTGCGCCAATGCTGCGGGACGCCTGCCCCACGGCACGCACGCCTTCCCCATCAACTACTGGGATGGCCTGACGCCCGAGGAGGCCGGTGAGTTCTTCGACCCGTCGACCGGACTGCATGCCAACCGCGGCGAGACGTCGGCCATGCTGGTCATCAACCCCGACGCGGTGGACATGGAGAACGCCAACGCGGAGTTCCCGCCGTTCCCTGACGTGACCAACCCGGCGCCCGTGCACACCGCCTTCTTCTTCTCGGCACCGGGATCGGTGTACCGTGCGACGCGCTCCGGATCGTGGGGCGACGCGCGAGAGGCGACCCCGGAGTTCGGTGAGCGCTACCTGCAGGTCTGCACCGAGTCCACCGTGCGGGTCCTGGGCGACATCGAGCGCACCTTCGAGGCGATGCCGGGTCGCTGACCGGGTCAGGACTCGGAGGTCGCCCGGGTGTAGGCGGCCGCGACCACGACGATGATCGAGCCGAACAGGATCTGGCGCGTGGGCTCCGGGAGCCCCAGCACGGTCAGCAGCGCGGTGAGCACCTGCAGGATGAGCGCGCCGACCATCGTGCCGCCGAAGCCGCCACGGCCGCCGAAGATCGATGTTCCGCCGATCACCGCCGCCGCCACGGAGGGCAGCAGGTAGGAGTCCGCGAGCGTGACGCTGGCAGTGTTGGTCAGTCCCGAGATGAGCAGCCCGGCGATGCCGGCAAAGAGCGCCGAGATCATGTAGAGGACCACCAGCACCTGCCAGGAGCGGGCACCTGACAGTCGCGCGGCGACCGGGTTGTCGCCGATGGCGTAGAGCAGGCGTCCATATCCGGTGCGCCGCAGGCCCAGCAGGACGATCACCGCCAGGGGGATGAAGACGAGCAGGCTGTAGGGCAGGATGTCGCCCAGCATGTTGGCGCCGATCCAGCGCAGCGAGTCGGGGACCCCGGAGCCGGTCTGGACCACCTGGATCTGCCAGACGTTCGCCAGGCCGAGGACGACGAAGCTCATGCCCAGCGTCATGATCAGCGGGTGGACGCGGAAGACGCCCACGCCGATGCCGGTCACCATCCCCGCCAGCATGGCCGCGGTAAGCGCGATCGCGATGCCCTGCACCACGCCGCCGGGGCTGTTGACCATGGTGGCCGTCACGAACCCGGCCATGGAGGCGACCGCCGCCACCGAGAGGTCGATGCCGCCGGTCAACATGGCCAACGTCTGGCAGCCGGCCAGGATGGCCAGCGGGATTGCCGCGCGCAGGATCACGCCCGCCCAGTCCAGCCCCACGCTGCCCGGGCGCACGAGCTGGACGGCCAGCACCAGGAGCAGGAGCAGGGCGACGAGCGGGATGATCGGCCGGTCGCGGAAGAGGTTGCGCCAGGCGCCGGCGGTCAGCCAACGGTTGCGGGCCGTCGTCGTGGCGGCGGTCATGATCGTGACCGCCGCAGCTCGATGAGGCTGCCGATCATCACCACGCCGATCAGGATGACGCCCTGCGCCACCACCGCCAGGTTGGTGTTGACGCGCAGGAACGTCATGTCGGTCCGGATGAGCTGCAGGATCATGACGGCGATGATCGGCCCGAAGAGGCCACCCCGCCCACCGGCCAGGCTGACGCCGCCGAGCACGACCGCGGCCACGCTCATCAGGGTGTAGGGGCCGGGGACCGGCGTGCCGATGCCGGTGCTCGCCGTCAGGCTGAGCCCCGCCACCGCGGCGAAGAGGCCGGCCAGCATGTAGGAGATCACCTTGGTGCGGCCCACCTCGACGCCGCTCCTGAAGGCGGCCAGCCGGTTGCTGCCGATGGCGTAGATCGAGAGGCCGATCCGCGAGCGCACGACGGGGATCCAGACGACGAGGACCAGGATCGCGAGCACGATTGCGGCCTTCGGGAGGACGTCCAGGCCGAGGTTGCCGAGGACGACGTCCTTCAGCCACTGTGGTCCCGCGCCGCCGGGTGCGCCGCGCACGAGCAGCGCAGCACCGGCCCACACGAAGGACATGGCCAGCGTAACCACGATGTCCGGGACTCGGCTCATGATCACGACCAGGCCGTTGACCAGGCCGATGACGAGCCCCAGCACGAGGACGCTCACCACGACGACGATGCCCAGCTCGTCCGTCCGCCCTGCCAGCACGGTGGTCGAGCCGAAGGCGAAGCCCTCGTCGTAGATGGTGGCGGCCACCACGCTGGTGAGGGCCATGATCGATCCGATCGAGAGGTCGATCCCCCCGCCGATGACGACCACCGCCTGGGCGACCGCCGCCAGCGCGAGCGGCAGCACCGAGATGGCGAGGCTGGATGGGCCGTAGCGGGGCGCGATCGAGGTGGTGTAGAGCAGCAGGAGCAGCAGGAACGCGACGAGCCCGAGCGTCCAGGCGTTGCGGCGCCCCATCCCCAGCACCCGCTCACGCCATGGGATCCGTCCCACGCTGCTCGTGCTCAGGGCGGCGCTCACGTTGCTGCCTCCGGCTCCGGCCCTGTCTCCGTCGCTGCGCCGCGGCTGCCGTAGGGCGATTCCGCTCCCGCGTCCAGGTTGTAGGCAGCGCGCAGCAGCGTCGCCTCGTCCGCCTCCTCCACGCCCATCTCGCCGACGACGCGGCCGGCGAAGATGACGATGGCGCGGTCGCAGACGAGCTGGACCTCCTTGAGCTCCGAGGTGTGGAACAGGACGGCCGCCCCCGCCTCCGCCAGGTCGCGCAGCAGCGGGTAGATCTGGTTCTTGGTTCGAATGTCGATGCCACGCGTGGGATCGAAGCAGAGCATGGTCTGGACGCCGCCCGCGACCCATCGGGCGATGGTCACCTTCTGCTGGTTGCCGCCAGAGAGCCGCCGCACCTCGCCACCCGCGCGCGCGTCGATCTGCAACGTTTCGATCGCTCCATTCACCGTCCGCTGCTCGTCGCCCATGTTGATCAGGCCCCAGCTTTGCAGCCGGGTGATGAAGGGCAGCGCGATGTTCTCGCGGATCGATCGTTGCATGAGCAGGGCGTCGGCTCGGTCGGCGGCGACGTAGACCAGGCCGCGCCGGATCGCGTCGGCGGGATGGTGGAACGTGACCGGCTGCCCGTCGACCCGCAGCTCGCCGCTCGACGGTCGGGACGAGCCGGCGAGGATGTCGAACAGCTCGTCCTGTCCCTGGCCCTCCAGCGCAACCACCCCGAGCACTTCGCCCGGATAGAGGTCGAACGAGACGCCGTGGAGCTTGGTGCCGGCCTGGATGTCGCGCACGGCGAGGCGCGGGGCGGGACGTTCAGCGGCGGCGTCGCCCTCCGCCTGCGCCGTCGTGCCGGATCGGCGCTCGTCCATCGTGTCGCCCAGCATCAGCTCCACGATGCGGTGCTCCGAGCCTGCCGAGACGTCGACCACGCCTACCGTCTCGCCCTCGCGCAGGACGGTGGCGCGGTCGCAGACGGCCGCGATCTCGATCATGCGATGGGAGATGAAGATGACGCACCGATCGCCGCCGCGCTGGCGCCCGACCACGTCGAGCACGCGCTCCGTCAGGTTCGCGGGCAGGGCCGCCGTCATCTCGTCGAGCATCAGCACGTCCGGCTCGGTGGCCAGGGCGCGAGCCAGGTCGATGATGCGCAGCGTGGCCAGCGGCAGGCGGCGGGCCAGCGTGGCGAGGTCGAGGGTCTCGATGCCGAGCTCCTCGACCCAGTGCAGGAACGGCTCAACGGGCGTCTCGGTGAGGCGCAGGTTGGTGCGGATGTCCAGGTCCGGGATCAGCGACGGCTCCTGGTAGACGGGGACGAGGCCGCCGCGGCGCGCCTCTCCCGGCGAGTGAACGGTTCGCTCACGGCCACGGACGGCGATGCGGCCGGAGTCGGGGCGCACCGCCCCGGTAAGGATCTTGACGAGCGTGCTCTTGCCGGCGCCGTTGGCACCCATCAGCGCGTGCACCTCGCCGGGCCGAACCGCGAGCGAGGCGTCGCGGAGCGCGACGACGGCCCCGTAGGCCTTGGAGATGCCGGTCGCTTCGAGCAGCAGGTCGGTGGTGACGGTCATGCCATCTCGGGTGTGGTGAGGGGGCGCCGGCGATCGCCGACGCCCCCCTGCAATTGCGAGGGGAGGCTACTCGCCCGGACCCTTGCAGGCAACGGCCTGCTCCGGGGTGTAGGTGGTGTAGCCCTCGATCTGGAGGCCCAGCGGCCAGAGCGGGTCGAGACCGTCGACCTGCCACGATCCCAGCAGCTCCTTGCCGGAGTCGCTCACGTTGTCGGCCAGGACCGGATCCAGCAGAACGGTGTTCGGCTGACTCGCGTCCTCGGCGGTCTGGACATCCTCGCCGTTGAGGAGCTTGAGCGCCAAGCCGACGCCGGCACCGCCGACGGCCGCGGTGTTCGTGACCGCCGCGCCCTCGAGGCCCGGATACCCCTCTTCGTCGAGGAGCTGTGCCACGAATGCACCGAGGTCCGCGCCGACGATCGGCACGAAGTCCTTGTTCGCATCCTTGATCGCGTCAACGACCTGCGAGTCCATGCCCGAGGTCCAGATCCCGTCGATCTGGTCGTAGTCGCCGCTGGCGAGCACGTCGTTGATCAGGGTCGTCGTGGTGGCCGGATCCCATCCAGTGAACACGCCGTCGTCGTTCGGGTAGACGGTGATGCCCGGGTAGTCCGCCAGCACGTTCTTGAAGCCGATGTCACGGTCGCTGTCGGCCGGGTGGCCGGCGAGACCGCGCATGTAGTAAACCGTGCCCTCGCCGTCCAGCTGGTCGAACAGCCACTTGGCGCCGAGCTCGGCGTACTTGACCTGGTTGTTGTAGAGGTTGTAGGTGTTCTCATCGGTGACGTAGGCGTCGACCGAGACGGTGACGATGCCCGCATCGTGCGCTTCCTGCAGGGCAGGATTGAGCGCCTCGGGATCGTTCGGATTGAACACGATTGCGTCCACGTCGGCGGCGATCAGGTCACGGATGTCCGAGAGCTGACCTGCGGCATCGGTGTTGCGATGGATGGTGTTGAGCTCGGTCACCTGGCCCGATGCCAGCGCCTCCGCCTTCGCGGTGCAGACCTGCTCCTCGCGGAAGCCGTTGCCGACGCCGCCACCGTTGGAATAGCCGATGGTGTACGACGCTTCGCCACCACCGCTGGCACCGGCCGATGAGCCCGTGCCACCGCAGGCGGCCAGCACCACCGCCATGGCGGCGAGGCTGGTGAGCGCCTTCACGCGGATCGATCGATTCCTCACTGAAACTCCTCCTGATGAGTGCGACGCGCCGTTCCGGTCACGCCGTCCGACAGTAGTCCCCCTGGATGGGGGAGCCGTTCGATGGGATCTGATGCTCTCACCTCCTCCGCATGGTGGGCGCGGCCATCGCGGCCAATGGCGATGGTTCAACGGATGTCTTGCTCGGGTGGCCGTCTGCTTCAGTAGCCGCTCTCCGTGCCGGGTGCAGCGGTCTCCTGGGGGCGCCCAGCCTTTCGCGCCCTGAAGTCATCGATGATCGTAGCGGTCGCCGTGGCGCCGATGCGCGTCACGCCCAGCGCCATGACCTCCAGCAGCGCATCGAGCGTCCGTACGCCGCCGGCCGCCTTGACCTGTATATGGGGCGGCGTGCTGGCGCGCATGAGCCGAAGGTCATGATGGGTGGCGCCGCTCGGTGCGAACCCGGTCGACGTCTTGACGAAGTCGCCGCCCGCCGCCGCGGTCAGCCCGCAGGCGCGGATCTTCTCGTCATCGGTCAGGTAGGCATTCTCGAAGATCACCTTGACGATGGCGCCGGCCGCGTGGCCGACCTGCACCACGGCGGCGATGTCGGCCTCGACGTCGGCATCGCGCCCGGACTTCAGCGCGCCGATCTGGAGCACCATGTCCAGCTCGGTTGCGCCATCGGCCAGGGCGCGCTCGGCTTCGAAGACCTTGGTGGCCGTCACGTGGTTGCCGTGCGGGAAGCCGATGGTGGTGCCGACCTTCACATCGGTCCCTCCGAGGATCTCTCGCGCCCGGACGACGTCGGCCGGTCGGACGCAGACGGAGGCGACGTCGTACCTCGCCGCCAGCCGGCAGCCATCGGCCACGAGCTCGTCGTCCAGCTCCGGCTTCAGCAGCGAGTGGTCGATCGTCTTGGCGATGTCTCGCTCGGTCAGGTTCTCGATGGTCAGGGTCATGTCGCTCACTTGCAGTAGGGCTTCAGGATGTCGCGGGCGAGCAGGAAGCCGCGCTTGACCAGCTCGTCGGTCTTCTCGAAGCCGCGGTCCTCGTGCTCGATGATGCAGGCGCCGTCGTAGCCGGCGCGGTAGAGGGCGGAGAAGAGGACGCCCCACTCGACCTCGCCGAGGCCCGGCAGGCGCGGGATCTGCCAGCCGATGCCCTTCGAGAAGATCCCGTACTCGTACAGGCCCTCGCGGTCGATCATGAGGTCCTTGGCCTGGAAGTGGTAGATGTGCGGCCCGAATTCGCGGATGAATCGCGGCATGTCGATCATCTGCAGGACCAGGTGCGACGGGTCGAAGTTGAGCCCCACCGTGGGTGCCCACTGCTCGAGGATGCGCCGCCAGTTGTGCGGCGTGGTCGCCAGGTTATGGCCGCTCGGCCACTCGTCGTAGCTGAACAGCATGGGGCAGTTCTCGAAGGTGATCTTCCGTCCGTGGGCGTCGGCGAACTTCACGATCTCCGGCCAGACCTGCAGGGCGGTCTCCCAGTTCTGGTCATCCGTCCTCGAGGCGTCGGCGCCCAGGAAGGTGTTGACGAGAGGGACGTCCATCTTCTCGGCCGCCACGATCACCTTCTTGAGGTGCTCGGCCGCGTGCTCGCGCTGCTCGCGATCGGGGTGCAGTGGGTTCGGGTAGAAGCCCAGGCCGGAGATCTCCAGCCCCTTCTCGTTGATCTCGGCGCGCAGCTCCTTCGCCTGCCCGTCGGACAGGTCCTCGACGTCGATGTGCGAGGTGCCGGCGTAGCGGCGGGTGGCCCCCTCGGTCCGCGGCCAGCACGCGATCTCGATGCTCTCGAACTCGTTGGCGGCCATCCAGTCGACCACCTCCGGCAGGGGGGTCTGCGGGAAGGGTGCGGTCAGCAATCCAAGCTTCATGGTTGCGCCTCCGTGGCTGTGGGACGATCGACGCTGATCCAGCGACCCTCGCGGGCGCTGCGCGCGATCGCATCGCCGACCAGCATCTCGTCGTGGCCGTCGGCGAAGGTGGGGTAGCTCGGGCTGTCGGAGGGATGCCCGGCGGCGATCTCGGCGTAGATGGCGCGGAAGTGGGCGCAGAAGGTGTCGAAGAAGCCCTCGACGTGGCCTCCCGGCAGCGCCGTGGCCGCCTGCCCCGTCGCGTTCATGAGGGCCGGGCTGCGGGCGATGATCTCGTTGGCCCCGTCGCGGTGCCCGATCCAGGCGTGGTCGGGGTCCTCCGAGTCCCAGGCCCAGGCCGATGTGGAGCCGTCGATCTCGTAGTGCAGCGAGTTCTTGCGTCCGGGGCTGATCTGCGACACGGTGACCGCGCCGCGCGCCCCGCCGGAGAAGCGCAGCAGGATCGAGGCGGTGTCCTCCGTGCTGATCTCGCGGTCCACGCTCTCGGCCGCCTGCTCGGTGGAGAAGGTCTCGACCGTACCGGTCGGTTCGCGGCGGCTCGCGATGAACGTGGTCAGCTCGGCCATCACCTCGGTCACGCGCTGCCCGGTGATGAAGGTGAGCAGGTCGAGCCAGTGCGAACCGATGTCGCCGACGGCGCGCAGGGCGCCGCCGCGGTCGGGCTGCAGCCGCCAGTTCCAGTCGCTCTCGAGCAGCAGCCAGTCCTGGAAGTAGCGCCCGGTCACCAGCCGCACCTCGCCGAGGCCGCCGCCGGCCACCAGCTCATGCGCGTGCTGGTTGAGCGGGTAGTAGCGGATGTTGAAGTTCGTGGCGTTGACGAGCCCGCTGCGCGCGGCGAGCTCGACCAGCTCGCCCGACTGCGCCGCGCTCATCGCCAGCGGCTTCTCGCAGATGACGTGGCGGCCAGCGGCCAGCACGGCGCGCGACTGCGACACGTGCAGGTCGTTCGGCGATGTGACGTGGACGGCCTGGACCGATGGGTCGGCGAGCAGATCCTCCAGCGATTGGTAGGCGAGCGGGACGCCCAGGGCCTTGGCCCGGCGGGCGCCCCGCTCCGGCGTGCTGCCGAGCACGCCGCGGACCTGCACGCCGATGCGCCGCAGCGCCTCGACGTGCACGGTGCCGATGAAGCCGGTGCCGATGACGGCGGCCCCGACATCCGAAGGGTGACTCACTGCTCGCCGGCTCCCACGGGTGCTGCAGGCTCCGACGCGCTGCCCCCGGGGATCGCCTGGCTGAACTTGTCCCAGAGCGAGGCGGCGTTGAGCGTCTGAATGTGCTCCATCATGTAGCCCTGACCAATGTCTACCGGGTAGCGCTCGGCGAAGTTCACGCGGGCGATCGTCTCCTCGCGGCTCCAGCCCTTGGCGACGGCGGCCGCCACCGCGGCCTTCCAGTCGAGCAGGTTGGCGCGCTGCACGGCGAGCACCTGCGGCGTGGCGACCGGTCCATGGCCGGGGACGACGTGGTCGACGTCGAGGCCGGCAATCCGCTCAAGCGAGGCGATCCACTCGTCAACATCGGAGGTCATCAGCCACGTCTGGCAGCCGTTGAAGATCGTGTCGCCGGTGAAGACGACCCGCTCCTCGGGGACGTGCACCGCCACCTGGCCGGGCGTGTGCCCGGGGGTGTGCAGCAGCCGGAAGGTGTGGTCGCCCACCGCCAGGGTCAGGTCGCCGGTGAAGACGATGCTGCCCTTGTTCGGGTCGGCGTAGTAGGTCTCCCGGTCGGGGAAGATGGCCTCCCCATCGGGGTCGTCGGTCGGGAGCGCCTCCCTGGCGTACTCGAACGGATCGAGGTCAGGGAAGACGACCATGAATCGGTCGTAGAGGGCCTGGTGGTTCACCACCGGGAAGTCCCCCTTGAAGTAGTAGTTGCCGAAGATGTGGTCGACGTGGTGCTCGGTGTTGATCAGGTAGCGGATCGAGCCATGCGCCTCGGCCTGCTTCCGCATCTCGACCGCGCGGGTCGGGAGCTGTGGCGTGTCGATCACCACGACACCGTCGGAGGTGATCACGTAGCTGGGATTGCAGCCTCGCAGCTTCGTCTCGGTGAAGACGCCCCGGGTTACTTGCTCCATCGGAAGTGGCTCCTCAGCAGGGATGGCTGATTTCGGTCATTGGGTGGCTGTCAGCCCGCCGTCGATCATGAGCACCTGCCCGGTGACGAAGGCGCCCGCCGCAGAGCAGAAGAGGAGGCTGGGGCCGATGAGGTCATCGGTTCCGCCCACGCGCGCCAGCGGGATGCGGCCGACGATGCCGGCCTTGAAGTCCGGATCGGCGAGCAGTGATGCGACCTGCGGCGTGTCGACGAAGGTCGGCGAGATGGCGTTGACGGTGATCCCGTGCTTGGCCCACTCGGTCGCCCACTGGCGCGTCAGGGCCGAGATGGCACCCTTGGCGGCCACGTAGGCCGAGTAGCCGGCATTGATGCCGAGCTGCGAGCGAACCGACGAGATGTTCAGGACACGGCCGCCGCGGCCGCCGGCGATCATGGCGCGCACGGCAGCCTGGGTCGGGTAGAGGGTGCTGCGCACGTTCAGGTCCATGATCCAGTCCCACGCATCGGTGGGGTACTCCTCGGCGGGGTGGAGGACCTTGCCGGCGCCGCCGCCGACGGCATTGACGACGATGTCGAGGCGCCCGAAGCGCTCCACCACCTCGGATACGACGCGTTCGCAGGCGTCGCGGTCGGTGGCATCCAGCACCGCGGTCATGCACTCGGCGCCCGCTTCGCGAACGCGATCGGCCGCGGCCTGGAGGCTCTCCTCGGTGCGGCCGGCGAGCGCGACAGTCGCCCCAGCTCCGGCGAGGCCGACCGCGAGGGCCGAGCCGATTGCACCGCCCCCTCCGACGACCAGGGCGACCCGGCCTTCGAGGGAGAAGATGGAGAGCTGCTGCATCAAAATGTCTCCTTGGGCGCCATCATCGATTATCGATGATAGATGGGATCGGCTGGATCGGTCAACGGCGCCGGGACTTCGTCGTCGGTCGGCCGGGTCCCTTCGGGCTGGTCCCCGGGGCCGCCGGACTCCTCCTCCCAGCGGGCCGCGAGGTTCGCGCTGGCGGCCTCGAAGTGCTGGGTGATGGCCTCCACGGCGCCTTCGGTCTCCCCCCGCTGCAGCGCTTCCAGGATGGGCGTGTGCAGGTTGGCCGCCCACTCGGGATCGGCACCGGGAACCACCAGCGTGATGTAGGTGCGCAGGAACGGCTCCAGCGAGGCCCAAACCGTTCGCAGGGTGCGGTTGCCGGCGACCTCGAGGATGCGACCGTGGAAGCCGGCATCGGCCTCGGCCACGGCGTGCATGTCGCCCTCGCGGGCGCGAAGGTGCATCAGGTCGCACTGCTCCGCCAGCTGGGCGAGGTCCTGACTGGTCAGGAGCGGCGCGGCGAGGCGGACCGCCAGCTTCTCGAGCGCCAGGCGCACGGCGTACGCCTCCAGGATCTCGCGACGTGCCGGACGCCGCACGCGCGCTCCCTTGAAGGGCATGATCTCCACGACGCCCAGCGCCTCGAGAGCGCGGAGCGCCTCGCGGACAGGGGCCTGGCTGGTGTTGAGCTCGCGCGCCACCTGCGTCTCCACGATGCGCGAGTGGGGCGCGTACTCGCCGCTCACAATGCGTTCGAGCAGCCGGTCCTTTACCTGGTCGGCAAGCAGGCTTCTCGAGAGGCTTTCGCCGGTGGCCACCGTGTTCTCCTTCAGACCCCGACCGGCGTGGTCGGGTGATCTGGACTGTCGCCCGCCTGCTCGCGGAAGATCTCGACCGTGCCGGACGAGCCGTCGACGCGTACCCGGTCCCCGGTCCGGATCCGCTGCGTCGCGACGGAGGTCCCGATCACGGCCGGGATGCCGAACTCGCGCGAGAGCACCGCGGGGTGCGACGTCGTGCCGCCGGTATCGGTGACCAGGCCGGCGATCTTGGTGAAGAGCACCACCCAGGCCGGATTCGTCATCTGGCACACCAGGATGTCGCCCTCGCGGACATCGTCGAACTCGTCCACAGTGCGCACCACCCGAGCCGTCCCCTCCACCACGCCCGGTGAGGCTCCCAGCCCGCTCACCTTCAGCACGTCCTCCGACTGCTGCTGGTAGAAGCGGTCGGGGTAGCCCCAGTTGACGAGGTAGGGGAAGGCGAGCTGCGACTTGGTGGCGGTGCCGATCCAGTCTCGGGGGTGGAGCTTCTCCGACTCCGCCCGCCTGCTCCGCTCCTCGGCCACGATGCCGCGCGCGTCGAGCGCCTTCTCGTCGCCGATGAGGGTCCGCAGCTGCTTGTAGCGCAGGAACATCACGTCGTCGGGCTCGTCCAGGCGGCCGAGCTCGACCAGTTTGCGGCCGATCGCCATCAGCACCAGCCGAACGTGTGCGTTGGCCCCCTGGTCGATGTAGAAGTGATGGTCGGGGGTGAGCGGTGCCATGCGCAGGTTGACGGCGTTGGCCGCCTCCATCTCGGCGCGATCCTCCCCGCTGAGGCCCTCCAGGATCTCCGCCGATGCCGCCTCGATGTCCTTCCGCATGGCCTCCATGGCGGATGGGTAGTCGTAGTCGTTCTTCAGGTAGTCCCTGACCAGCTCCAGCACCGGCTCCATCTGCTCGCGGACGGTGGGGAAGATGAATTCGTGGCTCCAGACGGCGTGCCAGCCGAACTCGCGCTGGTACGGCTCGACGCGCTCGGCGATGAAGCGGCGGCCGCGTTCGGAGGTTCGAAGCGCGTCCGCGATGGCCTCTGCCTCATCGGCCTCGAAGGCACGGCGCAGCTGGGGATCGTCGCGGACCTCATTCTTCATCTGCCAGAGTGCCTCGATCGAGTCCCAGTTGCGGTCCGAGGCGGAGTTCTGCAGCCGGCCCAGCAGGGCCTCGTCGACGCCGCCGCGCGTCTTCTCCATCACGGCCCGGAGCTTCAGGGTCGCCGACAGCTGGGCGAAGTTGAGCATCCAGTGGATCTTCCAGTGGCGGTCGTGGACGTCGATCGCATCCTCCAACAGGCACGCCAGCTCCGCCAGGCTCATCTGCTGCGCCTGGTCCAGCCGCTCCTCGAGCATGGCGAAGTTGCGCTCCATCTCCGGGCGCAGCCGGTCGCGCCACCAGTCGGCGAACTGCTCGCCGTAGACCGGCAGGACGACGTCCAGGTAGGCGCCCATCGACTCGGCGTAGTCGGCGTCGCGCGGAACCCGGGCCGTGTAGTTGGCGCTGTACTCGGTTCCCTCGATGCGCAGCTCCGGATCGGCCGGCACGGCGGTGGTGTAGACGTAGCCGTTGACGTTCTTCGCCAGCCAGTCGACGGCGAACGGCGTCCCGAAGCGCCGGAACATGTGGTCGCAGCTGAGCCACCAGCCGCCGATGTCGAAGAACATCGGGCTCACCGGATGGGGGCAGTGCAGGTCGTCGTAGACCCAGAAGAAGTCCTTCTCGGCGTCCGAATCCCAGTGTACCGGGAACGACTCGTCCCCCAGGAACTGGCCAACCGTCTCGTCAAGTCCTAGCACTGGTCGCCTCCGCTATCCGATCATCTCGAAGCGCTCGCGTCGCCTGCTCTCGAGCCGATGCACCGCATCCTCCAGGACGAACCGCCGGACGTGGTCGGACGCCGCATGCCGGTCGAAGGCCTCCTCGGACTCGTACTGCTCGTAGAGGAAGAAGGCGGAAGGATCGTCCAGGGACCGATGGACGTCGAAGCGCAGGCAGCCGGGCTCGGCGAGCGAGGCCTGACGGACCTGCTCGAGCAGGCGGAGGATGGCATCGGTCTCGCCGGAGAGGACCTTCCAGGTCGCGCAGATCACGTAGGGCACGCGTGGCACCTCGGTTTGCGGTTCGGCCGGCCCGGTTGGCACGTCATCGATAATCGATTATGCTACGGGAAGCCCGCATTGCCAACCCCTTGGAGGAGGAACGCGGTGTCCGCTCCGCCGCAGGACGAACCCTCCGCCAGCCCGCTGGCGACGATGGTTCGCGACACGCCCACCGACTACTGGAACGACTCGTGCTCCACCGCCGAGCTCGAGTACGCGGTCGCGCGAGGTGCGACAGGTGCGACCTCGAACCCGAGCATCGTGCTGGAGGTTCTCCACAAGGAGATCGACTACTGGCAGTCCCGAATCCGTGAGATCGCGGCGGGGGATCCGGGCTGCACCGAGGTGGAGATCACCTGGCGGGTGATCGAGGAGATGGCGATTCGCGGCGCCGGCGTGCTCGAGCCCGTGCATCGGTCACGCGCCGGGCGCGGCGGACGCCTCTCGCTCCAGACGAACCCCGCCAACTACCCGAACGCCGAGCGGATGCTCGAGCAGGGGATGCGGTTCGCCGGCCTTGCGCCGAACATGCAGGTCAAGTTCCCGGCCACCCAGGCGGGGATCGTCGCCATCGAGCGAGCCACCGCGGCCGGCGTCAACATCAACGCCACCGTCTGCTTCACCGTGGCCCAGGCGATCGCGGTCGCCGAGGCGGTCGAGCGCGGGCTGGATGCGCGCGCGGCAGCCGGCGATGAGATCGGAACGATGTCGCCGGTCTGCACCATCATGATCGGCCGCGTCGACGACTGGATGCGGGTCCTGGCCGCGCGCGACGGGATCGCCGTGGACCCCGACGCGCTGAACTGGGCGGGGATCGCCGTCTTCAAGCGCGCCTACGCCATCTTCCGCGAGCGCGGCTACCGCGCCAGGCTGCTGGCGGCGGCCTACCGCCACCGCCTGCACTGGACGGAGCTGGTGGGAGCCGATGCCATCCTCACCATGACCCACGCCTGGCAGGTGCAGTTCAACGAGAGCGGCCTCAGCCCGCAGCCCCGCATCGACGCGCCGGTCGACGATCGTCTCGTCGACGAGCTGCTGGAGCGCATCACCGACTTCGGTCGGGCCTACCAGCCCGATGGCCTGGCGCTTCACGAGTTCGACGGGTATGGCGCCACGGTCCGAACCCTGCGAGGCTTCATCAAGTCGTACCACGACCTGGTCGGAGCGATCCGCGACGTGGTGCTGCCGAACCCCGACGTCGCATCCAGCTGATCCATCCAGCCACGCCTGGCAGGACCGCCGAGAGGAGCACATGACAGGACCGCACCGCCTCACCGAGGAGTTCTCCGCCGCCACCGCCCGGCTCCGCGTCGACGTCTTCGGCGGGGAGGCGCGCGACCACGTGCTCGAGGATCTCAGCTTCCTCAACTACCGGCTGGGCGAGGTCCAGATCTCGCCGCAGGTCACCCTCTCGCAGCCGGACATCACCTGGGACCAGGATGGCGAGAAGGGCGTGGCATTCGACGGCCGCGCCATGCAGTTCAGCGGGCCCTGGCCGGCCGGTCCCATCCAGAAGGCGATCGTGACCATGCTCGCGCTGCGGATGGAGGACGAGGGGCTGCATCCCTTCCACGCCTCGGCGGTCCGCTACCGCGACCGGACGATCATGTTCCTGGGTGGCGAGTCGAACCACGGCAAGAGCATGGGCCAGATCGAGGCCTGCCGGCGCGGTGCGCTGCTGGTCTCGACCGAGACGACGGTCGTGGACGATGACGGGCGGGCCGTGCTCGGCTCCAAGTCGCCCTTCCTCAAGAAGCGGACCGAGGGGACGGAGCGCGCCGACAAGGCGGCGCCGGAGGCCGGCGCGGCGAAGTTCTTCGGCACCATGCCGACCTGGGAGATCTACGATGCGCCGAGCAACGTGGACGTGGTGGTTGTCCCGGCCATCGACGGCAACTTCGAGCCGAGTGCCAACGAGATGATCCCCTTTGAGCGGCAGTTCCAGACCCTGCACTCGCTGCAGAATTACTTCCTGCTCAACGAGCTCCTGGCTCCCGGCCACCCGATGCCCGTGGTCGACACCGATGCGCTGCGGAAGGCACGTGCCGAGTTCGTGCAGCGCTTCGCGGAGCGGCCCTACTACTTCATCCGCGCCGCGAACCCGCAGGTCCTGCTCGACCAGGTCGACGGGCTGCTGTAAGCCGGCGGGCAGAGGGACGTGCGCAGCTTCACCTACGAGCGGCCGACGACGCTGGCAGCTGCCATCGAGCTGCTCGCCGGGCACCGCGGTGACGCCCGGGTCCTGGCCGGTGGGACCGACCTGATCATCCGGCTCCGGGACGGCACACTCCGGCCAAGCGTGGTGGTTGACCTCAAGCGCGTGGCCGAGCTTCGGCCTGCGATGGCCGTGCGCGACGGCTCGCTCGTCATCTCCGCCGGCACGGTGATGACCGATATCGCCGCGCACCCGCTGGTGCGCGAGCGCTTCACCTCGCTCGCCGAGGCGGCGGCGGTGATCGGCGCGGTCCAGATCCGGAACCGGGCCACGCTGGCGGGGAACATCTGCAATGCGTCTCCGGCCGCCGACACGGCCACCCCGCTCCTCGTCCACGACGCGCGGGTGGTGGTCGCCGGTCCGGATGGAACCCGGCGCATCGGCCTCGACGACTTCTTCGTCCGGTCGGGCGTCACCGTCCTCGATCCCGGCGAGCTGGTGACCGCGATCGAGCTGCCGATCGTCGACCGACGCGTGGGCAGCGTCCACCTGCGCCGCACCCGCCGGCGAGGACATGACCTCGCGTCGGTGACCCTGAGCTGCGCCGTGGACGAAGCCGGTGTGACGCGTCTCGCGTACGGCAGCGTCGGCCCGCGGCCGTTCCTCGCGGCGGATACCTCCGGCGTGCTGGCCGACCCGGCTCAGCGCGCGACGCGCGACGAGCTCCTCGACGAGCTGCTCGGCCTGGCCGCGCCCTCGCCGCGTTCGATGCGCTCCGGCCCGCAGTACCGCCTGGCGATGCTGCGCGTGATGGCCGTCCGCGCCCTGGCCACGGCGATCGAGCGGGTGGCCGCGTGAGCCAGCGCATCGCGATCACCCTAACCGTCAACGCCCGCGAGCGACGGCTCGAGGTCGAGTCCCACCACACGCTGCTCGAGGTGCTGCGCGACGAGATCGGCCTGACCGGAGCCAAGGAGTGCTGCCTGGTCGGTGAATGTGGAGCCTGCACCGTCATCGTCGACGGCCGCAGCGTCGATTCCTGTCTCGTGCTCGCCGTCGAGGCCGATGGGTCGGAGGTCGTCACGGTCGAGGGGCTCGCCAGCGAGGGCGAGCTGAGCCCGCTGCAGGGTGCCTTCCTCGATCACGGCGCCGTGCAGTGCGGCTTCTGCATCCCGGGCCAGGTCATCTCGGGGCACGTGCTGCTGGAGTCGAACCCGCACCCGAGCCCGGAGGAGGTGGAGGAGGGGATCGCCGGCAACCTCTGCCGCTGTGGCTGCTACCGCCAGATCATGGACGCGATCCTCGCCACGGCCGAGGCCGGCGAGCCGTGATCGGCCGGGTCGGTGGCTCGCCGCGCCGCGTCGGCGGGGAGGGCCGCGTCACCGGCGAGCTGCGCTACGCGGCCGACATCAAGCTTCCCGACGTGCTCCACGCCAAGCTGGTGACGGTCCCGGTCGCACACGCCCGGATCATCGCCATCGACGACAGCGAGGCGCGGCAGCTGCCCGGCGTGCGGATGGTCTTCACCGCGGCCGATCTGCCCGACCCGATGCCGCGCTTCGGCCCCCAGTTCCGCGACCGCCCGGTCATCGCCACCGGCGAGACGAAGTTCCACGGCGATCCGGTCGCCGTGGTGGCGGCCGACAGCGAGGATGCCGCCGAAGAGGGCGCGCGGCTGGTGCGCGTCGAGTACGAGGAGCTTCCAGCCGTCTTCAGCGTGGAGGGCGCGCTGGCGCCGGACGCCCCGCTGGTCCAGGACCCCGGGCTGCGCCCGAACGACCCGCTGGCGCACAGCAACGTCCTGCGCGAGCACCCCATCGGCTGGGGCGACGTCGATTCGGCCCGGGCCGACCTGGTCGTCGAGCACACCTACCGCTTCCCAATCGTGACCCAGTTCGCCATCGAGCCGCACGTCTTCATGGCCACGCCCGAGGACGACGGCATCGCCGTCTGGACCACCATCCAGCACCCCTACTGGGCGCAGAGGATCCTGGCCGGCGTCCTGGGGCTGCCGCTCGCCAAGGTGCGGATCTACGCGCCCGACCCCGGCGGGGCGTTCGGCGGCAAGCAGCACGTCAAGTACGAGCCGATGATCGCCTGCATGGCGCTCCAGGCGCAGCGCCCGGTGCGGCTGGTCCTCTCCCTGGAGGAGACGTTCCAGGCAGTGCGCCGAGCGGCCGCCCGTATCCACGTCCGCACCGGCGTCATGGCGGACGGGACCCTCGCCTTCCAGGACGTCGCCGCCGACTACCTCATCGGCGCCTACGTCGACATCGCCGACCGCGTCGTGGGCAAGGGCAGCTACATCGGCTGCGGCCCGTACCGCATCCCGGCGGCCCGCGTGGTGGGGCGCGCCATCCTGTCGCACACGACGCCGTCCACGGCGTTCCGCGGCTTCGGCAACCCGCAGGTGAACTGGGCCGTGGAGTCGAACCTGGACGAGTGCGCGCACCGGCTCGGCATGGACCCGCTGGAGCTGCGGCTGCGCAACCTGGCGCGCAAGGGCGAGGCGTTCATCCCCTTCGACACGCCGGCCGACGGCGACTGGGAGCAGACCGTGCGGCGCGCCGCCGAGATGATCGGCTGGAGCACGCCGGCGCCAGAGGGTCGCGGGCGCGGCATCGCCTTCGGCATCAAGTCCGGCCCGACTACCGGGCTCTCCTACTCGACGGTCCGCCTGCTGGCCGACGGCAGCGTGGTCGTCTACGCCGGCACCTCCGACATGGGGCAGGGAGCGCGGACGATCTTCGCCCAGGTGGCCGCCGACGAGCTGGGCGCGCCGCTGGAGTGGGTCACGGTGGTGATGGGTGATACGGCCATCGTGCCGTACGACCAGCAGACATCGGCCTCGCGCTCGACCGTGCTGATGGGGAATGCGGTGCTCGATGCCTGCCGCCAGATCCAGGCGAAGGTGGCCGCCATGGCAGCCGAGCAGCACGCGGTGGACCCGGCGCAGGTGGAGGTGGCGCACGGGGTGGTCCGCATCGGCGAGCGTGAGGTCCCCATCGGCGAGGTGGTGCAGGCCGGCATGAGCCGACGCGGAGGCGAGCTGACCGGCAACGGTGAGGCACGCAAGGAGCCGGACCCCGACCACCCGCTTGGCGGCAGCGCCGCCTTCTTCGAGTTCAACTGCACCGCCGTGGAGGCGTCGGTGGACCGCGAGACCGGCGACGTGACCATCCAGCGCCACGTGACCGTCTCGGACGTCGGCAAGGCGCTCAACCCGCTGCAGGTGACGATGCAGGACGAGGGCGCAGCGATCATGGGCCTGGGCCACACCCTGATGGAGCACATCATCTTCGACGACACCGGTCGCATCCGGAACCTGGGTGCGATCGACTATCGGATCCCGACCAGCATGGACCTGCCACTCCAGCTCGAGAGCGACATGGTCGAGAATGGCGACGGGCCAGGTCCGTACGGCGCCAAGGGCATGAGCGAGGGGGCGCTGCTGTGCGTGGCACCGGCGGTGGCGGCGGCGGTCCGCGACGCGAGTGGCGCCGTGATCCGCGACCTGCCGCTCTCGCCGGAGCGCGTGTGGCAGGCACTGCACGAGCAGCGAGAGGGGGATGAGCAATGACCTACGTCTTCGACTGGAACGAGCCGCGCACGGGCGACGATCGCAGCGCGCTGCTGGGCGGCAAGGGCGCGGGGCTGAACGTCATGGCCGTGGAGCTGGGCATCCCCGTCCCGCCCGCCTTCACCATCTGCACCGATGCCTGCAACGCGTTCCTGGCCTCCGGCTGGCCTGCTGGGCTGGACGACGAGATCCGCGAGCACATGGCGCACCTCGAGGCCGCGGTTGGCCGTCGCTTCGGCGACCCATCGGATCCGCTGCTGGTCTCGGTCCGCTCCGGCGCCCCGGTCTCGATGCCCGGGATGATGGACACGATCCTGAACCTCGGCCTGAACGAGGCGACCGGCGAGGGACTGGCGCGGGTCAGCGGCGACGAGGGCTTCGCGGCGGACTGCCGACGCCGCTTCGGCGAGATGTACCGCGAGATCGTGGGAGCCGCGGAGGTCCCGGATGACCCGTGGCTGCAGCTGCGTGCCGCGATCGAGGCGGTATTCCGCTCCTGGAACAGCGAGCGGGCGCGCACCTACCGGGCACGAGAAGGCATCGCCGACGACCTGGGCACGGGAGTGACCGTGCAGGCCATGGTCTTCGGCAACCGCGACGAGCGCTCCGGCAGCGGCGTCCTGTTCACCCGCGACCCGGCCACGGGGCGACACGTCCACTACGGCGACGTCATGTTCCGCGCCCAGGGCGAGGACGTGGTGGCGGGCACGCACGAGACCTTCACCCTCGACGAGCTGGCCACGCGCCTTCCCGACGTTGCCGAGGAGCTTCACGCCTACGCCGATGCGCTCGAGCGACACCACGGGGACATGTGCGACATCGAGTTCACCATCGAGTCGGGGAAGCTGTGGCTCCTCCAGTCGCGCATCGGCAAGCGCAGTCCGCAGGCTGCCCTGCGCATCGCCATCGACATGGCAGAGGCCGATGACGTCCCGCTCACGCGCCGCCAGGCCGTCGAGCGGATCGCCCACCTGCTGGCCGATCCGCCTCGCGCCTCCGCGCCGGCGCAGGTCGATGCCGAGCCGATGACCACCGGCCACCCCGCCTCGCCGGGCATGGCCAGCGGCGAGATCGCCACCTCGGCGGATGCCGCCGTGGCAGTCGCCGATGCCGGGCGGTCCGTGGTGCTCGTCCGCTCCGAGACCTCGCCCGACGACGTCCACGGCATGTCCCGCGCCGCCGCGCTGCTGACGGCGAAGGGCGGGCTCGCCAGCCATGCCGCGGTGGTGGCCCGCGGCTGGGGCATCCCTGCCGTGGTGGGCGCCTCCGAAGTCAACCTGGAGGCCGATGGCGTTCGCATCGGCTCACGCCTGCTGGCCTCCGGCACGCCAATCACCGTCGACGGCAGCAGCGGGAACGTCTACGAGGGCGCGCTGAGCGGCTCGAGCGCGGTCTCGCCCGAGGCCGAGACCCTGCTGGCCTGGGCCAGGGAGCTCGGCGTGGAGATCCCCGGCGGGCAGGCCGCGCCCAGCGACGGCGAGGTCGACGGCGACGCGCTGCTCAACCTGCTCGCGATCAAGGGCTATGCCATGCCGGACGCCGCGGCCGAGGCGCTGTTCGCAGCACCCGACGCGACGCGGGTGGCGCTCGACGAGCTGGTCGAGGCCGGGCTGGCAGAAGCGGCCGCGGGCTCGTACCGGCCGACCGCCGCGGGCCGCGAGGCGGCGACCAAGGCGCAAGCCGCGGCCCGCCAGCGGTGGGGAAGCGAGCGCGCCAACGAGGCGCTCGACTCGTTCCTGGAGCTGGACCACCGGGTGAAGGAGGTGGTGACGGCCTGGCAGGTGAAGACGGCCGACGGTGCCGAGACACCGAACGACCACGCCGACGAGGCCTACGACGCGGGCGTGCTCGAACGCCTGCGCGCGCTTCATGAGGACGCGGTTGCCTGGCTGGCGCCCCACGCCGCCGAGGAGCCGGGCTTCCAGCGTTACCGCCAGCGGCTCGACCGCGCCACCCGACTGGCGATCGAGGGCGATGGCCGCTATGTCGCCTCGCCCCGGGTCGATAGCTACCACTCGGTCTGGTTCGAGCTGCACGAGGAGCTGATCCAGATGGCAGGGCGAACTCGCGAGGACGAGGTCGCCGCCGGTCGGGCCTAGCCCTGCGCCGCTCCCGCATCGGCGAGGACCCGCAGGCGGGGGTGCCGTCGCAGCAGCGAGGCGGGGACGTCGGGCGTCATCGGGCCATTCAGGACGGCGTCCAGGATGCCCGCCTTATGGCCGCCGGTGACCAGCAGCCAGATCTCTCTCGCGGCCAAGAGCTCGGCCAGGCCCAGCGTCACGCCCTCGCTCGGTGCCTGCTCTGCCCCGTAGCGACGCGCGGAGTCGCGGGTCGAGGGCGCGAGGGAGACGATGCGGGTCGCCGCATCGGCCGGCGTGCCGGGCTCGTTCATGCCCACGTGCCCGTTCAGCCCGAGACCGAGCAGCGCCAGGTCCAGGCCGCCCACTGCCCGCACCTCCTCCGCGAGGCCCAGCGCGGCGGCGGGGTCGCCGGCGTCCACGTCAAACGTGACGACTCGCGCGGGCGGCGTGCGGAGGTGGTCGAGAAGCTGGCTGCGGAGCTGTTGATCGCAGCGGGCGCGGTGGCCTGCGGGCAGGCCGAGGTACTCATCGAGCAGGACGACGGTCGCGCGAGAGAGGTCGCTGTCAGCGGCGGCCAGGGCGTCCGGAAGCGCGGCGTAGATCGGCCGCGGCGTGGACCCGGTGGGCAGGCAGAGGCGCAGCTCCGGCTCATCGGCAAGGCGCTGCGCCAGGCGCTGGGCCACGCCTTCGCCCCAGGAGGACGAGGCCAGGACGTCGAGGGGAGGTGGCTGGGGGATCATGGGATTTCTCATGCTTCTGGCGCCCGGCTGGATGCGGGAGCCCGGGTGTTGGGTACAGGATACGGCGATGCGGCGACATCGGCCTGCGGGAGAATGCGGCCGATATGAGCGAGCTGGCCTGGGTGGTGGTGAGCGGCCTGGCGATGAGCGTGATCGCGCTGGTCGGCAGCCTGGCCCTGATCCTCCCGCAGCGCACCATGGAGCGCATCCTGCTGCCGCTGGTGGCGCTCGCCGCCGGTGCCCTCCTCGGCGGCGCGCTCTTCCACATGCTTCCCGAATCGGTCGAGGCGATCGGCCCTGGCATGTCGCTCTGGATCGTCTTCGCCGCCGGATTCCTCTCCTTCTACCTGCTGGAGCAGTACCTGCACTGGCACCACTGCCACGACGTCGAGTGCGAGCATCGGCCGGTCGGCGCCCTCGTCCTGGCGGCCGATGGCCTGCACAACCTCATCGGCGGAGTCGCGGTGGGAGCCAGCTTCACCCTGGGCGTGCCGGTCGGGCTCGCCACCTGGATTGCGGCGGCTGCGCACGAGGTGCCGCAGGAGCTGGGCGACTTCGGGATCCTGGCGCATTCGGGCTACGAGCCGCGGCGCGCGCTCTGGCTCAACTTCCTGTCGGGGCTCACCTTCCCCATCGGGGCGGTGGCCGCCTACCTGCTCGCCGGCGTGCTCGACGTCACGCTCCTCGTTCCGTTTGCCGCGGGGAACTTCGTCTACATCGGCGCCAGCGACCTGCTGCCGCAGCTGGTGCAGCCCACGAGCTTCGCGCGCAAGCTGGAGAACAGCGTCGCGCTCATTGCCGGCATGGGCCTGCTGCTGCTCACTGCGGCCGCTGGCTGACAACTGTCCCGGACAGCACGAAAGCCGCCTGGCGGGAGGCGGCTTCCGTTCGAGCATGCGTGGTTGCGGGGGACGGATTCGAACCGACGACCTTCGGGTTATGAGCCCGACGAGCTACCACTGCTCCACCCCGCGGCGGCCAATGGTAGTGATGCGGCGCCTCGGCGTCAAACGAAGCGGGGCCTCCACTGCGCCGCCGCGGTCCGGTACAATGCCGCGCGAGGTTCGCCACCGTGAACCGTGCCCCGTACGTACGCAGGAGGCATCTGCGCGCGCCGATGGCTGTGAACCCGAAGAAGCTGCGTCCATACGATGAACCGCCCAGGGTCCGTCGACCGCTGATTCCGAACGCCCCGGACACCGCTGCGACAACATTCCTGGTGCTGTCGCTCCTGTGGCTGGTGGCTGCAACCGGGATCGGCGTGCTCTGGGCCGGCACGGCCATCTTCCCCGATCGCCTCTCCCTGGCGCTCGACCTCGAGCTGCCGATCATCGGCTCCCTCGGCGTGGACGTGAGCCGGGCCACCGTGGAGGCGGGATTCGCCAGCGCCATCGTCTACGGCTGGCTCTCGAACGCGGCCTTCGCCGCCATCCTCTTCATCACGCCGCGCATCACCGGCGCCCGGCTCGAGAACGACACCATGGGCTTCGGCGCCGCCGGCCTCTGGAACGTTGGCGTGGCGGCAGGCGTGGCCGCGATCTACCTGCCGTCCATCTCCGGGACGGGCGTCCTGACCTCGTTCCCGTGGCTGGTCGACGGCCTGCTGCTGCTCGGTCTGCTGACCGTCTTCGGCGCCTTCGCGCGCACGCTGATGAACGCTCCGCGGCAGGTCCCCTACGTGAGCCTGCTCTTCTTCGGCGTCGGGTTGCTGGCCGCCATGGGCGCCATCGCGCTGGTCGCCGGCGCGTCGCTGCTGACGCTGGACGAGACCGCCAACGCCCTGGTCAACGCGTTTGCCGCGCGTGCCATCTCCACCTACTGGGTGCTCGGGGCAGCGCTCGGGGTGCTCTTCTACGTCGTGCCGCGGGCGACCGCCAACCCGCTGGCCAGCAGCGGCATGGCGTACCTCGCGTGGCTGATGTGGGCGGCGTTCGCCGGCCTCTCGGCGGTGGGCGCGCTCGTCGACCCGTCGGTGCCGTACGTGGTCACGACGCTCGGCAACGCCGGCACCATGCTCCTGGTGGCCCCGGTCTTCCTGGCCGTGGCCACGCTGGCGCTCACCATCCAGGGCCGATGGACGAGCATCCTCTCCACCGGCACCGTCGCCTTCGTGGCGATCAGCATGGCATTCCTGCTGGGCACGGCATTGCTGGAGGCGATCGGCGCGCTGCGCAGCGTCCAGGGACTGGTCGCGAACACCGAGTGGCCGACCGGCGCGTGGCTCTTCGCCACGCTCGGCAGCGCCACCTTCGCGATGTTCGCCGCGGCCGACCATGCGGCGCCGCGGCTTCTCCGCCGGGACTGGGGCGGCACCTGGCTGAGCGACATCCAGCTGTGGGCGATGCTCACGGGGGCATCCATCGCCGGACTGGCCCTGATGGGCGCGGGGATCGCCCACGGCTCGCTGGTGGCCGAGGCCGCATCGGGCGACGTGATCCAATCCACCCTGTCCTGGTACTGGCTCCTGGCCGGCGCCGGCCTGGGTCTCGCCGCGCTGGCCGGTCTCGCCGCGCTGGTATCCCTCTTCCTGATGTACACCACCGCTCGCCGAGCTGAGTACGCCATCGCGTCGGAACCCGCCGCCGCGGGCGCCCCGGCCGGGGCACGAGCAGCGCACTGAGGGCCCGATGACCGTCCATACCCCCATCGAGAGCCGATCGCGCGGCGTCCCCGGCTGGGCGCTCGGGATCACCGCATTCGTCTTCCTGGTCGGCGCGGTCTACTTCGCCGGAAACCTCTCCGGCGAGAACCCGCCCATCGTCGCGGCGCCGTCGGCCTCCGGCGGCCCCAGCGTCGAGCAGCAGGCCCGCGCGATCATCGCCAAGGCAATCCCAGCCTGCACCGTCTGCCACGGCGACGACCTGGCCGGCGGCGTCACCAACGCGCCGACGCTGCACGGCATCGCCGAAGGGCCGAACATGGACAACCTGCAGCAGCTCGCGGCCGACAACCCGGACACCTGGATCCAGCTCTGGATCGACGGAACGGCGCCGGATGTGGCCGGGATCGATCGAGCCGGCATGCCCGCCTTCGGCGACCAGCTGACCTCCGAGGAGATCGACACGCTGGCCGAGTACCTCAAGACGCTGCAGTGACCGATCCGGCCGCCCGGCCGGCGCGCGGCGTCCCCGTCCTCATCGGCGGGGCGGAGATGGCGGAGATCGACGCGGCCGCCCAGAAGCTGGGCCTCTCCCAGGACGCCCTGATGGAGGCGGCCGGTGCCGCCGTGACCGAGATCGCCCTGGTCGAGCTCGCCCGCCTGGCGGATCGGGTCCACGGCCCCGGCGGCCCGCTCGTGGAGCCGCCCATGACGGCGATCCTGTGCGGACCCGGCAACAACGGCGGCGACGGCTTCGTCGTCGCGCGGCGCCTGGCGGCCGTCGGCCGCCGCGTGGTCGCCGTGCTGGTCGGGGATCCGCAGCGCATCGGGGCCGGGGGACCCGCGGCGGCGCACAACTGGACCGTGCTGCAGGCGATGGCCTCGGCCGGGTCGCTCGACCTGTTCGTGGCCCCCACACCCGAGATGCTGCTGCAGCTGCGGCCGAAGCTCTCCCCGGCCACGCTGGTGGTGGATGCACTGCTCGGCACCGGCGCGTCCGGCCCGCTGCGTGAACCGATCTCCACCGCGGTCGATCTGGTCAACGCCATCCGTACCCACGCCCGCGCGGCGGGCCGGCCCTGCAGCGTGCTGGCGGTCGACACGCCAACCCGCATCGACCTGACCGACGGCGGCCGGTCGGATCCGATCGTGGCAGCCGATATCACGGTGACCTTCCACCGCGCCAAGGCCGGGTTTGCCCTCGACCCCGAATCGCGCCGCCTGGCGGGCCGCTACTTCGTGGCCCCCATCGGCATCCCGCTGGAGGCGGAGGCGGGCGTGGTCCCCCCGGATGGGGAGTACCCGCCGGCCCGGATTTCGGAGATCACCTGGCAGGAGCCCGGCGCCCGAGACGGGGCCTGATGCCGCGTCGCGCGGCCACGATCCGCGCGCGGCGCTGCGCGCGGATAGCGCCATACGTCCACGTGGCGAGCGCTATCTCGTCATCCGCCACATAGCCTCGCCGTACGCTCGTGAGGCGAGCGCTAGCCAGGTGGCGGGATCCGCCACATGCTCGGGGTGCCCACTGATGATCACGGCGACGCCCTCACCTTCTGGCCAGCGCTCTCCTCGTGCGCATTGGGCACGTTCCCGTGGCAGATGGACCGCTGGCGCTCGTCCGAGAGCGTATGGCAGTAGCGCGGGACGGCGCCGGGTCAGCTGCTGCCCGGTTTGACGAGCGGCTCCCCGGCGGCGCAGCGCGGGCAGGCGTCTGCCTCCCATGAGGCGATCTCGATCCGACCCAGGGCATGCACCGGATACCCGTCGTCGAACGTCGCCGTCGAGCGGTCGACGATGACGGACGCCGCCAGCGGACGCGCCCCCGCGACCCGCACCGCCTCGGCCGTCTCGGCAAGGGAGGCGCCGGTGGTCAGGATGTCGTCGACCAGCACCACCCGATCGTCGGCCGAGACGCGCCAGCCGCGGCGCAGGCCGCGGATGCCCCGCTCCATCGGCTCGGCGAACACGCCGCGCACCCCGTGCCCGAGCGTCGACTCCAGCTGGCGCGCCACCTCGAAGGCGAGCAGGACGCCGCCGGTCGTGGGCCCCACCACCAGGCTGGGGTCGTATGGCGCGAGTGCGTCCGCCTGGCGCCGCCCGATCTCGACCGCCAGCGACGGGTACTGCAGGACGGCGAACTTCTCCAGGTAGCGGTCCGAATGCCGGCCGCTCTTCAGCAGGAAGTGGCCGGTCCGCAGCGCCCCTGCCGTCTCGAAGATCTCCTCGATCGTCGCCGCGCGCGGATCCGCCAGCATCGGCCTACTCGTAGACGGCGCTGAAGTCGACCGCCGGGAAGCGCTCGTTCAGGGCGTCGGTGACCCACTGCAGGACGTCCGACGGGTCGTAGAACTCGGCCACCACGCGCGCGTCGGTGACCGTCAGCCCCACCCGATGGGCGTCGAGCGAGAGGGCGGAGCCCGACGGCAGGTCGGTCAGGTCGAGGCTCGTCTCGAACCGCCCGTCGGCGCGGAGCACCAGGATGTCGTCCACCTCCTCCAGCAGGGCCAGGTCGCCGGTTCGGCCCAGCACCTCCTCCGCGTTCGAGGCGAACTCGCGCAGGATCTGCTTCTGCTGGTCCCCGATCTGCGACCGATAGGCATCGGCCAGCTGCCAGAGCCGTTGCGCGGCGAGGGTCTCCTGCTGGGTCGGGGGCAGGCCCGCCTGCCAGTCCTCCTCGCCGGTCTCGCTGATCTCCTCCTGTGCCGCCAGCTCATCGGCCGGGAGGAGGTGGTTGACCGGGTCCCGCGCGGCGTCCATGAACCAGGCGAAGATGTCGGCCGGGTTGTAGAGCTCCACGACCTCGCTGAACGCCTCGACGACCTGCTCCTCGTCGTACCACTCGCTGTCGGCAGGGTCCTGGTAGGTCAGTCGCGTCGTCCAGGTCCCGTCCACCGGGTGGTAGAGGAGGTAGTCCTGGTCGTCGTCGACCAGTTTGATGGGACCGATCTCGCGCAGGCGCTCGCGGTTGGCGTCGATGAAGCGCCGCAGCTGCTCGGTGGCCTCGTAGACGAAGTCGCGGCGCTCCATCTCGGCCTCCTGCGACAGCTCGCGCAGGGCGCTGATGCGAGGGGCACTCATGGCTTGTAGACGAAGTCGGGGCCCATGCGCTCCCGGAGGAAGATGGTGTGCTTCTTGTCGAAGACCGACTCCGCCACCCGATGCCCCAGCCCGCGCGTGGATGGGTCGGCGTAGAGCCGATCAAGGACCGCGTAGTTCGGCAGGTCGAGAATGATGAGGTTGTTCCACTCGGAACCCTCGGTGATGTTGAACCAGCCGACGAAACGGATCCCGAACTCCTCTTCGTAGCGGCGCGCATTGCGCGGAAAGAAGTGGCGCATGCCGCGTTTGAAGAGCGTGTCGCGGCCCTTGCGCACGTTGAAGAAGGTGACCATCAGGGGCATCAGCCCTCGTCCTCTCGTCGGTCCAGGCTGGCCCCCACGGCGACGCCGATGGCCAGTCCGACGGCCACCCCCACGCCCAGGTTGTCGGTTGCCACACCGATGGCTGCGCCCAGGCCGATGCCGACCGCGGTCCAGACGCCGACCATCGAGTTGGTGCGCTTCGGCTTCTGCTCACTCATCGTCCGCCTCCTGATCGGTGCTGACCACCCGAGTCGGCTGCTTTGCCACGCCGGTGCGCCGCCCGCGTCCGCGCCGTCGGTCGGCGAAGAAGACCCGCAGCAGGAAGACGGCCGTCATGCTCACGAAGAAGAGCAGGATCATGTCCACGAAGAGCAGCCCGGCGAGCAGCCAGACCGGCCAGTTCCAGCTGAACAGGCCAACCGGGATCAGCAGCAGGATCACGGCGAAGAGGACCGCCTGCCACATGAAGCAGCCGAAGCCGGGGCCCTCGTTCGGGTCCAGGTCCTCGTTGTAGCGGATCGACATGCATCACTTTCTACTGGGCGGGAGTCGGCGTCCCGCATGGTCCCATATCCGCCTCGCGGCCGCAGCAGGCGGCCACGGGGGCCGATCGGTGCGCGGCACGCACCTTCACTCGAGGCTGGCGAGCCCGCTGGCGTAGGTGAGCCGCCCGCCGGCCAGGGTGAGGCGGACGACGCCGGGCAGCTCCCGCCCGAGCAGCGGTGTATTCGTCGAGGCCGATGCCAGCGTCGCCGGCTCGACGCGCCAGGTGGCGTCGGGGTCCACCAGGACCAGGTCGGCGGCGGATCCCGGTGCGAGCGAGCGCCGCTCGCCGATGAGCGCCGCCGGGCGGGTCGAGAGTGCCGCAACCAGCGACGCGAGGCTCAGTGCACCGGCGGCCACGGCCGCCAGGCCCAGCGAGAGTGCCGTCTCGAGCCCGATCATCCCCGGCGCCGCATCGGCGAACTCCACGGACTTGCGTTCCGTCGGATGCGGGGCATGGTCGGTGGCGATGGCGTCGATGCTGCCGTCCTCGACGCCGGCCAGAAGGGCCAGCGCATCGTCGCGGGTCGTGAGTGGTGGGTTGACGCGGCAGCTCCCGTCGTAGGCCAGGGCCTCGTCCAGCGCGCCGACCGCCGCAGGTGCCGTCTCCCAGCTGAGGGTTCGGTCGCCGGCGACCCAGGCATCGGTCATGGCAAGGTGGTGCGGGGTGACGTCGCAGGTGACGCGCGTGCCGGCTGCTTTCGCGCGTCGCACCGCGTCCAGGGCGGCGGCCGTGGAGAGGTGGGTGAAGTGGATCCAGCCTCCGGTCTCGGCCGCCAGCGCAATGTCCCGCTCCACCATCGTCAGCTCCGCGCTCGCCGGCCAGGCGGCGAGCCCCAGCCGCGTGGCCGTCGGTCCCGCCCGCATGACGGCGCCCTCGGCCAGGATGGGGTCCTCCGCGTGCGCGATCAGCGGCAGCGCCAGGGGAGCGAGGAAGGTCAGCAGCGACCGCGCGACGCGAGGCGAGGCGATGGCAGCGCCGTCGTCGCTGGCCCCGACAACGGCGAGACGCGCCAGCTCCGACAGCTCGGTGGGCTGCTCCCCGGCGCGGCCGCGGGTCGCGGCGGCGATGACCCGCACGCGCGCTGCCGCGCCCGCGGCCAGCTGCTGCACGTAGGCGACCCTGGGGGCCTCGTCGAGCGGCGGATCGGTGTTCGGCATGGCGCAGATCGTGGCGTAGCCACCGTGGGCCGCGGCGCGCGCCCCGCTCTCGATCGTCTCTGCCGCCTCGGCACCCGGCTGGCGCAGGTGCGCATGGAGGTCGCACAGCGCGGGCAGGGCCAGCAGGCCGCTGCCGTCGACTCGGTGCGCAGCCGGCGGCAGGGCGCCGGGCTCGATGAAGCGTCCGTCGAGGATCGCCAGGTCGCCGGTCGAATCGGTACCCGCGGCGGGGTCGACGGTACGCAGGTTCGTCACCAGCAGGGCGACCGGCGGATCGCTGATCGAGCCGAATCTGGTCACGGAGCGAGGAGGGTGAGCACGGCCATCCGTACCGCGACGCCGTTGGTCACCTGCTCGCCGATGAGGCTGCGCGCGCCGGACGCCAGCGCGGCGGTAAGCTCAACTCCCTCGTTCGTCGGGCCAGGGTGCAGGATTGGCGCACCGGGACGCGCCAGGCGCATGCGCGCCTCGGTCAGGCCCCATCCACGGGTGTACTCGCGCAGGCTGGGCACGCCACCGCCCGCGTTGCGCTCCAGCTGGACGCGCAGGGCCATGACCGCGTCGGCCCCCGAAATGGCCTCATCGAGTCGGTGGTGCACGGACACGCTCGGCCAGCCGCGGAAGGCGTTGATCCAGGCCGGTGGCCCCGAAAGGCGAACGCTCGCACCGAGTCGCGTGAGGAGGTGCAGGTTCGAGCGCGCGACGCGCGAGTGGGCGCTGTCGCCGATGATGGCGATCGTCCGGCCCTCCAGGCCGTCGAGGGCGCCACGCAGCGTCATCGCGTCGAGCAGCGCCTGGGTGGGATGCGCGTGGGTCCCGTCACCCGCGTTGACGATCCGGGCGCCGCTGGCCCGGGCTGCGAGGTAGGGCGCACCGCTGCGGGCGTGCCGCATGACGATGGTCCCGACGCCGGTCCGCTCCAGTGTCCGGATCGTGTCGGTCAGCGATTCTCCCTTGCTCACGCTGCTGGCGGCGATCGGCAACTCCACCACGTTGGCGCCGAGGGTCGCGGCGGCGATCTCGAAGCTGACGCGGGTCCGGGTTGATGGTTCCGCGAAGGCGAGGCCAACGATGTGGCCGGCCAGCACGTTCAGTCGCTCGCCACGCTCGCGCAGCGAGCGCATCTGGACCGCGAGGTCCAGGCAGTGGGTGACGGCGGATGGGTCGAGGGTGTCGACGTCGAGGAAGTGACGGTGGCGCCAGGGTGGCGCATCGGCGCTCGAGGGCGCGCGCGGGGTCGATACCTGGATCATTCTCGCTCCTTGGCGGCCTCACCGGACCGCGCTTAAAGGGTCGCGGGGAGTATACGCGTGGCATGCTAGTGGGGTGAGCCCTGAACGCCGCGCCGCGGGACGTCGCACCCTCCTGTTCAGCGACATGGAGGAGAGCACCCGGATGGTCGACCGCCACGGCGACGCCGGCACCGAGGCACTGGTCCGCCACCACGCGCTGCTGCGCGAGGTGGTGGCCGCGCACGAACGGTCGCGTCTTCGAGCGCATCGGCGACGCCGTCTACGCGGTCTTCGACGAGGCACCCCGGGCACTCGCCGCCGCCATCGAGGTGCACCGCCGCCTGTCGAACGAGGACTGGGGCAGCATCGGTCGGGTGCGGGTCCGGATCGGCATGGACACGGGTCGGCTGGAGGAGCACGAGAGCCGCTTCTTCGGCCGTCCGCTGTACCGCTGCGCGCGCATCCAGGCCCTCGCCCGCGGTGGCGAGACCCTCCTCTCGGACGCGACCGCCACATGGGTGGGAACCGACGTCCCCGACGGTCATGCGCTCCGCGACCTCGGCGTCCAGCGGCTCCGCGGCCTCGCCCAGCCGGAGCGGGTATGGGGCATCGTGGCCACGACCTCCCTGCGGCGCGCAGACGGCCGGGAGCCGATTCGCGTCATGCTGGTCGACGACTACGAGGTGGTGCGGCGAGGCCTGCGCGGCTTCCTGGAGCTCGTCCCCGAGCTCGAGGTGGTGGGCGAGGCGTCGAACGGGCGAGAGGCCGTCGAGGCAGCCTATCGGCTCGAACCGGACGTGGTGCTCATGGACCTCGTCATGCCGGAGATGGACGGGCCGGCGGCGATCGCCGCGATCCATGAGCGACAGCCGCAGGTCGCCATCGTGGCTCTGACCAGCTTCGCCGAGCCGGAGCGCATCAAGAGCGCCATGGAGGCCGGCGCCGCGCGACACCTGCTGAAGGATGCAGATGCCGAGGAGGTCGTCCGCGCCGTGATGGAGGCGCATGCTGCCCGCCTCCCCGGCGCCGGCGGCCCGAGCTAGGCGGGTTCCCCGGCCCTCGCGCGCTCGATCAGCACGCCATCGCTGCCGTCGATCTCGCTGACCATGACGTGGACGCGTTCGTCGAGCGCGGTGGGCAGGTTCTTGCCCACGTGATCGGCCCGGATCGGCAGCTGCCGATGACCGCGGTCGACTGCCACCGCCAGGCGCACCGCCGCGGGCCGGCCGTGGTCGGTCAGGGCGTCCAGTGCTGCGCGAACGGTGCGGCCGGTGAAGAGCACGTCGTCGACCAGAACCACGATGTGGCCGGAGATGTCGGGCATCGCCTCGCTGCGCTTGACGATCGGGGCGTGGGCCAGGCGGGTGAGGTCGTCGCGGTAGAAGGTGATGTCGAGCGACCCGACCGGTGGCCGGACGCCCTCGTTCTGGTCAATGAGGCCGGCCAGCCGCTCGGCGAGCGGCGCGCCGCGACTGCGGACGCCGACCAGGACGAGCCCTTCGACGCCACCATTGCGCTCCACGATCTCATGGGCGATGCGGGTGAGGGCACGGCGCAGGTCGTCGGCGTCCATGATCTGGCGCTGCGTCATGCGAGGAGTCTAAAGGGGCGGGCGCCCCTCAGTAGGCGCGCAGACCGTGATCGTAGAGGGCCGGCCCGATCCAGGCACCGTCCTCCGCGACGGTCGAGACGCCGTCCGGCGTCTCGCCGGTGTTGCGGGTCACGACGCGCACCTCGGCCGTCGGTCCGTACGTGCCACCCTCCGAGCCGGCGGAGGTCTGGATGGTGAGCGCCAGGTACTGCCCTCCGGCGAGCGCCACGTCGACGACCGTGCCGCCAGCGGTGTCCGCGGCATCCAGCGCCTGTGCAGGGCCGATGAAGACGTCATCGAGCGGATGGCCGAAGTAGACCCGCGTCGCGTCCGGGAACCCGGCGGGCTGCTGCGTGCCCTCCCACTGCGCATCCCACACCGCGAAGCCGTCGGAGTCCGGCGCCCAGGCGAAGCGAGCGCTGCGGAACGCCTGGCCGCCGGGAGCGGGAGTGAGCGTGTCGAAGATCGGAAGGTCGGTGCCCTGCAGGTCGTACTCGCCCTCGATACCGGCCGCGTAGGCGTACGGCATGCCGCCTCGCGCGAAGTGCCAGCCACCGGCGTCACGCGCCATCTGCCCTCGCCACGCGACGGTGTATCCGGGCTGGTAGGGGTTGCGGTCCCAGAGCGGCAGGAACGCTCCATCGATGTGCTGCAGCGAGGCGGCGGCCACGTCGAGCGGCGCCTCCAGCGTGTCCTCGGACGGCACGGGCAGGCGATCCGTGCTCGGCTCGTCTGCCGCCGTGCTCACCCAGAGCCACACGTCGCCATCAGCCGCCCCGTAGAAGTCGGCGGCGAAGGAGCGTCCGGTGCTCGTGAGCCGGCGGGCTCCGGCGTCGGCGTGCCGGGTGTTGAAGATCCAGGCGTCCGCCTCCTGTGCATCGTCGGAGACGCCGGTGAATGCGAGCAGCCCGCCGTTGGCGGACCAGACGAGGCGCGAGAAGGCCGAGTCGGCGGCGCCGCTGAAGAGGGTGACCAGCGTTTCGTCCGAGAAGCGATAGGCGTAGGTGTCGACCAGGCCGCTGCCGTCGCCCTTCAGCTGGAAGGCGACCCACTCGCCGCCGGGCGCGAGCGAGGCGCCGACGGGGATGCCAAGCCGCTCCACCGCGACTGGCTGCGACCCGGCATCGGTCCTGACCGAGATGCCACCCTGCTGGTCCTGCAGCCGGTACTCGAGCACTCCGACCGGGTTCGGGTCGACGGAGCCGATGGGGAGCGGGGTCGACGGCGTCGTGGCCGAGGGCGACTCGCCGGGGCCTGGCGCACTGGCGCTCGGCGTCGGCGTGACGCTGGCCATCATCGAGGCCGAGGGCTCCGGCGAGCCGGTGGCTCCGATCGGCCCGCGCGGGATGCTGCCGAGCACCACCACCGCCAACAGCGCGGCAGCCACGGTCCCCAGCGTTGCCACTGCCCCGACGAGCGTTGACGGGCGTCGCCACCACGGCGTCGTCCCGGCGCCGGTCTCGACGCCGGTCCGGATGCGGGCGCCCAGGTCATGCGGCGGGGTGCTTCGGCGCAGCCCGGCGACCATCTGCCGTTCACGCGAGAAGGCGTTCAGGGTCGCGCGGCACTGCTCGCAGCTGGCCAGGTGCGCATCGAGGGCGGCGCGTTCGTCGGGCGCCAGGTCGCCGCTCAGCGAGGCGCTGATCAGCTCGTCGGGATGGGGATCTCGGCCAAAGCTCATCGGGCCACGCCCTCGGCTGCCAGGTTGCGGCGCATCTCGCTGCGAGCCCGGCACAGGAGCGTCCGGACAGCCCCGTATGAGAGACCCATGATCTCGCCGATCTGCTGCCCGCTCATGTCCTCCAGGTCGGAGAGGAGGAGGCACTGGCGGTGATTCGGGCGGAGCCGCAGCAGCGCTCGCTGCACGCGCTCGTCGAGCGCGGCAGCCATCACCTGGGCCTCCGGCCCGGGCGCGTCATCGGCCCGGTCATGCTCGCGCTCGTCGTCGGTCTGCGGGAGGCGAACCCAGCGCCGGCGGCGCATCTCGTCGATGGCGGTGTTGGTCGCGATCCGGTAGAGCCAGGAGCGTGTCGAGTTCTCATCGGTCAGGGAGTCGAGCTTGCGGTAGGCCTTGATGAAGGTGTCCTGGGTGATGTCGGCGGCGCGGTCGCGGTCGCCCACCATGCGCAGCACGTAGTTGAAGATGGGCGAGGCGTACTCCTGGTAGAGCCTGTCGAAGTCGCCCAACGCGGTGGCGCGGCTCACCGCCGACGCCGGGTTGAGCCGGCCACGCAGCTCGATTGACAGCACGCATACCTCGCGAATCGTCGATCCCCCGCCAGCCTTCCGTGACGCATGACTGCTCCTCCCCTGTTACACGGTCCGCTGCAGGTGGGTCCGTAGCACCTCGGCTGCGTACTCCGGTGCCGCGGGGTTCACCGCCAGCGCCGTGGCTCGCTCGAGGCCCGCGATCACCCGCAGCCGAGGGTGGATCTCCCAGTGCCAATGGAAGGTCTGGTCGAGCCGCTCGCCCGCGGGCGACGTGTGCAGGAAGAGGTTGTAGGGAGGATCGCCCAGTGCGTCCAGCGTCCGGAGGGCGCGCTGCAGCGTCCCGGCGGTCGCCGCCAGGTCGTCGTCGTCGAGCTGGGTGAAATCGGCGCCGTGCGTGCGCGGCACCACCATCATCTCGAAGGGGGAGCGACCTGCGGCCGGGGCGAAGACGACGAAGCGTTCCTCGGCCAGCACCAGCCGCTCGCCTGCCTCCTCCTCGGTGCGGGACAGCCCGCACCAGACGCACCCGCGCGTCTTGATCTGGTGCCGCGCGCCGCCGCCGATCTCCTCGGCCAGCCAGTGAGGCACCTGCGGGATGGCGTAGAGCTCCAGGTTGAGATGCTGGCTGCGTGACCCCGCCTGGCGGCCGTAGCTCTGCACGGCCTGGATGCACATCCGTTCGTCCGGTGGGTTCGCCGCACGGCCGAGCTCGCGCATGGCATCGCGCAGCGAGCGCAGCAGGTTGACGGCCAGGCGCAGCGGGGCGTCGGCCAGCCGTTCGTGGTGCCCGCGCGGCGCGACCAGGATCTCCCAGGAGCCGCTCGAGGATTCGACTTCGGAGATCGAGAGCTGCGAGGCGGTCTCCTTCGACGAGTCGATGCGGTGGAAGGCATCGGCGCTGAGGGTCACCCGCCGGACGTGGGTCGCCTCGGCCGCGTCGGCATCCGAGGTGGGGTCGTCGTCGCAGTGGCGGCAATGGGTGCCCTCCACCGGGGACGCCTGGACCGCGAACGACGCCTGCTCGAAGCTGCGGTCCGTGACGACGGCCGACCACCAGCCGGTGACGGGATCGCGGCGCAGTTCGAACACGGGGCGCATCGTAGCGCCCGCCGGCTAGCCGGGGTCGCCTGCTTCGCGGATGCGGCGTGCCACCTCGAGGGGATCCACGCCGATCACTGCTGCGGCGTAGAGCTCCATGGCGCCGATGTCGGAGGCCGCGCTGCCCGGATCGCCGCGGTCGACGAGGTGCACGACAGGCGGGATCCCGCGCCATGCGGGGTCCGCGGTACGGTCGAGCGGCGGGCGATGCAGGGCGAGGTTGAAGGCGTGGACCTCGAGGTCGTCGCGGTAGGCCAGGACGGTCCGCGCCACGGCATCGGCAAAGGCCGGTTCGCGCTCGTCCATGCCCGGCTGGCCGATGATCAGCAGCTCGCGCTCCTTCACGGGCGTCAGGTGGGCGATCACCGCCACGCCGTCGGCCTCGCGTGCGACCAGGCCCAGGTCTCGATGCACGGCGACCACGTCGGCGAGGTACTCGCCGCCGGTCTCCGCCCGGTAGGCACTCGCGTCGCGGAGCAGCCGCGCCAGGTGCGGGTAGGGAGCGCCGCGGCCGAGCAGCAGCTGGGCGTGGCCGTGCACCACCGAGCCACCGGCCCTCGGGCCGCAGTTCCAGATCAGCATGTAGTTGGCGGCGGTCGCGTCCGCCGCTCGCGATCGCTCGGCCCACTCGCGGCCGAGGTGCAGCATCTCCACCACCTGCTCCTCGTCGAAGGCGAGCGGGTCGTGACGCTCGAAGACCATCACGCCGTGGTGCGCGTCGTACATCGCCGCATTCGCACCTGTGACGGCATGCTTGCCGCGCACCCGACCCCAGGTGTCGGCCGGCGTCTGATGCTCGGGATTGCAGAAGGGGTCGCCGCGGCTGGCCTCGATCAGCCTGGCGTAGGCTTCGCGCCGTCCGCCGGTCACGGGGCGTTGGCCCCGGAGGGGCGAGAAGAGCGCGCCGGTCAGACTCCAGCGGTTCGTGATCCGCACCACGGTCTGGTCGCGCACCGCCGCGACCTCCCCGAAGTGCGCCTCCAGCCACTGCGCCATTTCGGGCGGCGGGTCGGTGTGGCCCTGCTCCACCTCGACGCGGTAGAGCCGTTCAGCGCGCGCCCGTGCGGGCGCGGGCAGCGCCGCGATGCGCGATGGCAGCTCGGCGATGCCGCTCACGGAGATCAACGGTCGGCGAAGGTGAGCTGCCAGGAGGTCGGCCGATCCAGCGCGAGCCACTCGTCGCGCAGGAGCGCCATGCGCAGCAGGTCCGAGTGCCGACCCTCCGCGAACCACGCGTGGCGGAGCCGCCCCTCGTGACGGAAGCCGGCCTTCTCGTAGCTGCGGATGGCGCGCGCGTTCGTCTCGTGCACGTGCAGGTCGATGCGCTCCAGGCGAAGATGGCCGAAGCCGAAGTCGCAGATGGCGTTGAGCACGTCGGTCCCGTAGCCGCGGTTCCACTCCGTCTTCTCCCCGATGGAGATGCCGAACTCGGCGTGGCCGTCCTCGAGGTTCAGGCCGTGCAGCCCGGCGGTGCCGATCGGACGATCGCCGGCGATGAGGCAGATGACGAAGTGGTAGTCGGTCCTGCCCTGCCGCTCGACCATCCCCTCGAACCACTTCTCCTCCATGGCCAGGCTCATGGGAGCCCGGAACGAGAGGTTGCGCGAGACCTCGGCGTCGGTCAGCCATCGGACGAAGGTGGGAAGGTCGGCGCGCTCCGCGGGGCGCAGGTAGATGCGCTCGCCGCGGATCATGGGCGAGGGATGCGCGATGGTCGGCTGGCCGTCGGTCATCGGTCCTCGTAGGCTATCGGTCTACCGGCTCGAGCATAGTAGGAGGACAGACCAACCGATGCCTGCAGTCCGCACGGCGACCGTCACCTGGCAGGGCAACCTCGCTTCCGGCTCCGGGAGCGTCTCTGCCGGGACGAGCCAGCTCTTCACCGACCTGCCCGTCAGCTGGGGGTCACGCACCGAGGGTCCCGATGGACGCACATCCCCCGAGGAGCTGCTCGCCGCGGCCCACGCCTCATGCTTCGCGATGGCCTTCTCGGCCGGCCTTGCCCGCGCCGAGATGGCGCCCGAGCACCTGCACGTGGAGGCGGAGGTCACCTTCGACAAGGTGGGCGACGCGTGGAGCGTCGTCTCGTCGCACCTGATCGTGATCGGGCGCGTGCCGGGGGCGAGTCCCGAGGAGTTCGCCGCCGCCGCACAGGATGCCGGAAGCGGCTGCCCAATCTCGCGTGCTCTCAAGGGCAACGTCGAGATCACGGTCGAGCCCACCCTCGAGGAGTAGCCCATCCCGTCGGCCTGCCCGGCCTGGAGGACGGCGAGCACGCCTGAAACCTTTCGTCTCCCGACGGTCTCGATACGAATAGACCGATGCCACGGCGACTGGCGCCGGGGCTGAAGCCCGAGGGAGACCAATGGCGACCACCACCGACCGATTCCGATTCCTCCGCGGCCTCGGCCTGGCCGTGGCCTCGCTGCTGGTGATCAGCGGCGCCGTCTTCGCCTCGCAGTCGGGCCTGCCGTCCGGGGACGATCCGCTCGGCTCCGAGGCGAGCGAATCCGAGCATGCCAGCCCATCGCCGTCGAGTTCTGACCTCTCCGCCGGCGAGCTCCTGGACCAGCTGAGCCAGCATCCGTCGGCCGACGAGAGCGAATCAGAAGAGCCAATGGAGACGCCCGAGGCCGAGGCCAGCGAGTCCGAGCGGGAGCACGCGGCAGAGTCGCCGGAGGCCAGCGAGTCCGAGCGGGAGCACGCGGCAGAGTCGCCGGAAGCGTCACCGCGGGCCAGCTCGTCGCCCGATGACCACGGTGGCCACCCCGGGGACGACAACTCCGGCCCGGGTGGGGGTGGCGAGGACGGCGGCCACGACGACCACTGAACGCCGGTGGTGCAGCTTGCATGGCACGATAGGCCCGTGGATGACCGCGGGCTTGTCCGCGCCGTCCTCGACGGCGACCGGGAAGCGTTTCGCAACCTCGTCGAGCGCGAGCAGGCGGCGGTGTACCGCGCCTGCCTCCGCATCCTCGGCCGGCCCCACGACGCAGAGGACGTGGCGCAGGAGAGCTTCCTGATGGCCTACCGATCGCTCGGCAGCTACCGCGGCGAGGGCGCGTTGGGAGGCTGGCTGATGCGTATCGCGACACGCCAGGCGTTTCGCCGCCTCGGCCAGCGTCGCGAGATGGGCGAGCTGCCGGTCGAGCTTCCCGGCGGCCCGGCCAGCGCCGACCCCATGCTCCTGGCGCTTGCCGGTGAGCGGGAGCGAGCCGTCCGCCTGGCGGTGGCTGCCCTGCGGGAGCCGTACCGCGAGGTGGTGGCCCTGCGCTTTTTCGGTGAGCTGTCCCTCGAGGAGATCGCACACGTCACATCGCGGCCGGTCAACACCGTCAAGACGCACCTGCGGCGTGGGCTGGAACGCCTGCGGCCGCTGCTGGGGGAGGTGGCGGCATGACGCGCCGGCCCTTCGATCCAGGGGAGCTCGATGCGCCCGATGCCGAGCTCGGCTCAGTCGCCGACGCGCTCGAGCGCTACACGAAGCTGACCGCGGGGGAGGTACCGCCGCACATCGACGATCGCGTGATGGCGGCGCTGGCGGACGAGCCACCGCCGCGGCGCAGCGCGTTGGCTGCGCTCCTCGCACCGCTCTCGTGGCGGCCGAAGGGCGGGATGGCCAGGACCTTCATGGTGGCGGCGACGATGGCGCTGGCGATCCTGGCCGTCGTTGCCGCGGGTGAGCTTGCCAGCCTCATCCGTAACGAACAGGTCGGCCCCAGCCCCGTGCCGGCCGTGAGCGAGTCGCCGTCCGCGACGCCGAGCGCATCGCCAACCGGGAGCCCAACCCCATCGGCCACCGCCTCGCCGTCGCCGTCACCGACGCCGACCGCGCAGCCAACGCCGACTCCGCGACCGAGCGTGGTCGAGACGCCCGACGCGACCTCCCAGCCGACCCAGCACGAGACGCCCGAGGCCAGCGACGATCATTCGGAGACGTCTCGCCCGAGCGACGACGGCAACTCCGGATCGGGCGGCGGCTCCGGCGACGATTCAAGCTAGGTCCGCGGACTCCAGGCGCTATTCGTCGGGCAGGCCGACGGTGTCCAGCACGTCGGGACCGATGGGCGTCAGCGAGAGGCGCTCGACCAGCCACGCCACCCTGTCCGCGGTCGCCTCGTCGTTGAGGGCGTGGCCAGCGGCGTAGAGGTCCGAGCGCGCGCCGACCGCCGCATCGATCAGCGCGGCCGAGACGTCGGTCGGGACCACGTCGTCTTCCGTCCCGTACTGCAGGTAGAGCCGCTCCCCGTCGACGTTGCCGATCTCCGCCATGGCGTCGAGCGGCGCCATCAGCGCAAGGTATCGGTCCCAGGCCTGCGCACCGATGCGGTCGCGCTCGCGCTGGATCGAGCCGATCGTCGTCGTCTGCAGGAAGCCGGTCCAGGACGGCCGTCCGCAGACCAGGACCAGGGCGACCGGCCGCGGATCCACCGCTGCCAGGACGACGCCGAGCGATGCGCCCCACGAGTGACCCACGAAGCCAAGGCGCTCCGCCGCCACGTCGCCGCGGGCAAGCAGGACGTCGAATGCACGGCGCACGTCGATGATCGACTGGGCTGTCATGGTCCGCTCGCGCTCCGGGTTGGCGTACGACTGCAGGCCCGAACGCCGGTCCTCGCCGAGCCGCGCGAACGGCGCGTTCAGCACCAGCGAGACGGCACCGCCGTGCGCCATGGCGAGCGCCTCGTCCAGGAAGTCGTCGCGCCACGTCTCGCTGCCGTGCAGGTAGACCAGGCCGGCGAAGGGGCCATCGCCGGGAGGCACCACCAGCCAGGCGCTGACGCGGCCGCCAAGTGGGCTGGTCCAGCTGACGTCGTGGGCGGCGATCCCATCGTGCTCCTGCACCTCCGCCTCTTCCCGGAGGTCGAGCGGCGCCGCCTGGTCGTAGGCGGTGAGGACGTCGGCGTCCAGCACATCGGCGGGGAAGGACGGGTCGCCCGACGGTATCGGCGAGGCAGATGACGCCGGCGAGACCGAGGGCGAGACGCCTGTCCCGGAGCACGCCCCGAGCGCAAGGGCCAGCAGCAGCAGCGTGGCTTGTCGCATAATACGGTGGAGACTACCCCACCAGTGGAGAAAAGTCCATCACTGAGCCGGAGCCGATGCGGGACGCCACCCCGGCGGAGATGCGCGCGCTCGCGCACCCGCTGCGTCTGCGCATCCTGCGGCTCACCCTGAACCAGGCGCTGACCAACAAGGAGCTCGCCGAGCGGCTCGACCGCGACCCGGGCACGGTGCTGCACCACGTCCGGACGCTGGTGCGAGGCGGCTTCCTGGCGCCCCAGACCGCGCGGCGCGGGGCGCGGGGGACGACCGAACGACCATACCGCTCCACCGGGAAGTCGTGGCAGGTTCGCATGGCGCCCAGCGCAGACCATCTCGTCTCCGTGATCGACGCGGTTCGGGAGGAGATCCTGGACTACGGCGACGAAGCGACCATCTCCAGCCTCCGGCTCGGGGTGCGCCTCCGGCCCGATGACCTGGAGGAGCTGCGCCGTCGTATCCGGCAGCTCGGCGACGACTTCGTCGAGCGAGACGATGCCAGCGGCGAGCCCGTTGGCATCCTGGCCCTGGCGCACCACCGCCGGGACTGATTCCCGGCGGGCCAATCGGCCGTGCGGGTCGCGCCGAGCTGAGCGTCAGCCCAGCCGGACCGTCACTCCCGCTCCTTCGCCGCGGGCCGCCTCCACCACCGCCTGCGCGGCGGCGACGTCTTCCACCGCCAGTCCGAGCGACTTGAAGAGGGTGATCTCGTCGTCCGAGCGGCGGCCCTCAGCCGCGCCGATGAGGACCTCGCCCAGCTCCGCCACGATGTGGTCGGCGGTGACCACGCCGTCGCGCATGGCGAGCAGCAGATCGCCCGCCTCGCTGAGCGCGGACTCGCGTCGGTCGACGTAGAGCCGAGAACGGCGGACCGCCTCGGAATCCAGCTCCCTTGCGGTGGGGACCGCGGATCCCACGGCGTTGATGTGCGCGCCGGGGGCCAGCCATTCGCCCCGGATCACCGGCTCCACTGCGCCGCTCACCGTGCAGATCAGCGACGCGCCCTCCACCGCCGCCTGGGGGCTCGGGGCCGCCTCGATTGGCACGTCATGGTGCCTCCGCACGTCAGCCACGAAGGCGTCGAGCCGCTCCCGGGTTGGGCTCCAGGCCCGGACGCGGTCGATGGGTCGCACCGCGAGCATCGCCTCCAGGTGTGTCCGCGCCTGCGTCCCGGAGCCGATGATGGCCAGGTCGTTCGCGTCGGCGCGGGCAAGCACCGCGGTCGCCACGCCACTCACCGCGGCTGTCCGCAGCGCCGTCACCTCCGAGGCATCGACCAGCGCCACCGGCGTCCCGTGCTCGGCCTCGAAGAGGAGCACCAGTCCCTGGTGGGTCTCGTAGCCGGCCTTCCGGTTCTCGTTGAAGATGGAGATCACCTTCGCGCCGAACGTGGCCGGCTTGGTCTGCGCCCCGGGCATCACCGCCAGCCAGCTGCTCGTGTACGGCAGGCCCACGATCGACCGCAACGGGTTCACGGCCTCGTCGCGAGCCAGGCCGGCCAGCGCCTGCTCCATGACCTCGATGCAGCGAGGCATCGAGAGCAGGCGCCGCACCGTCGGCGCGTCGACGACCAGGAGATGGGTTCCTTCGCTCATGAGGGGCATGATGCACCTCCCGAGCCTCAGCCGATGACGTACACCACCGAGACCGAAACCGACACCTCGTTGGTGCCCGGCTCGACCGGCGTCGTCTCGCCAGCGGCGAGCTCGTCCCGGCCGTAGTAGACAGGGTAGGGGACCGGCGAAACGGTCTCGCTGATTGAGGCGACGCCGGTGATCGAGACTCCTGCCGCATCGGCCAGGGTCTGGGCCTTGGCCTTCGCCTCGGCGATGGCGGCCTGGCGTGCCTGCTTCTCGGCTCGCGCCTGGTCCTCCACGCGGAAGGTGACGCCGTCCAGGGTGGTGGCGCCTGCCTCGAGCGCGGCGTCGATGGCTTCGCCGACCCTATCGAGATCGCGAATCGTGACCGCCACCGCATTCGTCAGGTTGTAGCCGATGAGCCGGGGCTGCTGTCCATCGCTGCGGTAGTCGTAGACCGGCTGCAGCGACAGCGTGGAGGTCTGGATATCCCGCTCGGCGACTCCCAGCTTTCTCAGGCTGTCGATCACGCCGCGCATCGCGGCCGCGTTCGCCTCGCGCGCCTCCTTGACACTCGGCTTCTCGACCACCACGCCCAGGCGCAGGTCCGCGATGTCCGGGTCGATGAGGACGCGGCCGGTGCCGCCCACGCTGATGGTGTGCTCGCCGGACCCGGCTGGATCGTTCGCGAGGGAGGTGCGCGGCCCGAAGAGCGGTGCCGCGATGGCGGCGGCCAGCAGCCCCACCGCCAGTCCCAGGGCGAGCCAGCGGACACGGGCGCCGGGGATGGGCAGCGAGATCGAGATCTGCGATGGCATCGGGCGTCTCCAACGTTGCTTGGTACGGGCAGGACGCACCTCAGCGGGAGAAGTTCCCCGGCCACCGCTTGCCCACCGCGTAGACCCCATGGATTACCGTAGCGCTCCTAGACGACCTGCATGCCTGGCTGCGCCAGCAGGGCGACTGGGTGCCGCTCGGTGCCGCGGACGAGCAGAAGGATGCGGCGCCGGGGACGGTCGAGGCCTGGGGTCGATCGGCCGAGAACCCGGTCGGCGGCTGGTACGGCCTGCGCAAGGGCTACCGCGGACGGTTCGGGATGTACCTGCCCCCGCTGCTGGAGGCGCTGGGGCTCGCCGAGCTGGAGCACAACGCCCGCAACAACCGAGTGCGAGCGCGCTGACCGCCCGCCTGCCCCTGCGTCAGACGACGAGCGGCTGGCGCGCGTACCCCTCTGCCTCTTCCTCCTCGTAGCCGCCTCGGTACGCCGCGGGATCCGGCCGCGCGATCTCCGAGTGCCGAACGATCCTGCCTCGCAGGTTGCCGCGGAAGTCCTCCAGCGAGGTCCAGCCCCGCTCGGCGTTGCGCTCCAGGAAGTCGGTCATGCCTGCCTTCAGGTTGGCGATCACATTTGGACCGATGGCGTGGTCGAGCATCGCCGCGGTGGCGACCTGGACCGTCCCGCAGCCGAGCATGAAGTAGCTGAGCGCCTGGTCGAAGCTTGAGATGCCGCCCACGCCGGAGAACTCCCGGTCGGGGAAGGCCTGCGTCAGCTCCGCCATGTTGGCGAGCGACTGCGGCAGGATCGCCGGGCCGCCAAGGCCCCCGGCCGCCACGTAGCCGTCGACGTTGACCTCGAACTCGCCGGTCGCCGGATCCACGAGAGGCAGCGACGGGAAGGTGTTCGACGACGAGATCGCATCGGCGCCACCCAGGAAGCTCGCGCCGGCCTCTGCGGCGATGTCGGCTCCGGCGGGGGTGAGCTTGACCCAGACGGGTACGCGCGCCGCCGCCTTCACCGCCTGCGTCGAGACGGAGCAGAGGACGCTGTCCTTGCCGATGTTGGAACCCATATCCACGCGATCCATGTGCGGGCACGAGAAGTTCAGCTCGATGGCGTCGACCCCCGCATCCTGCACGCCGCGCGTCAGCGTCTGCCAGTTGTCGAGCTCCTTGTCACTGCCCGAGCCGGCCATGATCGAGGCCACCAGCACCTTGTCCGGGTACGCCTTCTTGATCGCCTCCAGCCGCGGGATCCACCACTCGAGCGGCTTGTCGCTGATGAGCTCCCAGTTCCACGAGGCGAGCAGGGTCGAGTCCGGCCGCTTTGCCATCGAGAGCCGCGTCCCACCGTTGTCCGACCGCACGAACTTCGTCTTCGGCCCGCGCACGTTGACCACCGGGTGCAGGCCGATGGTCTTGGTGACCACGCCGGCCCAGCCAGCCTCGTAGGCCCGCATGATGTTGGACTCGGACTCGGTCGGTGGCGCCGACGCGAGCAGGAACGGGTTCTCGAATCGGATCCCGGTGAAAACGGTGGAGAGGTCGGCCACGAGATCGGCTCCTTCAGCAGAAGGCACCATGCTCGCGGCGGGCACGAAGGTTCGAACAGGGCCGGAGGTCACATATCGGTCAAGGTGGAGGAGGCGGGTTGCGCCGCGTGGTTTCGCCCACCACAGATGAGGACCACACGAACGGCCGAAACGGCGCCTCCTGCTGCTCCCGTGCAGGCTCAGCGCCGCAGGAGGTGATGGGGACGCCCCACGCCCCGATCGGTGCGGCTGTCACCTGCACGAGGCGAGAAGCGAGAGTGGTCAGTAGCCGACCGAGGGCATGAAGGCGCCGCGCGGTTCCTGGTAGAGCCCCAACGTCATCATGTTGAGCACGAAGAAGACGCGCAGGCCGTGGAGCAGGCACCAGCGGAAGAGCTGCGCGTCGGCCAGCGGCACCAGGAAGCCGGGCGTCCCGTAGTCGTCAGCAGCGCCGATCAGTGCGCGGAGGTCGTCGCTCGTCTCCGCCACCGAATGCGCGAAGTAGTTCACCCCGGTGCTGTAGGCCGTGATCCGGCCGAGGCGCTCGACCACCAGCGCCGTGCCAGCGGCGATTGCCTCGGCGACCTCGCCGGTGCGCGCGTGGCCGTGAACCCGCAGGCAGAGGGCGTCGCACGCGTCCAGCTCGTCGGGCGTGGCGGCGCGGACGGCGTATCCCGGGAGCGCCAGGCGGATCGGATCGCCATACATCGCCGCGTAGCTGCCGCGCACGTCCATGCCCAGCTTCGCGTACAGGCCCAGCGAGCGATTGTGGTAGGCGAGCTGCAGCAGCCGGACGCCCGGCGCCCGCTTCGCCGCAGCGCGGGCGATCATGGCCTCCATCAGCAGGTGCCCGATGCGGCGGTCCTGTGTGCCGGGGTCGACGCTGACCGGCCCGATCCCGAAGATCGCGCCGCGTTCGTCCATGAACGCGCTGCCGACCACGCGGCGGCCGGCCTCCGCCGCGACTCCGTAGAACCCGGCGGTGCCCGATCATCCAGCGGATCGGGGCGGTCGCCGCCTCGACCGTCGGGAAGTCGTGCGCGAATCCGTGCCGGTCCGCCAGGCTGGCGAACGCCTCGTAGCAGATGCGTCCTGCCTCCGTCGCGTCCTCGCCGGTGGCCTCGCGCACGCGGACGCGCGGCCCGGTCTCCCACTCGGCCCGGATCGCTCGCGCATCCTGGCATCGGCTGACGCTCGCACGTCCCGACCCTGGGGGTGCCGAAGCCGCCTCGACAGGGCCATCCGGACCGCCCGGCAGGTACGGAAGGACGTTGTCAGCTGGCAGGCGTCCGCGGAGCATCGGGAGGTCGACAAGAACTTCCCGCCACCAGGAGCGACCCACCATGGCCTTTCCGCACCTGTTCAGCCCGCTGCAGCTCGGCAGCCTCGAGCTCCCCAACCGCATCGTCCACGTGCCGACCGACATCAGCTCTTCGCACGCCGACGGCGAGGTCAGCGAGCGCGACATCCACCACCACGCCGAGATCGCGAAGGGCGGAACGGGCTTCATCATCGTGGGAGCCACGACGCCGGACATGAAGACCGGCCGCCCCACGGTGACCTGCCTGGTGGCCGACGGCGACAACTACATCCCCGGCCTCGCACGCCTTGCCGATGCCATGCACCGCTACGGCGCCAAGTGCGCCGTCCAGCTGCAGCACCCCGGCCGGCAATGCGCCATCCCGCGCTACAACACGCTGGGGGCCAGCGATCGCGTCCTGAAGCTGCCCTGGTCTGCCGGCCACGAGATCATCTACGAGAACGCAGAGGAGAAGGGCAAGCCGATCCGCGAGGCCTCCATCGCCGAGATCCTGGAGCTGGTGGAGCTCTTCAGCGAGGCAGCGTGGCGGGTCAAGCAGGCCGGCTTCGACGCGGTGGAGCTGCACGCCGCCCACGGCTACCTGCTCAGCGAGTTCATGTCGCCGTACCTGAACATGCGGACCGATCGATTCGGCGGCAGCTTCGAGAACCGGATGCGCTTCCCGCTGGCGGTGATCGACTCGATCCAGAAGAAGTGCGGGCGCTCGTTCCCGGTGCTGGTCCGCTACTCGTTCGAGGAGTGGGTCCCCGGCGGCCGCAGCATGGAGGAGGCGCTGGAGACGGCACGCGTCCTGGAGCGGGCCGGCGTGGCCGCGCTGGATATCAGCCAGGGCATGCAGGAGAGCCCGGGCGCCGGGTTCGACCCGATGCAGTATCCGCAGGGCTGGGCCACGTACGCGGCGGAGGCCACGAAGGGCGCGGTGAAGATCCCGGTCATCACCAGCCACTCGCTGCGCGATCCCGAGTACTGCGAGCAGATCCTGGCCGAGGGGAAGACCGATCTCGTCGGCCTCGCCCGCCAGCTGCTGGCCGATCCCTACTGGCCGGTCAAGGCGAAGTACGGGAAGGTGCGCTCCATCCGCAAGTGCATCTCGTGCCTGGGAGGCTGCTGGCAGGAGTCGCTGATGGCCAAGAAGGAGATCGCCTGCTCCATCAACCCCGCCTGCGGCAACCCTGCGTTCGCCGAGATGCAGCTCGTTCGGAGACGCCCGTTCGCGTGGCGGTGGTCGGCGGCGGCCCGGCCGGCATGGAGGCGGCGCGGATCGCCACCGAGCGCGGGCACCTCGTCACCCTGTACGAGGCCTCCGGCGAGCTGGGCGGCGCCATGAAGTACGTCTGCATGGTCCCCGGCAAGGAGAAGATGCGCTGGTACCTGGACTGGATCCGCGACCAGCTGCTCGACCTCCACGTGGAGCTCCGGCTCAACCACGCACCGACGCTCGAGGAGCTGCGGCGGCTACGACGTCGTGCTCAACGCCACGGGCGCCCGCTCCTACGTGCCGCCGGTCGTCGGCGACGCGTCACGCGTCGTCCCCTTCGAGGAGTCGATGGCCTGCCCCAAGGTCGCCTGCGAGTGCCATCCGGGCGGTCGCAAGATGCGGAAGCTCGGCCAGCGGGTCCTGCTCTGGGGCGACAGCTACGCCGCGGCCGACACGGCTGCCTTCCTGGGCAGCATCGGCAAGGAAGTGACCATCGTCACCGAGAACCGCGAGTTCGCTGCCGATGTCGAGGTCATCCACATGTACGTGCTGCGCAAGCGCTTCGCGCAGGGCGACGCGGAGGTGCTGCACTCGAAGGCGTTCAAGCACCCCGTACGCGTCCTGACGAGCACGACCGTGGCCGAGATCCGCGAGGGCGAGGTGGTCCTCCGCGACAGCGGATTCACCTTCTCGACCGTCAAGTCGACGACATCGTCACGTGCCACACCCGACCGGTCACGGAGCTCTTCGAGGAGCTGCGGGCGGCGGGCGTGAACGTGCATCAACGTCGGCGATTCGGTGAAGCCGCGCAACCTGTACCACGCCGTGCAAGGAGGGTGCCGCGTTCGGGCTGGCGGTCGACGAGCATCGGCTCTTCAATCCCAATGGCGCCATCCTGGACGAGGTGCCGATCGACGTCCTTGGCCAGCTGACCCGCGAGGAGGGTCCCTCCTACACCGCGGAGCGCATGCGCGAGGTGCTGGGCGAGGAGGTTGCGACCAGCTGATCAGTCGTCCGCGTAGAAGACCCCGTCGAGCGCGCCCCAGGCAGCGGCGCTGAAGATGGCGCAGGCCGTCCGGGCGCGCTGGAACTCGCCATCGCTGAGCTGATCGATACGTTCGGCGAGCATGGCCGGCTCATCGGTCTCCACGGCGTGCACGCGGAAGTACTCCTGCGGAGCCTGCCCGACGATGCCGGCGTAGTGCTCGCGCAGCCCATCGAGCTTGCTCTGGGCGGTGGCGGGCTGCTGGACCTCGAAGCTGTAGAGGGCACCCAGCGCCTCAGGGACCGATGTGAAGGCGTTCTCGCCGACCGCCAGCAGCGTCCGGCTCTGGGGCCGATGCATCTCGCCGCCTGCGCCGGCGCCCAGCGCCGCACGGAAGCGCGACCAGAGCTCGTCGTGCTCCCGCTCCTCGGCGGCATAGTCAGCCAGGCCGATACGGTCCCAGCCCTGGTCCAGCGCGGAGATGAAGGGCGCCCACTCCGCGGCGTAGTCGGCGAGCCGCTCGACCGGTAGCGTGCCGGCGCGCCAGGCCTGGTAGAAGGGGTGGGCGTTGAGGTCGTGGGCGCGGACGATCTCGTCCAGCTGGTCGACGCGGGAGCTCATCGGTCCTCCTTGGCTTGATGGTGCCTGCCTCCCCCGATCGGGGAAGGCTAGTCGAAGGCGACGGATAATGGGGCGTGACCCACGAGTACACGCTCCTCGTCGGCGGCCGCGTGGTGCGGAGCGGTGGCGACCCGGAAGCGACCGCCATCGCCTGGGCAGCCGACACGATCCTGGCCATCGGCGGCGACGAGGAGGTGCGTGCCATCTCGCGCGGCGACTCGCATATCGTCGATCTCGCTGGCGCGACGGTCATGCCGGCCGAGAGCGGGCGGGCCCTCGAAGCTGGCGGACCGGCGGACCTCGCCATCCTGGCTGATGGTCGTGCCCTGGCCGTCGTCCGCGGTGGACGGGTGGTGAGCGGCTCACTCGACGACCTCCACGTCCCTGGCCGGCACGGCCCGGCGTCACCTCCGGATCGATAGATCTGCAAGTCTGGGGGAGTGGAGCGGGAGACGGGGTTCGAACCCGCGACATCCACCTTGGGAAGGTGGCACTCTGCCAACTGAGTTACTCCCGCCGGCGAGGCGCATTCTAGCGCGGCCCATCGCGCTCGCCAAGGAGGCGGCGAACCTTCGCACGCCGGAACGCGTAGTCATCAGGAGATGACTCCTCCCCAGCCGATGCCGCGCGCCCCGGGCGCCCCGCGGGCCGCCCTGGCCGCTCTGTGCGCAACCGTGCTGCTGATTGCCGCCTGCGGTCAGACCGCGCCCAGCGCCACCACCTCGTCGTCCGCGAGCACATCGGGGGCGGCCCCCGCCGCCTCCAGCCCTCCTCTCCCCGAGGTCGAGCTGCCCGGCGATATCGCCGCCGACGCCTATCGTCAGCACCTGGACGAGCTGCAGCGGATCGCGGACGAGAACGACGGCGTGCGCACCGTCGGCACGCCCGGCTACGAGGCATCGGTCGAGTACGCGATCACCCAGCTGCAGTCGTTCGGCTACCACGTGACCACGCCCACCTTCCCGATGCCGACCTTCGCGGAGCTGCCGGGTTCGACGATCGAGGTCCAGGACGGCGGCACGGCGTTCGCCGCCCCGGAGGAGTTCAAGGCGATGATCTTCTCGGCGAGCGGCGCCGTGACGGCGAAGGTCGCGACCGTCGGCTACCCCGGCTCGACCGGCGGCGAGGGCAAGCAGGGCTGCACGCCGATGACTGGGCCCAATTCCCGCCCGGCGCCATCGCGCTGACCCCACCGGGCCATTGCTACCGCCGCGACGAGGCGATCCTGGCGCAGGAGGCTGGCGCCGTGGCCCTCGTCGTCGCCTACCGCGACCGCCAGGCGGGCGAGGTCCTGCGCCCCACGCTGATCCGCCCGGACCAGATCCGGATCCCGGTCATCTCCGCCGCCGGGGCCGTCGGCGACGCGCTCACCGACGCAGCCGATGCCGGGAGGGAGGTGCGCGTCGCCGTCCGGACGGAGATCGAGCAGGCCACGGTACGCAACGTCATTGCCGACTGGACGGGTGCTCCGGCCGGGTGGTGATGATGGGTGCGCACCTCGACTCGGTACACGACGGACCTGGCATCAACGACAACGGGTCGGGGACCGCTGCCGTGCTGGAGATCGCCCGGCTGCTGGCCGGCAGCGAGCATCCGGCGACGCTGCGCTTCGCCCTGTGGGCCGGGGAAGAGCTTGGCCTCTACGGTTCGGGCAGCTACGTCCAGGGCCTCAACTCCAGCGAGCGGCGGGCGATCGCCGCCTACCTCAACCTGGACATGCTCGGCTCGCCGAATGGCGTCCCCTTCGTCTACCGCGATGCCGCTGCCGCGCCCGGCTCGAAGGCGATCGGCGACTTCCTGGCCGGCTGGCTGGAGGCCAACGGCAACGGGGCCGAGTTCGAGGACCTGGGCGGTGGGTCGGACCACTACTTCTTCGAGCAGGCCGGGATCCCGACCGGCGGCATCTTCTCGGGGGCGACCGAGGTGAAGACATCGGCGCAGGCCTCGGCCTATGGAGGGCGGGCGGACGAGCCGATGGACGCCTGCTACCACCTGGCCTGCGATACGCCGGACAACGTCGACGTGGAGCGGGCGGTGCTGTACGCGACCGACGCGGCGAGCGCGATGCTGCTGCTCGCGCGAGGAGAGCTGCTGCCCGACTCCTAGTGCGCGGCCTCCGGCTCGAGGTGTCGGATCCGGTTCGCCAGCGCGTTCATCACCTGCTGCGCGACCTCCGGGAACTCGTCCATCAGCGCGTGGAAGTCGCGGTGCGTGACGACCAGCAGCTTGCTCGGCTCCTCGGTGGTGACGGTCGCGGTGCGCGGCCCGCCGTCGACGAGCGCGATCTCGCCGAAGAAGTCGCCGGCGCCGAGGGTGTTGAGGCGCTCGCCGTCGCGATCGACCGAGACCCGGCCGCGGACCAGGATCATCATGTCCGACCCGGTCTCGCCCTGGCGCATCAGCACCTTAGCGGCCGGCACGTCCACCTCGTCGGCCAGCTCGCCGAGCCGGCGCAGCTGCTTGCCGCCAAAGGCGCTGAAAAGCGGGATCCGATGCAACAGTTCGAGCTTCTCGTCCTTGGCCACGCCACTTCTCCTCAGGGTGCGGGCAGGATACCCGGTCCCGCCGGCGGATTGAAAGGCCGATGCCGTCGCAGCGTCAATCGTCGTTCAGGAGGAGCCGACGATAGGAGTCGTGTCGCTCCGCGGGGATCGCGCCTGCCTCGACCGCCGCGAGTACGGCGCAGCGCGGCTCCTCCAGGTGGCGGCAGTCGTTGAAGGCGCAGCGACCCAGGTACGGCCCGAACTCCGGGAAGCTCCACGCCAGCTCCTGCGGCGGGATCTGCCACAGGCCCAGCTCTCGCAGGCCCGGAGTGTCGGCTACGTAGCCGCCCCTGCCTCCGGCGATCGGATGCAGCTCCGCCATCGTCGTCGTGTGCCGCCCCTTGTGCACCGATCCACTCACTTCGCCGGTATCGATATGCAGGCCGGGCTGGATGGCATTGAGCAGCGTCGACTTTCCGACGCCCGAGGGACCGGTCACCACGCTCGTCCCAGCGCTCAGGCGATCCGCCAGCGACTCCACGCCGATCCCCTCGCGTGCGGAAACGTAGTGCACGGGGTAGCCGATGCGTTCGTAGAGCCCGAAGATCTGCCGCGCCTTCTCCAGGCCGACCAGGTCCACCTTGTTGGCCACCACCACGGCGGGAACCTCGTTGTGCTCGGCGACCACCAGGAAGCGGTCGAGCATGCGCAGGTGCGGCATCGGGTTGGCGCAGGCGAAGACGACGAGGACCTGGTCGACGTTGGCCACCAGCATGTCCTCCTTCCAGCTGCCCCGCGGGCCCGGCTGGCGTCGGCTGAACCGGCTGCGCCGTGGCTCGACCTCTTCGATCATGCCGTTCGTCTCGTCGAGCAGGCCGATGCGGACCCTGTCGCCGATCACGGCCAGGTCGCTGTTCTGCCGCTCTTTCTTCACGCGACCGCGGAGGCGGCACTCGATGTCGCGGCCGTCATCGGTCCTGACGGTGTAGAAGCCGCTGCGCGCGCGCAGGATCACGCCCCAGAGGGTATCTGGGACTGAGGCCGTGGCCGCAGCCGGGGGTGCGGAAGGCAAGGTTGCATCTCCACTCGGAAGGTCTGGATCTGGGCGGGTGGAGCGCGCCCTGTGCGAGCCGGGGTCAGGGGCTCTGCTGCTCAGCTGTCTCAGCGGCGAGCGGGGGCCTCGGACAGGCGAGGGCGCGCGTGCGGAACGGTGGTCATCGCTTCGCGCTCCTTTCACCTGCGGGCTGGTCGGTGAAGGGACGGTACCCGCTCACTCGACAGGGTGTCAATCGGTCCGCGCTAGCATATGCACCGATGGACGAGCTCGCGCGACGCTACATCCTCCTCTGCCTCCGCCTCGAGCGCGTCGCTCCCGATTTCGTGGACAGCTACAACGGCCCGGAGGACCTGCGCGAGGTGGTGACCGGCGAGCCGGAGCCGATCGCCGCCGAGCTCCATGACGAGGCGATGTCGCTGCGGGTCCTGGCGAGCGAGCTGCTCGCCGGCGACGAGGCGCAGCAGCGTCGCGGCCGCTGGATGGACGGCCAGCTGCGCTCGATCGCCGTCCAGGCTCGGCGCGCCGGCGGCGAGGAGATCGCCTACCTGGACCTCGTCGAGCAGCTGTACGGCGTCCCGATCGCCGCGGTTCCAGAGGCCGAGCTGCGGGAGGCGCGCCGCCGGTTGGACGCGGCGCTGCCCGGAACCGGCGACCTCGCGGAGCGGCTGCAGGCCGAGCGCGAAACGCTGCGCCTCCCGGCGGAGCGCGTGCTGGGCGCCATTCGTTCGTCGGCCGAACGGTTCCGGGCGCTCACCAGCCGTGATTTCGAGCTGCCCGCCAACGAGGGGATCGACTGGGACGAGACCCGCGACAAGCCGTGGGGCGCGGAGGCCAGGTTCACCGGCCAGGGCCGCACACGCATCGTCGTGAATCTCGACCTGCCGGTGGAGGTGCCCGGCGCCGCCTACCTTGCCTCCCACGAGGCCTATCCGGGCCACCACGCGGAGCATGCGATCAAGGAGCAGACGCTCGTCCGACGAGGCGTGGCGGAGGCGACCATGCGGACCATGAACACCCCCGAGGCAATGTTGGCCGAGGGCCAGGCCGATGTCGCGCGCGAGGTGGTGATGACCAACCGTGAGCTCGAGGGCGAGCTGGCGCGCATCGGTCGGGAGGCTGGCATCGACGGTGACTGGGCGCGCGCCGTCGAGCTCCTGGTGGCGGTCAAGCAGCTCGAACCGGTCATGGGCAACGCCGCCATCCTGCTGCACCACGAGGGGCGGCCGCTCGAGGAGGTGCGCGCCTGGGCGCGGGACATGTCCGCCCTCGACGAGCAGCGGCTCGACCACGCCTTCCGGGGCCTGCTCCATCCGCTCTATCGGACCTACCCCTTCACGTACACCGAGGGAGCGCGGCTGATCCGCAGCTGGCTGCAGGTCGTGGGGCAGACGACGGGCTTCTGGCGACTGCTCGCGGAGCAGATCTCGCCGGCGCAGCTCCGCGTCGAGCTCGGGGCCGCGCACCCGGCGTGAGCGACCGCGGGTGCGGCGAGCGACGGTGCGCGACCTCGCGGCGATGCTGGTTCTGAAGCAACGGGCCGGAGTGGCCGCGTGGCAGCACATCCTCCCGCTCGAGGTGCTGCGGAGCCTCGGCATGCCGGAGCGCTGGACGGATGCCGTCCGAGCGCCGGGTCCCCGCACAGGCGCCCTGGTGGCCGAGCTCGATGGGGCGGTGGCCGGCTTTGCCATCACCCGTCCATCGGACGACGCCGATGCCGCTCCCTCTACCGGGGAGCTCGACGGCCTCTATCTGGATCCCGACGCATGGGGCCGTGGCGCCGGCCGCGCCCTGATGGCCGCTGCGATCGATGCGCTGCGGAACGCGGGCTTCGACGATGCCAGCCTGTGGACAGCCACCGAGAACCATCGGCCCCGCGCCATCTACGAGCGTGCCGGTTGGCAGGCCGACGGCGTGGTCCGACGCCGGATCATTGGCGGGACCGAGTTCGAGGAGGTTCGCTACCGGCGCGCTCTGCCCCCGAGCTGACGCCGCATAGCAGCGGTTGCCAAACGTCCGCCAGGGGAGCGTTATCTCGCCTTCCGCCTTCGATCGGCTGCCAAGCGCTCGTTGGGCGAGCGCTTGGCAGATGGCTGATCTCTCCGCGTGCTCGGGGCGCCGTCGCGCGAGCGCAGCGGCATCGTTAACCTGGCTAACGCTCGCCATCCGGTCGCATGGCGATGAAGGAGTGGCGGAAACCGGGTTGGCGCTCGGCTCGTGAACGTATGGCGACGGCCCGGCGACGGCCCGGTGCCGGCCCTGCCGGAGTTGACCGCGACACTCCGTTGCGGATCATCGGGCTGCCAAAACCGACCCGTGCAGTCAGGATTGACTGGCGGCGCTCCCGACGCGAGCCTGAAGCGAGGAACGATGGCGATTCCGAATGCGGCCCTGAAGCAGATCCCCGATAGCTACAAGTACGGCTGGCACGACGCCGAACAGCCCCTGCCCGTCTTGAGGGGTCGACGCCGAGGTGGTGGCGGAGATCAGCCGCATCAAGGACGAGCCGGAGTGGATGACGAGCCTGCGCCTCAAGGCCTACCGGCACTTCGAATCGCGTCCGCTGCCCGAACTGGGGCGGGGACATGACGGGGATCGATTTCCAGGACATCTACTACTACGTCACGGGTACCGGGAAGTCGGCGCAGAGCTGGGACGACGTGCCCGACTACATCCGGCGCACCTACGACCGGCTGGGCATTCCCGAGGCGGAGAAGAAGTACCTCGCCGGGGTCGGCGGGCAGTACGACTCAGAGGTCGTGTACCACAACATCCGGTCGGAGCTCGAGGCGCAGGGCGTCGTCTTCCTGGGCACCGACCAGGGCCTCAAAGAGCTCCCGGAGATCTTCAAGAAGTACTTCGGAACCGTCATCCCCGCCAACGACAACAGCTGGCCGCGCTGAACACCGCCGTCTGGAGCGGGGGCAGCTTCATCTACGTGCCGAAGGGCGTCCACGTCGACCTGCCGCTGCAGGCCTACTTCCGCATCAACACCGAGAACATGGGCCAGTTCGAGCGGACGCTGATCATCGCCGACGAGGGTTCGAGCGTGCACTACGTCGAGGGCTGAACCGCCCCGACCTACAGCACCGCCAGCCTGCACAGCGCGGTGGTGGAGATCATCGTCAAGAAGGGCGCGCGGGTCCGCTACACGACCATCCAGAACTGGAGCCACAACGTCTACAACCTCGTGACCAAGCGCGCGGTCGCGTACGAGGACGCGGTGATGGAGTGGGTGGACGGCAACCTGGGGTCGCGCCTGACCATGAAGTACCCGTCCATCTACCTGATGGGCGAGCGGGCCCACGGCGAGGTGCTCTCCATCGCCTTCGCCGGCGACGACCAGCACCAGGACGCCGCGGCAAGGTGATCCACGCCGCGCCGAACACGACCAGCCTGATCACCTCCAAGTCGATCAGCAAGGGCACCGGCCGCACCTCCTACCGTGGCCTGGTCAAGGTCTTCCCGGCTGCGCCCGATCGAAGTCAACGGTTCGCTGCGACGCGCTGATGCTCGACGACGAGGCGCGCTCCGACACGTACCCGTACATGGAGATCGACGAGGAGGACGTCACCATCGGGCACGAGGCGACCGTCTCCAAGGTCGGCTCGGAGCAGCTCTTCTACCTCATGAGCCGCGGGCTGTCGGAGGCGGAGGCGAGCGCCATGATCGTGAACGGCTTCATCGAACCGATCGTCAAGGAGCTGCCGATGGAGTACGCGGTCGAGATGAACCGCCTCATCCAGCTCCAGATGGAAGGCGCGGTCGGCTAGCCCGATGACGCTGAAGACCGATGCCGCGACGGCCCCCGCCGTCGCGGCGCTTGACGCCGGTGCCATCTCCGCCATCTCCGATCGCCTGGGCGAGCCCGACTGGCTGCGCCAGCTGCGGGCCACCTGGTGGCAGCGCGTCGAGGCGACGCCGCCGCCCACCGGCCAGGAGGAGGAGTGGCGCCGCACGTCGCTGACCGAGCTGCCGCGCGAGGCGCGACACTGCTGGTCGATGCCCCGCGGGTCCGCTGCGAGCTCGACGAGGAGCTCCACGCAGCGCGGCGTCGTCTTCGCCGACCTGCGCGACGCCGTCGAGTCGCACCCGGATCTCGTTCGGAAGTGGCTCGGCCAGCGCGAGACGACCCCCACCCACGCCCACTTCTGGGCGATGGCCCATGCGGCCTGGACCGGGGGACGTTCTCTACGTTCCCGACGGCGTCGAGCGTGGATCGGCCCCTCGTCGCGAGCGCGCAGCTGCCCGAGGGGGAGTGGCCTGGTTCCGGTGACCCTGGTGGTGGCGCGGGGTCGACAGCAGCGTGACGCTGCTCGAGCAGACGGCCTCGCCGGACGGGAGCCGCAGCTGGTCGGCGGCGTGGTCGACCTGGTGGCCCGCGCGGCGCCAGGGTGCGGTACGGGAACCTGCAGCAGCTGGGCGACGGAGCCTGGAACATCGGGGCGAAGCGCGTCGAGGTCGGGCAGGACGCGGACGTCACGACGCTCAACGCAGAGGTCGGCTCATCGGTCACCAAGGTGGGCCTCGACGTTCGCATGACGGGCGACGGCGGCACCTCCCGCCTGCTCGGCCTGCTGGCCGCGGGCGGGGAGAGCAGCACATGGACGGTATCGACGGCGGCCGACCTCATCGGTTCACACACCACCTCGGACCTGCTCTACCTCTCGGCGCTCTATGACGAGGCACGCGCTGCCTTCTACGGGGTGACCCGGGTGGAGCACCAGGCAAAGGCAACGAGCAGCTACCAGGAGTGCCGCAACCTCCTGCTCAGCCCGCACGCCGGTGCCGAGCCGATCCCGGTGCTGGAGATTGAGACGAACGACATCCTGCGCTGCGGCCACGGGGCAACTGCCGGCGCCATCGATCCTGTGCAGCGCTTCTACGCGCAGTCGCGCGGTCTCTCGGAGGATGAGGCCGAGCGGATGATCGTGCGCGGCTTCTTCGAGCAGGTGCTGGCCCAGATCCACACCGAGCTGATCCGCGATCGGGTGCTCGCCGCGCTCGCCCCGCGCATCGGCGAGAGCGAAGAGGTGGGGTGGTGAGCGCCACCTCCGGCTTCCTCACCGGCCTGGAGGCCTCGACCTTCACGCCGGGCACCGTCCGCGTCGTCGAGGTCGACGGCCGGTCGGTCTGCGTGGGCCTGACCGAGGACGGTCAGTGGGGTGCCATCGACAACGTGTGCACCCACGACGGCGGGGTGCTGGGCGAAGGCGAGCTGGACGAGTCGGCGGTGGAGTGTCCCCGACACGGCGGCCGCTTCGACCTCTTCACCGGACGCGTCCTCTCGCTGCCCCCCGTCCGACCCGTGGAGGCCTACGAGGTTCGCGTCGAGGACGGGGCGGTGGTGGTGGAGCTGCCATGAAGCTCTCGACCCGCGCCGAGTACGGCATCCGCGTCCTGGTGGCGCTGGCGCGCGCCGAGGGGGAGGGGCCGCAGTCGCTGGCCGTCGTGGCGCGGGCGGAGAAGCTGCCACACGCGTACCTGGAGCAGCTGGTCCGCGACCTGCGGCGAGCCGGGCTGGTCACCGCCACGCGCGGCAAGGCCGGCGGCTACGCCCTCGCCCGGCCGGCGGTCTCGGTGAGGCTGGTCGAGGCCGTGCGCGCCCTGGACGGCCCGCTGCTCGAGATGCCGTGCGCCGGGGTCGACAACCTCGAGGTCTGCGATCGGCCGCAGGACTGCAGCGTCCACGAGGTCTTCCAGCGTGTCCACACGTCGCTCGAGGACACGCTCTCCGCCACCACCCTTGCGGAGGTGGCCGCCGCGGCCGGCGGCCCGCCATACCCGATGCAGGTGCGGCGGCGCCGCGCCCTGCAGCACGAGCAGATGACAACCAGCGCGGCCGGCGGTCCCACGCCGGGCCCGGCCGCGGCCACGCGATAGACGCTTAGGAGCAGATGACGACGCACATGACCGACGAGCTCGAGATCCGCGGCCTGCAGGTCAGCATTGCCGGAAAGAAGATCCTGAAGGGCCTGGACCTCTCAGTGAAGCAGGGCGAGGTCCACGCCTTGATGGGCCCCAACGGGTCCGGCAAGACCAGCCTCGCCTACACGCTGATGGGCCACCCCGACTACCGGGTCGACGCCGGCACGGTCACCTGGCGCGGCGAGAACCTGCTGACGATGGCCCCCGACAAGCGGGCCCGCGCCGGGCTCTTCCTGGCGTTCCAGTACCCGAGCGCGATCCCGGGCGTCACCGTCGCCAGCTTCCTGCGCAACATCTACAACGCGGTGCACCACCCGAAGCGCGAGGCGGAGGAGCAGTCGGGCGGTGGCGTGCCGAAGTACACCGGCATCCCGCTGGCGAAGTTCCGCAAGCTCCTCGAGGAGAAGATGCGGCTCCTCCACATGGATCCGGCTTTCCACCCGCTACGTGAACGACGGGTTCTCGGGCGGCGAGAAGAAGCGCCTGGAGATGCTCCAGATGGCCATCATCGCTCCGAAGATGGCGATCCTGGACGAGACCGACTCCGGCCTCGACATCGATGCGCTGCGCAACGTGGCCGAGGGCATCAACGCGACCCTCTCGCCGGAGATGGGAGTGCTGATGATCACGCACTACCAGCGCATGCTGAACTACGTGAAGCCGCAGTTCGTGCACGTGCTCCTGAACGGCCGCGTCGTGATGTCCGGCGGCGAGGAGCTCTCGCACCAGCTGGAGGCGAACGGCTACGACTGGGTCCGCGACCAGGTCGGCCTTCCGGAGGGCACGTCCGACGAGGCGGACGCGTCAGCCGAGCCCGTGGCGGAGCACGTCTGAACTAGACCGATGGCAGTCGAGCCCGCAGTCCGCGCCAACGTCCCCGGGGGCTTCTCCGGGGCGGCGCTGCGCGCCGACTTCCCGGTCTTCGAGAACCCGACCGCCAACGGCAAGCGGCTCGTCTTCCTGGATGCGGCGGCGAGTGCGCCCAAGCCACGCAGCGTGATCGATGCGGTGGCCGACACCTACGCCCACCACTACGCCAACGTGCACCGCGGCATCTACGAGCTGAGCGAGGACGCCACCAACCGCTTCGAGGGGGCGCGCCGCAAGGTGGCGGCCTTCATCGGGGCAACCAGCGAGCGCGAGGTCGTCTTCGTCCGCAACGCGACCGAGGCGATCAACCTCGTCGCCTACAGCTGGGGCCGGACCAACGTTGCGGCCGGCGACCTCGTGGTGACTACCCAGCTGGAGCACCACGCCAACATCGTGCCGTGGCAGCAGCTGTGCCGCGAAGTCGGCGCTCGCCTGGAGTACGTCGCGATCACCGACGACGGGCTGCTGGACATGGATGACCTGCGCGACAAGCTCTCCCAGGGACCGAAGCTGCTGGCCGTGGCGCAGGTCAGCAACGCACTGGGAACCATCAACCCGGTCGACGAGATCACCCGACTCGCCCACGAGGCCGGCGTTCTGGTTCTGGTCGACGCGGCGCAGTCCGCCCCACACATGCCGGTCGACGTCCAGCAGATCGGCTGCGACTTCCTGGTGCTCTCCGGGCACAAGATGCTGGGTCCGTCGGGCATCGGGGCGCTCTGGGGCCGTCGCGAGCTGCTCGACGCCATGCCGCCCTTCATGACCGGCGGCAGCATGATCCTGCGCGTCACGCTGGAGGGCGCCGAGTGGAACTCGGTTCCCGCCAAGTTCGAGGCCGGCACGCCGGCCATCGCCGAGGCGATCGGCCTCGGCGCAGCGATCGACTACCTGAACGGGCTGGGCATGGACCGCGTTCGCGAGCACGAACGCTTCCTGTTCGAGCATGCGTGGCAGGCCCTGGGGGCGATCCCCGGCGTCCGCCGCCTCGGCCCCGACGATCCCGAGATCCACGCGGGGGTGATCAGCTTCGTGCTGGACGAGGCGCATCCGCACGACGTCGCGACGATCTTCGATCACGAAGGAGTCGCCGTGCGTGCCGGTCACCACTGCGCGCAGCCGGTCATGCTCCGCTACGACGTGCCGGCCACCACCCGTGCCAGCTTCTACGTCTACAACGACCTCGACGACGTGGAGGCGCTCGGCGGGGCTGTCCGCGCGGTGCAGCAGATCTTCGGCGGGCAGGGCTGACGATGGACAACCTGTACCCGCGACTTCATCCTCGAGCACTACCGCAACCCGCACAACAAGGGCGCGCTCGACCCGCACGACATGCACTTCGCCGATTCGAATCCGACCTGCGGCGACGAGATGAGCATGACGCTGCGTCCTCGACGACGAGAAGCAGCACATCGCCGACGTGGCCTTCGACGGTCGCGGCTGCGCCATCAGCCAGGCGTCGGCCTCGATCCTGACCGACGAGCTCCGTGGCAAGTCGCTCGACGAGATCAGGCGATGGATCCGAAGGAGCTGCTCGACGAGCTGGGGGTGCCGATCGGGCCTGCGCGGCTGAAGTGCGCGCTCCTCTCGTACAAGGTGCTGCAGGTGCCGTGCACGGCGGCGAGGTCGCCTGGCCGGAAGCGGCAGAGGCGGCGGTATTAGCCGCTCCTTCATCGGCCGCAGGGTCTCCTGCCTGCAGTCCACCGGGCGCTGTACGGGCTGAGCGCCTTCCTCCAGGCCCGACAACCGCCAGACCGATGCCGGGGCCGCGCCCCGGACTCCCACGAGGAACTCCAACCGTCATGAACAGCTCCCAGTCCCCGCGTACGCCAGGTCTCCACGGCCGAGGCGATCCGAGCTGGCCCGGCAGGGCCACGCGTGGTCGACGTGCGCGAGCAGCACGAGTGGAACGCCGGGCACGTGGCCGGCGCAACCCTGATCCCGCTGTCCCAGCTGCCCGCGCGCTTCGCCGCCGAGCTGCGGACCTCGACGCGCCGATCCTGCTGCACTGCCACTCCGGCGCGCGCTGGGTCGAGCGGCGCCTTCCTGGCGCAGCAGGGCTACCGCGACCTGGTCAACATGGTGGGCTCGTCGACATTGGCCGCGGCTCGGCGGCCCTCGTAGGCTCCGGCGCCGCTCCTCAGCCGTCGCAGGCAGCGCCGCTACTCGCGCCAGACGCTCATCCCGGAGATCGGGCGGAAGGCCAGCGCAGGCTGCTCGACTCGAAGGTGCTGCTGATCGGCGCTGGCGGGCTGGGCTCGCCGGTGGCGCTCTACCTGGCGGCGTCGGAGATCGGCACCATGGGCCTGGTCGACGACGATGTGGTCGACGAGTCGAACCCGACGGACAGATGCTGCAGATCGTCGACCCATCGGCCAGACCAAGACGGCGTCCAGCCCGCGTCGGGCTAAACGCCTGGATCCGGAGACGGACGTCGTGGAGCACCGCGAGCGCCTGTCGGCGGGAACGTGGAGCGGCTGATCGCCGGCTAGGACGCGTCGTGGACGGGACCGACGACTTCGATAGCGCTACGTCCTCACCGACGCCGCCGTCGGCTCGGGCAAGCCGGTGGTCCACGGCTCGAGTACCGCTGGAACGGGCGGCCCCATCACCTCCGTCCCGAGGGGGGGGCCTGCTACCCGCTGCATGTATCCGACCCAGCCTCCGAGGAAGCTCGCGCCCGCCTGCGCGTTGCGGGCGTGCTCTCGCATGCTCGCCGGCGTCGCCGGCATGCTGCAGGCGAACAAGGTCTTCAGAGCTGGTGCTCGGCGTGGCGAGACGCTGGCCGGCGGCTGCCATGTTTGACGGAGAGCAGCGGACAAGGTCCGCGTCTGGCGCGGGCGCCTGCCGGGCATGCGGCGAGATCGGCCCTGGGCCGTCAGCTCGGAGACCGCCCCACGGCCGCCGCAGAAGTCCGGCATCGACGCGTCCGCATCCGCCCAGTGCTGCGCGAGGGCGTGGCCAAGCAGCGCTCGGTGCGGCGGCGTGCGGGTCCACATGTCCAAGATGCTCGACGAGCTGTTCGCCGCGCTACCCCGCCCTGCGCGACCGCTGACCCAAGACGGCCGCTGTGCGCTTCGTCAACGTGTACGTAGACGATCGAGACATTCGCTCCCGCGACGGGCTCGACACGACGGTGCGTGCTTGACGACCACGATCATCCTGCTGCCGGCCATGGCCGCGGGCTGACCAGCAGCAGGCGCATGCTCAGCGAGACGACCAGCGCCGCGACGCGATCGCCGGTTCGCACCCTTGCCCGGACCTGGTGTCGCGGCCATCAGCGGCACGCCCATGGTAGCGCTCCGCCGCATGGCGGAGGGCTCGGGCGTGCGCATCTTCGCCAAGCTGGAGGGCGCCAATCCGTCGGGCTCGGTGAAGGACCGGGTCGCGCGGGCCATGATCGACGAGGCCCGAGCGAGCGGCGCGCTGCGGCCCGGGCCAGACTATCCTGGAGCCTTCCAGCGGCAACACCGGCATCAGCCTGGCGATGATCGGGGCGCTGCTCGGCCACCCCGTGCGGATCGTGATGCCGGACAACACCACCGAGGAGCGCTCGCAGCTGCTGCGCCTGTACGGGGCGGAAATCGTCTACTCGCCGGGCGCGGAGGGCTCGAACGGCGCCATCCGGCTCGCGGAGCGCCTGGCATCGGAGGACCCGACCCTGTTCATGCCGTACCAGTACGGCAACGAGGCCAATCCGCGCGCCCACGAGGAGGGAACCGGCCCCGAGATCCTGGCGGCGGTGCCGGAGGTCGACGTCTTCGTGGCCGGGCTCGGCACCGGCGGCACCCTCACCGGCGTGGGCCGCTACCTGAAGCGGGAGCGACCCCGCGTGCGGGTGGTGGCCGCGGAGCCCCTGCCCGGGAGAGCAGGTGCAGGGTCTCCGCTCCCTGGACTAGGGCTTCGTGCCCCCGATCCTCGATGAGTCGGTGCTGGACGACCGCTTCCTGGTCAGCAACCGCGACGCGCTCATCGGCCTGCGACGGCTGATGCGGACCGAGGGCATCTTTGCCGGGCTCTCGTGCGGTGCCGCGGTGCACGTGGCCCTGCGAGTGGCCGCCGAGATGGACGGTGGCAGCATCGTGGTGCTGCTGGCCGATGGAGGCTGGAAGTACCTCTCCACCGGCCTGTGGACGCGAGACCTGGACGAGCTGGAGGACGAGCTGGAGGGGTCGCTCCTGTGGTGGAGGGGGAGGGCCTGACGCTTGGCACGCCCCCTGGCGGAGCAGATGCTGGCACCACGCGCGCGGCGAGTCTGCCAAACGAGGCGTGCGGGATCCTGTCGGGTTCCCTGGCTGGGACGGGACCCCCTCGGCAACCAGCTTCCACCCCGCCCGCAACGAGGAGGCCTCGCCGCTGCGCTACAGCGTTCACGGCGAGGACCTGGTGGCGCATCGTGTTCGAGATCGAGGAGCGGTGGCGATGACCTCGTGGGCATCTTCCATTCGCACACGCGCTCCCCGGCCGTCCCATCGCCGACGGACGTGCGGACCGCCATGTACCCCGAGGCCTTCTACCTGCTTTATATGCCTCGCTTTTCTCCGATGCCTCGGCAACGGTCGAGCAGGCGCTGCGCGCCTGGCGGATCAGTCTGACGGGACGGTGACCGAGGTGCCGGTCCGGATCTCTCCTAGCCGGGCTTCTTCCACCGTGAGCACCGCGCCCGAGGGCAAGGTCGACCAGCACGTCTAGGCCGGGGAGAGCCCTCCTCGCCTCCCGATCGGTAGGCAAGCCGGTACTCCTCGGCCTGTGTCGGGTGGCGGCAGCCAGTCGGCCGCCAGGAGCTCAAGGCCCTCGAGAGCCCCGGCCTCAGTTCCGTCTCGCGCGATGGCGTCCAACCGCGGATCGAGGGAGTCCGGCAGGCCCTGCAGGCTGGCATCGATCAGCTCTGCGGGATCCGCCCGGCCGGATCGACGGCGAACGAGTAGAGGTCGACCCCATCGTCTCCCGGTGGGGGAGCCCCCGCTGACGTCAACGCTGCAGCTCGTCGCGCACCGCAGGCTGCCGGCCACCGACATGCTGGCCCAGGGTTGCCCGTCCCAGGTCCACAGCTGCTCGGCGATGGCGGAGGCGATGTCGGGGGTCTCGAGCTGGTCGGGCACACCGCCTGGGCGACGCGAGTCGCGCATGGCGGAGAGCACGTCCTCCGCGCCGTAGGGAGTGCCCGGCTCGGCCACTCGCGCTGGACCTGGCGGCCGCGGTTGGCGTGGCGATGGCCAGAGGCGTCCGCCGTTGGCTGGGCCGCTTCGGGCGGAGCCGTGGCCGGGGGCGCTCACGACACGAATGCCAGGAGCACCGCCGTCAGCATCTCGCCGCGCGCGGAGCGCACGGGCCCGGCTCATGGCACGTGGACTCCCGCTCGACTCCGGGAGCCAGTAGCCGCGCCAGCCTCCGGCGGTGACGTAGAGGGACGGCTGACCGTTGACGATGGCCCAGGGCTTGGCCGGGGCGGCCGAGCTGCGACCCAGGGAATAGGTGCGCGCTTGGCGGCGCCGCCGTACGCGTCGTCGCGCCGGCCCTTCTACCGCCCCGCCCCGAAGATCAGGGTGATCGCTCCCAGGTCGTGCTGGTCGAAGATGCCCGCCGTGTGGACGCTGCCGGATCGGGGATCCAGAAGCCGGCCAGATCCCATTCACGACATAGAGGTACCACTCGCCGTTGAAACCGCCCGTCGGGACACGCCCGCGGATGAGTTGCGCGAGAGGGTTACGACTGTGGGCGGACACCCGCCGGTACAGTCGAACGGATGCCGACGTGCGTGCCGGCCAGCACGCGCATGTAACTCCCCGAAGGGAGCGCCTCATCGGTCTGCATACGGCGGATCCGAACACCGGCGGCCTCCCGAATCCAGTAGCCGGCCCAGATGCCGGCCGTCACGTGCAGCCAGAGGCCCGGCACGCCGGGAGGGTGCCCGTGCGTCGACCGCCGCGCTCGACGCGGTCCGAGGGAATAGGTCTTGCTGGCGGTCACCTTCCTGAAGCGTCGAATCGATACCCGATGGGTACCTGCGGAAAGCTGGCCGAGCGGCCGTGGAGAAGCTGCCGGCTGGGCGACTTGGTGTCCGCGACGGTGAACGAGGACCACGCCGGCGCCGGCGCGTTGCCCGCGGCGTCGGTGATCCCCGGTCCCAGTATCACGCTATATCCCCCCGGGGACAGTCGTGAGCCGGGCGTCACCATCGACCGTTTGGCTGCGGCTGCTTCGGGAAGAGGGACGTCCGCACCGAGTTGCCGGTCCCGAGCCACCTGACCGTCGCGGCTCCCACGTTGACCACCGGTTCGAAACGGGGCTGGGCGCGCGGAACCGACGGCCCACGGCTCGCGGCCGAGCGGCTGGAAGGGACTCGCTCGGGGCGTGCGGTCGCGGATCTTGGCCCAGGCGAGCCCGTAGGGCTCGGCACCGCCGTCCAAGCGCGTCGGCCCGATCTCGATCGTTGCCATCCCGGTGGTGGTGATGGGCATCTCGACGAACTCCTGCGCATTGTCGAAGGTGAACGAGCCGACGCCGGCCGTAAGGAGCGGTGACCCCCAGGTCGAGGTCTGCGGCAAGGTATCGGTGTAGGCTCAGCCCGATCCGGTGGCATGGCTGTTCCAGGCGAGGGCCACCCGCAGCCGATCGCCGGCTCCCGCGTGGATCTGCTGGGTCGTGCCCGCGCCCGGGTCGAGTGATCCCATACGGTAGCCGCCCAGCTCCGTCGCCCTGGTCGCGATGCGGCCCGTCCACAAGGCCGATGTCATGCCCACACCCTCGTGGTCGGCGTTGTTCGATCCGTCGGGCATGGTAACGCGGTGGACCGCGCCCGCCATCAGGACCGCGCGCACCCCTTCCGGCCAGCTGCCCAACACCGGCTCGTTGGTGAGGAGCTGCGCCGCGATCCCGGCCACGATGGGCGTGGCCACACTGGTGCCCGCGCTGCCAGCCCGTTCGCCGTTCGAACCGCGACCGAGGGCGCAACCAGGTTCGGCTTGTTGTAGTCGCCGTGGCCATTCCAGGGATAAGAGGCCGGTCCACCCAGTTGCCGCCGTTAGAGCCGGGGACGTACCAGATCCGATCGTCCGCGCGCGGTGCCACCACGGGTCGTCCACGCCGCCGACCGTCAGCACGTTGTAGCCCGTGCCGGGCGAGCCAATCAGCCAGTTGTTGAAGTTGACGTAGTTGCTGGCTGCCGAGACGGCCAGCCGGCCGTCCTGGTCGAAGATGCGTGGAAGAACCGCCGCGCCTCCTCGGCCCCGGTCGAGGTGTCCTGCACGAGGCTGGTGTTCACGATGTCCGCGTCGCCGCCGGGGGATGGCCCAGTCCGCCGCCGCGATGATTGGCCGATCGTAGGTGAGCGACGGCGTGTAGCCGCCGGTACCGGACGACACGATCAGCGGCGCCGGCGCGACGCCGCGATAGGACGAGCTGTCCGGCGATGGCTCCCGCAACCCAGGTCGGGTGGTCGAACGAGCCCGACGGGGCGTAGGCCAGGCTCCCGGTCGCCGATCTGGAGGCGACGACCTTGCCGGCGAGGTCGCCGCTCCCCCGCACGTTGTGGTACTCGACCACGCCCACGCGGATCCCGGTCCGGGTCCCCCGGCCCGGACGTCCAGTTCGCATCCACCGTGGGCCAGCCGTCGGCTCCGTGCCCAGGCCCCCTCCAGGCCCATCGACACCACCTCCCCGAGATCGGCGATGGGCCCGCGGCCGCGGGGGGCAGGTCCACGAAGACCAGCGGGGCCGAGGTGCTGACGTAGGCCACGCCCACCGGCCGCTGCACCTCGGACGGACGCCCGCCGCCGGCCGCGAAGACGTCTCGGCGCGCGGTCCACAGGTCTCGCGAGCGGCGCGGATCGGATGTATGGTCCCGCTCACGGGGCGACCGCCGAGCCACTCGACCTCCGGATGGCGTGCCATCACCGCGGCCTCCCCGCGTGAGGATCGGCCGATAGCCAGATCGCGACGGGCAGGGTCCCGGCCGGAATCTGGCTGCCGCGCGGCCGGGAAGCGATGCCTTCCCGCAGCTCGGTGCGGCCTTGCGCTCGAGCGCTCCGGCGCGCCGGCGCCGCGTCCCGACCGCGCACAGCTCGGGACCGCCCGCAGCCCGCCCGTCGCGGTAGACGATCGAGACCTGACCGTGGCGCCGGTCGACCGGCGTGCCGCCCAGGCGGGCGCCCCGCTCAGCGGCCCGCACGCTGTGCTGGTAGACGACCGTATAGTCGGCCGGGCTACGTCCAGCTCGCGGCGAGGAACCTGGAGACCCGCCGATCGGGCAGCCTCCGCCGGCAGCACCGCAGCGCACGTGGGCCGCGGCAAGCACCGGCTCGCGACGAGGGCGCCCAGGCGCTCCGGCGCGCGGCGCCCCGCGCCCACGTGTCCCATTCAGGTGTCATCCCTCGTCGGTGGCGTATCACATTGTCACACGCGCCGTGCAGCGTACCCAGCGTACGGGTCGCGCGTGCGGTCGATGGGCCGATGGTCGGTCAGGTAGCTTCGCCGGTGACCCTCCTCCACGCACCGACCGATTCCGCCCGGCGTGGTAACCGCGAGCGGCTCGCGTGGGCCGCCGCCGAAGCGCGCGGCCGCGACTGGATGCGCTCCTGGTCACGCCGTCGCTCGACTACGCCTATCTCCTCGGATACCGGCCGCCGGCCCTGGAGCGGCTGACCTGCCTCCTGGTGCCCGCCGCGGACCGGCCGAGCCTGGTCGTCCCCCGGCTTGAGGAACCCCTGGCGCGTCATCGGCTGGGGAGCTCGCCGACGAGCTCGAGCTCGTCGCGTGGGCCGAGACGGAGGACCCCTTCGCCTCGTGCGGGCGCCAGCTGCCGATGGCGACGGCCGCGGCGTGGCGTGCAGGACCAGATGTGGGCGAGCTTCGTGCTTCGTCTGCGCGCCGCCCTGGACCGGTGGAGCTGTCGCTGGCCGGCCCTGCCTGTCTTCGCTGCGGCGCCGCAAGTCAGCCGACGAGGTGGCTCGCCTGCGAGCAGCGGCCGAGGCGGCCGACGCCGCCATGCTGCGCATCACCGACGAGCGGCTCTCGGGCCGGAAGCGAGGCTGGTCAGCGCGCGCATCCGCCAGCTGCTGCTCGAGGAGGGGCACGACACGGCCGACTTCGCCATCGTCGGCTCGGGACCGAACTCCGCCAGCCCGCACCACGAGCCGGGGGAGCGCGTCATCGGCCCGGCGACGCCATCGTGCTCGACATCGGCGGCACGCTGGCGGGCTACTGCAGCGACACAACCCGCACGGCCTTCGTGGGCGAGCCGCCGGCGATTTCGCCGAGCTCTACGACGTGCTGCAGGCGGCCCAGGCCGCGGCCTGCGAGGCGGTCGCCCCCGGGGTGGCGGCCGAGGCGATCGACGCGGCGGCGCGCGCGTCATCGACGAGGCCGGCTACGGAGAGCAGTTCATCCACCGCACCGGCCACGGCATCGGCATGGAGACGCACGAGGAGCCGTACATCGTGGCCGGCAACGGGGAGCCGCTGCAGGCGGGTGACGCCTTCAGCATCGAGCCGGGAATCTACATGGCCGGACGCTGGGGAGCCCGCATCGAGGACATCGTGGTCTGCACCGCCGACGGCGGCGAGCGCCTCAACCGAGCCCGCCGCGACCTCTACCTCGTCGAGTAGCCGTCAGGTCAGGATGGACCGATGCGAGCCGACCAGCGCGACCAGCACCTGGTCGATGGCCGCGGTCGCCTCGCGGTACGCCACCGTCACGTCGCTGATGTCCGCAGACCGGCGGCGCAGGTGCGACGCGATCGCCTCGAGCACCGGCGAACGGTAGTAGAGGAACGCCTCCACGGCCTCGGCCAGCGACAGGCCGGCGGCCGATGCCTCGCGCCCGTACAGCCCGCCCATCTTCTCCGCCTCTTCCAGCAGGAGCTCGCGTTCAGCCCGTCTGCGGGCCGAGACGTACTCGATCACCAGCTGGAAGGTCCGCTGCCCCCAGCGCCGGAACTCGTCGCGCTGCTCTGCGCTGAGGCGGGCCTGCCAGGGCTGCGTCGTGGCGGCGCCCCGAACCACGCGCCGTCGCACCTCGCCCGAGATCGTCCCGGCCGAGCCGGTCAGCCGCTGCACGCCGTAGCGCGAGCGGCGCGGAGCGTTGACCATGGCCTCGAGGCTCGAACGCAGGAAGCGACGATGGCCGCCCGGCGTCAGGAAGCTCTCCACCTTGCCGCTGTCGGCCCAGCGTCGCAGCGTGTCCGGTCCGACGCCGACCAGGCGCGATGCCGCGCCGAGCGCCAGCCAGGGATCGTCCTCGGACATCTGGGTCAGCCGTCCGCCAGCGCCGCCCCGGTCATATCGCCCATCTCGTCCCAGAGCCGCACGATGGCGTTCATCCCGCCGCGGTAGTTGGCGAGCGGCATCCACTCGTTCGGCGCGTGGAAGTTGCCATTCGGGGAGGCGAAGCCGACCATGACCGACTTCAGGCCGACGCCGGACTCGAGCGCGGCCACGACCGGGATCGAGCCACCCGAGCGATGGAAGAGCGGCGCCTTGCCGAAGGCGTCCTGCAGCGCCTTGGCCGCGACACGCACGGCGGGGTGGTCGAGGGGCGTGACCGCCGGCTGTCCGCCGTGGATCACCTTCACCTCCACCTTGACGGTGTCCGGCGCGATCCGCTGCAGGTGCTCGATCATGGCGCGCTCGATCTCGCGGTGGTCCTGGTCCGGCACCAGGCGCGTCGAGAGCTTGGCGGCGGCGTAGGCGGGGATGATCGTCTTGGCGCCCTCGCCGGCATAGCCGCCCCACAGTCCGTTGACGTCGAAGGTCGGGCGTGCCGACATCCGCTCGGCGAGCGTGTAGCCGCGCTCGCCCTGCATCGGCCCCGAAACGCCCAGTCGTTCGGCCCAGTCGCGCTCGTCGAACGGCAGCTCGGCGTAGGCGCTGCGCTCCTCGTCGGTGAGGTCCCGGACGTTGTCGTAGAAGCCCGGCACGGTGACGCGCCCGTCCGCATCGGTCAGGCTGGCCAGCATCTTCACCAGGACGTTGGCCGGGTTGTCGACGCCGCCGCCGTACTGGCCCGAATGGACGTCCTGGAACGGCCCGGAGACCTTGACCTCCCAGTAGGCGATGCCGCGCAGCCCGTAGCAGATGGCGGGCGTCCCGTCGTCGTCCTGCATGTCCGAGTCGGAGACGATGCAGACGTCGGCCTGCAGCAGCTCGGGGTGCGCGGCGATGAACTCCTCGACCGGCAGGCTGCCGACCTCCTCGTCGCCCTCGAAGAAGAAGCGGAGGTTGACCGGGAGCGCGCCGGGGCCCTGCAGCCAGGCCTCGGCCGCCTTCAGGTGCATGTAGACCTGGCTCTTGTCGTCGCCCGCGCCACGGGCGTAGACGATGTCGTTCTCGTAGCGCGGCTCGAACGGTGGGCGGACCCACTCCTCCAGCGGATCGGCCGGCTGGACGTCGTAGTGAGCGTAGACGAGCACGGTCGGCGCATCGGGGCCGGCGTGCAGCCAGTCGCCGGTGACGATCGGATGGCCGCTGGTCTCGTGCAGCTGCGCGTGCTCCACGCCCATGCGGGTGAGTTGGTCGGCGACCCACTGCGCCGCGCGCCGCACCTCGTCCTTCTTCGCCGGATCCGCGCTCACCGACTCCAGCCGCAGGAAGTCGTCCAGGCCCTTGAGGTGCTCATCGGCGTGGTCGTGGAGGTAGGTGAGGGCGGCATCCACGCCCTTCGTCGTTGTCGTCATGGACCGATGATAGGTCCCGCGCCCGTCCTCCGTGCCGTGCCATCCCGGCTCGCCTCGCCGCGCACCGCCGCCGCGCACCGCCGCCGCGCACCGCCGCTGGGCACCGCCATCGATAGATCTCCGCACCTGCACCGGGAGGCCCGTCGTGGTGCGCTCTGGCCGATAGATCGGTGCAAGATGAGCGCGGGCGGCGCCCGCGGGCGGCCTCCGTGCACAACCGGCACCGATAGATCTGCAGCACAACGGCATGAACCACCTTCCTGGCGCCGTGGGGAAGATCTATCGGTCCCTCAAGCCAGTCGAGAACAGCGGCTCCTCGACGGCTCAGCTGAAGAATCCGAACAGGAACCCCAGGAAGAGCGCGATCGCGGCCGCCGGGACGAAGGAAGCGGCGCGCAGGAACGGCGGCCAGCCCGCGTCGCCCAGGAACGCGTAGGCGGGAATCGTGACCGGGAACACGATCACGGCCACGGACCAGCCCACGCGAGCACCGAAACCAAGGTCGGGCCGATCCTGAACGTCGAGCCAGTACGCGGCGAGCACGATGAAGCCGCCCACGGCGGTGATGGCGAAGACGGCCCAGATGACGGGAAGCATCGAGCCGATCGTACGCCGGCCAGCGTCGAGCTACTTGCCGAGGTCGTTCAGCTCAGCCTCGCGGCGCCGTGCCTCGTCCGGTGCGTGGAAGAGATCGGTCAGCATGCCGGCGAGCGGCCGCCGCGTCGGGGTCGGGGGCTCATGCTGTGGCAGCATCTCGACGATAGCCGCTCGCACCCGCTCGCTGAGCTCCGCCCGCGCCGCCGGTCCGCGGATCCCGGCGCTCGGGACGGGGCCGCCGAAGCGAACCGTGAGCCGCTTGCCGAGCCACAGGTGCGTCGTGCCGGAGATGGCGCACGGGACGATCGGTACGCCGGCCATGCTGGCGAAGGCGATGGCTCCATCCTCGAACGGCTGCAGCTCCATCTCGCGAAAGCCGTTGTGTCCTTCGGCGAAGATCCCCAGCACTCCCTCCACCGCGAAGACGTGGCGGACTGCGTGCACGGCCGAGGTGAGCCGAGTCATCGCCGGATCGAAGGGAATGACGCCGCCGAAGAAGCTCATCACTCGATTCTTGAAGCCGCGGGAGAAATCAGCCTCGCGCGGACCGAACCAGGTGATGCGGGGCGTGGCCGGCGTCACCGCCAGCACGATCAGCGGATCCCACCCGTTGTGGTGGTTCACGACGAGGCAGAACGGGGCGTCGGGCCAGCTCGCGAGGCCCTCCACGCGGACACGGAAGAGCGCTCGGACCAGCAGGCGGTCGGCGTGGCGCATGAGCCGGTAGCGCAGCGAGTCCTCGGCTCCCGGCCTGCGCGGCCCGGTGCGGCTCGCGCGCCGTGTCGCTTCGTTCGCTTGCGGCTTCATGCTGGTTGTGTTGCGGGCGCCGGCTCACCGGGGGCGGTCTCACCCGTCGCGTCCGCTTCGCGCCGCCTGGGGTTGACCCGGGTCAGTGCCAGGCCGGACAACGCCACGAAGACAGCGGCCGTCGCCATGGCGGCGCGGGGCCCCACATCGCTCCCGGCACCGGCGCCCACCAGGTCCATGATCGGACCGCCGGCGGCGATGAAAACCGGGCCCGCCATGGCCGTTCCGGCGTTCAGGATCCCCATGTAGCGACCCGTTGCGTCCTTGGGAATCACGTCGGCCATGAGCGCCCAGTCGGCTGAGAGGAAGGTGCCGATGCCGATGCCGAACGGCACCCATGCCGCGATTGCGACGGCCGGTGAAGGGGCCAATGTCACCCCGACCATCGCCGCCGCGCACAGGGCCGATGCCGCCCAGATCACCTGCCGCCGTCCGAAGCGATCAGACAGCCGTCCGGCAGGAAGCGCCGCGAGGAGCGTGAGGACGCCCACGATCGCGGTCGTCAGGAAGAGCGTGCGGTCCGCCTCTTCCGCGGGAAGCCCATGCGTCCGCGTGAAATAGAGCAGGCCGAAGGCCGTCACGTTGTACGCCCCCAGGAAGAGGAGCCGCACGAGCAGGAGCCAGAGCACGTCGCGCTGCTGGAGGATGTCCCGCCCCCAGGCGGACAGGGCGACCTGCCTCCAGGGCTTCGTGCGCGGCAGGGCCTCGCTGCCCTCGCGGACGGTCGTGACGAGCACAACCATCGTCGCCAGCTCGACCGCACCCAGGGCCATCACCGTGAGCGGATCGCTGAGGATGGCACCGCCGACCGTCGCGAGGCCCACGCCGACGATCGTGCCCAGCGCCAGCATCAGGCCCATCAGGCCGCTCGCCAGCCCGACCTGCCGTGCGGGGACCAGGTCGGGCACGTATCCCTGGAACGGGCCCTGCGCAAAGTTGGAGCTGACCTGGAGCAGGAAGTAGAGGGCGAGGATGGCCAGGAACTCGTTGCTCAGGGCCAGGCCGGCAAGGAAGAGCATGTCGAGGGCCGTACCGATGACGATGTACGGCTTCCGTCGACCCCAACGAGAAACGGTGTAGTCGCTGATGACCCCTACCGTCGGCTGCACCACGATCGCCGCGACCGCTCCCACGATGTAGAGCAGCCCCATCAGCGTGCCGGTGGCGCCGGGGTTGATGGCATCCAGCCGGGCGGGGATCACCACCAGGTTGAGGCCACCCCAGATGGCCTGGATCCCGAGCCAGTAGATCGAGAGCGTCAGCAGCTGCTGCAGCGGCAGGTTCGCCCCCCGCAGGGCCGCACCGGCTCGCTCACCCATGGCGCTCGCGCCTCCGCACGCGGTGGATCATGCACCCGCGGCACCCCAGTCGACTAGCCCCCCGCCGCGCAACCTGGGGCGGGCCGCGCCGCCGGGTTAGAATCGCGCTCGTGATCATCGATCCGATCCTGGTTCGCATCGGCCCCATCGAAGTCCACTGGTACGGCGTCATCATCGCCAGCGCCGTGCTGCTGGCCGGCCTCATCGGCACCATGGAGGCGCGCCGGCGCGGCGAGGACCCCGACACGGGCTGGTCGATGCTGCTGCCCGTCCTGGTGCTGGCCGTCATCGGCGCCCGGCTCTACCACGTCATCCACCAGTGGGACTTCTACTCGAAGGACCCGTGGCTGATCCCGCAGATCTGGAACGGCGGACTGGGCATCCCCGGCGCGGTGGCGGGCGGCGTCATCGCCATCTGGGCGTACTCCCGCTGGGCCGGGCTCAATACCCTGCGCTGGTTCGACATCTTTGCCAGCGGGATGCTGCTGGGCCAGGCGATCGGTCGCCTGGGGAACTTCGTCAACCAGGAGCTCTACGGGCCGCCCACCGATCTTCCCTGGGGCATCCCGATCGATGCCGCCCACCGCATCGGCCCATGGACCGATCTCTCCGCCTTCCCGCTCGACACGACCCGCTTCCATCCGCTCTTCGCCTACGAGGGGCTGCTCAACCTGGTTGGGCTGGTGGTCATCCTGTGGGCCGCGCGCCGCTTCGCCGCCTGGCTCTACGACGGCGACGTGCTCGTCTTCTACCTGGTCTGGTACAGCGCCGTGCGGATCTGGCTGGAGACGTTCCGGATCGAGAACTGGACGATCCTGGGCGTCCCGACCGCCACGTGGGTCGGCATCATCACGATCCTGGTGGCGGGGGGCATCTTCGTCCTCCGACACCTCAAGGGCTGGGGTACGCCCGGCGCCTGGATTCGCGAGCAGGAGCAGCGCGAGGCCGATGCGGCCGCGGCACATCCGGGTGAGCCGGCACCGACCACGGAGGCGAGCCCTGGCTGACCCATCCGGCATTCGGCCCGATGTGACGGCGGTCATCGGCGAGACTCCGCTCGTTGCCCTGGATCGCCTGGCGTCGGGCCTGGCACCGAGAGTCGCAGCCAAGCTGGAGCACATGAATCCGGGCGGATCGGTCAAGGACCGCATCGCGATGCCGATGATCGAGGCCGCCGAGCGGGCCGGCCTGCTGAAGCCGGGCGGCGTCATCGTGGAGCCGACCAGCGGCAACACCGGGGTCGGCCTGGCCATGGCGGCCGCGGTGAAGGGCTACCGCTGCATCTTCGTCATGGCCGACAAGCAGTCGGAGGAGAAGCGCGCCCTGCTGCGCGCATACGGCGCCGAGGTGGTCGTCTGCCCCACCGATGTCGACCCGAACGACGAGCGCTCCTACTACCGGGTCTCGGATCGCCTGGCGCGAGAGACGCCCGGCGCGTGGAAGCCGGACCAGTACGCCAACCTCGCCAACCCCGAGGCCCACTACGCCACCACCGGACCGGAGATCTGGGAGGCGACCGAGGGGCGCATCACGCACTTCGTGGCCGGGATCGGCACGGGCGGCACCATCAGCGGCACCGCCCGCTACCTGCGCGAGCGCAACCCGTCGGTGGTGGTGGTGGGCGCCGATACGGAGGGCAGCGTGTTCAGCGGCGACACGCCGCACGCCTACCTGACCGAGGGCGTCGGCGAGGACTTCTGGCCGGCCACCTACGATGCCGATGCGCCCGACCTGATCGTGCGGGTCTCGGACCGCGACGCGATGCTGACAGCCCGGCAGGCAACCGCCACCGAGGGCATCCTGGTGGGGGAATCGTGCGGTACCGCGCTGTGGGCCGCCCTGCAGGTGGCGCGCGAGGTCGACGAGCCTGATGCGCTGTTCGTGGTGCTGCTGCCGGACAGCGGACGCAACTACCTCGGCAAGCTGTACAGCGACGACTGGCTGCGCCAAGTTGGCCTGCTGGGAGCGAAGGAGCAGGTCGCCGACTACGACTGGCGCGCGACGCGCCCCTCGGTGGTCGTCCGTCGAGGCGAGGTCAGACGCCCGGCTCAGCCGGAGTAGGGGTCGCTCTCCGGCTCCTCGCCCGGCTCGGCCTCGTCGCGGGTTCCCATGGTGTCGCCCTCGACGTTGACGGCGGTGGGCCCGTCCTCGTTGTAGAGACCGCCGGTCTCCGCAGCCGAGCCACCGAAGGCCGGCTCCGCGATTGGCTCGGTCTGCTCTTCAGGCGCGCTGCGCGGTTTCTGATTTGTCATGTCCGCGGATCGGCGCATGCGACGTGCCAGCGGCGGGAGCGAGACATGACCGGGCCCCGAGAGGCCCGGTCATGCTCCTTCACCGGAGGGATGTGAGCGTCAGCAGCTCACGCGCGGGTTGTACTCGTAGAACATCCCGCTGGGGTTCGGCTGCCAGACCCAGGCGTGCAGCTCGTAGAAGTCGGGCAGGCCGTAGCGGTTTCCGGCTGGCGTCAGGTGGAAGTGCTCCCCGAAGAGCTCCGGCGGCGCGGCGCCGGCACCGTTGGTGGCCTCCCAATCGGCCTTCAGCACCAGGTACTCGACGGCGACCAGCTTGAGGCGTCCATCCGACTGCGGCTCGTAGATGAGCAGTTCGGGGGCAGTGGCGACGGCCTCGTCGTCGAGCAGCTCGGGCTTGAGATAGTGGATGCCCATGGTGCCCGAGCCATTTGGATCGGCGATGCAGGTGATGCCGGCAAGATCGGCGACTTCCACCGTATACCCGGCGGCCATGGCGGCGTCGATGTCGTGGAAGGCCGCCGTGGCGTTGCGGAGCGCGGCCAGTCCGGACTGTCCGGCTGCGGCCACTCCCGTCAGCGCGCTCGCCGCGAGCGCTCCGGCGAGCAGGGCTGGAATGAGACGCCGGAGTGGATGCGATGTGGTCTTCATGATCTGGTTCCTCTCACTGTCCTTCGACGACCGGGTAGACGGCATCGGCCACCAGGCCGTGCGCCTCTCGGTGCACACGATTTGCGGCGTCCTCGTCTGGGGCGTCGACGAGGCAGAAGATCTTCCCCTGCTTCTCGTCGACCCAGTACCGCAGGTAGCGGACGCCGTACTGCTCCTGCGTCTTCAGATCGGCCTGGTGCGCCTGGGCCACGTCATCGGCCTTCACACCCCCGTCCAGGTTGTGCATGTCCATGTAGAGCGGCATGTGGTTTCTCCTTTCGTCTGAAGCGTGGTGCCGGTGGGCGTGTCGGACATCGGGGGAATTGCCCACGTTGGCCGTGGGCGATTGCCCAAACTGGCCGGCTAGACCTCCACCTCCAATTCGTAGACTTCGGGAGTTGGATGGCCGGCACGTTCGTGCACCCGCATCACGGCCTCGCGGCTCGGCCCGACTGCCAGACAGAAGGCCTTCCCGCGCTCGGGGTCGAGCCAGGCACGTTCGAAACGGACGCCTTCCTCGTCCTGGATCGCGAGGTCGCGGTCATGGGCCTCGGCAAGCTGCGTTCGAGTCACGCCGAAGAAGCCCGAATGGACGTCCATGAACTGCGCCATCTGCATCTCCGGTGTGGTTACGGGGCCGATTGCGCCAAGGCTCGTACGCGAAGTGACGCGCGTCATCGGGCGGGGAACGTACCGACCGTCCCTGCTTGGCTCGGGGACTATCGGTCGTTCGACCGATGGACTCTGTGGACAGGCACCGTAGACTCGGCGCATGGCCAAGGCAGGCAGCGTTCTGTGTCCGATCCTCGTCGGCCGAGATGAGCTCCTCGAGCGCTTCGATCAACTGATCGAGGAGGCGCGGGCGGGGCACGGCCACGCGACCTTCCTGTCGGGCCGCGCCGGCCTTGGCAAGACCCGGCTGATGCGGGCGGCGATTCTCAAGGCCCAGACGGCCGGGCTGCGGGTGGACGGGGGCGCAGTCGCTCCCCAGGACCACCAGGTTCCGCTTGCCTCCATCCACGAGATGGCCGTCGGGCTGCGCAATGACGACACCTGGGGGAGCCTTTCGCCGGATCTGCTCGCGATCGACGGGCGGCACGACGGCGACGCGCTCGGCGCTCGCCGTCTCATGGTGCGTGCGGCGGCGGACCGCATCCTCGACGCGATCGATCGACCGTCGATGCTGGTCTTCAGCGACCTGCATTGGACCGATGAGATGAGCCTGGAGGTGATCGGCGAGCTCGCGCGGCATGCGGCTGACCGCCCCTTGCTGCTGCTCGCCGACTATCGCGCCGACGAGTTTCCGATAGAGGGCATCCATCGCGAGTGGCGGTCGCGCCTTCTCAACCAGCGGCACGCGGACGAGATCAAGCTGCAGCCGCTGTCGCTCGAAGAGACCGCGACCGCGACGACGCTGATCCTGGGCGGCGAGCTTCCCGCACCCCGGGAAGTGGTCGAGGCAGTGCACCAGCGCACGAACGGGATCCCGCTCCACATCGAGGAGCTGCTGGCGGCGCTTGATGATGACGCGCGGTCCGATGGCCGCCGGATCCGCGAGGCGCATGTCCCGGACACGATTGCCGACGCCGTTTTGGTGCGCCTCGACCGGCTATCGGAGGCGGCGCGTGCGGTTGCGCGGGCCGGAGCCGTCATCGGCCGATGCTTCCGTCCGGACGTCCTGGCGGGCGTCATGGACCGACCGCTGACGCTCCTGGAGCCGGCGCTCCAGGAGCTGGAGGATGCCGCCATCCTTTACCCGTTCCAGTACGTGGATGGCGGCTACTACGATTTCCGCCATCAGCTGCTGCGTGACGCGATCTACGACGCGCTTCCGCCGTCGCAGCTGAGGCGGTTCCACGCCCAGGCAGCCGAGTTCGTGATGTCACTGGAGGCGTCGAACGTCGTCCACGCCGCACGGCACTACGATCTCGCCGGACTGCGTTCGCAGGCATTTCGCACGTCGATAACTGCGGCGAGCGAAGCGAGCCGCATCTCCGCTCGACAGGAGGCGTACGAGCTCTACCGGCGCGCCATCGCCAACATTCCGGACGACCTGCCGGTCCTCGAGCGGGCGCAGCTCTACGAACAGTTCTCGAACGCGGCCGGCGCCGTGGAGCACAACGAGGATTCCGAGCTGGCGGCGATCCGCGCGCGACAGCTCTACCTCGAGGCGGGGCGGCCGGTCGCCGCCGCCGCCCAGCTGATCGGCATCTGGTCGGCCGGATATCGCCGGGGAGACCGCGCCGATAGGCTAGAGGCCTTCGTCAGGCAGGCCGCGGCCGAGATCGCCGATCTGCCGCCGACGCCGGACCGCGAGACCCTGCGCGCGTACCTGATGGTGCTTGACGCGGAGCAGCTGTTCCTCGCGCTCGACCTCGTCCCGGCACGTGAGCGCGCGATGGAGGCACGCAAGACCGCCTCGACCGTTGGGGACCGGGAGATCGGTCTCGACGCGGAGATCCTGCTCGCGCGAATCGCCGTCGTCGCGGGGAGCCACGAGACCGGGCTGCGCGATGGCCTACGAGCTGCGCGCGAGGCGCGAGATGCCGGCTTCGAGTCGGTCGGGGTCACCGGGCTGCGCAACATCGCGCTCCTGGCGGCCCGGATCATGGATCCGACGACGGCCAGGGTGGCCATCGGGGAGGGGCTGCAGTACGCGGACGCCATCGAGCAGTCGCACTGCAGGCAGATGATCGCCACCACATCAGCCCTGCTCGCCTGGGGCGCCGGCGAGTGGGATCTGGCGGATGCCACGGCTCGACAGGACCTCAGCGACCGAGGCTGCCGCCGCGGGATGGTCGGTGGTCTCGACGTCCTCGGACTGGTCGCCCTCGGACGAGGGCGACCTACGGAAGCGCGCCGCTGGCTGGAAGAATCGCTGTCCGTCGGCCGGCGCATCGGGGAGGTTCACCTCGTCCTCACGCCGCTCTGGGGCCTCGCCGAAGCCGACCTCCAGGAAGGTCTGACGGACGCAGCTGTCGAGCGCTGCGAAGAGGCCTGGTCGGCCGCCAGCGCCAGCGGCGAACGAGCCCTCTTCATCCCGTTCGTCGTCACCGGTACCCGCAGCCTCATTGCCGCGCGCCGCCCGGACGAGGCTGAACGTTGGCTGAGCCGGGCCCGTGAGTTCCTCACAGGATGGGAAGCGGTGGCCGGCGCAGCCCTGGCCCACGCGGCCGGCCTCGTCCGGCTGGCGGGTGGATCCTTGGTCGCCGCCCGCGAGGCGCTTGAACGCAGCATTCGGGGGTGGGAGGAGCGGGGTCGTGCGTGGGAGGCCGAGTGCGCCCGCCTCGATCTCGCCCAGTGCCTGACGCGCATGAACCGCTATGCCGACGCCATGGACGTGCTGGCCGGCGTTCGGCCGCGCCTTGAGGCCATGGGCGCCTCGCCGCTCGTCGCACGGGCCGATGAGCTCGCGAAGGCGGGCAAGGGGCGTGGCCAGCAGCACGAGCCATGGCGACCGCTCAGCGTGCGGGAGTTCGAGGTCGCGCGGCTCATCGCCGAGGGCCTGACGAACGCCCAGATCGCGGGGCAGCTGTCCGTCTCGCCGAAGACGGTGAGCGCACACGTTGAGCACATCCTGGCCAAGCTCGGCGTCGCGAGGCGCACCGAGGTCGCCGCGTGGGCGACCGATGTCCGCAGCGCAGCGACCGCGTTTGCCGACAGGCCCATCGTGGCGGGACCCGCGGCTCAGCGGTAGGAGTCGGGATCCAGCACCATCATTGGGGTCAACGTGACGCCTGCTCCAGCCGGAGGTATCGTGTCTCCTTCAAGGCAGGAGGCAGGCATGACGCAGACCGCGGACCCCCGGGCTGCCGCGGCGAGCGGGCGTGGAGCGGGTCAATCACTGGATCGGGGGTCGCCGGGTGGCGGGCGCATCGGGCCGCCAGGGTCCGGTCTACAACCCGGCCACCGGCGAGGTGGCGCGCGAGGTCGACTTCGCATCCGTGGAAGAGGTGGACGAGGCCGTCCGCAGTGCCGGCAAGGCCTTCCCCGCCTGGCGCGCCACGTCCCTTTCGAAGCGAACCGACATCCTCTTCCGCTTCCGCAACCTGGTGGAGCAGCACCGCGAGGAGGTCGCGGCGCACCTGACCCGCGAGCACGGCAAGGTGCGCACCGATGCGCTGGGCGAGGTGCAGCGCGGGCTGGAGAACATCGAATTCGCGACCGGCATCTCGCACCTGCTCAAGGGCGGCTTCAGCGAGCAGGTGTCGACCGGCGTGGACGTCTACCAGATCCGCCAGCCGCTGGGCGTCGTGACCGGCATCACCCCCTTCAACTTTCCGGCCATGGTGCCGATGTGGATGTTCGGCAACGCCATCGCCTGCGGCAACGCCTTCGTGCTGAAGCCGTCCGAGAAGGACCCGTCCGCATCGGTCTACCTCGCTGAGCTGTGGAAGGAGGCCGGGCTGCCGGACGGCGTCTTCAACGTCGTCCACGGTGACAAGGTCGCGGTGGATCGGCTGCTGGAGCACCCGGAGATCGCGGCCGTGAGCTTCGTCGGCTCCACGCCCATCGCGCGCTACATCTACGAGACCGGCACGAAGAACGGCAAGCGCGTGCAGGCCCTGGGTGGTGCCAAGAACCACATGGTCGTCCTGCCCGATGCCGACATCGGCATGGCCGCCGATGCCGCCGTCTCCGCCGCCTACGGCTCGGCCGGCGAACGGTGCATGGCGATCAGCGTCGTCGTGGCGGTCGGCGAGGTGGCCGATCCGCTGGTCTCCGCGATCGAGGAGCGCCTGCCGAAGATCAAGGTGGGGCCGGGCCACGAGGAGGGCTCGGAGATGGGGCCGCTCATCACGCGCGAGCACCGCGACCGCGTGGCCGGCTTCCTGGAGAGCGGCGTCGCCGCCGGCGCCACGCTGCGCGCCGACGGGCGGGAGCACGTCCTCTACGACCAGGACTCCGGCGGATTCTTCCTTGGTCTCTCGCTGCTCGACAACGTGACGCCGGAGATGGAGTGCTACCGCAACGAGATCTTCGGCCCGGTGCTGGAGGTGATCCGCGTCCCGACCTACACCGATGCGGTGCGCGTCATCGAGGAGAACCCCTACGCCAACGGGACCGCCATCTTCACCCGGGACGGCGGCGCGGCGCGGCAGTTCCAGTTCGACGTGCCGGTGGGCATGGTCGGCATCAACGTGCCGATCCCGGTGCCGGTCGCCTACTACAGCTTCGGCGGCTGGAAGGCCTCGCTCTTCGGCGACCTGCACATGTACGGACCGGAGGGGATCCAGTTCTACACGCGAGCCAAGGTGGTCACCGCCCGCTGGCCGGATCCGGCCACCTCTTCCGTGGACCTGCGCTTTCCGCAGACGAGGTAGGTCGTTGCCTCAGCTCCCGAAATCGGCGTAGACGTCCCACTCGGGGACAGTTCCCTCCTGCACGCCGACGCTGACGTAGAGGCTCAGCGAGCGGTCGCGGTCATCGGGCAGGAGGCAGCCCCGAGCTCCGGTCGCGCATGCAGCCGGGGACCGTGAGTGGCCGCAGGCGGGCTCCTAGATCTGCCCGCGAGCACCTCAGGACCGGCTGGGCTCGCAGCAACCCTCGAATCCGCGCGAGGACAGGCATCGATCAGGCCGTCGGAGGGGCTCCCGACCAGGTCCCCCTTCAGGACAGCCCACCGCGGGCTCCGGTTCGCGCCCGGTCCCAGGGTGCCGTACACGCGCAGCAGGTAATAGTCCTTCTGCGGATCAGCGTCGTAGAGGGAGCGGTGGGCCTCCCAGCAGACATCGAACCAGCCGTCCGGACGCTGGATGCGTGGCAGGCACTCGCCACCGGAGGGCGAGCTCGCGAGCTGGCTGGGATCCGTTCCTTCGCTCGGGTCCGGTGCGATCTCGCCGGACATGGTCGTCCGCGCGATGGTCGCGTCCGCGGCTCCGGCGGGGACCCCTGGCGTCCAGCGCAGGAAGGCGAACGCGAGGAGACCGGCGCCAACGATCACGCCAAGCACGACGGCGATCCGCCCCGTCCGACCCATGCGACGCCTCCACGTCAGCTGCCCGCCGAATTGTCATCGCACCGGACCGTTCGTCAAGTGCCGCAGCGGCTGCGACCCCCGGCGGCCGTACCCCGGCGGACGGCGTACATCAGCGAGCCGGGCGTCGTCAGCAGCTCGCCGGTCTCGAGCCAGGTCTTGAGGCCCGAGAGGATCATCGGCCAGCCGCCGTAGAGCTGCTCGTTTGCGCCCTCGGGAAGCTGGTCGTGGGTGACGAGCAGGCGGCAGGAATCGCCAACCGGCTCGATCTCCCAGGTCACGCGCGAGGTCCCCTCGGCCTTCACGTCGTCGCCCCACAGCGCTCGCATGGTCTGCACCAGGCGGCGGGGCGGATCGACCTCCAGGTTCTCGCCCTCGGCGATGGGCACCGCGCCGTCCCTGGCGCTCGACGCGTAGCTCGATCCCGGCAGCCAGTCGGACTCGATCCTGACCCCGAAGCTGTATCGGCTCCGGATCTCGGGATCGGTGATCGCCTCCCACAGCCGTTCTGGCGTGGTCTTGATGTAGATCTCGAACACCTTCTCCATCGGTCTCTCCAGTCTGGTCTTGATCTCGCTCAGCGCCGCCGTCCAGGGCTCGGCGAACTTGCTCACCCATCGGTCATGGACGAGCCGGATGGGAACGGGGTTCAGGAAGTGGAGCTTCTCGCGGCCGCGCCGCCGGGTCACGACCAGGCCGGCATCCTCGAGGAGGCGCAGGTGCTTCATGACCCCGAAGCGCGTCATCGAGAACCGACCCTGGAGTGCGTGGAGCGTCTGCCCGTCCTCCCGGAAGAGCTCGTCGAGCAGGCGTCGCCGCGTCGGATCGGAGAGTGCCCTGAACACGTCGTCCATGCAGGGGACGTTATGTGACGAGAAGGTCACATGTCAAGCGGGCGATTGCGGTTAGGGAGGGGGAGAGATGGGTGAGGGAACGAGAGATTGAGTTGAGATGTGAGAGGTAGAGGTTAGTGGAAGAGGAAGTCGGAGCGTGAAGGAATGAGGATGAGGAGCTGGTGGACGAATGGGGCGTATTGGCGGTATGGCTGTTGGCAGGGCGACAGGTAGGTACTCATGTGGCGGATGATCAGGACGTGCAGGCGACGAGACCCAGCGCGCCTGCGCAAGGAGGAGGGGCCGTCGAGCGTGGCGATGGCGTAGCAGAGGTACGGGGCGAGCAGCGAGGGCCCGTACTTGATCGCGGCAGCAAGCCCGATGCTGGTGCTGCCGTCGACGGTCGTCGGAGTGCATGCGGCGCAGCGGCGACCGGCAGGGTCACGTTCAGGGCGATCAGCTCGATCGCCACCGGGGCCAGGAGCAGCGACCGCCACGGCCCGCCACGTTCAACGAGGTACGCAGGCAGAGCAGGCACACGAGGCGGAAGGTCCAGGTCGCGAGCAGTTCGGGGAGGAGGGCGACCGGCGCATCAGCAATGCGAAGGTCGGCAGGTAACGAAAGGCGCCCGGGTCGTTGATCTCGACGTTCGCATAGAGGGGCGCCCCCTCGAGGAGATGGCGGCCCGCCAGCCAGTAGGAGTCGAAGTCATAGGCGGCTCCCCCGTCGCGCGCGATGGCCTGCCCCAAAGCGATGGCGAACGTCGAGAAGCCGATGGCGGAGCCAATCGAGATCGCGGCGGCAATCGCGAGGCGTGGCTTGAACAGCGCGCGCGACCTGGGGTGGGGCGCGGATGTGCCATTGCTCGCGGTATTGGTGAGGTTGGCTACCGGCAGCCGATGCCGAGCGCGAGCCGCCAACCAGCCACGAGCACAATGGCGACTCCCAGCGTGACGGTGACCGGCATGAGCCATCCTGCGAGCGGGCCGGAGCACAGGGCTAGCAGGTCTACTGAAGCACAGCGCTTCGCATCCTCCGCGTAGCGAACCTGCAGCCCCAGTCCGACGAGCACCAGGGTGAGCGCCGCGCCCCAAGCGAGCCATGTCCCGCGCATGAAGATTCCTCTCCTCGGAGGCAGCATCATCCGGCAATCGGTCCGCGTCAAGGCGGTTGCCATATGCGGATACCGCGGAAAGGGGGAGCGGGAGAATGTCCGCAACGGAGGCAGGAGCTGCGAGGAGCGGATGAACTCGATCCCTGATGGCTACCGCATGGGGCGGAGCCTTGATGACGCAGCGCGCAAGGCGCTGGCGGCGACGGTCAACGGGACGGTCGGGACGCTGAACCCGGACGGGACGATCAACCTGGCGCACGTCTACTTCCTGTTCGAGAACGATCGGATCTACTTCGAGACGGCCTCGTCGACGCGCAAGGCCCGTAACGCTGCGGAGCGCCACAGCATCAGCTTCCTGATCGACCATCCCGACATCGACGTGCGCGCCGAGGGGCGTGCCCGCGTGCTCGTGGGCGAGGAGGCGCAGGCGATCAACCGGCGTCTGCGCGACAAGTACGAGATGGGTGAGCAGGCACATCGGTTCTTCACCGAGATCGACGACTGTGCCGTGGAGATCAGCGTCGAGCGCTGGCGTACCTGGACGAACACGCGGCTGCGCGAGGACGTGCGCCAAGCCTGATCATCGCCGCACCGCAGGCCCCCGTCGGCCGGCGCGGATGCCGCGCGCCAACCGGATCTCGTCACCTGCGACTGGGAGTCACCTTAGGCGGCGGGAAGCCGATCGGACGCTGGTAGGACGGAGCTTTTCACGCTCGGCGTCTGTCCTCGGAGCGGCTCTGGGACGAGCGGAACTCGCATAACGCGACTGACAGCCGCGCCTGACAAGATGAGGTACCGAATCCCGCCGGCCGGTGCTGTCACAATGACCGGCGCATGAGCGACAAGTTCGAGACGCTGGCCGTCCACGCCGGGGTCGAGCCGGACGCGGCCACCGGCGCAGTCGTACCGCCCATTCAGATGAGCACCACCTTCAAGCAGGATGCCGTGGGCGCCACGCGGGGCGGCTTCGAGTACGGCCGCAGCGACAACCCGACGCGGCGGATGCTGGAGGCGGCCATCGCCGAGCTGGAGGGTGCGGCGCACGGCTTCGCCTACGCCTCCGGGCTGGCGGCGACCCAGAACCTGCTCTACCTCGCGCAGCCGGGCGATCGCCTGGTCCTGTCCGATGACGTCTACGGCGGCACCTGGCGCCTCGCCGACAAGGTCTGGCGCCGATACGGGATCGAGGCGGAGCCGGTCGACCTGACCGACCTCGACGCGGTCGGCCGCGCGGTCACCGGTGCGCGCATGGTCTGGGTCGAGACGCCCACCAACCCGCTCCTCAAGCTCGTCGACATCCGGGCAGTCGCCGACCTCGCACGTGCGGCGGGGGCGCTCGTCGTCGTCGACAACACCTTTGCCACGCCCTTCCTGCAGCAGCCGCTGGCGCTGGGGGCCGATGCGGTCCTGCACTCCGCCACGAAGTACCTGGGCGGGCACTCCGACGTGATCGGTGGGCTGGTGGCGACGAGCCGCGAGGACCTGGCCGAGGCGTTGCGCTTCCACCAGAACGCGGCCGGCGCCGTCCCTAGCCCCTTCGACTGCTGGCTGGTGATGCGCGGCATGCGGACGCTGGCGGTGCGCATGGAGCGCGCCTGCGAGAACGCCCGCGCCATCGCCTTCTGGCTGGATGGCCGACCGGAGGTGCGCCTGGTCCGATGGCCGGGCCTCGTCGGGTCGCCGTACCGCGACCTCTGCGAACGGCAGATGCGGCTCCCGGGTGCGATGGTCAGCTTCGAGCTCGACGCCGATCTGGAGGCTGCCAAGCGCTTCGTGGCGTCGACGCGGCTCTTCGCGCTGGCCGAGTCGCTGGGCGCGGTGGAGTCGCTGATCGAGCTGCCGGCCGCCATGACCCACGCCTCGGTGGCCGGCTCGCCGCTGGCCGTGCCGGACGGCCTGGTCCGCCTCTCGGTGGGGATCGAGGCGGCCGACGACCTGATCGCGGACCTGGAAGCTGCCTTCCGCGCAGTCGGAGCGCCGACGTGACGGAGGACCGGCCGCCGCAGCTTCCCGAGGACGGGCCCACGGAGCTGGCTGAGGGGCGCGATGGCGAGCTGGTCGAGCGCCTCTCGGGCGGCACGGCCACGCTGCTGCTGGTCTGGCTGCTCGGCATCGGCGCTGCGAGCTCGCTGCTGGCTGCCTGGATCTTCTCGTCCATCTTCCTCGACCAGCACCTGGGCCTGGACGACCTGTTCAGCGGAGTCGGCTTCTACGTGGCGCTCTTCGGCGCCGCGGGTCCGACCATCCTCTGGCTGAGCGGGCGCGCCCAGGGCCATTCGCTGGCCTGGTTCGGCTGGACCGCCGCGAAGATCGGCCTGGTCATGATCGGCGGCACCATCGGCATCGCGGCGACGGGGATCCTGATGCTCGGCGGCTCGTTCGGCGGTGGTGCGCTGCCGGCCGCGCTGACCCTCATCGGCCTCACGCTGGTGCTCTCGATCATCTGGGCGCTGGCGGTCTGGTCGGCCGATCGCTACATTGCGCGGGCGCGCGTCGAGGGCGAGGGCAGAGACCCCGATCCTGCCCGGTAGGGCGCCAGTAGCCGGCCGGTAACGGGTCAGTTCGGCAGCGGCGGCAGCGTCGGCTCCTCGGTCACTGCCGATGCAGTAGGCCGCCCGATGGCCACCACGATCCCGCAGGGGGTCTCGCCGAGGCAGCTCCCCAGGGCGACGAACCGGTCCGGTAGCGCGACGATCCCCTGGATGTTGAATGGGATCTGCATCGATGTGGGCGTGCCTCCGTAAGGAATGAAGTACGTGCGCTGGCTTCCATCCGCGTTGGACCAGCCCGACGCTACCGCACCATCGGCGTTGGCAGCGACGATCACCGCGCCTGACTCCGGGGTCTCGTCCAGATCCAGCTCTTGCCAGCCATAGCCGTCGTTCGAAAGCCACGCCGCCGCGTGCCCGTACCGCTGCCAGTCGGATTCCTGCGACGCCACTCCCACGGCGACGAAGCCCTGCTCGAAGGCGGTCATGCCCCAGACCAACCCGTAGGTGTCATCGTCGCCCTCGTAGACCCGCTCCCAGTTCAGCCAGCCGGTGGAGGCGTAGATCGCCGGGTGCGTGCTGCGCCTTCGCTCCGCGCCGCTGCCCAGCACGATCACTTCGCCGCCGTTGGCCACGGCGGGCATCCCGAATGCGACCTGGTCGATGCCGACCGGCTCGATCGCCTGCCAGGCCACGCCGTCGGATGAGTACCACCAGCTCTGACCGCGTGACTGAGAGAATCCACTGGCATAGAAAGCCTGAGGAGTGCCGAACAGTTCATCCAGCATCGAGCCTCCCTCGAGGCCGCTCAGCTCGGTGCTCATCCATGCCCGGCCGTCGTGGGATGCCCATGCGATAGGTTCGAGGATCTCACCGCTATCGGGATCGACCCAGAATCCGACGGCCACCAGGCCATCGGGACCGACGGCCGCGGACCGTGGTCGCGCGCGTGCCGCGTCGGACGGCGGTTCGGGGAGCTCCATGGCCGAGAGGGTCCAGTTCTCGCCGTCGTCATCGGACCACCACGCGGCAGGAAAGTCGAGTGTTGCCCCCACTGCGACGAGGCGCCCATCGGCCTCGACGAGGGAGGAAACGCCCTCCGGGTCGCCGGGCAACAAGGTGAGCTGCCACTCGATGCCCAAGTATGGGCTGGCGGCGAACGACACCTGCGGTGCGGGCGTCGGCGTCTCCGAGAGCGTCGGCGATGTGCCTTCTGCAGGCGGCGGCGGGAGCAGCATGCGCGGCACGAGGACAAACGCGAGCGCCACCACGCCGAGGCCGCCAATGATCGCTAGCGTCGGTCCCCAGCCGCCACCTGGGCGTGCGCTACCGGTGCGCTTGACCGTCACCTACGTCGCCGCCCGCTCGTGCTCAGTTGCCGCCGGGCTCCGGGTTGCCCGGGAACGGCGCACCCTGGGTCGTCTGCCGCCCGTCCATCTGGCGCTGGAGGTCGGGGTTGTTCAGGGCCGCGCCGTAGGCCAGCCAGAGGGCGGCGAAGACCACGATCGTCAGGATGCCGGTGATGATCACGCCTCGCCACGATGCCGGCCGATAGGAGTTGAGCGGATCCTCCGGATGGGCCGCACGGGCCGCGTCGTTCCTCCCCATGCCGGGCACGGTACGGCCGCCGAGCCGGCTGGGTCAAGATCCGTTCGGGCCGGGCCCTAGACCTCGTACGTCTTGAGCGGCTGCGCGACCTCGAGTGGTCCCTCGTAGATGGCGCCGGCCTCCTTCATGGCCCACTCCCCGCCATCGGGCAGCGGGATGTGGGTCAGCACCAGGCGCCTGGCGTTCGAGCGCCGGGCAACCTCAGCGGCCTCCGATGGCAGCAGGTGCCCGCGGCTCTGCGGCTCGGGATCGTCCTCCTTGAGGTCGCGCAGGGCGGCCTCGCACAGGAAGAAGTCGGCGGTATCGGCCAGGCGGGGGAGCGCGGGGCAAGGCCCGGCATCGGCCGAGTAGGCGAAGATGCGGTCCGGGTCCTCGCCGTCGCCCCGCGCGCTGACGCGGAAGCCCCAGGTGCGCACGAAGTGCTGCGTCTCATCGGGCTCCATGCGGAGGTTGCCGATCTCGATGGGGCGCTTCCCGTCGTGCTCCACGAAGATGAAGCTCTTGTCGAAGAAGTTGGCGTAGCCGGCGCCCAGCGCCAGCTCCGCGAGCTGGGCGGTGGAGCCGGGCGGCACGATCACCAGCAGGCGCTTCTTGGCCACGTCGATCCACGGGTAGGAGTAGCGCAAGGTGATCAGGTCCAGGCAGTGGTCGGTGTGCATGTGGCTGATGACCACCGCGTCCAGCTCGTCGGGCGTGTTGCGGCGCAGCAGCTGAGCGACGACGCCGGGGCCGACGTCGAGCAGGATCCGGGAGCCGCCGCCCTCGAGCAGGTAGCCGGCGCATGCCTCGCCGGGGTTCGGTCGGGCCGGGCTGCGGCCAAGCACGGTCAGTTGCATGTCCGGCCGATCTTAGGGCGCGCAACCCCTTGCCTGTGTCGCAAATTCGACTGCCGCGGTGGTCGGTCGATCGATAGATCATCGCCGATGAAACCCGGACTCCGTTTCGGCGTGGATTTGCACCTTCTATCGGTGCGTGCCGCGCGGGAGCGCGATCCCGGGGCGCACCCCGGGCTCCAGGTGCACCGATAGATGTGCCAAACGCGAGCCCGAAGCGACATCGGGGAGTCGTCTGCGCGTTCTATCGGTACAGCGCCGAGCAACCGGCGTGCCCTCTAGCGCTCGGCAATCGGGACGTAGTCGCGTTCGGTTGCCCCGGTGTAGATCTGCCGCGGCCGTCCGATCTTCGTCTCCTTCGCCTCGATCATCTCCTGCCACTGGGCGATCCAGCCCGGGAGGCGGCCGATGGCGAAGCAGTTGGTGAACATGTTCTTCGGGAACCCGATGGCGCGGTAGATCAGCCCCGAGTAGAAGTCGACGTTCGGGTAGAGCTTGCGCTCGACGAAGTACTGGTCGTGGAGCGCGACCTCCTCCAGCTTGAGCGCCACCTCGAAGAGCTCGTCATCGGCGCCGGTCGCCTTCAGCACGCGCTCGGCAGCCTTCTTGATGATCTTGGCCCGCGGGTCGAAGTTCTTGTAGACCCGATGGCCGAAGCCGGCCAGGCGGAAGCTGTCCTCCGGATCCTTGGCCTTGTTGACGTACTTCTGCACGTCGCCCCCGTCGTCGACGATGCGCTCCAGGGTGTTGATCACCGCCTCGTTGGCCCCGCCGTGCAGCGGTCCCCACAGGGCATTGATGCCGGCGCTGATCGAGGCGTAGAGGTTGGCGTGCGAACTGCCGACCATGCGCACCGTGGAGGCCGAGCAGTTCTGCTCGTGGTCGGCGTGCAGGATGAGGAGCAGGTCGAGCGCCTCGGCGACCTCGGGCTGGACCTCGTACGCCTCGGACGGGACCGCGAACATCATGTAGAGCAGGTTCGCGGCGTACGACAGGTCGTTGCGCGGGTAGACGTACGGCTGCCCGATGGCCTTCTTGAACGACCATGCCGCCAGCGTCGGGAGCTTGGCGATGAGCCGCATGGTGGTGATCTCCACCGCGGCGGGGTCGAAGATCTCCCACGAATCGGGATAGAAGGTGCTCATGCCGACCGTGCCCGAGGCGAGGACGGCCATGGGGTGCGCATCGGCTGGGAACGAGTCGAAGAAGTGGCGCATCTCCTCGCGGATCAGCGTGTGATGGGTGATCTCGCCCATGAACCGATCGAGCTGCTCGCGACTGGGCAGCTCACCGTAGATCAGCAGGTAGGCGACCTCGAGGAAGGTGCTCTTCTCGGCGAGCTGCTCGATGGGGTAGCCGCGGTAGTGCAGGATGCCCCGCTCGCCGTCCAGGAACGTGATGGCGGACGTGCAGGATCCCGTGTTGCCGTAGCCGGGGTCCATGGTGATGAGGCCTGTCGAGGAGCGCAGCTTCGAAATGTCGACGGCCGCTTCGTCCTCGGTGCCCCTCGTCACCGGAAGCTCCAGCGACTGGCCGTCGTACTCGATGCGGGCCGTGTCGGCTCGCGTCACCGTCTCTGTCATGGCAGCAGGTCCTTCACTGCTTCTCGCTCCCCGAGGAGCTCGTCGAGCGTCGCCTGGATCTTCGACTGCGCCCATTCGCCGTGCTCGATGCCCTGCCCGATCGAGACTCGTCCGGGGCCCGAGGCCCGTACCGGATAGCCGAACACGAGGCCTTCAGGCACGCCGTAAGCGGAGGCGCCGCCCGGCGACGGGATGGCGACGCTGAACTGTTCGCCGGTGGGCTGGGTGATGTTGCGCACCGTATCGACCACCGCGTTCGCCGCCGACGCGGCCGAAGACTGGCCCCTGGCCTTGATGATCGCTGCCCCGCGCTGCTGCACGGTGGTCAGGAATTCGCCACGGATCCACTCGTCGTCGTTGATGACCTGGCCGGCCGCTTCACCGCCGATGGTGGCGTGGTAGACGTCGGGAAACTGGGTCGAGGAATGGTTCCCCCAGATGGCCAGGTTGCGGACCTCCTCGACCAGCGTCCCCGCCTTGTGCGCGAGCTGGCTCCGGCCGCGGTTCTCGTCGAGCATCGTCATGGCGAACCATCGATCCGAAGGGACGCCGGGCGCGTTGGCCGCCGCGATCAGGCAGTTCGTGTTGCACGGGTTGCCGACCACCAGTACGCGCACGTCGTCGTCGGCGTTGTCGGCGATGGCTTTGCCCTGCGCCGTGAAGATGCCGCCGTTCACCGTCAGCAGGTCGTTTCGCTCCATCCCGGCCTTGCGCGGGACGGCGCCGACCAGCAGGCACCAGTTCGCATCGGCGAAGGCTTCGTTCGCGTCTGCGGTCTTGACGATGCTGCGCAGCAGCGGGAACGCGCAGTCCTCCAGCTCCATCGCCACGCCGTCGAGGGCCGGCAGCGCGGCCTCCAGCTCCAGGAGCTGCAGGTCGACCGTGGTGCGCGGACCGAACATCTGGCCCGAGGCGATGCGGAACAGGAGCGCGTAGCCGATCTGCCCTGCGGCGCCGGTCACGGCCACCTTCACGTGCGACTCTGACATCGTTCTCCTTGATGCTGACGGGACTCATCGAGTTTAGCGCAGCACCGCGCGGCTTCCCGCTGGGCGTGGTGGCGCTGCCGCCGCCGGGCGATCAGGGGATGCTGACCCGTGGCCATCGGGGGCGCACAGTGCCAGGTGTCGCCCCGGGACGGGGGCCATCGGTCACCTGCCGCCAGCCGGCCCCTTGCCCTGTCGCTGGCTATCCGGGTCGGCGTGCTTCCGCCCGGGCACCCGGCGCCGATCGAGCACCGCAACGAGCTCCGCGGCGAGCAGGATCGCTCCAGATGCGATGAGCGCCCAGGTCATGAGGATGGCGATTGTGGCGAGCGGACCGTAGGCGGACCTGAAGTTGCCGAATGTGCTCAGGAAGAGGGTGAAGAAGAACTGGGCCATCCTGAGCAGGAACGTGCCCACCAGCGCGCCCACGGCCGCCGTCCGCCATCGCGCGGCGCCGTGCGGCAGCAGCATGTAGGTCGTGAAGAGGCCGACGAAGACGAGGACCGCCGGCAGGAGCTGGGAGCGCAGGCCCCAGCCGACCAGCGGCGACAGCTTGACGTCCTTGCTGATCACGGCTGCCGCGATCTCGAGGCCAATGCTCGCGGCGAGGAGGCCACCCACGGCGACGAGCAGGAGCAGACGGCTCAGCTGCCGGCGCAACCAGCTCGAGTTGTCGACGTGCGACCAGAAGCTGTTGATGGCCCTCGCGAGCGCGGCGAAGACGCGGGTCCCGCTCACGAGCAGGAAGCCGATGGAGACGGCGGCGGCGGGACCGAAGCCCGTCACGGTCGACTCCACCACCGACTGCATCTGCGAGCTGCCCGTGGGCATGAACTCGCTGATCCGCTCCGTGACGAACTGCCGTGCGGTCTGCTCCCCCACGATGGCGACACCGATGGAGGTGAACGCGATCAGCAGCGGCGGGATCGAGAGGACCAGGTAGAAGGCAGTGGCGGCCGACCAGGTGACGCCGGAGTCCTTGAGGAAGGCAACCACCGTCTTCTTCGCCACCAGGAATGTCCACCAGGCCCGAATCCGAATGCCGTGCACGTGGCGCTGTGCACCGCCAGTTGCGTGCCGGGTCCTGGCCCTCCCGGTACAGGCGACGGCTGGCGCTTCGATGCGCCCCGTGGTAAGACTGTCCCCCGAGCCGGGAGGCCAACGGCATGCAGGACAGGGACGAGACGCGACCGATGGGGCCGATGGGCCCGCGCGGCACCGCCATCTACGGCGGCTCTCCCTACCCGCCCATCGCCGAGTACGGCTTCCTCTCCGACTGCGAGTCGGCGGCACTGGTTGCCCCCAGCGGCAGCGTGGAGTGGCTCTGCATGCCGCGCTTCGATTCTCCCAGCGTCTTCGGCGCGATCCTCGACCGTGATGCCGGATCCTTCCGGTTGGGACCTGCCGACGTCCAGGTCCCGGCGGCGCGACGCTACCTGCCGGGGACCATGGTGCTGGAAACGAGCTGGAGCACGCCCACCGGCTGGATCATCGTCCGGGACGTGATGCTCATCGGCCCCTGGCGCAACGAGGACGGCCGCTCGAGGTCACAGCGCCGCGCGCCAACCGACTACGACGCCGAGCACATCCTGCTGCGCCTGGTGCGCTGCGTGAACGGCGAGGTGCAGCTGACCATGGAGTGCGAGCCGCGCTTCGACTACGGCCGCAGCTTCGGCACATGGGACTACACGCAACCGGGCTACCACCAGGGCCGATGCGCCTGTCCGGCGATGGGTCCGGAACAAGGCGAGCTGCTGCTGACGAGCGACATGAACATCGGCTTCGAGGGCCCCAAGGCGATCGCGCGAACCTTGATCAAGGAGGGCGAGACGCTCTACGCCGCGCTGTCGTGGGGGATGCCCCAGGCGCCCGCCGATCACGAGGAGGCCTACGACCGGCTGGTCTGGACCGCGCACCACTGGCAGCACTGGCTGGCCCGCGGCCACTTCCCCGACCACCCATGGCGAAGCTACCTCGAGCGCTCTGCGCTCACCCTGAAGGGACTCACCTACGCGCCGACCGGCGCGGTCGTGGCGGCTCCCACCACCTCGTTGCCCGAGACGCCGGGCGGGGAACGCAACTGGGACTACCGCTACTCGTGGGTGCGCGACTCCACGTTCGCCCTCTGGGCGCTCTACACGCTCGGCTTCGACTGGGAGGCGACCGACTTCATGTACTTCATCGCCGAGGTGGCGGGAGGCGATGAGGAGCTGCAGATCATGTACGGCATCGGAGGCGAGCGCGACCTGGAGGAGAAGGTGCTGCCGCACCTGCGCGGCTACGAGGGGGCGAACCCGGTGCGCGTCGGAAACGACGCCTACAAGCAGCGCCAACATGACATGTGGGGCGCAGTGCTCGACTCGGTCTACCTGCACACCAAGTCGCGCGACCACCTCGACGAGTTCATCTGGCCCATCCTGAAGCGGCAGGTCGAGGAGGCGCTGAAGCACTGGAAGGAGCCGGACCGCGGCATCTGGGAGGTGCGAGGCGACCCGAAGCACTTCACCTCCTCGAAGCTGATGTGCTGGGTCGCGGCCGATCGCGGTGCCCGCCTGGCGCGCATCCGGCAGGAAGACGAGCTGGCCGACGAATGGGCGGCGGCGGCGGAGGAGATCCGCGCCGACATCTGCAACCGCGGCGTCGACGAGCGAGGCGTATTCACGCAGCACTACGACACCGACGCGCTGGATGCGTCGCTCCTCCTCATCCCGCTGGTCCGCTTCCTGCCGCCTGATGACGAGCGCGTCCGCAAGACGGTGATGGCCATCGCCAACGAGCTGTCCGAGGAAGGACTGGTGCTGCGCTACCGGACGGAGCGAACCGACGATGGGCTGCCCGGCAGCGAGGGGACCTTCACCATCTGCTCCTTCTGGCTCGTCTCGGCGCTGGTCGAGATCGGCCAGCTCGATCGTGGCCGCAGGCTGTGCGAGCGGCTCCTCTCGTACGCGAGTCCCCTGGGCCTCTACGGCGAGGAGATCGACCCGGAGACGGGACGCCACCTGGGGAACTTCCCGCAGGCGTTCACCCACCTCGCTCTGATCAACGCCGTGATGCACATCATCCACGCCGAGGAGGATGCATCCGGCGCCATCGCCAGCCCCGAGGCTCGACCGAGCCCGCTCGACGCCCGGACCCCCGACGAGCCTGAGCCGGAGGCCTCGCTCTCGTCGCCGCGCCGTCCCTGGCGCGAGTCGGGCAACGGACACTCGGCGGGTGACGGCTGACGCCAAGTCGAGCGGCGCGAGGTCATCGACTCGACGATATCCACCTTGGGGACAACCTGTGGATAAGTCGGCGAGCGGCTGGGAAAGTCGGGGAAAAGGGGTATTGCCGGCGTGGCGGCGCGAACCCTATGCTGTGGTCGTCCCGAAGGGGCAGCCAACGGCGCCAGAGATTGCATCAACGGTCCGATGGCGGTTCCTTCGGGACATTTCGCTGCCCCGAAAGATCTGGCTCGTCGACCTAGTCCCCGGCGAGGTTGCGCTGCAGGCGCCTGACGACCTCCGCCGCCTCGTCCGCCTCGTGGCCCGGCTCGGATGCAGGGCCGGCGAACGTGCCGAACTGCCGGTCACCGGCATCGCCCAGGCCGGGCACGATGTACCCGCGCTCGTTCAGCGCCCTGTCCACCGCGGCGACGTGGATGTCGACGTCAGGATGCTGTTCGGAGAGCGTGCCGACGCCCTCCGGCGCCGCGATCAGGCTCACCTGCTTGATGCGTGCCGCGCCCCACGCCTTGAGGATGTCGACGGTGGCGGCCGATGAGCCACCGGTCGCCAGCATCGGGTCCAGGATGAGGCAGACCTGGACCGTGGCAGCGTCGGGCAGCTTGTTGTAGTACTCCACCGGCTTCAGCGTCCGCTCGTCGCGATAGAGGCCGATGTGCCACACCTGCGCGGTGGGAATCAGCTCCAGCATGGCGTCCACCATGCCGAGGCCCGCTCGCAGCACCGGGACCAGCCCGACGCGAGGATCGACCTCGGCACCGTCCATGCGCTCCAGCGGCGTCTCCACCTGGCGTGGGCGAGTCGCCAGGTCGGCCATCGCCTCGTAGCCGAGCAGCCAGGTGAGCTCGCGCACCAGCTCGCGGAACTTCTTGGTATCGGTCTCGACATCGCGAAGGATGGAGACCTTGTGCGCGACCAGCGGATGGCGGCTGACGTGCAGGCTCGGGTAACGCTGGCTGAGGTCCATCGGCGCCAATTCTAGGCCCGTCGTGCCTTCGCCGGCTGCACTCGTGCGCGCTGCCATCGGCCAGCGCAGGGGGACATCGGTCCTGGGACTACCTCCCGCGGGTATTCACTGTTAGGCTATCGGTCCCAGCCAGAACCCCGCACGACCGGCGTGCCCAGGCCGTCGCCGCGAAGGAGGAGCCACCAGTGGTCTTCGGATCCAAGCGAGACAACAAGTCCGACAGCTTGTCGCGCGAAGATGTCGTCGGAAACCTGTATCCGGACAGCCTTACGAGTGAGGTCGATGTGACCCCTTCCCCAACCGAGTTCCGCCGGAGCGATGCCGGCAACGAGAGCGTGATCGATCCGCATGCCCGATTCAACGGCAAGTACGTGTCGGATCGAGACCTGCGCATCGAGGGCGAGGCCCAGGGCGAGATCGAGTGCCAGGGCACGCTGATCATCAGTCCCCAGGCGCGCGTGCGCAGCGCCATCACCGCGCACAACGTGATCATCAACGGCGACTACGAGGGTGACGTCGACTGCGGCGGTCGCTTCGAGATCGGCTCCACGGGGCGGGTCAAGGGCCAGGTCAAGACCCAGGTGCTGGTGGTGAAGGAGGGCGCCCACTGGGAGGGATCGGTGGTGATGAGCCACGAGCCACCGCGCCAGGCGAGCAGCTCCAGCCAGGGCGGCAACAGCCAGTCCAAGCCGGCCGCACAGCCCGCGTCGGCCGGCGCCGGCGCCGGAGCGCAGGGCGGCCAGGGCTCCATCTTCAGCAAGCAGGATCGCGAGGGTGCTCCCGCCGGCGAGCGCCAGGCGACGGGCCCCGGCACCGGCAACGGCCAGTAAGGGGTCGGCAGGGGGCGGCCGTGTCAAGGCGCCGCCCATCCTGGTCGAGCTGACACGCGGCGACCGCGTCGAGTCCCGTCATCGGGGCTCGCTCGCGGTCGTCTCCGTCTCGGGGGATCTGCTCGCATCCATCGGCGACCCGGACGCCTTCGTCTACCTGCGCTCCAGCGCGAAGCCGTTCCAGCTCGCCCCGTTCGTGGCCTCCGGCCGCTTCGACGCCTACGACTTCCCGTCGCCGGTCCAGGCGCTGGCGATCATGGCGGCCTCGCACGCCGGCGAGGACCGGCACGCCCGCACCGTGCAGGCGCTGCTGCGGGCGGGCGGGCTGACGCGCGAGGTGCTCGCCTGCGGGACGCATGCACCCTACGACCGCGAGACGGCGCAGCGGCTGGTTCGTGATGGGGAGCCTCCCTCGACACTGCGGCACAACTGCTCGGGGAAGCACGCCGGCATGGCGCTGCATGCCAAAGCCGCGGGATGGCCGATCGAGACGTACTGGCAGCCGGACCATCCCGTCCAGCAGGCCGCCCTGGAGACGGTCTCGCGCCTCACCGATGTGCCAGCGCAGGAGATCGCCCGGGGGACCGATGGCTGTGGCGTGGTCACCTTCGGCCTTCCGCTGCGCGGCCTGGCTCTGGCCTACGCGCGACTGGCCGACCCCTCCACGATCCGGGACGAGGCGCTGCGGCACGCCCTCGTTCGCATCCGCGACGCCATGATGACCCACCCCGAGCTGATTGCCGGTGAGCGCGGGATGCTCGACACCGCACTGATGCGCGCGGCGCCGCGGACGCCTGGTCTCGAAGGGCGGGGCAGAGGGCGTCCAGGCGGTGGGTTTGCTTCCGGGGGAGCTGCCCGGCGCGAACGGCGCGAACGGCGCGAACGGGGAGTCGGGTGGGCTCGCGCTCAAGATCGAGGATGGTGACGGTGCGCGCCGCGCGCGCGGCTCGGCCACGGTCTCCGCCCTGCGGCAGCTTGGGGTACTTGGAGATGACCTGGTGGCAGAGCGCCTCGGCGAGTTTGCCTCGCCCCCGGTGTTCGACCCGCGGGGCAACCGCTCCGGCAGCGTGACGGCGACCTTCCGCCTGTCCTGACTGCCGGCAAGCGCTCGGCACGCAACCTGCTGACGTCTGCAGCGGGCGCGGCCTTCGATACCGCCCGCCCGTACGACAAGGAGGACGACATGCTCTGGATAATCATCGCGGTGGTGGTGCTGCTCCTGCTCTTCGGGGGCGTGGGCTACGGCTACCGCGACCGGTGGGGTGGCTACTACGGTGGCGGGACGGGCCTCATCGGGCTGATCTTGATCGTCCTGTTCATCATCTGGGCGGTCAACGGCTTCGCAATGTAAGCAGGGCCGGGCCGAGTGAGCCCCTGGCTCGGCGCCTCGGGGCGACCCGGCGTCAGCCGATCCAGCCGCGCACCAGCTCGGCGAGCCGCAGGAGCAGCGGAGCCAGCACCAGCGCCGGCAGGAAGTTCGCAACCCGGACTCGCTTGAGCTCCAGCAGGCGCAGCGCGACCCCGAGCAGGATGAGGCCGCCGGCGGCGGTGATGGCCAGCACCGTGGGCGGGTCCATCACGTCGCGCAGGAGGAATGCGCTGCCCGCGATTCCTCCCTGGACGACCAGGACGGTGAGCGCGGAGAGGTAGACCCCCGCGCCAAGCGCCGCCGCGAAGGCGATGCTCGCGACGCCGTCGAGGAGGCTCTTGGTCGCCAGCAGCGTGACGTCGCCGGAGAGGCCGTTCTCGATCGAGCCGAGGATCGTCAGCGGCCCCACGCAGAAGACGAGGCTGGCGGTGATGAACGCCTCGGCGATGCGGCTCGGCTCGCCACCGCGTGCCAGGCGCCGCTGGAACCACGCGCCGAGGGCCTCCAGGCCATCGTGGAGGTGCAGCAGCTCGCCGACGACCACCCCGCCCAACAGGCCGGCCAGCACGGCAAGGTCGTCGCCCGGCTGGACGACATCGGAGGTGAAGAGGGGGAGCGCCATCGAGATGGCGATCAGGACGGTGAAGAAGCCGAGCGCTGTGGTCAGGCTCTCCTGCATCCTCCGCGGCACGCGTGCACCGGCGAGCAGCCCGACGGTGGTGCCCAGGAGCACGGTCGCCACGTTGAGCAGGGTCCCGGTCAAGAACATGTCGTGCATTGTCGCCCGCTGGTCGTCGATAGATGTGCGGGAACGCTCCCGGATCGGTCTCCCGGCCCCGGTCTGGCTCATCTATCGGTGCGGGGGAGGGCCCGCGGCGTGCCTCCGGACGCTGTTCACGCTCACGGTGGACCGATAGACCGGCCAACTGTCAGCCCGGATCGACCATCGGGCACGGATGAGGCGATCTATCGGCGCCGGCCCGGTCCGAGGCGAGTGGAGCGCCTGCTACCATCGGCGATCCATGACCGAACCCGCTGCGCCAGTCCGCGCCCGCATGGCGCCCAGCCCCACCGGGCCCCTGCACATCGGCACGGCTCGCACCAGCCTGTACAACTTCCTCTTCGCGCGCCACGTGGGCGGCAGCTACATCCTGCGTGTCGAGGACACCGACACCGCTCGCAGCACGGTGGAGTTCGAGCGCGACATCATCGACAACCTGCACTGGCTCGGCATCACCTGGGACGAAGGCCCGCAGGCGGCCGGCGGCGAGGAGATCGGCCCCCTCGGGCCATACCGCCAGAGCCAGCGCATGGACCGATACGCTCGCGAGGCGGAGCGGCTGATCGCAACCGGCGATGCGTACCACTGCTGGTGCACGCCGGACGAGCTCGAGGCGGTTCGCAGGGAGCAGTCGGCAAAGAAGGAGGCACCGCGCTACAACGGCCGCTGCCTGACTATCAGTGACGCGGATCGCGAGCGATTCGCAGCCGAGGGCCGCCGCCCGGCCGTCCGCTTCAGGGTGCCGGCGGAGACCATCCGCTTCGACGACCTGATCCGTGGCGAGGTGGAGTTCGACAACGCGCTGCTGGGCGACTTCGTCATCGTGCGGGGCGACGGCGGGCCGCTCTACCACTTCGTGGTGGTGGTCGACGACGAGGAGATGGGCATCACCCACGTCATCCGCGGCGAGGATCACCTGTCGAACACGCCCAAGCACATCGCTCTCATCCGAGCGCTCGGCTACCGCGAGCCCCGATTCGGGCACATCCCGCTGATCCTCAACCCCGATCGCTCGAAGATGAGCAAGCGCAAGTCGCAGACCGCCATCACCGCCTACCGCGAGCAGGGCTACCTGCCGGAGGCGATGGTCAACTTCCTGGCCTTCCTGGGCTGGAGCCCCGGCACCGAGGAGGAGATCTTCACCCTCGACGAGCTCGCCGAGCGGTTCGAGATCGAAGCGGTGCACAAGGGCGGCGCGGTCTTCGACGCCGACCGGCTCGACCACCTCAACGGCGTCTACATCCGCAACCTCACCGATGAGCAGCTCGCGCTGCGCCTGCGTCCCTTCCTGCCCGATGCCCTCGCCGACGAGTCGGTCATACGGGTGGTGCCGCTCATCAAGGAGCGCCTGGTGCGCCTCGCCGATGCCAGGGAGCTGCTCGCCTTCCTGACCGAGTCGGATGCCCAGGTGGCCGCGCTCTACGAGGCGGACGCGCTGCTGCCCAAGAAGCGGTCGCACGAGGAGGTGGCAGCAGCGCTGGCGGACGCGCGCGCGGCGCTGGACGGGCTCGACGCCGCCGACTTCTCGGCGGACGTGCTCGAATCGACCTGCCGCGCGAAGGCCGATGGGATGGGCTGGAAGGCCGGCGACTTCTTCAGGCCGCTGCGCGTGGCGATCACCGGGCGTCTCGTTTCGCCGCCCCTGTTCGGATCGATGGAGCTGCTGGGTCGCGAGCGAGTGCTGGCCCGGCTCGACGCTGCGCTGGAGCGGCTGCGATGAGCGATAGCGGCATGGGCGAGCTCCTTTCCATGACCGTGCTCGTCCCCATCCGCAGCAGCGGTGGCGAGCAGGTCGACCCGGCGCGCGTTCCGCTGGAGGGCTACCGGCATGGCGCCGATGGCCAGGGCCGATTCGTGGCGGCCTACACCTCGCCTGAGCTCCTGCGCGAGTTCGGTCCGCCCGGTTCCGACGCCATCGAGCTCGCCTCGCGTGACCTCTTCATCCGGGCAGAGGGCGGCGGCGAGCGGGTGGTGATCGATCCCGGGGCTCCCGGCCAGCTGGAGGTGCCGACGAGCGTGCTGCCGTTCCTTGCCGCCGGCATCGACCCCTCCTCCCCGGAAGCGATGCGCGCGCGGCGTCCCTTCGGCGAGCTGCCGCCCCTCGAATCGCCGGCCGACGTCCCGCAGCCGTTCGCGAGCCGAGCTGCACGCACCCTGCTGGAGCTGCCGCAGGTGGAGCGGGCCTGGCTGCTGCGGGCGGGAACGGCGTGGACGGTCGGCATCGTGCTCGCCGACGGCGGGCGCGCTGGACGCGTTCGACGAGGTGCGCAACCGACTCCACGCGCTCGCTGCCGAGCACCTGGGCGGGCGCCGCGCGCTCGCGGTCACCGACCTCACCGCGCAGCCGGTTCGCGAGGCGTACGAATCGGTCTCCGGGCCCTGGTACAGCGAAGCCGCCGGAGAAGCCAAAGGGCTTGCTGGGTCGGTTCTTCGGCGAGAGCTGAGGGAGGTCAGGAGCGGGGCGGGACCAGGACCAGACGACCCTCCACGTCGCCCGGCGGCCAGCCGGTCGAGCGCCGCATTCGCCTCCGCCAGCGGCATCCGCTCGACCTCCCAGCGAAGCGTGCCGCGGCGCGCCAGCCGGACCACCTCGCGCAGGTCGGCCAGCGAGCCCCAGGCGGTCGTCGTCAGCGACGCCTCGACCGGCAGCCGGTCGAAGCCGAAGGGCAGACTGCCGCCCGCCTCGCCGACCAGCGAGATGAGGCCGCCGGGCGCCACGTTGCGCGCGGCGTAGGCGAGCTCTCATCGGTCCCGACGAAGTCGAAGACGACGTCCGCCGGCGCGCCCAGGCCCAGCGTCACCAGCGACTCGTCGCCCTCGAGGAGGCCCAGGTCGGCCCCGCGGGTCGCGGCGAGCTGGAGCTTTGCCGGGTTGATCTCCCGAACCGCGACGGTGAGGTCGGGCGATGCGGCGAAGGTACTGCAGCGCGAACTGGCCGAGGCCGCCGAAGCCGATGAGCAGGACGCGCGCGCCAGGCGCCAGCCACGGCGCGGCGCGTCGGACGGCGCGGAACGGGGTGACGCCGGCATCGGCCAGCGGCGCGGCGTGGTCGGCGTGCAGGTCGCCGATCCGGACGAGGTAGCGCGGGTGGGGGACCAGCATGTACTCCGCGTAGCCGCCGTCGAGCTGGAAGCCGGGGGACTCGCCGCGCTCGCAGCGCTGCTCCTCGCCGGCGGCGCACTCGCGGCAGGCTCCGCAGCCCCAGCCGCCGAAGACGACGACGGGGTTGCCCTCGTCCAGGTGCGCGCGATGCAGGGGAGCCCGCGCCTCGGGACCCCACGCGTCGATGCGTGCCCGCCGACCTCGTGGCCCAGGGTGACCGGCCGGGTGATGCGCAGCCGGTCCGTGCGTGCCAGGTGGACATCGGTGTGGCACACGCCGCAGCCCGCGACCCGGATGCGGACCTGCGCTGCCGGTCGGTTCCGGCATCGGGCAGCTCCTCGAGCCGCAGTGGCTCGTCCGGCGCCGTGGGTTCGGACGGCAAGCATCGGTCCGCCCGCGACCGCCCTAGTCGGGCGGGTTGATGGCCTCGAGCAGGCGAGCGATGAGGCCCTTCGGCTCGGCGCGCTCGACGATGTCCAGGATCGTGCCGTCCTGCGCGACGGCGAAGGCGGTGGGCTCCGCGTTGACGTTGCCGCGATCGCTGCGGGTGGGGATGCCCAGCATGGCGCAGGCGGTCCGCCGCTCGTCGCGAGAAGAGCAGGTAGGGAAGCTCCAGTCTCGGCGATGTAGTCGGCCTGCTGCTCCTCGGAATCGGTCGTCACCGCCACGAGGCCGACGCCGGCGCGCTCGATGCGCGCGTAGGCGTCGCGCAGGGTCCTGGCCAGCTCGTCGCCGCGCTCGCGCGCGGTGCCCTTGAGCGATCGGGCCGCCGAAGAAGATGACGATCGACCGGCTGCTTGTCGACGAACGTGCGCAGGTTGAGGAGGTAGCCGTCGGATGGCGCGCAGGCCGACGGACGGCATCGGGTCGCCGACCTGCACGCTGAGGCCGGCGGGGCGCGTAGTGGCGGGTCATGGGCCGATTGTAGCCACTGCCGCGCCGGCACGCCCCGGCCGAGCCGCAGCTCGTCCCCTGTCGGTGCGCCAGCCCGTCGCGCTCCAGCCCGTCGAGCAGCGCGCTCGCCGGGTCGCGTCGACGAGCGTCGCGCCAGCGGCGAGCCGGTGGCCGTCGGCGCCGCGGCCAGCTGCCGCAGGAGCGCTGCCCCGCTGCTCCCGCGACGGAGCCGCGAAGGCCGGCTGGCGGGCGACCGGCACGGCGACCGCGCGACCCGCGAGGGGCAGCCGCGGCCACCGGGCAGGCGGCGCAGGCCGGCGCCGTGCCGAGCAGACGCGCGCCGAACTCCATGCTGGCGTGCATCCAGCGGCTGCGTCGCGCGGTTCGCGGCCGCTGCCGGCGAGCGCATCGGCCAGCTCCTGCAGGTCCGCCGGCGGCACGTCCGGCGCAGCCCAGCCGGCGGACCAGCCAGCGGCGAACGTTGGTGTCCACCGCGCCGACACGGGCTGGCCGAAGGCGAGCGCTGCCACCGCCCGGGCCGTGTAGGGGCCGATGCCGGGCAGCGACTGGAGCCCGGCCACGTCGCGTGGCCAGCCGTCGCTCGACAACCGCCGCCGCGGTCCGTCGCAGCGCCACGGCGCGACGGTTGTAGCCCAGCCCGGACCACGCGGCGAGCACCTCGGCATCGCTGGCGGCGGCCATCGGGCGGCGGTCGGGAAGCGGGCCATGAACGGCGGGAAGCGCTCCGCGACGCGCGATGCCTGCGTCTGCTGCAGCATGACCTCGCTGACCAGCACCGCCCAGGGTCGCGTCGTCCGCCGCCACGGGAAGTCGCGGTGCTCCTCGGCGTACCAGGCCAGGATCCGCCGCCGGATGGAGCGCAGCTGGCCGGAGCGAGGCGGTCACCACGGCAGGGTAGCGCGGCCGCTCGCGAACGCGGCGGCCCGGTGCGCTACGCTCGCAGGCCCATGCGCTACCGACTCGTCTGCCTGGATGCCGGTTTCACGCTGCTCGCGCCACGCCGCACGCTGGCGGACGCGCTGACCGGCGTCCTCGAGCGAGCGCGGCCACCCCGTCAGCGAGGACGACGTGCGCCGCGCCTGGGAGATCGCCGACCAGTGGTTCTGGGACGAGTACCACCGACCCGACAACCGGACCTGGGGCGACGACGCGGAGATCGAGCGCACGTGGCGCGAGTACCACTGCCTGATGCTCGGGGAGCTGGGCTTCGGCGATCGCGCCCACGAGCTGATGGACGCGATCCTGGCCAGCCAGTTCGCGGCCGACGCGTGGGAGCTCTACCCCGACGTGGAGCCGGCGCTGGCCGAGCTGCGCGGCCGTGGCGCGACAGCATCGGCGTCATCTCCGACTGGGGCTCGAACCTGGGTCAGATCCTGGAGGGGCTGGGACTGGACCGATACCTTGACTTCGTCCTTGCCTCCGGGGCGGTCGGCGTTGCGAAGCCGGACCCGGCCATCTTCCGCCGCGCTCGACCGTGCCGATGCCGCGCCGCACGAAGGGATGATGGTGGGAGACTCACTGCGGGCCGATGTGCTGGGTGCCGAGCGGCCGGGCTCGCCGGCGTGCTGCTGGTGCGGGAGGAAGGTGGCGGGCCCGACCATCGCGTGCCGCGGGTGGGATCCCCGAGGGGGTCCGCGTCATCGCCTCCCTGGCCGAGCTGCCGGCCATCGTCGCGGGCTAGAGTGAAGCCGCCATGCCGGGTCGCCCATCCCACGTCGCGGCACCGCCGATCGTCGTCGACAAGTTCGGCGGCTCCGTCCTGCGACGCCCACAGGACATCGCCGCGGCCGTTGATGCCGTGGCCCGGCAGCGGTCGAACGGGCAGCGCCCGGTGGTGGTGGTCTCCGCTTTCGAGGGCGTGACGGACGCGATCCTCGGGTCGGTCTCCGTGCTCCTCCCGGATGGCGGGGCGGCCCTGCGCCAGCCGCGGCAGGACGCCTCCTCGCCGCTCGCCCGCGAGACCGACCGCGCCCTCGCCACCGGCGAGGCGCTCTCGGCGGCGCTCTTCGCCCTGGGCCTGCAGGCACGCGGCATCCCCGCTCGCTCGTTCACGGGCGCCGAGGCGGGGATCCGCACCGCCGCCGCGCACCTGGGAGCGGAGGTGCGCCGCGTCGCGCCACGCATGGTCCGCGCAGCACTCGCCGAGGGGCTGGTGCCGGTGGTGGCCGGGTTCCAGGGGATCGGCGCCCACGGTGAGCTGACGACCCTGGGTCGCGGCGGGACCGACCTGTCGGCGGTGGTGCTGGCCGCCGCGCTGCGGGCAGACCGCTGCGAGCTCTTCAAGGACACCGGAGGCATCATGGAGGCCGATCCGCACCTCGTCCCCACCGCCCGCTTCCTCCCGGTGGTCGATGCGGTCCAGCTGGAGCTGCTGGCGGAGCTGGGCGCCGAGGTCGTGCACCCGGTCGCGGTCCGCCGGGCTCGGCGCGGACGGCTGCGGCTCGTCGTGCGGGCTCTCGATGAGGACCAGCCGATGACGGAGGTCCAGCCGCGGGCTCGGGGCCGTGGTGCGGAGCCGGCCGGCCTGATGCTGGCGGTCGACCGCCGCGACCGGATCGCGCGGCTCAGCCTGGTCGGCCCCGCCGCGAGCACACCCGAGCTGCTGCCGATCCCCGCCCACGGAGCGGGGAGCTTCTACGAGAGCGGCATGCGCGTGGTGTGGGCCGAGGTGCCGGTGGACCAGGCCGGCGCGGCCGCCCAGGCGGTGCATGCCGCGCTGATGGTGCGCTGACCAGGAGGCCCGACCGCGGACCAGAAGGCCCGACCCGGACCAGGAGGCCCGACCGCGGCCGAGGGCGCTAGGCCGATGCCTCGTCGCCGGCGAGCTCCTCCGGTTCCACCACCGCCTCGTGCTCCGCGGCCTCGGCCCGTGGCCGCAGCTGCAGCACCACGCCCGAGGCGATGATCAGCACTCCTCCCAGCAGCTGCAGTGCCGCGGGCCGCTCGGCCAGGAGGATCGCGGCAAGTGCCACGCCGACCACCGGTTCGAAGTTGGCGAGGATGGCGGCGCGCGGCGCACCCAGGCGCCGGATGCCGGTGATATAGGTGACGGTCGGCACGCCGGCGCCCACCACGCCTGCCAGCAGCACCGGCCAGAAGGCGTCTGCTGCCGACACCGGCACAACCAGCTCGCCCAGGGGCCCCGATCCCGAGGTGGCGATCAACAGGTAGATCCCGGCGGCACCGGCCATGGTGAGGGCCGCGGCCTGGCTGCCGGGCACGTGCGCAAAGCCGTAGCGGGCGGCTAGCACGTAGAAGGTCTGGCCAAGTGCGCCGAGGAGGAGAGCCCGATGCCGAGCGCGTCCAGGTGGCCGAGGTCTCCGGCGCCAGCGACGACGAGCACCATCCCCGACCAGCGACATCGCCAGCGCCGCCCCAGCGGATGCGGTCCAGCCGCTCGCCGAGCCAGGCGACGCTGATCAGGGCCACGAATGCGGGGTAGAGGTAGAAGACGAGCAGCGACAGGGCGATGCTGATCCGCAGGAAGGCCACGAACACGGCAAGGTTGAGGGCGGCATTGGCCACGGCCGCGCCGGCGATGAACCAGCGGTACGGGCACCGAGCACAGCACCACAGCGGGACGAACCCGGCGGCGCCCGGGTCGCCAGCCGCGCGCCGAGGAAGGCCGCCATGCAGGTCGCGCCCAGGAGGCCGCGCCAGAAGACGAGCGCCAGGCTGCTGACGCCCGCATCGTCGGCAAAGCGCGTCTGCGGCCCGAGCGTCCCGAAGCAGGCCGCGGCGAGCAGGATCAGCCCGGCGCCGACGAGGTCCGGCGCCTGGGGGGACGAGGGGCCCGAGAGTTCACCGCCGCGCCTCGGCGGCGTTCTCCTCGGCCTCGGCTGCCTCGATCTCGGCCGAGAGCCGCGTCCACTCGGACGCCAGCGCATCGGACCGGTCCTTGCCCGGGTTGTGCCGGTGGATCAGCTCGCGCACCGCCGCGCCATCGGCGGATAGGTGTCGGGGTCGGCCAGCAGCCCGGAGGCCTCGGCCAGCTCTGCGTCCGTGTCGCGCGCCTCCGCTTCGACGCGCGCCAGCGCGTCCCGCAGGTCACGCGTGCGACGGTAGCGACGGTTGCGCTCCTCGGCCTCGGCCCGCTTGCGACGCGCCGCCTCGGCGGCCGTCTCCTTCGGACGCGGAGCGGGTGCCTCGATCCCGCGCGGCGTGGCCCGGCCCTCCACCGCCCCCCGCGTCTCGATATCCAGCCCGCGCTTGGCGGCGTAGTACTCGAAGTCGCCAGGGTCAGGGTCGCGTCACCGGCGTTCACCTCCACGATCGCGTTGGCCACGGTGCGGATCAGGTGGCGGTCATGGGTGATCAGCACGAGGGTGCCGGAATAGTCGTGCAGGGCGCCTTCCAGGACCGCGCGGGAAGCGATGTCCAGGTGGTTGGTCGGCTCGTCGAGGCAGAGGAGGTTGGGCGGATCGGCCATCAGCCGCGCCAGGGCCAGGCGGGTCTGCTCGCCGCCGGAGAGGACCTCCACCGGCTTGTCGACCGCGTCGCCGGAGAAGAGGAAGACGCCGAGGAGGCGGCGGACGTCCGCGGTCGACATGCGCGGGGGCGACGGCCGAGAGCTCGTCGAAGACGGTGTTGGCGGGTTGAGCGCCTCGATCTGGTGCTGCGCGAAGTAGGCGACGCGCACGTTCAGGCCGAGCGCCCGGCTCGCCGCCCTCGAAGGGCAGCACGCCGGCGAGGAGCTTGAGCAGGGTGCTCTTGCCGGCGCCGTTGGGGCCGATCAGGGCCACCTTCTGGCCGCGCTCCAGCTGCAGGTCGAGCCCGTCGTAGACGGAGTGGCGGCCGTAACGCTTCACGATCCGGTCCAGGGAACCACCACCCGGCCGCTGCGCGGCGGGCGGGAAGCGGGACCTCCCGACTTGTGGCGTTCTTTCGGCACCTCCACGCGCTCGATGCGGTCCAGCTGCTTGATGCGGCTCTGGACCTGGCGCGCCTTGGTCGTCTTGTAGCGGAAGCGCTCGATGAAGCGCTCGATCTGCGCGATCTTGCGGCCCTGCGCCTTGGCCGCGGCTGAGCTGCGCGATGCGTTCCTCGCGCTGGTCGACGAAGTCGGCGTAGTCGCCGGGGTACTCGGTCAGCAGGCCGTGGTTGAGCTCCGCCACGCGGTTGACGACGGCGTTGATGAAGTCGCGGTCGTGGCTGATCAGCAGGACCGCGCCCGCAAACTCGGCCAGGAAGCCCTGCAGCCACTCGACCGACGCCAGGTCGAGGTGGTTCGACGGCTCGTCCAGCAGCAGCAGGTCCGGGATCTGCAGCAGCAGGCGCGCCAGCGCCGCGCGCATCCGCCAGCCGCCGGAGAACTCCTCCGTGCTGCGCTCCATGTCGGTCTCCGCGAAGCCGAGGCCCGCCAGGATGCGGCGCGCCTCGGCCTCCAGGCCGAAGCCGCCGAGCGCCTCGAACCGATGCTGGAGCCGGCCGTACTCGTCCATCAGCTCGGCCAGCGCCTCCTCGTCCGTCGCCTCGGCCAGCTCGGCCTCGATGTGGTGCATGCGGCGCTCGATGCCGCTCACCGCGCCGGCGCCGGTCAGCACCTCCTCGATGGCGGGGCGGTTGCCGCCTCCGCCACCTCCTGGCGCAGGTAGCCGATGACCAGGTCCTCGCCCCCGCGTGACCTGCCGGCGTCCGCCTCCTGCTCGCCGGTGATGATCTCCAGGAGGGTCGTCTTGCCGGCGCCGTTGGGCCCCACGATGGCGATGCGCCGCCCGGTGCTGATCTGCAGGTCGACCTCGCTGAAGAGGTGCTGCGCGCCGTGGCTCTTGGCGATGCCGGTGAGCGTGACCAGGCTCACCGCTCGTGCTCGGCATGGGTCAGCCGGGCCCCGGCGGTGTCGAAGCGCAGGCGCGTGGCCATGCCGGGCAGCCCGGCGGCGTTCCACGCCTTCTCGACCGAATGGGCCGTGATGGGCGAGTCGCAGATGGCGATCACGCTGGGCCCCGCGCCGGAAAGCGCCGCTCCCGCAGCCCCATGATCGTAGGCGGCGTCCATCAGCTCGGCCGCGCCAGCCAGGTGCGGCAGGCGGTACTGCTGGTGCAGGCGGTCGTCCATGGCCCGGCGCAGCAGCGACGCGTCGCCGGACATGATCGCCGTGGCCAGCAGCGCGCTGCGAGCCGCCTGGCGCGTGGCATCGGCGTGCGACACCGTCCGCGGCAGTGCCGCCGCATCTCCTCGGTGCGGCTCTCCGCCGATGCAATGAAGACGACGGATCCAGCCATCCGGACGCGGAAGCGGCGCACGAGCGGCGGCCCCTCGCCGTCGCCGGCCACCGCCAGGGCGAAGCCGCCGTAGATCGCCGCAGCCACGTTGTCCGGGTGGCCCTCCAGCTCGGCGGCCAGCCCGAGCAGGCGTCCGCCGGCGGCGCGTTGCGGCCCATGCTGGCGCCCAGCAGCAGTCCGGCCACGATCGCCGCCGCCGAGCTCCCAGCCCGCGGGCGGCGGGGATCATGCTGCTCACCTCGATCCGCCAGGCGCCGCTGCCGGACGGGAGCCGTGCGCCGCGCGCAACCCCTCGCGGAAGGCGCGGATCACCAGGTTCTGGTCCGGGTCCCCGCTGGCTCGCGGCGCCCTCGCCGCGAGCGTTCAGCAGGATCCCCGCCTCGTCCCCGTGGTACAGCTCGGCGCGCAGCTTCAGGCTCAGGGCGGCGGCGAACGCGTCGAAGCCGGAGCCCAGGTTCGCGCTGCTGGCGGGAACGTCGACCGAGGCGATGGGTGGCATTGCCGGCCGAGTATAGGAAGCGTCGCCGGGAACCTTGCCATGCACCTCAGCGGGCAGGGCCACCCGGCATGGCGGAAAAACCGACCAGGTGGTCGTTGACCATCCGGCCGACTGCATGAAGGCGTAGGCGATGGTCGGGCCCACGAAGCGGAAGCCGCGGCCCCGCAGGTCGGCGGAGAGGGCGCGCGAGGCATCGGTCTCGGTCGGCACCTCGGCCAGTGGGGCCCGGGGTTCTGCACGGGCCCGCCGCCCACGAAGGACCACAGGTGGTCGCCGGCGAGCCGACCTCATCGGCCAGCCGCAGCCAGGCCCGGGCGTTGCCGATGGCGGCGCTCACCTTGGCCCGGTTGCGCACGATGCCGGCATCGGCCAGCAGGCGGTCCACATCGGCCTCGCCGAAGGCGGCCACCCGGACCGGGTCGAAGCCATCGAAAGCGCGGCGGTAGCCTCGCGCTTGCGCAGGATGGTGATCCAGGCCAGCCCCGCCTGGGCGCCCTCCAGGATCAGCAGCTCGAAGAGGGCGCGGTCATCGCGCAGCGGGACGCCCCACTCGGAGTCGTGGTAACGGTGTAGAGCGGGTCGCCCTCCGCCCCACGGGCAGCGCTCGTGCCGTCAGCCGCGAAGGGCGCGAGCCAAGCGCCACGCCTCCGGGAGCACCCGGCAACGCAGGCGCGGAGCGGCGGTCCTGCGACGCACCTACTCCCGCTTGCCGGCGCGGTAGGCGATCACCTCCACCTTCTCCAGGGTGATCAGCCCTTCGCCGACCATCTCGTTCAGCTCCGGCAGGACGGCGCGGATCCGCTCCTCGGGTCGACCACCTCGATCAGGATCGGCAGGTCCTCGGAGAGCCGCAGCAGCCGGGTGGTGTGCAGGCGCGCGTGGGCGCCGAAGCCCTCGATCCCGCGCAGCACGGTGGCCGGCCAGCCCGAGCTCGCGCAAGCCGCTGCACGATCGCCTCGTACAGCGGCATGCCGTCGTGCTTGTCGCTTTCGCCGATGTAGATGCGGACCAGCAGTCCCTGCCCCTCGATCCTCATGCCAGCGCCCTCCCGATGCCGATGCCGGCACCACCGCCGCCACGCCCAGCAGCAGCGATCCGGCCAGGTTCGCCTGCCCAGCAGCCATGCCCCGTCCTCCAGCAGCCGCCAGGACTCGAGCGCCAGGGTGCTGAAGGTGGTGTAGGAGCCGATGAAGCCGATCATCAGCGGTCCGCGCAGATCGGCCGAGAGGGCCGCGCGCTCGATCATCAGCGCGAACAGGATGCCGATCATCAGGCTGCCGGTGAGGTTGACCGCGAACGTTCCCCACGGGAACGTGCCGCGGCCGAGGCCGGTCGCCCAACCGTCGACCAGGTAGCGGGCGATGGCTCCGGCGAAGCCGCCGAGGCCGATGAGGACCAGATGCATGGCTCCTCCTGCGTGGCGTGATGATGCCGTAAGGAGCCATCAGCCCGCGGCCGGCCGGCGGGCGTTTGTGTGGCGAGCTCCATCGCCGTCGGCGAGGATGCTGGAGCGAGCGCTCTTCGTCAAGCGGGCCGGCCAGGGGAAGAAAGGGAGGTGGATCGCTCCACCTCCCTCTTCAGGAGTCCGTGTTCGGTCAGGCGCTGCCCTCGGCGAGAGGACTGCTGCGGAGTCGTCGAGCCGCAGCCGCCCCACCTGTCGCACCCGTGCCCGCCTGCCCGTCCCGCGAGCATCCTCCGGGCGGCGGCCGCGGAGGTCATCGGCGGCGCGTCGCGAGGTGACGCTCGCGTCGGAAACGAACTGTGAGATGTACACCTTGGTGACCTCCTTTCGGTCGTGTGCCAACAGTCTGGGTCCCCGGATCCGAGGCACACCGTCGCTGCATCGCGAAGTCGGGCGGGACCTTCGTCGCACCCGTCGGTACGTCATTTGGACGGGGAGGCTCGCCCCGCGCGGGGTATCCTCGTCCCGTGCACGACGAGCCCGAGCGCATCCGGGTGATGCTGGTCGACGACCACGTGGTCGTCCGACGCGGGCTGCGCGGCTTCCTGGAGCTCCAGCCCGACATGGAGGTGGTGGGGGAGGCGGGCGACGGGGTCGAGGCGGTGGAGCTCGCCGACCGGTTCGAGCCCGACGTGATCCTGATGGACCTGCTGATGCCGCGCATGGACGGGCTGACGGCGATCGGGCGCATCAAGGCTGCGCACCCGGTGATCGAGATCGTCGCCGTGACCAGCTTCATCGAGGAGGAGAAGGTGACCTCGGCACTGGAGGCAGGTGCCTCCGGCTACCTGCTCAAGGATGCCGATGCCGACGAGGTCGCCGCCGCGATCCGCGCGGCGCACGCGGGCGAGGTGCACCTCGACGCGGCGGTCGCCCGGCTGCTCGCGCAGCGGATGCGGTAGCGGCGCGACAGCGAGCCGGTCGAGCCGCTCACCCCGCGCGAGAAGGAGGTACTCGCGCAGCTCGGGCGTGGCGCCTCGAACAAGGAGATCGCCCACGAGCTGTCGATCACCGAGCGTACGGCGCGCACCCACGTCAGCAATATCCTCGGCAAGCTCGGGCTCACCAGCCGGACCCAGGCCGCGCTCTGGGCCGTCGAGCACAAGCTGGTCGAACCGTCGTCCTCGGGCCATGACGGCCGACGCCGAGCTTCTCCAGTCCGCGGTCAGCGAGGTCGCGCGCCTGCTGCGCGCCGACGGCGCGATGATCTACCTGGTCGACGAGGCGACGGGCCAGCTCCGCTTCGCCCACGACGCGGGGATCACGGATCCGGACGCGCGCCGCCTGATCCATGACCTGACGCTGCCGGTGGGGGTGGGGATGTTCGGCACCGCGGTCGCATCGCGGCGCATGACCGTCACGGACGACTACCCGGCCGACCAGCGTTTCACCCACAGCGAGGTCGCGGACCGCATCGTCACCGCCGCCCGGATGCGGTCGATGGCGGTCGCGCCGCTGCTGGCCAACGGCCGGCCGATCGGCGCCTGGGCACTACGCGTCGCGGCGCGGCCTCAGCGAGCCGCGGATCGCCTGCTGCGCGCCCTGGCCGACCCGCCGCCGCGCCATCGCCAACCAGCGGCTGGTTGCGCAGCTGGCCGCCTCCGAGGAGCGCTATCGGAACCTGGTCGAGGGCTCGCCCGACGTCGTCTGGGCCACCGACCACCGGGGACGCCTCGTCTTCCTCTCCGAGACGGTGGAGCAGCTGACCGGGCACCGGCCGACGAGCTGCTCGGTCAGCACTGGTCGGTGATGGTCGTCCCCGAGGACCGCGAAGGCTTCCAGCGACGCTGGGACGAATCGAAGCAGCAGGGCGACGAGGAGCGTCGCGTCCGCTTCCGCATCCAGCGTGCCGACGGGACGCCGCGGACGGTCGAGCTGCGGGGCCGAGAGCGCGTCATGGCGAGCGGCATCGGCGCCCACGGCTCGATCCGGGACATCAGCGAGCTGGCGGGCCTGGAGGATGACCTGCGCGCGCAGGCGCAGGAGCTGGCGCCGCGTCGAGACCAGCAGACGGTGGCACGCGATCAGCGCGCCGCATCGCCGCGATGGAACGCGATCGGGAGGTGCTGCAGCAGGTGGTCGACGCCGCAAAGCGGCTGCTCGTCTCGGATGGCGCCCACCTCACCCTGCTCGACCCGGATGAGGCCGAACCTGCGGCCGCACGTCGTCGCCGGCGGCGTCGACGGACGCGGCGCGCGTGGCTTGCCGGCGCAGGAGCGCTTCCCGATCGGCGGCGGGATCAACGGCCTGGCCGCGCAGACCGGCGTGCCGGTCTGGACGGACGACTACCGGGTCGACCCGCGGATGCCGCACACCGAGGATGACTCGCCGGACCGGCTGGACCTGGGTGCCATGGCGGTCGCGCCACTGCGCGGGGTGCGCGGCGAGATCATCGGCACGCTCGCCATCTCGTACCGGGATCCGCGCGAGTCACGCCCGCGAGATCGCGCTGCTGGAGGGGCTGGCCGGGCAGGCCGCGATCGCTGCGCGCAACGCCGGCCTGTACGCGAAGCTGCGCGACAGCGAGCGCCGCTATCGACTCCTCGTCGACCACTCGCCCGACCAGGTCTTCGAGACCGATGCGCAGGGCCGTCTGACCTACCTCTCGTCAGCGAGCGAACAGCTGACGGGCCGGGATCCCGCCGAGCTGGTCGGCCATCCCTTCGCCGACGTCGTTGTCCCGGAGCAGCGCGATGAGCTGGACGCCACCTTCGCTCGCTTCCGCGAGCAGCCGCAGGTCGAGCAGCGCAGCGAATTCGTCTTCCTGCGGCGCGACGGTTCTCGAGTGCCGGTCGAGACCGTGGCCCTGGACGGGTCGACGACGACGGTGCCTTCGCTGGCATCCACGGATCGACGCGCGACATCAGCGAGCGGGCTCGGCTCGAGGCGAGCCTGCGCCAGCAGGCGGAAGAGCTGTCGCGTTCCGTCGACGCGCAGCGCACGCTTGCCGAGATCGCGGCCGAGATCAGCTCCATCCGCGACCCGGTCGGCGTGCTGCGCCGGACCGTCACGGCGGCGAGGCGGCTGCTGGGCGGTGACCACGCGGTGATCAACCTGGAATCGCGCACCGCCCAGGCGCTGGCACGGAGGAGACCGAAGCTGATCGATCCGGGCGCCATTCCCGTCGGGGTCGGCCTGGCCGGGACCGCAATCTGCCAGAGCCGCGTGCTGTGGACCGGGGACTACCTGGCGGACATTCGTTCGTGCATCGGAAGAGGCCGATGCGTGGATTCGCGAGCACGGCTATCGCTCCCAGATCTCGGCGCCGCTGCACCAGGAGGAAGGGCCGATCGGCGCCCTGACCGTCTACGCGAAGGCAACCGACGCGTTCGACGAGGCGGATGCCGAGCTGCTCGACGCGCTGGCCGGGCACGCCGCCATCGTGCAGACCAACGCCCGCCTCTACGCCGAGACCCAGCAGGCGGCCGAGGAACTGGCACACCTGGTCGAGGCGCAGCGCTCGCTGTCCGCGATCGCCGCGCAGATCAGCGCGATCCGCGACCCGTCGGTCGTCCTGCAGCGGACCGTGGACGAGGCGCGTCGGCTGCTCGGAGCCGACCTGGCCACATCAACCCACTCGACACCGGAACCAACCGCCTCGAATGGGCGGTCGCCTACTCCCCGGCCGATCAGCCGCTGGATGACGTGGTCGTGACGCCCGGCCCCGGGGTCTCCGGGACCGCCCTCGCCGAGCGCCGCGTGGTCCGCACGGGGACTACCTTAGGGACGCAGCCTTCGAGCACAGCCCGGAGCTGGATGCGTACATCGCCCGCCGCGGCATGGTCTCGATGATGTCCGCGCCGCTGGTCGCAGGCGACCAGCCGATCGGAACGCTCACCGTGCAGGCGGCACGCCTGATGCCTTCAGCGAGGACGACGCGCAGCTGCTGGATGCGCTCGCCGCACAGGCGGCCGTGGCGATCACCAACGCGCGGCTGCTCGAGCAGATGCAGGGCTCGGAGCGGCGCTACCGGCACCTGGTGGAGCATTCCCCGGACCTGGTCTGGTCGGTGGATGCGGACGGCATCTTCACCTACCTGGGTGAGGCGCTGGAGCGGATGACCGGATTCCGCCGCGAGGAGCTGGTGGGCCGTCACTGGGGCGAACTGGTCGTTGCAACGTCGATGGATGATGCCCAGCGCGCCTGGGCCACCGTCCAGGAGCGCCCGGACGAGGAGCTGCAGCTGCGCGTGGTCCTGCGACAGGTGGGCGGGGGCGGCAGGCCGCCGAGGTGAACATGGTGGCCACCACCGTCGACGGCCGCTTCGCCGGCGCGCAGGGCTCGATCCGCGACATCCGGGAGCGAGAGCGGCTGGAGGCGGACCTGCGCAGCCAGGCCGCCGCGATCGCCGCCAACGAGGAGCGGGCCAACCTGGCGCGCGAGCTCCACGACTCGGTGACGCAGGCGCTCTTCAGCATGGGCCTCACGGCGCGCGCGCTGGAGCTGCTGCTCGACCGCGACCCGGAGGCCGCGCGCGAGAAGCTGGCGGAGCTGCGGGACCTGCAGAAGGACGCCCTGGCCGAGATGCGGACGCTCATCTTCGAGCTGCGACCCCAGGGACTCGAGACCGACGGGCTGGCGCAGGCGCTCCGCAACCACGCGGCCGCGGTGCAGGGCCGGACCGGGCTGGCCGTGGCCGTGGAGATCGAGATGGACGAGCGGCTGCCGCTCCACGTAGAGGAGGCGCTCTACCGCGTCGCGCAGGAGGCGCTGCACAACGTGGTGAAGCACGCCAACGCCGAGAACGCGCGCATCGCCCTGCGGCGTCGGCCGCGAGCTGCGCCTGACCGTGGAGGACGACGGCATCGGCTTCGACCCGGGCGACGTCCCACGCGGCCACCTGGGCCTGGTGGGCATGGGTCAGCGCGCGGAACGCATCGGGGCCGAGCTCGAGATCTCGCGCCGGCCGGGGGGTGGAACGCGGGTGCGTGTGACGCTGCCGCTCGCGACGATGGCCGGCACGCCAGAGGCCGCAACGGCGCAATGACGTAGGCGCATCCCCCGTTCGCCCGATGCTCCGGGAGCGCTGCCGCGCAGATCATGGGGGCCGATGGATACGAACGATCACGCGGACAGAATTGGCAACGACGGCGTGCTGGTCGTGGACGCCGATCGCCGCGTCCAGCAGTCGGTGGCCGAGGTGCTCCGCGCTGCTGGCCTGAACGTCGTCGGCATGGCCGGCGACGTACGCTCCGCGATGGAGCTGATGGCGGACCTGCTTCCCGGCGTTCTGGTGGTGGATCTGCGCCTGCCCGACCCCGAGGCGGGCGCGTCGCTCATGTCGAGCGTGGCGCTGGGCTGGCCCGGGACACGGATCGTGGTCATGGGGTGGCCCGGCGGCGAGCGCGCTGACGCGCCGCGGGCCCATGCCTACGTCTCGAAGTCCGCGGAACCAGAGGACTTCGTTTCGGCCACCATCGCCGCCTGCGGCTGCTGACCGAGCGCCGCGGGCCGCCGCTTGCCGCGCATGGCATGATCCGCCGGTGCAGGCCCGCCTACCGGCACCCATGGCTGCGATCCTCGCCGTCATTCATAATGGCTCGCTGCGGCGCGTCCTGCTGGCCTACATCGGCTTCTCGATGGCCGAGTGGGGGAGCTGGATCGCGATCCTGGTCTATGCCTATGAGCGCGGGGGCGCCGCCGAGAGCGGGTTCGCGGCCCTCGTCCAGCTGGCGCCCTCGGCCATCGTGGCGCCGATCGCCGCCTCGGTCGGCGACCACCTCCGCCGCGAGCGTGCGCTCCTGCTCGCCTACCTCGCCCAGGCAGCCGCGATGGCGCTCACCGCCGCGGCACTGCTGGCAGCCGTACCGTCACCGGTCGTCTACTCGCCGCGGCCGTCGCGGCGACGAGCGTGACGCTGACGCGGCCGATCCAGGCCGCCATCCTGCCGTCGCTGTCGCGCACGCCGGCCGAGCTGACCGCCGCGAACGTGGCCGACGGCAGCGTCGAGACGGTGGCGATCGTGGTCGGCCCGATCCTGGCTGGCCTGACGCTGGCGGTCGCCGGACCGGCGCGGTCTTCGTCGGCGCCGCGCTGGTCTCGTGGCGGGCGCGCCCTGGTGGCCGGCATTCGATCCGCGGGCCGCGAGCGGCCCGCCGGAGGTCCGCGACGGCTGGCGCGGCGTGGCCGAGGCGCTCGGCGGCTTCGGCGTCCTGGTCGCGGAGCCGCGGCCGCGGCGGTGCTGGGCCTGCTGGGCGCCGCCGCGGTGCTGGGGGGGACGCTCGACGTGCTGCTGGTGGTGCTCGCGGTGGACCTGCTGCTCATCGGCGACAGCGGGGGTGGGCTACCTCAACGCGGCGCTCGGCGTCGGCGGGCTGGTCGGTGCCGGGATGCGCCGTGCTGCTCATCGGGCGTGCCCGGCTGGCGGCACCGTTCGCCGCCGGCATCGGCCTGTTGTCGATCGCCCGTGACGCTGGTCGGCGTGGGCCGGCGTGGTCGTGGCCCTGGTGCTGATCGCCGCCGCCGGCATCGGCCGGGTGGTGATGGATGTGGCCGGCCGGACGCTGCTGCAGCGCGTCGCGCCCGAGCATTTCCTGGCGCGAACCTTCGGCGTGCTGGAGGGGCTGCACATGGCTGCCCTGGCGGTCGGCAGCGTTCGCGGCGCCGCTGCTGATCCTCCTCGCCGGTGACCAGGGAGCCTTCGTGATTCCGGGCGGCGCGGTGGTGTCGTGGCGCTGCTGTGGCGTGCCGCTCGCTGGGCCGGATCGACAGCGTCGGCCTGGCGCGGCCGCGCGAGCTCGGCCTGCTGCGCGCCCTTCCGATCTTCGCGCCGCTCGGGACGGTGGAGCTGGAGCAGCTGGCCGTCAACCTGTGCCGGTGCACGCGCATGCCGGCGGCGCGATGATTCGCCAGGGCCAGAAGGGGGATCATTTCTACATCGTGGTCAGCGGCGAGGTGGAAGTGACGATCGACGGACGCACCGTGCGCCAGCTCGGCGCCGGCGACTCGTTCGGCGAGATCGCCCTGCTCCGAACGTGCCGCGCACCGCGACGGTCAGCGCGCTGGAGCAGCAGCTCCTGTCGCTCGAGCGCGGCGCCTTCCTGGAGGCGGTCACCGGCCAGCCCGCGAGCCAGCAGCGCGGCCGAGGCCGTCGGTGCGAGGGCACCTGGGCACCCCCGCGGAGGATGCCGATGCGCGCGCGTGACCTGGGCATCGTGATCGGGCTGCTGCCACCCGGCGCGAACAACGCGATCACCGACGTGGATGGCGTGCGCGTCGGCCACGCCACCCTGGTCGACGGGGACGGGCCGCTTGTGGTCGGCGCCGGACCGGTGCGAACCGGCGTGACCGTCATCCTGCCGCACGCGGCGAGATCGGCGCGAGCCGTCTTCGCCGGAACGCACACCCTCAACGGCAACGGCGAGCTGACCGGGCTGGAGTGGGTGCGCGAGTCGGGGCTGCTGACCACGCCCATCGGCCTGACCAACACCCACAGCGTGGGAGTGGTGCGCGACGCGCTGGTCACCGCCAGCATCCATGGCGCCCCGCACGGCCAGCCACGCTGGGCGCTTCCCGTCGTGGGCGACGTGGGACGGCTACCTGAACGACATCGATGGCCAGCACGTCGGCGGAGCATGTCTCGCGGCCCTGGCCGGCGCCGCCGGACCCGGTGACGGAAGGGAACGGGGTGCCGGGACCGGGACCAAGGCCTTCGGCTTCAAGGCTGGGATCGGCACGCTCGCGCGTGGTGCGCGAGGCGCCGGTGGCCACACCGTGGGGGTGCTGGTGCAGGCCAACCACGGCCGGCGCCATCGGCTCAGCATCGACGGCGTGCCGGTCGGGCGCGAGATCACGGCGAGAGGTGCCCGGCCCGGACGTGTCGCGCCCGACGGTGGATCGATCATCGTCGTGGTGGCCACCGACGCGCCGCTCCTGCCGCACCAGTGCCGGCGCCTGGCGCAGCGTGCCTCGCTCGGCATCGCCCGCGGCGGCGGGGGAGGCGAGCACACAGCGGCGACCTGTCATCGCGTTCGCCACCGGCAACCGGGGCCTTCGCCCGAGGAGGACGAGGGGGCGCCGCCCCACGCGGCGCTGCGGATGCTGAACGACGTCCACATCGACGCGCTTTCTGGGCGACCATCGAGGCGACCGAGGAGGCGATCGACAACGCGCTGGTCGCCGCCGAGACGATGACCGGCCGCGACGGGATCACCTTCCACGCCATCCCGCACGATCGCCTGCGCAGGTGATGGCACCGATACGGCCGCGGCGGCCGGCTGGGTCAGACGGCGGGCGCATGGCCTCCCCGGATCGAGCCAAGGTCGGCGGCGCGGGCTGAGCGACCCTCCTCGCCCGCGACGATGTCCGGGTCCTTGAGCCCGTGCCCGGTCAGGATGCAGACGACCGTCTCGGACCGATGCAGCCGCCCCTCCCGGCCAGCCGCGCCACGCCGGCGACCCCGGTAGCCGAGGCAGGCTCGCAGAAGATGCCCTCGATGCGCAGGATGCGCCGCTGCATCTGCAGGATCTCTTTGGTCCGGGATCGCCTCGATCAGGCCGCCAGACTCGTCGCGCGCGGCCAAGGCTCCCGGCCACGAAGCGGGATTGCCGATGCGGATCGCGGTCGCCGCCGTCTCCGGGTGCTCACCGGCTCCCCGCACGATCGGCGCGGCCCCCTCGGCCTGGAAGCCAGCATCCGCGGCCGGCGGCCACCGGCGTGCGGCCCTCGTCGGCGTAGCGCGGAAGCCGGACCAGGCGGCGGTGATGTTCCCGGCGTTGCCGACCGGGAGCGCCACGGCGTCCGGGAGGCGCCAGCTCGTCGACGATCTCCCAGGCGACGGTCTGCTGCCCGGCGATGCGGTCAGGGTTGACGAGTTCACGACCGCCGCCACGCCCTCCTCGCCGAGCCGCCGCACGGCGGCCAGCGCCTCGTCGAAGTTGCCATCGACCATGATCAGCCGCGCGCCAGCAGCCAGCGCCTGCGCCAGCTTCCCGCGCGCCACCTTGCCGGCCGGCAGCACCACGAGGCACGCGATGCCGGCCGCGGCGGCGTACGCCGCGGCGGAGGCGCTGGTGTTGCCGGTCGAGGCGCAGACCACGCGCCGCGCGCCCCGGCCTCCACGGCGCGGGTCACGGCCAGGACCATGCCGCGGTCCTTGAAGCTAGCCGGTCGGGTTCGTGCCCTCGACTTGAGGTGCAGCCGATCCAGCCCCAGCTCCTCACCCAGCCGCCGAGCGTAGACCAGCGGAGTACCGCCCTCGCCCAGGGTGATGCGGGAACGCCTCGCGGCCCGGGCCAGCAGGTCGCGGTAACGCTCGAGGAGCGCGGCCATCAGCCGGTGCCCGCCTCGGCAGACTTAGCGAGCCTCAGGCACCGCCCCGTTCACGGCCCGGTGCCGATAGATCGGCCCCAGCGAGCATCACGCTTGAGAGGCGCTACCGTTACCGTATCGGTACGACAGGGGCGCACGACGTCAGCCAGGAGGCGACCGTTGCCACGTCGCGTGGGACGACCGAGCCCGCGCCGCCCCGTCGCCGGGCGCGTTCCCGTTGGATCTCTATCGGGCGATTTTCACGACACTGCGCAGGTAGGAGGTCGGCAGCCGCGCACCGATCGGCACCTCCTTCGGCGTGGTGAACAGCAGGGTCGCTCCCTTCGGCCGGACGCGAGCGCTTGCCGAGCGGCTGATGTCGCCGGCGGAATCTCGAACAGGACGAGGTCCCGGATCTTCGGCAGCACAACTGCAAGCGGCCATCTTCGCGGGCTCCTCCTGGACCCACCGAGAACACATCCCGACGGCGGCGTACCGGCGCCAAGTTCTTCAGGCCAGCCGTAGATTCGAACAGGTCGGCCCGCTGCCACCCACACCCCACCCCGGCCACGTCCAGGTGCGCGGGGCCGCTGGTGGGGGGAGAGGTACGTGTCGGTGTCAGTTAATCATGTGCGCTCCACCAGGGTCGGCGTGGCGCGTCCGCCGCCTGCTCCTCCAGAGCGCCACGGGTCGGGTCCGTCAAGAGGACCGGCTCGAATGAGCCTGAGGGAGACTTCCGCCACGGCAGACGAGGCCGCCGAGCAGCCGCAGCAGCTTCAGCTTCAGCGTCGTGACCGCCGGCGCAGCATGTCGGCGTGCAGGGTCTGCCTCACGCGGCAGGTGGAAGCCTGCAAGAACGTAGTCATCAGGTAGAACCAGCCCGGATACCCCCTCCGCGCCCGACGCACCAGGACCGCTGCCACCGCCAGGCCGAGGAGTTGCTCTGGGCAGCCAGCCCTCGTACAGCCGTGCGGGAGGAGGAGCGTCATCAGCAAGATCTAGCACCACTTGGCCAGGCCAAGCGATCAGGAGCTCGTCGATCGTGGTGCGCCGCCCCGTTGGCGGAGTCGGCGTGCTCCGCCTCCCAGACGAGCAGCGCCTCAGCACGTGGCGGCGACGACGGGCGTACTCAAAGCCCCAGGCAGGCGTTGCTCCGGGAGGACGGGCTTCCTCTGTCCCGCCTGAAGAAGCTCGCCGGGCGCCCTCCAGGTGCCTGGATCAGGATCCACGCCTCGCCCGCTGCCGGGGGGCAGTCGACCAGGGCCTTCGAGTTCCGCTCGCTGAAGTACAGCTCGGCAGGGGAGGGTGCCCTGGCAGCGGCAACGGCGACCCGGGGGGCACCAGAGCATGCCGAAGGCAGGCGCCTGCCGCTGCACCCGAGTCGAGATCAGCATCTTCCCCGCGGCGAGCGGCACGCGCCGTCGCTCGAGCTGCTCCCGAGCGTGGGATGGACGGTGGAGGATCGATCGGGCCGACGGTCGAGCGGCCAGCTCGTCGCATCGACTCGTCGCTGCACTCCACCGCGGTACCCGGCTGACCACCCCCTCCGGCTGCAACGCCTGGGCACAGCAGTCCCCAGCTGCGGGACCAGTTGATCGCTAAGTACCGCCTCCGCCGCTGAGCAGTGGCCCAGGTCGCGCGCCATCTCACCGCGCACAGCACCATCGGCCTGCTGCTCCAGATACCACGCCCCGCCTGGACCGGGGGTGCACCTGGTCAAGCTCGCGGACGCTCGGGTACTCAGCGGATGCGCAGCGGCCGTTGTCTGCGGCTGCGGGTATTCAGCGGCTCCATCACCCCCTGCGTTCTGGCATCGGAGCGACGGTCACCCGGTTCCAGGTCGGTCGCCGCGTCGCCGTCGGAAGAACACAGTCGATACGTCGATTTCCAGGCGGACCGAGCCGCCGGGCGGGGCACCGGGTCATCAGCATGACATCGATGATCGGCACGTCGTTGCCGCCCTTCGCCAGGTCCGACGGGTCGCGGTGGACGTACCTCGTCCGGCCCCGTCGTCGAAGCGACCTCGTTGCTAACGATCAGGTGCCGCCGTTCCCGCGGTACGAGCGGCCGCCGCCGCGGCGAGGGTCGGGTCTCGGCCGCCACGCCCTCGCCGCGAAAATATCACGTCGCCGTCGATCAGGACCGCTAGCGTGATCTAGTCGTTCCAGGTCGTCGTAACGATGGACAGAGCGATTCCGTCTGCTGCCGCGCGGCAAGCGTCCCTCGACGACCGAGTTGACCCAGCCTCCCAGTGGCTTCAGATTCGACGAGTTCGGTGACGTCCGGCGGCTCCGCGGCGGGAAGGTTGTCGTCGTCGCCGTGCGCGCCCAGGTCGTGCTTCACGTCGTCGAGGCCGACCCCTTGCGAGTCGGCGCATCGGTGCCAAGCCGGCCGCCTGGGACTCAGCCACGCCGCCGCGTTGACTGATCCCACGATACGGAGAAGGACACGTCAGCGAGTGCCGGTGCGCCATGCCAATGGCCCCGACGTCGTGGCTTCAAGCCACGCCCCGGCATCGAGCAGGATCACGTCCCAGACATCAGAGCCATCGCGTCCAGAGCGTCGATGCTGAAGCGCTTCTCGCCCAGGTCGGCCCATGCAGGAAGCACTCGAGGCCTCCACCTCAGTACGCCGCTCCAGCAGCGCCCCGCTGCTCGGCAGGACGTCCAGCGGCATCTCGTCCGCACCGGAACCGGTGGCCTTCGCACACCCAGACCAGCTCCTCGTCCGAGGCAATCTGCTCCACCTCGTATGCGATCGAGCCGCAGTAGGTGGCGAGCAGGTTCGGAAGCCGCGTCGGCGAGCGTGTTGCCGGGCAGTCGATGCGCAGCAGGTCGGCGGGGATGGCTGCCATGACGTCGTGCGAGAGGCCCAGTGACAGCGGGTCGAGCGCCGGATCGCGCGCCGGTTCGGTGCCCAGGGGACCAAGGTGCGCGGCCAGGTGTCCGAAGGACCGATACGCCCGCACCAGCGCGACCGCCGCTGCCAGCGCCTCCAGGTCCTCGCGCTCCGCCCCCTCGGGCGTGGCCGATGGCGTCGCGGCTCCGCCACGGCCGGCAGTGGCTGCGGTTCGGCGTCCAGTGCGCCGAACACCTCTTCGAAGAAGCCGTCCTCGCCACGCAGGAGGGCGTCGATGCGGCGGAGGAAGCTGCCCGACTCGGCGCCCTGGATGACGCGGTGGTCGTAGGTCGAGGTGATCGTCATCACCCGCTGCAGCCCGACGTCGCGGATCGCCGGTGGCCACGATGGTGCCCTGGCCGGGCATCAGGCGTGGCACCGAGGCGGTCGTGCCCAGGGTTCCGGGGTTCTCAGCGTGATGGTGGCGCCGGCGAAGTCGTCGGGCGACAGCTTGTTGCTTCGCGCGCCCTCGAGCCAGCTCGTCGTAGCGGGCATGGAACTCGCCGAAGTCCATGCCGTCGGCGCCTGATGACCGGCACCACCAGGAAACGGCTGCCGTCGCGCCGCTCGACGTCCACGGCCAGGCCAAGGTTCCCGCCCCAGGGTCGACCCGGTGCGGCGCACCGTCGGGATCGGCGAAGTCGTGCGTCATCGCCGGCTGCTCGGACGCGGCGCGCACGATTGCCCAGCCGATGAGGTGCGTGAAGCTCACCTTGCGCGGCGCGATCGCGGCGTTCAGTTCTCGCCGGCGTGTCTGAGGACGCTGGCCTCGATGTCGCGGAAGCTCGTGAGTCGGAAACCTCAAGTGAGGCGACCATGTCGCGGAGGCCGCGCGGCCGGCCCCTTAATCGGGCTGGCGCCCTCCGGGAGTTCGGATGCGTCCGTCCCCTCCGGCTGCCCGATGCCTCCGGCGTGCGGCCGTTTCATCGCCGGCTGGCTGCTGCGGCCGCTGCCGGGGGAGCTCGCCCGGGCGAGCGGGGCCAAAGCCGGCCGTGCCGCTCTCGAAGAGCATGCGCCACTCGCGGTCGACCGACGCCGGGTCGCGGCGGTACTGCTCGTAGAGCTCGGCGACGTAGCCGGCGTTGACGCTGTCGAGCGCGCGGTCGATCCGGGTGGGCTCCTGGAGTCACCTGCCATCAGCGCTAAGGATAGGCATGATGGCGGGACGCGGCACCCGCACCCCCCCGCGGGCGCAGGTCTCCGCCGCTGAATGCTCAGCGGCGGCGTCGCTGGCGGCGTTCTCCTCCAGCCGAACCCCACGATGCGGCGACCAGGTCGTCGGGCATCGGGGTCGCCGGATCGAAGCGGAGGGTGCCCTTGCCCGAGGCGTAGGGCTTCAGCTCGTCGCCGATGCCTCGATCACGGCGCCGCTCATCGGGAAGAGGCTGCAGTGGTCCTTGAAGGCCGCGTACGAGACCAGCAGGCGATCCCCATCTCGGAACGCCGGCATCTGGTAGCTGATCGTCTCGGTGGCGTGGGGAGCGACGGCGCGAACGGTCTCGCGCAGGTGCTGGAGCGCGGCGCGGGGGCCGGGCGGAACCGCCGCCAGGTACTCGTCGACGTCGTCAGGAATGGCATGTTGCCCTCTAGCTGAGCTCCCGCCTCACCACCGGCCGGCCGGGGCGCCGCTCCGCGACCCGCGCGAAGCCGAAGCGCAGGAACAGGTCCAGCGTACCGGTGAAAGCGAACTACTCTGCCTCCGTTCGCCGCGCGTGTCCACCGGGTACCCCTCGATCGCCGACGGCCGATGCGCCGTGCCCGGCGACGCGGCATCGAGCAGCGCCGACGCCACGCCCTGGCCACGGTGGTCGGTCGGAATGAAGAAGCAGGCGACCGACCAGACGGTCTGGTCGGCCGCCGCCGCGGCATCAGCCGAGTGACGGGCGAGCGCAGGATGCGGCCAAACTCGGGTCGGGGGCCGGCGCTCACCCAGCCGACGGGCGCCGTCACGATAGGCGAGCAGCCCGGGCCGCCGGCCCTCCGAGACCAGGCTCCAGCAGCGCGCGGTTGCCCGCACCGCGGTTCGCGCAGCCCGCGCTGAACTCGCGGCCGCGGACGCGCTGCCACGCGCACCAGCAGTTCGAGTAGGCGCCGTTCGGGCCGAAGAGCGCTTCGAGGTCCGGCCACCGCTCGTCGGTGAGCGGCAGAACGATGAGCTCACGCGTCACGCGGATGCGGCCTCGCGCTGCCGCGCGCGGTACGCGCGCGCCTTCATGCGGCTGCCGCAGATGGCCATGGTGCACCACGTGCCGGAGCGGTTCCTCGACTGGTCGTAGAAGAGCCAGCGGCAGGTGTCGTTGCGGCAGGCCTTGATCCGCGACCAGCTGCCGTCGGCCATGGCGCGCACCACGATCGCCATGATGCGGCCCAGGAACGCGTCACGTCGCCGCGGCGGCGGGGCCAGCTGCCACTCGCCCTCGCCCGCCGCGGCGGAGGGATGCGGTCAGCGGGAGGCTGCCGCGGCATGGTTGAGCGCGGCGACGCGCGCCGCGTCCACCGCCTCGCCATTGTTGGCCCGGGCGAGCGCGCGGATTCCCTCCCGGATGGCGAGCGCGCGTGCGTGCCCGCGGCATCGAGCGGAGCATCGGCCTCGATCAGGACCCGCTCGCCAGCCAGTCGCGCAGGAGATCGGGAGTGGCAAGGCGGTCACGGCCGCCCTCGAGGTCGTTGGTGTTGACGAAGTCCTGGAGGAGCTGCAGATCGTCGGAGGGCTCCCTCGTCATGGCCATCTCACTGACAGCCTACATCACCAGTCAAGGTCCGTTGACAGGTGACGTGCTGTGCGCGTACACTGGCGTCACCATCGACAGGCATATGGGTGGTGACGATCAAAGCGGCAACGACAAGGGACATGATCATGGTCGAGATGCTGGACTACCACCTTCACTACGCGCTGATGGCCACGGAGGATCGCCTGCGGGACCGCATGGGCCGGCAGAACCGAGGACGGCCGCTGCGTCCACATCGGCGCAGGCTGCTGCGGAGCCGCAGGCCGGGGGAGCGCCCGTGAGGCGGCGCATCTACGCCGGAGCGATGGGCATGAAAGAACCCTCGTCCTCCGGCACGAGGACGAGGGCGGGGTCAAGTATGAACGGCTGCCGCCCTGCGGCCAATGCGGCCGGCGGCAAGGTCCGGCCGGGGCTACTCTGCTGGCTGGCCTCGTCGCTCTCCGGGCCGCGGCCGATGACCGCTCGGAGCAGGACGACCACGCCCAGGCCGATGATGACCGCGGGCATCACCCACTCGGCCAGGTTCCACCGGTCGCCGCTGAGGCCGATGAAGCCCTCGAAGAAGATGAAGCCGACCGCGAAGATGCGCCAGCGCGGTCATGATCTGCCAGAAGCCATCACGGGCCATCTTGGCGTTGCCGCTGCGGGTGCCGTAGAGCAGCATACCGACGCCGCTCCCGCCGGGGCCTACCAGCGCCCAGGCGTAGGCCCAGCTCTCCCAGTGGTCGGTGACGTTCTGGTAGAAGAGGATCAGCCCCACGATCGTCACGATGCTGCCGGCGATGGTCAGGCCGGAGCCGTGGGGCTGCGTGAGCCCGAAGGCCAGCAGCACGAGGCCAGGGGCGATGACGTAGAAGGGCCACGTCGCCTCGCCCCAGTCGATCTCGAACTGCTGGCCCACGAAGAAGATGATCCCAACCGCGATCAGGATCGCTCCGAGCACCGCGGTGCCGGAGAGCCCGGAACGCCGCCCGCCGGTTGGCTGCGGGCGGCCTCGGGTCGTTGCTCGGTCATGGGCGAAATGCTACTGCTGAGGGGAAGGCCCCCGGTACCGTTCTCGACGTCGCCGCCGTCCGCCGGGCGGAAGATCAGCTGCGATTCGCCGTTCTCGGCCACGACGTCCATGACCGCCTCGGAGAGCGGATCGGCCAGCTCCTGCGAGACGAAGAGCCGCAGGCCCTCGTGGTCGGCGACCTGGTCGCCGGGAGCCGGATCGGGCGTGAAGCCCAGGGAGAGCGTCGGCTGGCCGGAGTCCGCGGTCTCGCTGAAGACGCGAATGCCGGCCTCGTCGGGAAGCTGCGCCTCGCGACGCAGGTTGCGCAGCAGGTCGGCCGCGCGGTCAGTCATTTGCAGCATGGATGGGGTGCCTCCAACAGGTTGCTCGTGTAGAGGGTCCTCAGGCGTGCAAGATGATTACCACTCTTTAGGAAAGCACGGCGCGCAGGGTCTCGCCGCTCACGTTGCGTCCGGTCAGCACCGCCGCCACGCGGCGCCCCTCCAGCCCGCCAAGCCGCGCCCGCAGCGCGGCGATCGGCAGGGCGGCACTGCCCTCCAGCGCGAGGTGGTGCACCTCCAGCGCCCAGCGCATCGCGTCGGCGATCTGCTCCTCGTCGACCAGGACCACCTCGTCGACCAGCTGGCGGCACATCTTCCAGGTGATGCTGCCGCGCTCGATGTTGCCGGCCACGCCATCGGCCAGGGTGGGTGCGATCGGCATGCGAGCGGTCGTGCCCGATTCGCAGGTGGGCGTACATCGGCGGGGAGGCGGACGGCTGGACGCCCACCAGGCGCAGGCCCGGATTGACCGCCTTGGCCCACAGGCCGATGCCGGAGATGAGCCCGCCGCCGCCGATGGGCACCACCATCGCATCGCACTCCGGCCAGTCGTCCAGGATCTCGGCCGCCACGGTGCCCTGGCCGGCGATGACGTCGGGGTCGTTGTACGGGATGGACGTAGATGGCGATGCCTGCCTCGTCGCGTCGACGCGCCTCGTCCTCGGCGTCGTCGCTGCTGCGCCCGAAGACCTCGACCGTGCAGAGGTCCGACTCGAGCTCGCGCAGCCGCTCCAGCTTGGCGGGGGAGATGCGAGGCGCCGACCAGCACCGTCAGCCGCATGCCGTGGCGGCGCGCGGCGGTGGCGACGGCGATGCCGTGGTTGCCGCTGCTGGCCGTCACCAGCGCGGCGTCCGGGTTCTCGGCCGCGATGAGCGCCACCTTGTTGTGGGCGCCGCGCGTCTTGAATGCGCCGGTCGGCTGCAGCAGCTCCAGCTTCAGGCGAACCTCGGCAGCGCCGCTCTCATCGGCCAGCCGGGGCGAAGCTTCCAGCGGCGTGTGCAGGGCGATGCCGTGCAGCCGGTGTCGAGCGGCGACGACGTCGGCAAGGAGCGGGTAGCGCGGCATAGCTCCGACGGCCCAGGAGGATGAGGCCGCTGAACAGGGCCACCACGAAGAGGAGCAGGATCACGAAGCCGAACGGGTCCTCATGGATGGGCGGTCCGTGCGCGGCGAGCAATCCGATCACGGCGCAAATCCTACGCCGACGCGCAACCTCGTCGGCTCAGGCGGCGTCCGGGCTCGGCACGGGCTGCGGTCGTCGAGGGCCCGGGCAGTGCGACGCTCCGCATCTGGCGGCTGATGCGCATCAGCGAGCCCAGGCGGTCCTCGACCCGCGCGCGCTCGACGGGCGTGGCCCAATGGCGCAGCGTGTAGTCGATCTCGTGCTTGTGGCGCGTGGCGGTGGTGAAGAGCTCCTCCACCCGCGCCGGCACGTCGTCGGCTGGGGCTGCCTTGGCGAGCTCCGAGCGGAGCTCCAGGATCTCGAGGTAGTAGGAGGTTGCGAGCCGATCGAGGTCGCGCTGGGCGCCATGCGGCCATGGCTCCGGCGGTCCGCCGAAACCGTAGCGCCGCCACTCCCCGGATTGGACGCCGTGTGTCATGCCGCGACGCGTATCCGACGCCGGGCGTCGCGCGAACAGCGCGCCGTCCGGCCTATCGCGGGCGTACCAAAGGTTGGGGACTACCGCAGCGTCGATCGCCATCGCTGACGGGAATCCAGTGCCCGGCCCAGATGCCGTTCGAGATGAAGCACGTGGGGCGTGCCATTGAGCATGCCGAAGGCGGCGGCGGGGGCGCCCGAGGACTTCCCGAGCTCGTGCGGCTTCTCGTCGCGTCACCGCCCCGTTGCCGTCGACCTGCACGCCGGTGTAGTTGCCGGCCGCGAAGATGACGGTGCGCGGCTCGTCGAAGATGGCCACGTTCGCCTGGCTGGAGCTGGCCCAGGGCGACGTCCGTCCCGCCGATGCGGTCGCCCTCCCAGCGGAGACTCGACGCGGTAGATGCCGGCGCCCAGCTCCTCGGTGAGGGCCGCGACGCTGGTGCGCACGCTGGCCATGCCGTTTACGTCGGGCTCGACGTCGACGCGACGGGCTGCGCGGGCTGTCAGCGTGCCGTCGCGGCTGCATCTGCGCCAGCCCGATCTCGACGCGTGGTCGCCTGGTCGGTCGGCAGCGGCACCGACAGGGCGACCTGCGCGCCGGCTGGGAAGGCCGCCGGGCCGACCGCCAGCGTCTCGCCGGCAGCGTCGACCGGGAGCAGCAGGGAGAGGGAGCCGCTGGCCGTCTTCGTCGCCGGATCAGTCACCACCGACGGGCCATTACCGGTCCCGACCGGCGCACCGCTGAGCGGGGTGCCGGCGACGCGGGCTGCGTGTTCAGCAGGCGGATGACCACGCCGATGACGACCACCGCGCCGATCAGCATCACGACGGGCGCGTACGGCGCGCGGGTGCTCAGGAAGAAGTCTCGCTTCGATCGGGCCATGCTTGTCATGCTGCCCTCCCCATGCAAGTGGCGTACCTCGCCGTGCCAGCCGCCAGGGCGATCGGTGTCGAGATCGGCCTTTGGTAGAATGCTGGCCGCACGCGCTGGGGTGTGGCCAAGCGGTAAGGCGCCTGACTCTGGATCAGGAGATCGAAGGTTCGAATCCTTCCGCCCCAGCCAACACCGCGCGCCGCTACCCGATACATCGGGCAATTCGTCACCGGAAGCCGATGTGGGGTTTCATTCTGCCGCTCCCATCGGGCAGCCCTTCGCACGAACAGCACCCCTGGGTGCCCCATACGCTCACGGTTGCCCGATGTAACCGCAGTCCGTCGCCCGCAGCTCGCGTCTGGTGACGTTCTTCCGATATGCCGGCAGGCGCAACACCGGCGGCTGGCTCAGCGTCGGGGAGGGAAGTAATCGGGGAGGGAAGGCGGAGGCCGGGCAGATGGGGAGGATCATCGCGCTGGTCATGCTGGTGGCCGTGCTGACGAGCGGCTGCAACTGGATCGGTCTGTCGGGGAAGCCGCCTGCCTGGGTCACCGATCGCGAGCCGCTGCCATCCTGCGGCGTGGAGGACCTGGGGCATGGCGAGGGCGTCGACACGCAGGCGCGTCGCTGTCTGCTCGACGCGTTCCAGTCCGGCGAGGCGGCGGAGCTGATCTCGAATGCGACAACCATCGAGGGTGCGCCGGTCTCCCAGATCTACCGCGTCCATGCCGACGGCCGGGTCGAGATCTTCTTCGACTGGACGCGTGATCCCCTGGGTCCGGGCGGCTGGGAGCGCCTTGCCTGCGAGGGCCTGGCGCCAGTGCAGGAGACGAACACGGCGGACAACTACCTCCCGCCGGAGATGGTCTTCCGCGAAGTGAACTGCCGGACGGTGGAGGAAGGCTGAGGAGGGAACGCATGATCCGGATTCACGCCTCGCTGGAGGACGTGCTTGCGGCGCCGCGGGAGCACCCGGCCGCGCGCTCATCGGCCTGCGGCTGCGCCGCCAGGACCGTCCATTGGTCCCGTGACCAGGTGAGTAATGGCACGGAGCCAATGTCCGCATCGGGCATTTAATAGGTGAGGGCCCATCCCGCTCGACGCTCCGTCGGAGGCGGGCTCGCGAAGGTGAACCCCGCCTTGGCCGAACTGGGCCATCACATCTTCGGCGATGGAGGCTCCCCTAACGTGGACCACAAATACGAGTGCTTGGACGGCAACGAGGCTGCGGCACGCGTCGCCTACGCCGCCAGCGAAGTCATCTCGATCTATCCGATCACGCCTGCCTCGCCGATGGCGGAGCACTGCGACGATTGGGCGGCCGCGGGTCGTCCGAACCTGTGGGGCAAGGTCCCGGACGTCATCGAGATGCAGTCCGAGGCGGGGGCGGCCGGCGCCCTCCACGGCGCGCTCCAGAAGGGCGCCCTCGGGACCACGTTCACGGCGTCGCAGGGGCTCCTGCTCATGGTCCCCAACATGTTCAAGATCGCCGGCGAGCTGACGCCGACAGTGATCCACGTCGCGGCTCGCACCGTGGCGACCCACGCCCTGTCGATCTTCGGCGACCACAGCGACGTCATGCATGCGCGCTCCACCGGCTGGGCAATGCTCGCCGCCGGTTCGGTCCAGGAGGCGCACGACTTCGCACTCGTCGCCCACGCGGCCACGCTGCGTGCCCGGGTGCCGTTCCTTCATTTCTTCGATGGGTTCCGGACATCCCACGAGGTCAACAAGATCGCGGTCCTCGAGGACGACGATATCCGGGCGCTGGTGCGTGACGAGGACGTGATCGCCTTCCGCGAGCGTGGGATGACCCCGGACGCCCCCGTGGTGCGGGGAACGGCCCAGAACCCCGACGTCTTCTTCCAGGCGCGCGAGGCGTCGAACCCATTCCACCTCGCCGTCCCGGGCATCGTGCAGGAGGTGATGGACGAGCTCGCGGAGCGGACCGGCCGGCGCTACGGCCTGGTTGACTACCACGGCGCCCCCGACGCGGACCGCGTCGTCATCGCGATGGGCTCGGCCAATGGCGCGATCGAGGAGACCGTCGACGCCCTGGTGGCAGCCGGCGAGCGTGTCGGGATGCTGCGCGTTCGGCTCTTCCAGCCGTTTCCCGCCGAGCAGCTCGTCGCCGCGCTTCCATCGACGGTGCGCGCGATCGCCGTCCTCGACCGCACGAAGGAGCCTGGCGCAGTCGGCGAGCCGCTGTACCTCGCGACCGTCGCTGCGCTGGCGGAGGCGATGGATGGCGATGCGCCGCCGTTCGCGAAGGCGCCGCGGGTCATCGGCGGGCGATACGGCCTCTCCTCCAAGGAGATGACCCCCTCGATGGTCAAGCCGATCTTCGAGGAGCTGGCCGCGGCGCAGCCAAAGCGGCACTTCACCGCGGGCATCTACGACGACGTCACGCACCTGAGCCTGCCGATCGACACGGATTTCCACCGCCCGCGCCCCGCCGGGGAGGTGCAGGCCGTGTTCTTCGGGCTCGGCTCGGACGGCACCGTCGGCGCCAACAAGGCGTCGGTCACCATCATCGGCGAGAACACCGACCTGTTCGCGCAGGGCTACTTCGTGTACGACTCCAAGAAGGCGGGATCGATCACCGTCTCCCACCTGCGCTTCGGGCCCGAGCCGATCACCTCCACCTACCTCGTCGAGGACGCCGACTTCGTCGCCTGCCACCAGTTCGGGCTGCTCGGCAAGACGAAGGTGCTCGAGTACGCGAAACACGGGGCGACGTTCCTCCTCAATGCCCCGTATGGCCCGGACGAGGTCTGGGATCACCTGCCGGGTGGTGTCCAGCAGCTGCTCCTCGACAAGGAGATCGACTTCTGGGTGATCGACGCGGTCGCCGTGGCCGACGAGGCCGGCATGGGCAGCCGGATCAACACCATCATGCAGCCGTGCTTCTTCCAGCTGGCGGGGATCCTGCCGGCGGATGAGGCGATCGCCCGTATCAAGGCCTTCGTCGAGAAGACGTACGCCAAGCGCGGCGAGGCCATCGTCCAGCGCAACTTCCTGGCCATCGACAATTCGCTCGAGCGCCTGGCGCACGTGCCGCTCGGCAAGGTGAGCAACGACCGGCCGACGACTCCGCCGGTGCCGGTCGACGTGCCCGACTTCGTCGCCCGCTTCACCTCGCGCGTGATGGCCGGCGACGGGGACCTGCTGCCGGTGAGCGCACTGCCCGTTGATGGGACCTTCCCCAGCGGCACGACCAAGTACGAGAAGCGGGCCATCGCCCAGACCATCCCGATCTGGGATCCCGACGTCTGCATCGATTGCGGCAAGTGCGCCATCGTCTGCCCGCATGCCACGATCCGCATGAAGGTCTTCCCGACCTCCGCGGTCGAGTCGGCACCCGATGGGCTTCCTGCACAAGGAGTTCCGCTCGCGGGACCTGCCCGACCATCGGCTCACCATCCAGGTCGCGCCCGACGACTGCACCGGCTGCGGCGTCTGCGTCGACGTCTGCCCGGCCAAGAGCAAGACCGATACGAGCCACAAGGCGATCAACATGGAGCCGGTGGCCGAGCACCGCGATATCGAGCGGCCGCGCTGGGACTTCTTCCAGTCCATCGCGCCCCTCGACCGCGGCCTGATCCCCCACGACACGGTCAAGGGCAGCCAGGTGCTGGAGCCGCTCTTCGAGTTCTCCGGCGCGTGTGCCGGTTGCGGGGAGACGCCGTACATCCGCCTCGTCAGCCAGCTCTTCGGCGACCGGATGATCGTGGCCAACGCGACCGGCTGCTCGTCGATCTACGGCGGGAACCTGCCGACAACCCCCTGGACGGTCAACGCGATCGGCCGCGGCCCCGCCTGGAACAACTCGCTCTTCGAGGACAACGCCGAGTTTGGCCTGGGGATGCGCCTCGCGCTCGACGCCCAGACCGATCACGCTCGACAGCTCCTCGAGCGCCTCGCTCCGCAGCTCGGTCGCGAGCTCGTTGACGGCCTCATCGGCGCCGCGCAGGAGACCGAGGAGGAGATCGCGCTCCAGCGAGAGCGGGTTGGCCGCCTGCGCGAGGCGCTCGCCGGGCTCGAGGAGCCGTTCCGTTCCGACGCGCGACAGCTTCTCGCGGTCTGCGATGACCTGGTCCGGAGGGGGATCTGGATCATCGGCGGCGACGGCTGGGCCTACGACATCGGCTATGGGGGCCTTGACCAGGTCCTCTCGTCGGGCCGCAACGTGAACATCCTGGTCCTCGACACCGAGGTCTACTCGAACACGGGCGGTCAGTCCTCGAAGGCGACGCCGCGCGGTGCCGTTGCCAAGTTCGCGGCCGCCGGGAAGGGAACGGCCAAGAAGGACCTCGGCGCGATTGCCCGCTCGTACGGCAACGTCTACGTCGCCCAGGTCTCGATGGGCGCCAATGACCTGCAGACCACCAAGGCCCTGCTCGAGGCCGATGCGTGGCCGGGCCCATCGCTGGTCATCGCGTACAGCACGTGCATCGCGCACGGGATCGACATGAGCAAGTCGATGTCGCATCAGAAGGATGCGGTCAAGAGCGGCTACTGGCCCCTCTACCGCTTCCAGCCATCGGAAATGGAAGGCGGCCGGCCATTCAAGCTGGACTCCTCCGCTCCCTCGATCCCCATCGCCGCATTCGCCGAGACGGAGACGCGCTTCGCGTTCCTGCGACGGACGCACCCGGAACGCGCCGCGGAGCTCGCGGAGCTCGCCCAGGCGGATGCTGACGAGCGATGGCGGTACTACCAACAGCTGGGCGGAATCGAACGCACCGTTCCGCACATCCAACAGCCCGACCCGACCATCGAGCCCGAGGTCGAGACCGATGCGGGCTATCACTACGAGGGCGAGGAGGAACCGGCATGACCATCGACCTTCGCTCCCGTTACCTGGGCCTGGAGCTCCGTTCCCCGATCATCGCCTCGGCGGCACCGCACAACGGGGAGCCCGAAATGGCCCGTCGCCTCGAGGCCGCGGGCGTGGGGGCCGTCGTCCTCCCGTCGCTGTTCGAGGAAGAGATCATCGCGGAGGAGCTCGGCCTGAATCGATCGCTGGAGCAGGGCACGGAGCTCTTCGCCGAGGCTCTCGACTACTTCCCCGCGGTCGAGGGGTTCATGGGTGCGGCCGACCGGTACCTGGAAACGGTGAAGCAGGTCAAGGCGGCGACCGACGTGCCCATCATCGCCAGCCTCAATGCGACCAGCACCGGTGGCTGGGTTCGCTATGCGCGCCTCATCCAGGCGGCCGGGGCCGATGCCCTCGAGCTGAACCTGTATCACGTCGCGGGCGATGCGCACCGAAGCGCCGCGGAGATGGAGGCCACCGATATCGCGCTGATCGGCGCGGTGCGCGCCGCCATCACGATCCCGCTGGCAGTCAAGCTCAGCCCGTACTACTCGGCGTTCGCGAACTTCGCCGCGGCGGCCGCCGACTGCCGGCGCCGACGGCCTCGTCCTGTTCAACCGCTTCTATCAGCCGGATTTCGACCTCGAAGCGCTCGAGGTCGTCCCCAGGCTCGAGCTGAGCAACCAGTGGGAGCTGCGCCTGCCCGTGCGCTGGATCGCGATCCTGCGGCCACAGCTGGGTGGCACGGTATCGCTCGCCGCCACCTCCGGCGTGCAGGCCGGGACCGATGTCATCAAGGCCCTGATGGTCGGTGCCGACGTCGTGATGATGACCTCCGCCCTGCTGCGGCACGGCCCGGATCACATCCGCCAGGTGGAGATGGAACTGCAGGCCTGGGCGATCGAGCACGAGTACGAGTCGGTCGAGCAGCTGCGGGGAAGCGCCAGCCAGGCAACGGCAGAGAACCCGTCCGCATTCGAGCGCGCCAATTACATGCAGACCATCCGCTCATGGGTCGCGCCGCGTGAGCTGACCGCGAGCTCGACGCACCGCCCCGCCGAGATAGCGCGCCCGCGTAGGTCCGGACGACCGGCGGCTGCTGGTCGAGCGCATCGCGGTCTGGGCTGGTCGCCGGCGACGACGGACCATTGAAACGTCCGCCTTCGGCCGTTTGGCCTGACCAATGTGACGATCGGCCCGCAGGTACTATAGATGTGACCGACATATAGTGCGTGGTGACATATAAAGGCACGAGAGGTCTGCAGAGCCGGCTCAGACCAGGACCGGGACGCGATGTTGCTGAGCACCGGCGGACGACATCGATGCGATCCAGGTGTCGCTGCTGCGGACCCTGGCCAGCGTCCATCGACTGCGCATCGTCCACCTGCTTGGGACGCGGCTCGCACGAGGTCCACGAGCTGGCCGATGAGCTCGGACTCCAGCAGGCCGCGACGTCGCAGCACCTGGCCGCGATGCGGGCAGCGGGGCTGGTCGAGGCGGTTCGCGACGGTCGCGCAGTGCGCTACCGGCTGAGCGACCAGCAGATCAGCACCGCGTGCGAGCTGATGCGCGAAGCGCTGGTCCGCCGTCTCTCCCGGCTTGGCGACCTGGCGGCGCAGGCCAGCGCGTCACCCGAGCTGGTCCTTTCATCCCGGGAGGTGGGGCAGTCGTGAACGAGACGCTATCCGATCGTCCTGTTCTCCGGGACGCGAGGACAAGCTGCATGCCGCGGGGACCATCGCGGCCGGCGCCGCCGCCATGGGCCGGCCCGGTGAACGTGCTGCTCATGTACTGGGCCCTGGACGCCTTCCGGGCCGACCGCATCGGCCAGGACCACGGGCTCGCGTACGACGCCGCGCGTCCGCGGCCCGATGAGCCCGTCGGAACGCGTCGGGGACATCCCGTGGCTCGACACGTTCCGCCAGGCGAAGGAGCTCGGGCGAGGTCAGCGTGCTTGCCTGCTCCGGGTCGCTGGCGACGCTTGGCATCGATCCCGCGGCGCTCGACCCGCTGGTTGATTCGTCGGGCGGCATCGCCTCCTTCCTGCGTGGCCGCGGAAGACGGCCAGATGATGTTCATCTGAGCGTGACGAAGCGTCCGCCCACGAAATAAGGAGAACCAGACAGATGGCCGATAACGAGAAGCTCGTGTTCATGGTGACTCACGGGCCCGAGGATCCGGAGCTGGCCACGATCCCCTTCGTGATGGCCGTTGCGGCGCTGGCATCGGATGTCGAGGTCGGTGATCGGTTTCCAGGGCGGACGGAGTCCGACTGGTCCACAAGGGCGGGGCCGAGAGGATCGAGGCCGCCGGAATTCCCGCCCCTCAGCCAAGCTGATTGACCGACCTGCGCGAGCTGGGCGGCAGCATGCTCGTGTGCGAGCCCTGCGTGAAGAGCCGAGGCATCGACGAGCCCGGACAGCCTCATCGAGGGCGCCGAGGTGGTGGCCGCCGCACGCTTCATCGCCGAGATCACTTCGTGCAACCAGACAGCCTCGTCTACTGATTCGACGAGCGATACGAACGGAGAACCGGCAATGACCATCGAAACCCCGGTCGACCTCGAGCACCATCACCGCCGACAAGGTCGATGGATGCGCGCGGTGCGGCATGCCCCGGCCCGCTGCTGGAGGCGAAGAAGGGCATCGGCGCCGTGCCCGTGGGTGCCGTGATCGAGATCTGGTCGAGCGACCCGGTGACCAAGACCGACATCGGCGCATGGGCCGGCAAGGTCGGGCACACCTTCCTCGGCCACCTCGAAGACGGTCGGCTATGACCGTGTCTTCCTGCAGCGCGCGAAGTAGGCCACACGAGCAGTCCAGGGCCGGCCGGGTCGCGCAGCAGCCCCGGCCCGGCCGGCCCGATCAGCCACGGAGTGATGGCCCGATGACCGTGCTCACGCCCACGGCGAACCGACGGCGAGGCCGCCGAGGGACCGCGCCGGATCCTCGTCTTCTCGACGAACAACATCTCGGATCCGGGGATCGACCTGGCGGGGAGCTCGCACATGCACTACTCGCCGGGCGTGCATGGTGATCGGCCTGCCCTGCACCAGCGGGATCCGGCCGAGCTGGATCGTGCACGCCATCGAGCGCGGCTTCGACGGGGTCTTCATCGCCTCGGACGGGGATGAGTGCGCCTACCTGCCCGACTGCGCCGAGCGCTCTTCGAAGATCGTGGCGCGGGCGCAGGAGGAGCTGAAGGCGAAGGGCATGCAACGGCAGCGGCTGAAGATGGCCGCCATCTGCTCGGTCTGCGCCGATCCCTTCACCAAGCACGTGCAGCAGTTCGCGGGGTCGCTCGCCGAGCTGACGCGCGACGGAGGCATGACCATGGACTACGACGTACTGGTCGTCGGCAGCGGCATCGGGGGCATGGAATCCGCCCTGAAGCTCGGCGACATGGGCTACCGCGTCCTGCTGGTCGAGAAGGAGGCCAGCGTCGGCGGGAAGATGATCCTGCTCGAGCAAGGTCTTCCCGACGCTCGACTGCGCCAGCTGCATCTCGACGCCGAAGATGGCCTCGACCATCCATCACCCGAACATCAAGGTGCTGACCTACAGGGAGGTCAGGGGGATCCAGCCGGAGGCCGATGGGCGCTTCCGCGCCAGCATCCGCCAGAAGGCACGCTACGTGGACGAGGCAACGTGCACCGGTTGCCAGCTGTGCGAGATGGCCTGCACCGTCGCGGTTCCGGACCAGTTCAACGCGGACCTGGTCGCGCGGCGGGCCGCCTACATCGCCTTCCCGCAGGCCGTCCCGAAGAAGGCGGTCATCGACCGCCAGGGATCCTCGCCGTGCACCTTCGCCTGCCCGGCCGGCATCGAGGCCACGGGTACGTCTCGCTGATCCGCAGCGGTGAGTACGAGAAGGCGCATCGGCTGGTGCTGGACGCCACCCGCTGGTCGGCACCCTGGGCCGCGCCTGCTACGCGCCCTGCGAGGCCGATTGCACGCGCGGATCGCTGGAGGGGACGCTGCCCATCCGTCGCCTGAAGCGCTTCATCTCCGACCGCCACATCGAGGCCGGCGACGGAGCTGGGCATCGACGTCGCCGAGCCGAACGGCCGCCGCGTGGCGATCGTCGGTTCCGGCCCCGCCGGCCTGACCGCCGCGTGGCAGCTGGCCGGCAAGGGATACGCGGTGAAGATCCTCGAGGCGGCGCCCGAGCCGGGCGGCTACCTGCGCCTGGCCATCCCGTCCTATCGCCTCCCGGCTGAGGTCGTGGAGCGGGACATCGACAACGTGCGCGCGCTGGGCGTGGAGATCGTGACCGGTACGCCGGTCCGTGACGTGGAGGCCCTGAAGGAGGACGGCTACGACGCCGTCCTGCTGGCCACCGGCACGCCGCGATCGAGCGAGCCTGGGCGTCCCGGGCGAGGACCGTCTGGGCGTGATGGGCGGCACCGAGTTCCTGCGCAAGGTGAAGCTCGACGAGCCGATGGACCTCGCCGGTAAGCGGGTGGTCGTCGTCGGCGGCGGGAACGTCGCCATGGACACCGCCCGCGTGGCGCGACGGCTGGGCGCAGCGTCGGTGACGGTCGCCTACCGCCGCGGCCGGGCCGAGATGCCGGCGCACCACGTCGAGGCGGATGACGCGGAGAAGGAGGGCGTCGAGTTCGCGCTCCAGGTCGCCCCGGTCGAGGTGTGGGCGACGAGGAGGGCGCGGTCAGCGGATTGCGCTGCACGAGGATGGAGCTGGGCGAGCCGGACGCCTCCGGACGCCGCCGCCCGGAGCCGATCTCCGGCAGCGAGCACGTGATCCCGTGCGAGGTGATCATCAGCGCCATCGGTATTCGCGCCGACGCGGCGGCCTTCGCGGAGTCCGCAGCGGCCAGGCCGAACGGCACCCTCGAGGCCGACGCGGCCACCTGCCAGACGCAGACGCCGTGGCTCTTCGCGGCGGGCGACGTGGTCAACGGCGCGACCGACATCACGCGCGCCGTGGGCGAGGGCCGCCGGGCGGCGCACATGATCGACCGCTGGCTGAACGGACGAGCCGATGGACGGCTTCGACCTGCGCCTGCCGGTGATCGACAAGGAGCGGGTGCTCGCTCGGCAGAAGGAGTACACCTGCGCCCGGCCGCCGCCGAGGCGACGGCGTGACCCTGGAGCCGGCGCCGATCGACTTCCGCGAGGTCGAGGCGCCGCTGAGCGAGGAGGAGGCGCACGAGGCGGCCGCACGCTGCCTGGACTGCGCCGTCTGCTCCGGCTGCAACGAGTGCGTCAGCGCCTGACCCGGTCGACGGCTGCATCGACCTGCACGCCCGCGAGCAGGAGCGCGAGGTCGAGGTTGGAGCGGTGGTCGTTTCGACCGGCTTCAAGCTGTTCGCCGCCGACCTCAAGCCGGAGTACGGCTTCGGTACCTTCAAGAACGTCATCACCGGCATGCAGATGGATCGGCTGCTGGCGCCGACGCGGCCGTTCAACACCATCCTGCGTCCGGGCGACGGGAAGGTCCCGGAGCGGATCGCCTACGTCATGTGCACCGGCTCGCGGGACGAGACGGTCGGCAACCCGCTCTGCTCGCGCTTCTGCTGCATGTACTCGATCAAGCAGAACCAGCTGATCATGGGCGCCCTGCCGCTGGCCGACGTGACGGTCCACTACATGGACATCCGCGCCCCGGGCAAGCGCTACGACGAGTTCTACGAGCAGGCCAAGTCGATGGGCGCGGCCTACGTGAAGGGACGCGTGGCCAAGATCACCGAGACCGACGAGCGGCAACCTCATCCTGCACTACGAGGACATCGAGAACGGCGGCGGCATCGCCACCGCCGAGTACGACCTGGTGGTGCTGGCCGTCGGGGTCCAGCCCAACAGCGACGCGCAGGCGCTCTTCCCGGAGGGCGACCTGGCCCTCGACGAGTGGCGCTGGGTGGCGGAGCCGAACGAGGACCTGGACCCCGGCCTGACAAGCATCCCGGGCGTCTACGTCGCGGGTGCGGCATCCGGCGCCAAGGACATCGCCGATTCGATCCTGCACGCCGGGGCAGCGGTGGCCCAGGTCGCGGCGCACCTCGAGAAGGTGAAGGTGCCGGCATGAGCGAAAGGACTGAGGGCGGCCGCCGCATCGGCGTCTACGTCTGCCACTGCGGCGGGAACATCTCCGACTACGTCGATGTGGACAAGGTGATCGCGTCGATCGAGGACGGCGGGGACGTCGTGGTCGCCAAGACGGCCATGTTCACCTGCTCGGACGCGACGCAGCAGGAGATGATCCAGGACATCGAGGAGCAGAAGCTGGACGGCCTGGTGGTCGCCTCCTGCTCGCCCAAGCTGCACACCTACACGTTCCGCGGCGTGGCCGAGCCGCGCTGGCCTGAACCCGTACGAGTACACGCAGGTGAACATCCGCGAGCAGTGCTCCTGGGTGCACACCGATGACGAGGCCGCGGCGACCGAGAAGGCGACCGGCGCTCGTGCGCGCGGGCATCGCCCGCACCCGGCTGACCACGCCGCTCGAGCCGATCGTGGTCGAGACGGTGCCGCGCACGCTGGTCATCGGCGGCGGCATCGCCGGACTGCGCGCGGCGGTCGGCCTGGCCGACGTCGGGCTGGGCGTGGTCCTGGTCGAGCGCGAGCTGACGCTGGGTGGCTGGATCGGCCGCTTCGGGGAGATCTATCCCGCACGACCGCGACGGACGCGGCGCTGATCGACGGCCTCGTCGCAGGCCGTCGAGGCGCGACCGGGCATCACGGTGCTGACCGGCGCCGAGCTGGTCGCCAAGTCGGGCAGCTTCGGCAACTACGACGTGGAGATCCGGGTCGGCGGCGAGGGCGCCGGCACGGTCCACGAGCGGGTTGGCTCGATCGTGGTGGCGACCGGCTTCGACAGCTACCAGCCGGAGGCCGGCGAGTTCGGCTACGGGATCGACGGCGTCCTCACCCTGCCGGAGTTCAAGGAGCTGGTGGACGGAGCCGACGGCGCGCTGGCCTACCACGGCCGGCCGGTGCGCAGCATCGCCTACGTCTACTGCGTCGGCAGCCGGCAGCCGGATGGCAACCAGTACTGCTCGCGCTACTGCTGCGCGGCGACGTGCCATGCGGCCATCGAGGTTTCGGGGCTGGACCCGAGCATCCGGCAGTACCACCTCTACCGCGACATGCGCACGTACGGAAAGCTCGAGGAGCTCTACACCGATGCCCGCAAGGCGGGCTCGGTCTTCCTCAAGTTCCCCGACGAGGCACCGCCGGCGGTCGCCGCCGGTGACGACGGCACGCTGACCGTCACGGTTACGGACCTGCTGACGGAGGGCCGCGAGCTGGCGATCGGCGTGGACCTGGTGGTGCTGGTAACCGGCATGGTGCCGCGCACCAACGAGGAGCTGATCGCCACGCTCAAGCTGCCGGTGGGCAACGACGGCTTCTTCAACGAGATCCACCCCAAGCTGCGGCCGGTGGAGACGGTGGTGGACGGCGTGCTGATCGCCGGCGCCTGCCAGGGGCCGAAGACCTCGTCCGAGAGCGTGGCCTCCGGACTGGCCGCCGTCACCCAGAGCGCCGCCATGCTGCGTCGCGGCTTCGCCGAGCTGGACCCGCTGGTCGCGGAGGTCCACGCCGAGGCGTGCACGGCGTGTGACGCCTGCCTGGATGCCTGCCCCTACGGCGCCATCTCGATGACCGAGATGGACGGACGGCAGGTGGCCGTCATCAGCGAGACCGGCTGCAAGGGCTGCGGCGGCTGCGTCCCGATCTGCCCCGAGAACGCCATCGACCTGCGCGGGTACACCGACGCCCAGGTCACGGCCATGATCGACAGCCTTGTGGAGGTACCGGTCGGATGAGCGCGACCACCAGGGAGATCCGCGAGATCGTGCGGGAGGAGCCGGCGATGCGCCGACGAATCCTGGCCGCGCTGCGCGAGGGGCCGCGAACGGTCCCGGAGATCGCCGAGGCGATCGGCGCACCGTCGCACGAGATGGTGTACTGGATCATGGGCATGCGGCGCTACGGCTGGGTCAGCGAGGTCCGCGAAGCAGCCGATGACGGCTACTTCCGCTACGAGCTGACCGGGAGGGAGTCATGACCGCATTGGTCCAACCCGGCCTCTACGCGGAGCTGCAGGCCTTCGGTGCCAGCGACATCTCGGCCTGCTTCAGCTGCGGCACCTGCACTGCCACCTGTCCGCTGGTGGCAGCAGGACGCGACCTTCCCGCGGCGACTGATCCGCTACGCGCAGGTGGGCCTCAAGGACGAGCTGATCTCGAGCAAGGAGATCTGGTCCTGCTACTACTGCGGCGAGTGCTCGGAGAGCTGCCCCACGGAGGCTGGTCCAAGCGAATTCATGGCGGCTGCGCGCCGCTACGCGATCGCCAGCTACGACGGGACCGGGCTGGCCCGACTGATGTACCTGCGGCCGATCGTCGGCACGGCGATCGCGCTGCTGCTGGCTGCGTTCTTCGCCCTGTTCATGTTGGCGGGGCGCGGGCGAGCAGAACAGCGAGAGCGCTGGCCCTCTTCGAGTTCGTCCCGTACGAGCTGATCCACAACATCGGCCTGGCGGTGATGATCCTGGTGGCGCTGGCGGGCCTGGCTGGGCATCGTGCGCATGGCGCGTCGCATCGGCCGAACGGAGGGCGTGATGGCCTGCGGTCGCTCGTCGCGGGACGGGCCGCGCTGCGCCGGACGCGGGTACGCGCTGTGGAGCGCCATCGGCCTCGAGTCGCTGGGTCAGCGGCGATACCGGGCCGAGTGCGAGCCGGAGGTCGCCGCGCTGCCCTGGTATCGGCGCCGGTGGCTCGTCCACGCCGCCACCATGTGGGGCTTCCTTGGGCTGTTGGCGGCCACCATTGCCGACTACGGCCTGGACATCCTCGGCGTCAAGGAGACCGGCACCCCGGTGGCACTCTGGTATCCGGTTCGGCTGCTGGGGACCGTGGCAGGCCTCCTCCTGGTCTACGGCGTGACCGTGCTGATCATCGACCGCTACCGCCGTGCTGATCGCTCGCGCGATCACTCGACCAACGCCGACTGGACACTGCTGGGCCTGCTCTGGGTCACCGGCGTCACCGGATTCGTGCTCGAGCTCGCCCTCTACCTCCCGGATGCCCCGGCCTGGGGCTACTGGGTCTTCCTGTTCCACGTGGCAGTCGCCATGGAGCTCGTCCTCCTGGCGCCGTTCATGAAGCTGGCGCACGCCGTCTATCGGCCGGTCGCGCTCTTCTTCCTTGCGCTGGCGAGGCGTCCAGTGCCGGGCGATTCGACAGCCTGAGCCGATCACAAGGAGGCCATTCCATGACATCCACCCTGCCCCGCGTGACGCATGAGCATCATGAACGGCTCATGGGTCACGTCGACCATCTGCCCGAGCTGGCCGAGCTGCTGCTCGCCGCCCCGCTCGAGGAGCTGGACCCACGCCTCGCGGAAGCGAGCGAGCTGTTCCGTGATCTGCTCCTGCCGCACCTCGAGGCGGCGGAGACGAACCTCTACCCGGAGCTCGAGCGCCTCATGCAGAACCGGCACTCGATGGCGCCCATGCGCCAGGAGCACGAGGCGATCCGGCGCCGCATCGGCGAGTACGAGAAGGTGCGCGGCGCCTTCGCGGGACGCCGACCGTCCGTCTCCCAGTCGGTTGCCCTGCGACGCATCATCTATCGCCTCTACGCCCTGCTCAAGATCCATCTTGTCGAAGAGGAGATCTACGTCCACCTCATCGAGCGTGGGGTGGAGCCAGAGGCAGCGGAGATGCTGGCGGCGGCCATGGACCACCCGATCGGCGCTCACTGAGCCGGCCGGCAGCCGCCGACGGTGGCGCGCGGGCTCCGCGGGGTGGAGCCCGCGCCGTATGCTCCCGGTGCCATGAGCGCACAGCCCGATGAGCAGCCCACCAGCGCACACGCGCTGGCATCCGACCGCGATGCGCGCGGTGCCCCGGTGCATCGCGGCTGGACGCCCGCCGGTGGTCGCCGTCGCTGGATGGAGCCCTTCGTCCTGGTTCTTCTGACGCGCGGCGGGACGCACGGGTACGCGATCATGGGAGAGCTCGAGGCGATGGGCGTCAGCAGCGGCCCGATCGACGTCGGACAGGTCTACCGCACGCTGCGCGATTTGGAGGCGGCCGGCCAGGTGCGCTCGACGTGGTCGCGAGATCCGGTCGGGCCGCAGAGGAGGGAGTACGAGCTCACCGAGGCTGGCATCGAGGCGCTGGAGGAGTGGGCAGCAGTCATGAAGGATCGGTCACGGCTCATCAACCTCTTCAAGAAGCGCCTCCGCGCCAGCGGGGCACGTCCTGGCACAGCGAGCGGAGGAGCGTGACGTGTCCGTGCTCAGCAGGCAGCTCGGCGACGAGCACGCCAAGCTCATGCCGCACGTCGACGAGCTGCGCATCATCGCCGACGAGGCTCCCGGCGTTCCGCACGAGTCGCTGCGGGCCAGGGTCCGCGATGAGCACCAGTTCCTCGTCCGCGACTTCCTGCCGCACATGGATGCCGAACAGGAGACGCTCTACCCGGTGATGGAGCGGGTCGGCCGCGGCCCGAGCCTGCCGCTCTCGCACGCGCACGAGGAGATCAGGGGACTGATCGATGCGCTCGGGGCATTGAGCGAGCCGGGAGGGGTCGTCGGCGCAGGTTGGCTGCTCGAGGCGCGGCGCGTCCTCTACCAGCTCTTCGCCTTCCTGAAGGTCCACCTCGCCGAGGAGGAGCTGTTCGCTCCGTCGCTGGAAGCCGAGCTGTCGGAGCGGGAGGGGACGGAGCTGGCGGCGCGCCTCGAGTTCGGCGCCCCACCTCGGGCGGACTGACCCTCGACGCTGCTCACGGAGGCGGCCGGCCGAGCGGCATGCGAAGTGCACCCCGCGCTGCGGCGTGGTCACCGAATCGCACCGCGTCCGCCGCGAGCGGTACCGTCTCGCGGTCCAGGTCGAGAAGCTGCTCGACCCTCCTGCGACCTACCTCGCGTTCGTCTTCGCCGGCGCCCTGGCGCTGGAGCTGGTGCTCACCGCGCAGGGCCGCGACGTGCCGGCAGCCCTCGACTGGCTCGAGCTCGGCATCTGGGCGTTCTTCGGCGTGCACTTCCTGCTGGGCTTCGGGATCGCCCCCGAGAAGTTGCGCTACGTGCGCCGCAACTGGCTGACCGTCCTCTCGCTGGCCGTTCCGTTCCTCCGCGTCATCCGCGTCCTGCGCGTCGTTGCGGTGCTGCGCGCCGTCCGCCTGGTCCGCATCTTCACCAGCCTCAACCGGACCGCGGCAAGCCTGCGACGGGCCATGGTCTGGAACTCGGCCGGGCTGGCCATCGGTCTGGCAACCTCGGTCCTGGTGCTCGGATCGGCCGGGCTGTTCCTCTTCGAAGCCGAGGCACCCGAGTCCCAGGTGCGAACCTACGCGGATGCGCTGTGGTGGTGCGCGGCCACGCTCACCAGCGTGGGTGCCGCCTTCGAGCCGATCACCATAGGCGGGCGCGTCATCGCGCTCTTCGTCATGGTCGCCGGCCTGGTACTGCTGGGATACGTGGCGGGCGTTCTGAGCACGATGCTCTTCAGCCGGCGCGTCGAGCCGCGCCGGCGCCAGTGACAGTTCGCGACGGACCGCCATATCGTCGGCCTGCTTCTTGCAGGCGTAGCACGCACAACGGCGGCACGAGGAGCCGAGGGTGGCTGAGGCTGGGTTCGGAACAGGGGTAGAACACGCCGAGATGCGAGCGATGGTGGTGGAGGACGATGCTGCCCTCCGCACGATCTACGGTGATGCGCTACGAGACTTCGGGCACGAGGTGCGAACGGCGCGCGATGGGCAGGCAGCACTGGCGATCCTCGACTCGGGCTGGACGCCCTCAGTCGTGTTCATGGATCTGCGCATGCCCGGGATGGACGGCTGGGAGTTCGCTCGCCGGCTCAGGTCACGTGGCCGCATGGACGAGATCCGCCTGGTGGTGGTCGCGGCCCACGTCCAGATCGACCGCGAAGCGCGAGATCTCGGAGCCGATGCCTGGCTGCAGAAGCCGTTCGACCTTGCACGCTTGGACGAGCAGGCGCGCCAGGCCGGCTAGGGTCCCCGGCAGCCCCGCATGACGGAACTCGACGGCCGCCTGCCGGCGATCCTCGACAGCGTCGCTGGCGGCGTCACCGTGCTCGATCGGTCCGGCATCGTGCGGTTTGCGAACGATGCCGCCGCGCGACTCCTGGGTCGTCGTGGCGCGGACGAGCTGATCGGCCGATCCGGCGCAGAGCTCGCCGGGGAGTTCGAGCTGCTCGACGACCAGGGCAAGCCGATGCGCCCGGCAGATACGCCGACCCAACGGGCCATGGCCGGTGAGAAGTCGGCGGAAGCGGTAATTCATTTTCGGTCGCGGGGCGCGCCTCGGGACCGCTTCGCGACGGTCCGCGCTCGGCTGCTGGCGGGGGAAGGCAGGGAGGACGACCTCGTCGTCACCGCCTTCCAGGACGTCACATCCCTGAAGCGGAGCGAGGCGCGGCTCCGGTTCGTCTCCGAGGCGAGCGCCATCCTCGCCGAATCGGTCGACTACGCCGGAACGCTGCACCGCGTGGCCGACATCTGCGTTCCGCAGCTCGCCGACTGGTGCGTGGTGGATGTGCTGGAAGACTCCGTCGGCATGCATCGCGTCGCTGTCGCGCACGTGGACCAGGAGAAGCTGGCGCTGGCTGAGGAGATGCGGGATCGCTGGCCGCCCGACCCCGACAGCGGGCTGATGCGCAGGATGCTCGAGACGCGGCGACCGGTGCACATCGTCGACATGGATTCAGAGATGCTGGCCAGCGCAGCGCGAGACTCGGAGCACCTGGCCGTGCTGCGCGAGATCGGCATCCGATCGGTCCTGGTGGTGCCGATCAACGCCCGTGGCGAGGTCATCGGCGCGTTGAGCCTGGTCCAGGCGGAGTCGGACCGCCAATTCACGAGGGACGACATCCAGCTCTGCCGAGGAGCTCGGGCGGCGGGCCGGGGCAGCGATCGACGCTGCACGCCTGCTGTGGGAGGCGAAGGAGATCGCCCGCAGCCGCGATGAGTTCCTGGCGGTCGCCTCGCACGACATGCGCACGCCGCTCGCGGCGGTGCGCGGCTACGCGCAGCTCGCCCGTCGTCAGATCGAGCACGGCGAGCCGGACCTCGCGCGGCTGGACGGCTGGCTGGCGGAGATCGACGGCGTCGTCGGCCGCCTGGACACGCTGGTGGGCGAGCTGATGGACGCGAGCCTCATTCACGGTGGACGCGAGGTGCCGCTCAAGTCGGCCACGACGGACCTCGGCGAGATCGGCGGCGAGCTGATCGAGCGGCAGCGAGCGCTGAGCGAACGACACCAGTTCGTGCTCGACGTCCCGGAGGAGGGCCCAATCGGCCTGTGGGACCCGGCTCGGGTGGCGCGCGTGCTGGAGAACCTGCTCGACAACGCGGTGAAGTACAGCCCCGATGGAGGCGAGATCCGTCTCAGCATCGGTGCGGAGGGCGACGTTGCCGTGGCGTCGGTGATCGACCACGGCATCGGCATCCCGCTCTCGGAGCGCGACCTCATCTTCAGCGCCCGCTACCGGGGGCTGAATTCAGGTGGCATCAAGGGCACCGGCATCGGCCTGGCGGGATCGCGCAGGCTGATGGAGCAGATGGGGGGCATGCTGACCGTCGAGTCGCGGGTGGGCGAGGGCTCCACGTTCACCGTGCGCCTGCCGCTCTGATCCCTCCCGGCACGGCATACGCGGATAATTGAACGCGGACCGCCCGCCCCCTGGCGGCCGGAGCATTGCAGCGAGACCGACCCACATGACCGACCCCGAGGATCGTCCCTCCGCCTCGCCCACGCCGTCGCCCGATGATCTGCGCCGATGGCGCGAGAACCTGCAGGGCGAGGTGGACGGCGTGGCCATCTACCGGGCCATGGCCGAGGGCGCGAACGACGAGCGGCTGGCGGAGCTGTACCAGCGCATGGCTGCCGCCGAGGAGCGCCATGGTGCCATCTGGCGCGAGCGGCTCGAGTCCGCCGGACAGCAGGTGCGGTCGCGTCCGACGTGGCGCGCACGCGTCCTGGTGGCGCTCGCCCGCCGGCTGGGCCCGGGTCTCGTCGTGAGCACCATCGCCGGCCAGGAGCGCGCCGGGCGCGGCATGTACGACAACCAGCCCGAGGCCAGCGGGACCTCGCTGCCCGCCGACGAGCGATCCCACGCGCGGCTCCTTCGCCAGGTGACGGCGGGCGTGGAGGGCGGCACGCTGGCGCGCTTCGAGGGGAAGCACCGCGCCGTGGGCGGCAACGCGCTGCGTGCGGCCGTCCTCGGCGCCAACGACGGCCTGGTCAGCAACTTCAGCCTGGTGATGGGCGTTGCCGGCGCTGATCCCACCGGTCGCGCGGCGCTGATTGCCGGCCTCGCCGGTCTGCTGGCCGGCGCCCTCTCCATGGCGCTCGGCGAGTGGCTGAGCGTCCAGAGCGCGCGTGAGCTGTACGCCAACCAGATCGCGGTCGAGGCGGAGGAGCTGGAGGCATTCCCGCAGGAGGAACAGGAGGAGCTGCGCCTGATCTACGAGGCGAAGGGACTCCCCGCCGACCAGGCCGCGCAGATGGCCGAGCGGCTGGTGGGCGGGGACCGCTCGGTCGCGCTCGACACGCTGGCGCGCGAGGAGCTGGGCATCGATCCGGAGGAGCTGGGCGGTTCCCCCTGGGTCGCGGCCGGCACGTCCTTCGCGCTGTTCGCGGCCGGCGCCATCGTGCCGGTCATTCCCTTCTTCTTCGGCTCGGGCGTGACCGTGATCATCATCTCGGCAGCGCTCGCCGGGTCGGCCCTCTTCCTCGTCGGTGCCGGCATCACGATTGTCACCGGCCAGGGTGCCCTCCTGTCGGGCGCCCGGCAGCTGGGCTTCGGGCTCGCCGCGGCGGCCATCACCTTCGCCATCGGGACCCTGCTCGGGACGGCCATCACCTGACGCCCGCGCGCAGGTGCCGGCCATCGGCGGCCGGGTGGCGCAAAGGATGCGGGACAATACCGGCATGACGCAGACTGCAGCGACCAGCGCGACCGCCAAGGGCCCGCTCGACGCCGATGAGCTCCAACGCCTGGATGCCTGGTGGCGTGCCGCCAACTACCTCTCGGTTGGGCAGATCTACCTGCTCGACAACCCGCTCCTGCGGGAGCCGCTGCGTGCGGAGCACGTCAAGCCGCGCCTTCTCGGCCACTTCGGCACGGTGCCCGGCCTCACGATCCTCTACGCGCACCTCAACCGCCAGATCGAGCGGCGCGACCTCGACGTGATCTACATCACCGGCCCCGGTCATGGCGGCCCGGGGCTGGTGGCCGCCGCCTACCTGGATGGCACCTACACCGAGGTCTATCCCGCCATCACGCGGGACGAGGAAGGGATGCGGGCGCTCTTCCGCCAGTTCAGCTTCCCGGGCGGCATCCCGTCGCACGTCGCGCCTGAGACGCCCGGCTCGATCCACGAGGGCGGCGAGCTCGGCTACTCGCTCTCGCACGCCTACGGTGCGGCCCTCGACAACCCGGGGCTGGTGGTGGCCTGCGTCATCGGCGACGGCGAGGCGGAGACCGGCCCTCTGGCGGCCAGCTGGCATTCGAACAAGTTCGTGGACCCGGCCTCGGACGGGGCGGTGCTCCCGATCCTCCACCTGAACGGCTACAAGATCGCCAACCCCACCGTGCTGGCTCGCATCCCCGAGGCGGAGCTGCTCTCGCTGATGGAGGGCTACGGGCATCGGCCCATCCTGGTTTCGGGCGACGACCCGGCCGATATCCATCAGCAGCTGGCGGCGGCGCTGGACGACGCGCTCGACGAGATCGCATCCATCCAGGACGTCGCGCGGAACGGCGGAGGGAGTGGCGAGCGCCCGCGCTGGCCGATGATCATCCTCCGCACGCCCAAGGGATGGACCGGACCCGACAAGGTGGACGGGCTGCAGGTGGAGGGGACGTGGCGCGCGCACCAGGTTCCCATGACCGACGTGCGCACCAGCCCCGAGCACCTGGAGATCCTCGAGTCCTGGATGCGCTCCTACCGTCCCGATGAGCTGTTCGACGAGGCCGGCGCGCCCATCCCCACCATCACTTCGCTGTCTCCCGCGGGCGAGCGGCGCATGAGCGCCAATCCGCACGCCAACGGGGGCCTGCTCCTCAAGGACCTGCTCCTCCCGGACTTCCGCGACTACGCGGTCGACGTCCCCAAGCCGGGCACGACCAGTGCCGAGGCGACCCGCGTCCTCGGCGGCTTCCTGCGCGACGTCATCAAGCGCAACCCGGATCGCTTCCGGATCGTGGGCCCGGACGAGACGGAGTCGAACCGCCTGGGAACGGTCTACGAGTCGACCGTCAAGCAGTGGGACGCCGAAGTGCTGCCGGTCGACGTGCACCTGGGCGTCGAGGGCCAGGTCATGGAGATCCTGAGCGAGCACACGTGCCAGGGATGGCTGGAGGGCTACCTGCTCACCGGCCGGCACGGGCTGTTCGACTGCTACGAGGCCTTCATTCATATCGTCGATTCCATGTTCAACCAGCACGCGAAGTGGCTGAAGGTGACGCGCGACATCCCGTGGCGGCGGCCCATCGCGTCGCTCAACTACCTGCTCTCCAGCCACGTCTGGCGCCAGGACCACAACGGATTCAGCCACCAGGATCCCGGCTTCATCGATCACGTCGTGAACAAGAAGGCGGAGGTGATCCGGGTCTACCTGCCGCCGGACGCCAACACGCTGCTCTCGGTGGCGGACCACTGCATCCGCAGCCGGAACTACGTCAACGTCATCGTGGCCGGCAAGCAGCCCGCGCTGACCTACCTGTCGATGGAGCAGGCGGTCCTGCACGCGACCCGCGGCATCGGCATCTGGGACTGGGCCAGCAACGACCAGGGCGGAGAGCCGGACGTCGTGATGGCCTGCGCCGGCGACATCCCGACCCTGGAGACGCTGGCTGCGGTCGACCTCCTGCGCAGCCAGATCCCCGACCTGAAGATCCGCGTGGTCAACGTGGTCGACCTGATGCGGATCCAGGACGAGAGCCAGCACCCGCACGGGCTCTCGAACAAGGAGTGGGAGTCGCTCTTCACCAGCGACAGGCCGATCATCTTCGCCTACCACGGCTATCCCTGGCTGATCCATCGGCTCGCATACCGCCGGCCGAACCACGACAGCCTGCACGTGCGCGGCTACAAGGAGGAGGGCACCACCACCACCCCGTTCGACATGGTGATGCTGAACGACCTGGACCGATTCCACCTGGTGATCGACGTGATCGACCGCGTGCCCGGTCTTGCCGATCGCGCCGGTCACGTGCGCCAGGCGATGGTCGACCGCCGGATCGCGGCTCGCGCCTACACGCGCGACCACGGCGAGGACGACCCGGCGATCCGCGACTGGACCTGGCCGGGCTAGGCCGATGCGCGTCCTCGTCCTCAACGCCGGCTCCAGCTCGCTGAAGACGAGCCTGGTGGGAGAGCCGGGCGACGTGACCGTCTCGCGCGACGAGCTGCAGCGTCCCGCGCAGAGCGGCTGGAGCGGCGCCCTCGCCGAGGCGCTGGGTGGTGGCGATCGGATCGACGCCATCGGCCACCGGGTCGTGCATGGTGGCGTCGGACACGCCGGTCCCATGCTCATCTCCGACACGGTCGTCGACGAGCTGGATGAGCTGCGGGACCTCGCTCCGCTGCACAACGGTCCGGCCCTGGAGGTGATCGCGGCGGCCCGCGAGGCGTTTCCGGACCTGCCACAGGTCGCGTGCTTCGACACCGCCTTCCACGCCACCCTGCCGCCGCCGGAGGTCGTCTACCCGCTGCCGTACGAGTGGTACGAGCGGTGGGGGGTTCGACGCTTCGGGTTCCATGGCCTCTCCGTCGCCTGGTCGGTGGAGCGCGCCGCGAAGCTGCTGGAACGCCCCATCGGCGAGCTGCGCCTGGTCGTGGCGCACCTCGGCAGCGGCTGCTCGGTCACCGCGGTGGACGGCGGCCGCTCGGTGGCGACCTCCATGGGCATGACCCCGCTCGAGGGGCTGATGATGGCGACCCGCTCCGGTTCGGTGGACCCCGGCCTCCTGCTGGAGCTGCTGGACGACAGTCGCCTGACGCTGGACGAGCTGCGCCGGGCGCTGCAACAGGAGTCGGGGCTCGTGGGCCTCTCCGGGATCAGCGCCGACCTGCGCGAGGTGCAGCGGGCGGCCGCCGCGGGCGAGGAGCGGGCGGCGCTTGCGATCGAGGTGTTCGTGCGGCGCGCCGCGGCCGGGATCGCCGCCGTCGCCGTCGCCCTGCCGGCCGTCGACGCCCTCGTCTTCACGGCGGGCATCGGCGAGCACGCCGGTGACGTGCGCGCTGCGATCTGCAGCAGGCTGGCCGTGCTGGGACTGCCCGCCGTCCTCAACCACGGATCGGACGAGGACGAGATCCTCAGCCTCCCCGGCTCGCGGGTGCGGGTGCTGCGCGTCGAGGCGCGGGAGGACCTGGTCATCGGTCGAGAGGTGGCGCGCCTGCTCGACTGAGCAGGCCTACGGCCACGCGCGATCCTCCGGCACCCCAAGACCTGACGCTTGGCACTGGCGTCATCGCGGCAGCTGCTGTCCTCTAGCGTGAGGAACTAGCGATGCATGGGGACCGTGTCGTGAAGGCATACGTGGTGTACGAATCGTTGTGGGGCAACACGCGGGCGATCGCGGAGGCCGTGGCCGAGGGTATCGGTCCGGGAGCGAAAGCCGTCGCGACCGATGGCGTCACGGCCGACGAGCTCGCGGCGGCGGATCTGCTCGTTGCCGGCGCTCCGGTCATCGCCTTCAGCCTGGCGAGCGACAAGGCGCGTAAGGACATCGCGCGCAGCGAAACGGCGGCGCCGAATCCGCCCGACGTGGAGCACCCGTCGATGCGGGCGTGGCTTGAGAAGTTGCCGCATGCCGGTGCCCAGGCGGCAGCCTTCGAGACGCGCATCTGGTGGACGCCTCGAGGCGCCACCGGCGACATCGAGAAGCGGCTGCGGGGCGCCGGATACCGAGTCGTTGCGAAGGCCGGCAAGTTCATGGTGGAGGGTAAGTACGGTCCGCTGCGCGACGGCGAGGTCGAGCGCGCGCGGGCCTGGGGAAGGACGCTGGTGGCGTCGGAGTAGCCCACGACGACGGCACCGTGCCAGTCGCGCGAGCTCGGCTCAGCCGACCTCAGCCCGGGGCGCATAGCGGACGCGCGCGAAGGGCCACGCAGTGGCCAGCCAGTCCCTGACCACCCGGTACAGGTCGGCATCTCGGTCGGCGTGGGCCGCGCTGACCCAGGACCGGACTTCGACATCGGCTCCATCCGTGCCTGGCTCGTCCGGGGGATAGATGTACACGCAGCCGATGACCTTGCCCGCGTCGTCCAGGACGGTGTAGGTGAAGCCGGTGCGTGCCGCGAAGTCCGCGGCGTGCCGCTCCAGGTCGCCGCGGTTCTGCTCCAGGCTCATCGGCTGCGGCCAGTCGCGTCCCGCGAAGCCGGGCGTGGCGCGGATGTGGCCGATGCTCGAGGTCCAGGCCAGGTGATCGGCCTCGTTGTGCTCCGGCCCAAGCGGCACCAGGTGGAATCCATCGGCGTAGAGCTCGCGCGGCACCTCGAATTGGTCGGGCACGAAGGGTGGGCGTCGTCGGCTGGCATCGGCCATGCTACCGCGTCGCGCGGGCGAATCCGTCCGCGTTCCCCGGACGGCCCGCCCGCGACACAAGGCACGTCCCTGGATACGCGCACGCCGGCGGGGACTTCCGCTGCACGGGAGGCCACGCCGCGCGTGTCCGCGGGACCTTCCCACGGGGAAGGAGAAGCGGGCCGCCGCGGGGCGACGCGACGAGCGGCGGGCCAGATGTCACACCCGGCCGGCCGATCGGCCCGTCCGGCCGCGCCACTCGGCACTGATGCGCATCCCCGCATATGTCCTATGCTCATGCCATGGAACCGATCTACGAGCTCCAGGCCGAGGTCCTCAAGACGCTCGCGCACCCGCGGCGCCTCGAGATCGTCCATGAGCTTGCGCGCGGTCCCCGCACCGTCGGTCGCCTGGCCGATTCGCTGGGGCTGGCGCAGCCGAACGTTTCCCAGCACCTGGCGCTGATGCGTGCCAGCGGCGTGGTGGAGGCCGAACGAGACGGTCGCGAGATCCGCTACCGGCTCACCGACCCCGACATCATCGCCGCCTGCGGGCTGATGCGCCAGGCGCTGCAGCGGCGCCTGGCCCGGCTCGCCGCCCTTTCCCGGCGGGCTCCCGGCGCCCCCACCCCGGTCGCCAGCGGCGGCCGCCAATAGGGAATCGAACCATGGACCAGACCGTCTCACTCGTCCTCTTCTCCGGGACGGACGACAAGCTGCAGTCGGCGGCGGTGATGGCCGCCGGTGCGGCCGCCGTCGGAAAGCCGGTGCACATCTTCCTCCAGTACTGGGCGCTCGACGCCTTCCGCCGGATCGCATCAACAACGACCACGGGCTGTCAGCCGAGGCAGGCCCGGTCGGGCACGCTGCGGTCGAGGCGCTGCGCGCCGCCGGCCAGGAGCCGTGGTACGAGACGCTGCGACAGGCGAAGGAGCTCGGCGAGGTCGAGATCCAGGCCTGCTCGCTGTCAATGGACCTTCTCGAAATCAAGCAGGACGACCTTGATCCGCTGGTCGACGGCGTGGAGGGCGTTGCCGCCTTCTTGATGGCTGCCGGCGACGGGCAGGTCGTCTTCATCTGACGACATGTACGCGGAGGCACGAACCGACATGACCATGTCCGCATTGCCCAGCGCGTCGACGCGCGAGGACTCTCCTGCCCGCTCCCGATCGTTCGCACCGCCATCGCCATCAAGGCGCTCAAGGCGGGCGAGCTGATCGAGGTGCTGGCGACCGATCCCGGATCGACCAAGGACTTCACCGCATGGGCCAAGACCACCGGCCACGAGCTGGTCGAGCATCGGTCGACGACGGCGTCTTCCGGTTCGTCCTGAGCGCAAGTGAGGCACCCATACGACGACCATCACCAAGCCAGAAACCTACCTCCCACCCGAGCTGATGGACGGGCTGGACGACCCGACGCCTGTCGAGGAGCTTGAACCATGGAAGAGGGCGCCAACAAGACCGGCGAGCTGCTGATCATCTGCGAGAGCGGTGACCTTGAGCGCACCTGGGCGACCACCATCCTCGCTTCCTCGGCCGCGGCGAGCGGCCAGAAGGTGAGCATCTTCTTCACCTTCTGGGGCTTCTTCCCGCTGGTCAAGCCGGGGATCCGGATCACCGGTGAAAACTGGATGCAGAAGATGCTGTCGTTCATGAATCGGCCTGGTATCGACCACGCCAAGACCAGCAAGTTCAACTTTATGGGCATGGGGCCGTGGATGATGAAGAAGCTCGCCAAGCGCTACGGCGTGGCCGAGCCGCGCGAGCTGTTGGAGATGGCCCAGGCCCTTGGCGTCGCCCTGATCCCGTGCCAGATGAGCATGGACATGATGGGCTTCAAGCGCGAGGACCTGATCGACGGGCTCGAGGAGCCGGCCGGTGCGGCCACCGTGCTCCAGATGATTGCCGACGGCGCGACGCCGCTGTTCATCTGACGTGACTGAGAAGGAAGGAAGCGCCATGAAGGTGCTCGAGGTACCGATCGACCGCACCATCGACGCTCGCGGCAGCTTTTGCCCCGGGCCGCTGATGGAGCTGATCCGCGCGATCCGCGAGGGTCAGGTCGGCGACATGATCGCCGTCTGGTCCAACGACTCGGGATCGCGCCTGGACATCCCGAAGTGGATCGAGAAGGCCGGGCATCGCCTGGTCGGCATCGAGACTCGCGACGGCTATGACGAGATCATCGTCGAGAAGCTTCGCTAGGGAATCAAGAAGGAGCGCAGCATCGATGCAACGCATCGTGGTTCTCGGCGGGGGTGTCGGCGGCACCCTCGTCGCGAACCTCCTCGTCAGGAAACTGAAGTCCGAGATCGACCGCGGCGACGCGTCGGTGACTGTGGTGGACGAAAAGGGCGAGCACATCTATCAGCCCGGCTACATGTACATCGCCATGGGGAACGAGAAGCCCGAGCGCCTGAAGAGGCCCGAGCGCTCGTTGCTCGACCGGCGGGTGCAGCTGGAGATCGGCCGGGCACAGAAGATCGACGTGGAGAAGCGCCAGGTCACCATCGAGGGGGACAGGACGCTCGACTACGACCAGCTCATCCTGGCTACCGGGTCACGGATCGTGCCCGAGGAGATCGAGCACTTCGACACCGAGGCGCACCACTTCTACGGGCCTGCTGAGGCGCAGCGGTTACGTGACGCGCTCAACGCGTTCACCGGTGGCCGCATCGTGATCGGTATCGCGGGCATGCCCTACAAGTGCCCGCCCGCCCCGCTGGAGGTGGCCTTCCTGATCGAGGACGAGCTGCGGCAACGCAAGCTGCGCGATAAGACGGAGATGCACTACTGCAGCCCCATCGGCCGCGCCTTCACCATCGAGAGCGTGTCCGAGATGGTCACGCCAATCCTGGAGGAGAAGGGCATCGAGCTGCACACGTTCTTCAATGTCGAAACCATCGATCCGGAGAAGAAGACGATTGGCAGCCTGGAGGGCGAGGAGCTGCCGTACGACCTGCTGGTCCTGGTGCCGCCGCACAAGGGCGCGCAGATCGTGGTGGATGCCGGGTTGGCGCCGCCATCGGGCTGGCTTCCGACCGACCACCACACCCTGGAGGTCAAGGGCCATCCCGAGATCCATGCCCTGGGTGACGGCACCGACCTGCCGTTGTCGAAGGCCGGCTCGACGGCCCATTTCGAGGCGCCGGTGGTGGCGGAGCGCGTGTCGGCCGTGGTCAAGGGCGAGAAGCCGAGCGGGAAGCATGTCTCCTACGAGGGCAAGGTGATGTGCTTCTTCGAGGTCGGTGACGGCAAGGGCACGCTGCTGCAGTTCGACTACGAGCACCCGCCCAAGCCGCCGAAGCCGAATCGGTTCTGGCACCTGGGCAAAATCGTCTTCAACAAGACGTACTGGCACACCGTTCCAAGGGGACGCATCTAGGACTCCCTGCTCGGCTTCCCCCTTGCGTGGGGGGCGGTACCCGGTGCGGTGCCGCCGCTTTCTGCGTTCCCGTCTCGTAGATCGCGCTGCTGGCGCAGGAGGCCCGCTACGCTGCTGCCGCGATCTATCGGGCTGCGGGAGCGTGAGCGCGCCGTCGGCGCACGTCGCGTGCCGGACCCCGATAGATGCTCGAGACCGCGCAGAACCGGTGCAGGGGCGCCGACCGCGATAGATCGCGGTCAGGCGGTGGCGCCGCCAGCACCGCTTCGACCTCGGCCAGCTGATCCCGCGCGGCCAGCACCACCAGCAGGTGGTAGAGCAGGTCGGCCGCCTCACCGCGCAGCTCGTTATCGGTCCCGGCCAGGGCCGCCCCGGCCACCTCGCCGGCCTCCTCGTCACCTTCTCGGCTGGACGGCGAGGCCCGCCGGCGAGCAGCCGAGCGGTGTAGGAGTCCGCGGGATCGGCGACGGCGCTCCGCGATCGTCCGCTCCAGGTCATGCAGGCCGAAGCCCGCCGCGGGGGCGACATCATCGGTGAAGCAGGAACGCGATCCGGTGTGGCATGCGGGACCCGCAGGACGGACCCGGTACAGGATGGCGTCGGCATCGCAATCGGCCGCCAGCTCGACCACGTGCATCACGTTCCCGCTCGTGGCGCCCTTGCGCCACAGCTCGTCCCGGGATCGGGACCAGAAATGCGCCTCGCCGGTGCGCTCGGTGGCGGCGACGGCCTCGGCATTGGCCCAGGCCAGCATCAGCACCTCGCCGGAGTCGGCGTCCTGGACGACCACCGGCAGCAGGTCGGTCGCGAACGCCGGGCGGCGGGCTCACCCAAGCCACGCGGCCACCTCTCTCGGGCGTGGGCGCCGCAACCAGCGGCCGAACCGGCAGGCCGCGCTCGGCCAGGGCGGCCTTGAGCTCCGGGATGGTCACTAGTCGCCGATGCAGCAGCGAGGCCAGCAGGGCGGCGGAGGCGCCGCCGGCATCGAGTGCCGCCAGGATGTCATCCGCGCTCCCGGCACCGCCGCTCGCGATCACGGGCACCGGCACCGCGTCGCTGACCGCGCGCGTCAGCTCCAGGTCATAGCCCGAGCGCGTCCCGTCGCGGTCGATGCTGGTCAGGAGCACTTCGCCCGCGCCGCGTTCGACCGCCTCGCGCGCCCAGGCCACCGCCTCGCGGCCGCTGTCGGCCGTGCCCGAGACGCCGCGCACCGACCAGCCGCTGCCGTCGGCCGCGCGGGCGGCGTCGATCGAGATGACCAGCGACTGCGAGCCGAGCCGGGCGGCTATCCGGTCGAGCAGGCCGGGGTCTCGCAGCGCGGCCGAGTTGACGGAGACCTTGTCGGCTCCCGCGTCCAGGAAGGCGGCGGCATCGGCCAGGGAGGCGACGCCGCCGCCCACCCCCAGCGGAACGTCCAGGGCCGTGGCCGCCCGCGAGATGAGGTCGAGCAGGGCCGGGCGTCTGTCCTGCGTGGCGCCGACGTCCAGGATCACGATCTCGTCCGCCCCCTCCTCGGCGTACCGCGTCGCGAGCTCCACCGCGTCGCCCGCGTCCTGGAGGTCGGCGAAGCGCGTGCCCTTCACCACGCGTCCGTCGGTCACGTCCAGGCAGGCGATCAGCCGCTTACGCAGGCTCACCGGCCACCCGGGCTGGACACTGCCGCGACCGCTTCGGCCGGGCCGATGGATCCATTGAGGAGTGCCAGCCCGACGACCGCGCCGTCCAGGCCGATGCGCTGCAGCGCCAGCAGGTCATCCACCGAGCCGATGCCTCCCGCTCCGCCCAGCCAGGCCCGGGAGGCCTCGCGGAACGCGGCGAGCAGTCCCAGGTTCGGCCCCGCGAGGGTCCCGTCCCGATGCGTATCGGTGACGAGGAGGCCCGCGGCACCGTCCGCCACCAGGCGCGAGCCGATCTCCGGCGGGTCGCCACGGCCTCCCGCAGCCAGCCGTCGACGGCGAGCCGCCCGTCGCGCAGGTCCAGCGAGACGAGGATGCGGCCCGGCCAACGCGCGGCGCACGCGCGACGAAGCCGCGCCTCCAGCGCAGCGGTACCCAGGATCGCGAAGTCGACCCTGCATCCGCGAAGAGTGCGGCCACGGCCTCCACCGTGCGCAGGCCGCCGCCCGACTGGATGTGGATCGCAGGGGCCGCGCGCTCGCGCGACCTCGGCGATCCGCTGCCAGCTGCCGCGGTTCGCCCGCCCGCGCCCCTTCGAGGTCCACCAGGTGCAGCCGCCGTACCCGCCGCCGCCCACTGCCGGGCGAGGCCAGCCGGATCCGGTACGCCCTCGATCACCCGCTGGTAGTCGCCCTGCTGCAGCCGGACGCTGCGCCCGCCGATCAGGTCGATCGCGGCGATCAGCTCCACGCCACAGCCTCCGCCGGGGAGCGGTCGAGCATGCCGCCGGCCCAGGCGGCCAGCAGCGAACGCCCGACGCCGCCGCTCTTCTCGGGATGGAACTGGGTGCCGAGCACCGATCCGGACCGGACCACCGACGGGAAGCGGAAACCGTCGACCTCCGTCCAGCCGGCGACGCCGCCCGGATCGGCGGGGTCCAGCCAGTAGCCGTGCACGAAGTAGGCGTCGAAGGTCCCTGCCGCCAGCTCAACACGATTCCAGCCGATGTGCGGCACGCGCATCGGTCCACCGACAGCCGCGGGTGGGAAACGGCGGCAGATGCCGGGGAGGAGCCCCAGGCCGGGCGCGTCGTCCTCCTCGGATGCATCGAGCAGCAGCTGTGCGCCCAGGCAGATGCCCAGGAAGGGGCGCCCCCGGCGACCCACTCCCGCATCGGTTCAACCATGCCCTGGCGTGTGAGCGTCTCCATCGCCGACCCGGCCGCGCCCACGCCGGGCAGGACCAGCCGCTCCGCGTCCGCCAGCTCGGCCGGCCTGCGGGCCAGGCGAGCATCGGCCCCGACCGCGGTGAAGGCGCGCAGGACGGAACGCGTATTGCCGGCCCCGAAGTCGACGACCGCGATCACCGCAGCGTTCCCTTGCTGCTGGGGCTCTCGCCGGCCAGGCGGGGATCCGGCTCCGCGGCCTGCCGCAGGGCACGTGCCAACGCCTTCATGGCTCCCTCCACCAGGTGGTGCGAGCTGCGCGCCTTGCGCACCTCCAGGTGCACCGCGAACCGACCTTCGCGTGCCAGCGTCTCCACGAAGTGGGGCCAGAGCTCCAGCCACACGTTGATGCCGGTCAGCGGATCCGGGCGCGGCTCGACGTCCGCGTAGCCGCGACCACCCAGGTCCAGCGCGCAGAGCGCCAGCGCCTCGTCCATCGGCAGGCGCACGTCGCCGTAGCGGCGAATACCGGTGCGCTCACCCAGCGCCTCGTCGAGCGCACGGCCCAGCACCAGCGCCACGTCCTCCACGGTGTGGTGCTCGTCCACGTGCAGGTCACCGGTCGCCCTGACCTCGAGGTCCAGCAGGCCATGGCGCGCCAGGAGGGTCAGCAGGTGGTCCAGGAAGCCGATGCCCGTCTCGACATCGGCGCTCCCGGCCGTCGAGGTCCAGCCTGACCCGGACCGATGTCTCAGCCGTCGTGCGCTCCGCCGTCCCGACGCGGCTCATGCCAGCAGCTCCCGCAGCGCATCGATCAGGCGCTGCGTCTGCTCCGGTCGCGGGCGTTGGCACGCAGCCAGCCCGCCATGGGTCCGGCGTCGTACTCGCGCACCAGCAGGCCGCGGCGAGCGAGCGCGTCGGCCAGGGCATGGGCATCGGGCGGACGGAAGGCAACGAAGTTGGTGACCGACGGGAGCGTCCGGCAGCCCAGCTCATCCAGCGCAGCCGCCAGGCGCCGCCGCTCCTCCACCAGCAGCCGCCGCCGCTCGTTGACGGCGGGTTCGTCGGCCAGCAGGCCCAGGGCGATCGCCTCGCTGGGCTCGGCCAGGGCCAGCGGCAGCCGCATCGCGTCGAAGCGGGCGGCGAGCGGCTCCGGCAGCACCAGGTAGCCGACGCGCGCCGCGGCGGCGCCGTACGCCTTGGACAGGGAGCGCAGCACGAGCACGTTCGGCAGCTCGTCCTGCAGCCGGATCGCCGAGCCTGCGTTCGGCTCCTCCCCGGTCGCGGCCTCGGCGAACTCGAGGTAGACCTCGTCCACCAGCAGCAGGGCCGGCAGCCCGTCGGCCAGCTGGCGGATCTCGTCGAGCGTGTAGCGGTCGCCGGTGGGATTGTTCGGCGTGCACAGCCATACCAGGCGCACCGCCTCCCGCTCGGCGGCCTCGCGCAGCTCGGCCACGCTCTGCCGCTCTCCGGGATCGCGCCGGGGGACCTCCACCACCCGGGCGCCGGCCAGGCGCGACTCCACGAAGAACATGCCGAAGCCCGGGCTCGGGATCAGCGTCGCGTCGCCCTCGCCCAGCGTGGCGGTCGCCACCAGCCGGATCAGCTCGTCGGCGCCGGCGCCCGGCAGGATCGGTCGCCGGGAACGCCCAGCTTGGCGGCGAGGGCTGCGCGCAGGCGGTGGTAGGCCATGTCCCCGTACTCGGTCAGGTGCGAGACGTCGTAGGCGCGCAGCCCCTCGACGGCGCCGGCCAGCGGTCCGCCACCCAGCGTGTTCAGGTCGAAGCGCAGCACCTGTTCACCGGCAGCCCCAGCGACGCAGCGACCTCTTCGTCCGACGGTTCGGAGGGGTAGGCATCCACCGGCGCCGGGCGGCGCAGCAGCTCCACCGGGTCGTCCACGGCGTCTGCATCGCCGTCGCGCGCGCGGCCCGCAGCGTCACGGAGGCGGCGTGTGCCGGCAGCCCCTCGACCGCGGCGATGGCCTCGACCGTCGGTGCCAGGCCGCACGCCGGCCGGCGTCACGCGCTGGACCTCCAGCCAGCGTCCGAACGACTCGACGCCGACGCCCCCGTACGCCCGGGCCGAGCCGCCGGTCGGCAGCACGTGGTTCGTGCCGGTGGCGTAGTCGCCGGCAGCCACGGCCGACCACGGACCGATGAAGATCGCGCCGGCATTCCGCACCCGCTCGGCGAGCGTCTCCGCGTCGCGGCACTGCAGGGAGAGGTGCTCCGGGGCGATGGCATCCGCCGCCTCGAGGGCGCCACCCATGTCGTCCACCAGCACCACGCGACCCCATTCGCGCAACGTCGACAGCGCCCGCTCACCGGTCGCCAGTGGCATGGCCTGGGTGGGGATCGCGGACTCCACGGCATCGGCCAGGGGGCGTCATCGGTGACCAGGACGCCAGCGAGTCCGGCCCGTGCTCGGCCTGTGCCAGGAGGTCGGCCGCCACCAGCTCGGCATCCGCGGAGGCATCGGCCACCACCACGCACTCGGACGGACCGGCCGGCAGGTCGATCGCCGTGTCGGCCGAGACCAGCCGTTTGGCCGCGGTGACCCAGGCATTGCCCGCGCCGAAGATGCGGTCGACGCGCGGCACGCTTCGGTGCCATAGGCCAGCGCGGCGATCGCCTGCGCTCCGCCGACGCGGAGCACGCGCGCCACGCCCACCAGGGACGCCGCGTACAGGACGGCCGGATCCACGCTGCCATCGGCCGCGGGTGGCGTGGCGACGATGAGCTCGTCCACGCCCGCCAGCTGAGCGGGGATTCCCAGCATGAGCACCGAGCTCGGGTAGCGTGCCCGGCCGCCAGGCACATAGCCACCCGCGCGGCGGAATCGGGACCCAGCGGCGCCAGGCCGTCACGCCTGGCCGCGTCCGCACGCGCCGGTCGGCGGAGAGGAACGAACGCTGGTCGGCGTGGTAGCGGCGAACCGCGGCCGCGCTGTCGCGCAACGCCTCGCGGACCTCGGGTGCCACGGCCTCGGCGGCGGCCGGGAGCGCCGCCTCGGGGACGAAGAGCGCGTCCAGCTCCACGCCGTCCAGCTCACGGGTCAGCTCCCGGAGGGCGCGGTCGCCATCGGTCCGCACCCGGGCCAGGATGGGAGCGACATCCGCGTCGGGAGTGCGGCCCGCAGTCCGGCCAGCCAATCGGTCCGGGATCGTCCGTCCAGCGCCGACCAGGTGACGCGCCGGAGGAGATCGGCTTGGAGACCGCCATCAGCGCACCACCTTTTCGATGGGCACCACCAGGATGTCGCGCGCCCCGGCCGCCTTCAGCGCGGGGATCAGGCGCCATAGCGTCGAGCGCTCCACCACCGAGTGCACCGCGATCATGGATGGGTCGGCCAGCGGCATGACCGTCGGCCCCGACAGGCCGGGGATCAGCGCGCGGATCCGATCCAGCGCCGACGCCGGGGCGTTCATCATCATGTACTCCTTGCCGCGCGCGTCGATGACGCTCGACAGCATCGCCACCAGCGGCTGCCAGCGCTCGTCCGGCTGCTCCGCGCGGGTCACCAGCACGGCCTGGGACTCGAGCAGGTTGGCGATCGGCCGCAGGCCGTTGAGGCGCATGGTGCTGCCGGTGGCCACCAGGTCCACCACGGCGTCGGCCACGCCCAGCTGCGGCGTGACCTCCACCGCGCCGCGCACCTCGATCACCTGGGCGTCGATGCCGCGCTCCTCGAAGTAGGCGCGCGTCAGGCGCGGGAAGGAGGTGGCGACCCGGCAGCCGTTCAGCCCTTCGGGCTCCTGGACCGATGCGGATCGCGGCACGGCCAACGTCAGGCTGCAGACCCCGAAGCCCAGCTCCAGCACCGCGTTCAGCCCGGGGACCGCTCCTCCACCAGGTCGACGCCGCTGATCCCGGCATCCACCAGCCCGTCGGCCACGTACTCGGGCACGTCCTCGGCCCGGACGAAGAGCAGGTCCAGCTCGTAATTGCGGGCGCTGGCGGTGAGGCTGGCGGTCGAGACTTCCACCTCCAGGCCGGCATCGCGCAGCAGCTGCAGCGCCGGCTCGGCCAGGCGCCCCTTGTTGGGCAGTGCCAGGCGCAGGGCGTCACCGCCGTTGAGGGTCACTTCGCGCTGCCCCCTCCGCGAGGCGGCCCAGGAGCAGTTCGTAGCCGCCGCGACCGTATCGGCGCCACTGGTTGACGCGGCTGATGGTCGCGCTGGATGCGCCGGTGCGTTCGCTGATCTCGTGGTAGGGGATCCCCTCCGCCAGGAGGCGCGCCACGTGCCAGCGCTGCCCGAACTCCTGGAGCTCGCGGATGGTGCACAGGTCGCGCAGGAAGCGGAGTGCCTCCTCGCTGTCGCGCAGCGCGGCGACGGCGGCGGCCAGCTCGGCCGTCTCGTGTTCATCCAGTCTTCGGGCTGATTCATCGCTTTAGCACGCTAATAGGAGGGTGAAGCTTACGCATGCCGAGGGGGTGGCGTCAAGGGCGTTCCCGGCGCCGAGGCCGCGAAGGGCTGCCCGCGGCCTCAAGGGCCGGGTTGGCCCGCGCGGAGAGTCACCAGCGACGACAGGGCCGAGCGGGCCGACGCCGGCGCCTGCCGTCCGGCTGCATCCGCCACCGCTGCCGACCAGGAGCGAGCCCACGATCACGCCATCTGCAGCGGCGGGGAGCGCGGCGACGTGCTGGGGCCGAGATCCCGAATCCCGCTGCCACGGGCGCGCGACCGGCGGCAGCGCGCCGACGCGGGAGAGCAGCGCTGCCGCACCGCCGCCACGCTCTCGCGCGATCCGGTGACGCCGTAGCGTGGGATCACGTAGACGAAGCCCGTTGAGGCGCCGATGATCGCCTCGACGCGCTCATCCGAGGTGTTCGGCGCGACCAGGAAAGTGAGCGCCAGCCCCGCCTCGGCAGCCGCGCGCTCGAACGACGGTTCCTCGCCGGCCGGCAGGTCCGGGACGATGAGGCCGTCCACGCCATCGGCGGCGAGTTCGGCGAGGATGCCGTCGCCGGCGACCCGCAGCGGATTGCGGTAGGTCATCAGCAGCAGCGGCTGCTCGTGGCTCGCGGCGCGAAGACGGTGCACCACCTCGCGGGCGGTATGCAATCCGGCACCGTTGCGGACCGCTGCGCGGCCAGCCTCTGCGATGACCGGCCCGTCGGCCACGGGGTCGCTGAAGGGCACGCCGATCTCCAGCAGGTCCGCTCCGCCGTCCAGGGCCGCCGCGGCGACGGCCGGCGACTCGTCGGCCGTGCGGTGTCCGGCCAGCACGTAGGCAATGAAGGCCGCCCTGCCCTCCCCGGCCGCGCGCCGAAGGCCGCTCGGATGCGCCGGTCCCGTCACGCGTGCGCCTCGACCCCGGGCGCCACGGACTCGCGGGCCACGATGTCCAGGTCCTTGTCGCCACGGCCGGAGAGGTTGACCAGCACGTGCGCATCCGGCGCCAGGTCGGGCAGCATGCGCAGCGCCGCCGCCACGGCGTGCGCCGACTCGAGCGCCGGGATGATGCCGCACGACCGCGAAAGCCAGCGCAGGGCGTCGAGCGCCTCCACATCGGTCGCCCGCTGCACCTCCAGGCGGCCCGCATCGGCCAGCGCCGCCAGCTGGGGACCGACGCCCGGATAGTCCAGGCCAGCCGAGACCGAGTGGGGCTCGACGACCTGGCCGTCATCGGTCTGGGTGAGCATCGTGAAGGCGCCGTGCAGGACGCCCGGGCGGCCCAGGCCCAGGGAGGCGGCGTTGTCGCCCAGCCCGTCGCCGCGGCCTCCCGCCTCCACGCCGACCAGTCGTGCGCCGCGGTGTCCAGGAAGGGCCGGAAGAGGCCGATGGCGTTGCTGCCGCCGCCGACGCAGGCGACCAGCACGTCCGGCAGGCGACCGGTCGAGCGCAGCATCTGTTCCCGCGCCTCGCGTCCGACGACCGACTGGAGCTCCGCCACCATGTCCGGGTAGGGGTGGGGGCCGGCCGCCGAGCCGAGCACGTAGAAGGTCGTCTCCACGTTCGTGACCCAGTCGCGCAGTGCCTCGTTCAGGGCGTCGCGCAGGGTCCCGTTGCCGGTGGGGACCGGCCGCACCTCGGCGCCCAGCAGCCGCATGCGAGCGACGTTCGGCGCCTGGCGCTCGATGTCGGTGGTGCCCATGTAGACGACGCACTCCAGGCCCAGCAGCGCGCAGGCCGTGGCGGTGGCGACGCCGTGCTGGCCGGCGCCCGTCTCGGCGATGACCCGTGGCTTGCCCATCCGCTTCGCCAGCAGCGCCTGGCCGAGCGCGTTGTTGATCTTGTGGGCGCCGGTGTGGGCCAGGTCCTCGCGCTTGAGGAAGAGGCGAGGCAGCGGTTGTGCGGGTCCGCGGCCAGGTGTGCGGCGATGACCCGTGTCCGGGATCTCGAAGACCGGGGTGGCCCGACCCACGAATTGATCGCCCAGCAGCGCCAGCTCGTCCAGGTAGGACCGATCCCGGCGAGCCGTCTGCCACGCATGCTCCAGCTCCTCGACGGCGGGCATCAGCGTCTCGGGGACGTAGCGGCCGCCGTAGCGCGCGAAGCGGCCGCGCCCATCCACCCGATCGGCGCCGGTCGGGTCGCGGCGCGCAGCGCGGACGAAGGCCGCCAGCCGGCTCGGGCTGGTGACGCCGTTCAGCTCCAGGCCGCTCGAGGCGTCGACGTAGGCGGGGCGGACTCGCCACCACACGCTGCGATGGTCGACGGTCGCAGGCCCCCGGCCAAGCCGACCGGCAGCAACCGATTGAGCCGCCGCACCACATCCGCGGTGTCGCGTGCGCCGCTCCGCCCCCGCCGCCCTCGCGTGCGGGAGCTCCCTCCACCAGGAGCCTCGTCGCGCCCGCGCGAAACCACGCCTCGGCGCGCATCAGGCTCGCGCGGCCGCCGGCTGATGGAGGACGCCGATCACGTCGTCCAGGCCCGATGCCAGCTCCGGCAGCCAATCGGGTGGCGCGTCGAAACCGGGCAGCTGTACCGAGCGAACGCCGGATGCGGCAACGGCGGTCTCGACCTCGTCGGGTGGGACGGCGGAAGACGAGGACGGGCCTCGGGCCGCCGTTGAGGCCGCGCGCCAGCTCGCCGGCGCGGCCGGATCCACGGCGCGGCGGCCGCCGGATGCCACGACGATCCCCGCCAGGTCGGCGTCGGCGCGGACGGCGGCGGCGATGGCCGCCTCCGAGCGGAGCCCGCAGACCTTGACCTGCGCGCGTCGCGGATGCGACGGCGGGACGGGCGGGATGATGCGCGGGGCGGCCGCGATCAGCCGTTCGCGCTGCCCGCCGGATCGGCGTCGCGCAGGAATCGCGGTGCCGATCAGCACGCCACGGGCGCCTGCACCGGCGGCTCGCCGAGATCCGCGGAAGAGGCGAGCCCGGATTCGGCCACGACCGTTGCGCCCGAAGTGGCGGCCACCTCGACCAGCCGCGCCGCCGCCTCCACGTCCACCCGCAACGTGGCCAGGTCGCGCGCGTTGACGCCGATCAGGGTGGCATCGGCCTCCAGCGCACGCTCGAGCTCCGGCTCGTCGTGCACCTCGACCAGGGCGTCCAGGCCGGCCTCGCTCGCCTCGTCGATCAGCCGCGCCAGGGTGTCGCCGGGCAGGCGCGGGCGATGAGCAGCACCGCATCGGCTCCAAGCGCACGGGCCTGCCACACCTGGTAGCGATCGACGGTGAAGTCCTTGCGCAGCACCGGCAGGCCCGCCATCGCCGCCGCCGCCAGGTCGGCATCCGACCCGCCAAAGCGGGTGGGCTCGGTCAGCACCGAGAGGCAGCGCGCCCCGGCGGACGCGTAGCCACGCGCCAGGCGGGCGACGGCATCGGTCCCTTCGCCGACGGCGGAAACGACCCTCGGACGGGGAGGCACGCTTGATCTCGGCGATCACCCCCAGCCGATCGCCGTAGCGCAGGGCCGCCTCGAAGCGGCGAGCGGGCGGCATGGCCCGGACGGCGCGGCGCAGCTCCGCCAGGGACCGGCGGCGGCCGTCGCGGCGCGCCCGGCGGCGAGACTCGGCCACGAGCTCGTCCAGCAGCCGTGCTCATGCGGTGATCTCCGCCGCAGCGGTCACCACGTCGGCGGCGCGCCCGGAGTCGATCGCGTCGGCTGCCATGGCGATCCCCTCGCCGATGGTGTCGGCGGCGCCCGCCACGAAGAGCGCGGCGCCCGCGTTGAGGAGGACCACGTCGCGGGCCGGCCCCGGCTCCCCGCCCAGCAGGGAGATGGCAATGGCCGAGTTGAGCTGGGCGTCACCGCCGGCCATGGCGTCGCGGCCCGCACGCCGCAGGCCCAGCTCCGCGGGGTTGACGGTCGTCTCGGTCACGGCATGACCCTCGACCAGCAGCGCGCGGTTGGGTCCCGCCAGCGACAGCTCGTCCAGCCCATCGGCGCCGTGGACGACCAGGGCGCGATCCACGTCCAGGTGGGCGAGCGCGCCCGCAACCAGGTCGACGAGCTCCGGGTCGCCGACGCCCAGCAGCTGCCGCCGCACGCCGGCCGGCGAGCTCAGCGGGCCCAGGAGGTTGAAGACGGTGCGGATCGGCAGCTCGCGGCGGATCGGCCCGGCGTGCTTCATCGCCGGGTGGTAGGCAGGTGCGAACATGAAGCCGAAGCCGGCCTCGCGGATGGAGCGGCCGACCGCCTCCGGACCGGGGTCGAGCGCGATGCCCAGCGCCTCGACCAGGTCCGCCGAGCCGCACTGACCGGTGATGGCCCGATTGCCGTGCTTCGCCACCGGCACGCCCGCGCCGGCCACCACGAACGAGGCGACGGTGCTGATGTTGAAGCTGCCGGAGTGATCCGCTCCGGTACCGCACAGGTCCACCGCGCCGTCGGGCGCCTTCACGGCCACCGCCCGCGAACGCATCACCTGGGCGAACGCGGCCAGCTCCTCGGCGGTCTCGCCGCGGAGGTGCAGCATGGCCAGCAGCGCCGCCACCTGGGTCGCGGGTGCGGCGCCGTCCATCAGCTCCTCCATGGCCGCCTCGGCCAGGGGCGCGGGCAGGGGCGAGCCCGAGGCCGCCAGCTCCACGGCTGCCGCCACGGCGGGCCGCCCGTGCCGCTCATGCGGGCACTCCTCGCGTTCGCGGACAGGAAGGCGCCCACCAGGGCAGCGCCGTCATCGGTCAGGATCGACTCGGGGTGGAACTGCAGACCCACAACCGGATGGGACCGATGCGCGATGCCCATCACCGTGCCGTCCGGCGCCCAGGCGATCACCTCCAGCTCCGGTGGCAGCGACGAGCGCTCGATCGCCAGCGAGTGGTAGCGGGCGGCGGGCAACGGGTCGACCAGGCCGGCGAATGGACCTGCGCCCGCGTGGCGGATGGGCGAGCGCTTGCCATGGACCGGCTCCACCCGGCTGACCCGCGCCCCGTAGGCGACGCCGATCGCCTGGTGCCCCAGGCACACCCCCAGCATGGGCGTGGTCGGGCCCAGCCGGCGGACCAGCTCCACGCTGATCCCGGCGCGTTCCGGGCGCGAGGGCCCGGGGAGATGACGATGGCGTCGGGGGAGGCCGCCGCGACCTCGTCGACGGTCACCTCGTCGTTGCGCGCGACGGTGACATCGGCCCCCAGGCCATGCAGCAGGTGGACGAGGTTGTAGGTGAACGAGTCGTAGTTGTCGAGCATGAAGACCTTCATGGCCGCACCTCCCGCCGCGAGCGCGGCGCGCATGGCCGCCGCCTTGGCCGCCACCTCCGCCGACTCGCGCTCCGGCACCGAGTCGGCAACGATCCCGGCCCCGGCATGCACGTGGGCGATGGATGGGCCGATGACGGCCGAGCGGATGGTGATGGCGGCCTCCAGGTCGTCCGGGACGAAGAAGCCGATGGCGCCGCCGTACGGTCCGCGCCGCTCGCCCTCCAGCTCCGCGATGGCCTGCATGGCGCGCACCTTCGGCGCGCCGCTGACCGTGCCGGCCGGGAAGGCGGCGCGCAGGGCGTCGAAGGCGTCCAGGTCCGGCGCGGAGCCGGCCGTGGACCTCGCAGACGAGGTGCATGACGTGGCTGAAGCGCTCGACGGAGCGCAGGATCGGGACGGTCACGGTGCCGGGCTGCGCCACGCGGCCGACGTCGTTGCGCGCCAGGTCCACGAGCATGGCGTGCTCGGCCAGCTCCTTCTCGTCGGCGCGCAGCTCCTCCTCCAGGGCGAGGTCGCGCTGCGGGTCCTCGTCGCGCGGCCGCGTGCCGGCGATGGGCCGCGTGACGACCTCGCCGTCGCGGACACGGACCAGCAGCTCGGGCGAGGCGCCCACCAGCGCCTGCGGCTCGCTCGCCCGGCGCGCGCAGCTCGATGTGGAAGAGGTACGGGGACGGGTTGATGCGCCGCAGGGCGCGGTAGATGGCGAAGGCGTCGTAGCGGCCCGGCAGGCTGAAGCGGCGCGCCAGCACGGCCTGCAGCATCTCGCCGTCGCGGATCTGCTCCACCAGGCTGGCGACGCCGGCCTCGTAACCGGGGTCGGGTCGGGTGCGGCGGCGTGCCGGGGACGCACTGGCGGGCGCCGTCGGCAGCTCGGCCGGTGACCGGCGAGGCCAGGCGGCGGGCGATCTCCTCCAGCCGCGCCAGCGCCTCGGCACGGCTCCCGGTCTGCAGCGTGGCGACCCGGGCCACCTGCTCCAGGTGGTCGAAGACGATGAGCGCATCGGGCAGGTGGAAGACGGCCTCCGGCAGGCCCAGCGGATCCGCATCCGGGACGGGCAGCCGCTCCCAGCGGGCGGCCGCCTCGTAGGCGATGTAGCCGATCCCCGAGGCGATGGGCACCGGCAGCCGCGAGTCGGGCGGCGCATGGGGCAGGACGCGGCGCAGCGCCTCCAGCGGGTCCCGGGCCTCGAAGCTCTCCAGCAGCGGCGCCGGTCCGGTCGCGCAGCTCCGCGCGACCGTCGGCCACGGTCAGCATCCGGCCGCGCACGCCCAGCAGCGAGTGGCGGCCGTATCGCACGCCGCCCTCGACGCTCTCCAGCAGGAAGGCCAGGCGCTCGCCAAGGCGCAGCGCGGCGCCGACGGGCGTGAGGGTATCGGCGTTCAGCTCGAGATCGACGATCGCGAGGGTGCCCGCGGGTTCGGCTGCGGCAGTGGTCATCGGTCCAGTTCTTCGAGCAAACAACAACGCCTCCATCCATGAGGGACGGAGGCGTCTTCCGTGGTGCCACCCTGCGTTCGGACCGGAGGCTCGCACTCGTCGCACACGGGCTCGCGTTCGAGCCGATGTGCCAGGCCGCGGTAACGGGGCCGACCGTCGCCGCCTACTTCCGCCGGCGCAATGCCGCAGCGCGGGTTCGGAGCGAGGCTCGCGGGGCCATTCGCCCGTCCGTGTCACGCCGGCTTGCACCATCCCCGGCTCGCTGTGGTGACCGATGGCGGGGTACTCGTCCCGGTCGTCGCCGTCTTGAGTTGAGGCCGCATGCTAGGCGGGCCGGTCTGGCGGCGTCAAGGGTGTGCCATCCTTTCGGCCGTGGAAGGGCAGCGCACCGCCATCGTCACCGGCGCGGCATCGGGGATCGGCGCCGCCGTGGCCGCTCGTCTGCGCGGCTCGGGCTGGCGGGTCATCGGCCTGGACCGATCCCACGGGGTCGACGTGGTCGGTGACGCCGCCGATGCATCGGTCCTGGGTGAGGCTCTCTCGCATGCCGGCGAGCGTCTGGACGGGCTGGTCTGCTCGGCCGGGCTCCCGCCGTCCGGCCCGTGGGATTCGCGCGAGCACTGGGACGAGCTGTTGCGCGTCAACCTGACCGCGCCGTACGAGGCGTTCCGCGCCTGCCATGCCGGCGCTGGCCGCCGCCGCGGGGGCGGCGGTCTTCGTCGGGAGCATCGTCGGCGCGGTCGAGGGGTCGCGACGTTCGCCCGCCTACGCCGCCTCGCGCGCCGGGCTGGAGGGGATGGCGCGCTCGCTGGCGCTCATCGGCGCGGCCGACGGCGTGCGCGTGAACGTGGTCGCCGCGGGCGCGGTGGATACGCCGTTCGACGCGCTTCTTGGCCCCGCCCGACGACCGGCCGGACGTGCCACTGGGCCGGATGGCGGCGGCGGACGAGGTGGCGGCGGTGGTGGAGTTCCTACTGGGGGAGCACGCGTCCTACGTCACGGGCGCGGTCTGGCGGGTCGACGGGGGCAGGACGGTGCAGCCGGGGATCGACCTCCGGCACAGCTGAAGGGAGCGAGGAATGCGGACGGTGTTTGCGCTGGGCGCAGCGCTCTGGTTCGTGGCATGGGCGGTCTTCACGCTGGACTGGTTTGTTATCGGCTTCGCGCTGGTTGCGCTGGCGTTGCTTGATGGCGCCGATGTCTCGCGCGGCCTCGATCGAATCAGCGGGCAGCGGGCGCAGGAGTAGCAGCGGTCGGTCAGTACGGAACCGCACGGCATTGATGGGCCGCCGAACCTCGGAAGTTTTCACCTGCGATTCACAGTCGCGTTAGGCGAGTCGGCGTCGCGGCAAGCAGTGCCCGTCGAGCTCAGCCGGGGCCGATGTGGGGGTCCGACGGCGCCTTGCAGCCGTCTAAGGTGACTACCAGTCGCACCTGACAGGATCCGTGCGTTCCGCGCGGACGGGACAGTGCGGACGGAACTGGCTCGCGAAGGCGCGACCTTGACAGCCGCCAACCGGCGCCGCTAGAGTCCGCGTCCTCAGATGAACAACTACTGGTTTTACGCTTAGCGGGTACGAGGCAGGCGGGTGATCCCGTCAGCAGAGGCACTCGTGCCCGCAAACGCAGTGGTCCGCAAGGACACTGCGTTTTTTGTTACCCCGGTCGGCGGGGCGGCGGGACCGACGCCTCGGAAGCCTCCGAACGGAGAGGACCGAACAAGATGATCGTGGTGATGTCCCCAATGGCGACCAGGGAGGACGTGACGACCGTGCGCCGCCACATCGAGGAGCACGGGCTGCAGGCCTTCGTGAGCACCGGGCAGGAGCGGACCGTCATCGGCGTCGTGGGCCTGAACCTCGAGCGGCTCGCCAACATCGGCAGCCTCGACGGGGTCGACCAGGTGATCCGCGTCACGAACCCATACAAGCTCGCCAGCGTCGAGCACCACCCGAGCGGACGCGGGTGATGGTGGGCGACGTGCCCATCGGCCTCGGGGACGACCTGGTGGTGGTTGCCGGCCCCTGCTCCGTCGAGAACCGCGAGATGCTGCTCGACACCGCCCGGTGGGTCGGCCACGAAGGCGCCCGCATGCTGCGCGGCGGCGCCTACAAGCCACGCACCTCCCCCTACTCCTTCCAGGGGCTGGGCGAGCCGGCGCTCGAGATGCTGGCCGAGGCGCGCGAGGAGACGGGCCTCCCCGTCATCTCCGAGGTGACCGACGCGGCCGATGTCGAGCTCTTCGACCGCTACGTCGACGTGCTGCAGGTCGGCAGCCGCAACATGCACAACTTCGTCCTGCTGCGGGCGGTGGGGCAGTCGTCCCACCCGGTCCTGCTGAAGCGCGGCTTCGGGGCGACCATCGAGGAGTGGCTGATGGCGGCCGAGTACATCCTCTCGTCGGGCAACTCCAACGTGATCCTGTGCGAGCGCGGCATCCGCACCTTCGAGACCGCCACGCGCAACACGCTCGACCTCTCCGCCGTGCCGGTCCTGCGCGGCAAGACGCACCTGCCGATCGTGGTGGATCCCTCGCACGGCACCGGGCAGCGCGACCTGGTTGGGCCGATGGCGCTCGCCGGCGCGGCCGTCGGCGCCGATGCGCTGCTGATCGAGGTCCATCCCGATCCGCCCAAGGCGCTCTCCGACGGCGAGCAGTCGCTCAGCTTCCCGGAGTTCGGGGCGCTGATGGACGAGCTGCGCCGCATGCAGCTGCTGCGCGACCGGGCCGCGCGCGTCCGGCGCCGCGCCCGGTGGAGGCTCCCGGCGCGCCGATCGGCGAGCTGCGCGACCGGATCGACCAGATGGACGATCGGCTGGCCTCGCTGATCCAGGAGCGCGCCGCGCTGGCGCTGGAGGTGCAGCGGGCGCGCGGCCCGGCCGGCCACGGGCACGACGTGCGGCGCGAGCGTGAGCTGCTGGAGCGGGCGGCGGCCGATGGGCGGGCCCGCTGACGCCGGAGGAGATGACCGCCATCTTCGGTGCGCTGCTGCGGGCATCGCGCGCCGTGCAGCGGCGGGAGGCGCAGGCCGACCTGCTGGGCCAGCGCGGCGCGTGAGCGCGAGCCGAGCATCGCGCCTGCGACCGGTCCGGCGGCCGGCGCGGCTGCGGGGCGAGCTGCGACTGCCGTCGGACAAGTCGGTGGCGCACCGGGCGCTGATCGCGAACGCGCTGGCCGGCGGGCCCGCGACGGTCGACGTTCGCGCGCCGGGCGATGACGTGTGGAGCACGGTGCGCTGCCTGCGCGGGCTGGGCGTGGAGTTGACGAGCGGCACGTGCGGGGCATCGGTGCAGCTGGCCTGCGTGGGACGGGTGGCGCAGCCGGCGGGGCCGCTCGACTGCGGCAACTCGGGGACGACGATGCGGCTGCTGGCCGGGGCGCTGGCCGGCTTGCCGATGGAGGCGACCCTGGACGGCGACGCCTCGCTGCGGCGCCGTCCCATGGAACGTGTGGCGGCCCGCTGCGGCAGATGGGGGCGGCGGTCGAGACACGAACGGCCTGCCGCCGCTGCACGTCCCCGGCTCGGAGCGGCTCCGCGCGTGGAGCATCAGCTGCCGGTGGCCAGCGCCCAGCTGGTGGCGGCGATCTGCCTCGCGGCGCTCTCGGCGGAGGGCGAGACGCGGATCGTGACGCCCGCGCCGACGCGCGATCACACCGAGCGGCTGCTGGCCGCGATGGGCGCGGCGATCGAGCGGCGCCGGACGGTGCGACCGTGCTGCATGGTCCGGCGCGGCTTCGGCCGCTCTCGTTCACCGTGCCGGGCGACCCGTCGGCCGCCACGCCGTGGCTGGTGGCTGCCGCGATCCACCCCGACGCCGACCTGCGCCTGGTGGACGTGGAGCTGAACCCGACGCGCCTGGGTGCCGTGGAGGTGCTGCGCGAGATGGGCGCGCGGGTCGACGTTCGCCACCGGCGAGCGGAGGGCCCGGAGCCGATGGGCGAGATCCGCGTCCGCAGCGGCGGCCGCCTGCGCGCGGTCTCGCTGGCCGGCGAGCGCGTCGCGGCGCTGATCGACGAGCTGCCGCTGCTGGCCGTGGCCATGGCCGCCGCGGACGGCGTCAGCGAGCTGCGCGACGCCGGTGAGCTGCGCGTCAAGGAGTCGGACCGGATCGCCGCCGTGATCGCGGGGCTGGGGGCCATCGGCGCGAAGGTGGAGGCGCTGCCCGACGGCTGGCGCGTGCGGCGGGGGAGCGCCCGCGACGCGGCGATCGCCACCTACGGCGACCATCGGATCGCCATCGCCTTCGCCATCGCGGCGCTGGCGGGCGTGGCCGGCGAGGTGGAGGTCGACGATCCCGAGTGCGCATCGGTCTCCTATCCGACCTTCTGGGAGGACCTCGAGCGGGTGAGCGGGGGCCAGGCGTGAGGCGCCTGCGCCTGCTGACCGCCGGTGAGTCGCACGGCCCGGCGCTGAGCGGCATCCTGGAGGGGCTGCCGGCCGGCCTGCGCGTCTCGACCGCGAAGGTGGACCTGGACCTGCGGCGGCGGCAGCACGGCTACGGGAGCGGCCGGCGCATGCAGATCGAGCGCGACCGGGTGACCTGGACCGCGGGGATCCGCTACGGGCGAACGCTGGGCTCGCCGGTCGGCTTCACGGTCGAGAACCGCGACTGGGTGAACTGGACCGATCGGATGGCGGTCGAGCCGATCCCCGCCGCACGGCGTCCGAAGCCGATCACCCGCGCCCGACCCGGCCACGTCGACCTCGCGGGAGCGATCAAGTACGACACCGATGACATCCGCGACGTCCTGGAGCGTGCCTCGGCGCGAGCGACCGCGGCGCGGACGGTCGCCGGCTCGCTGTCGCGGCAGCTGCTGGCCGCCTGCGGCGTCCGGATCTGGAGCTTCGTCGACCAGGTTGGGCCGATCCGCGCCTTCGCGGATACCGACGAGCCGATGCGCCGCATCCCGGACGGCTGGTTCGAGCGCGACCTGCGCGACCCGTCGCCGCTGCGCTGCCCCGATCCCGAGGCGGAGCGCGGCGATGCTGGCCGAGATCGACGCCGTGCGCGACGCGGGCGACACCATCGGCGGCTCGTTCGTGGTCGTGGCGGAGGGCGTGCCGATGGGCCTGGGATCGTCGTCGGAGTGGGACACGCGCCTGGACGGGCAGCTGGCCGGCGCGCTGATGGCGCATCCCGGCGGCAAAGGGCGGTGGAGATCGGGCTGGGCTTCGGCGTCGTCCCGCTGCGCGGGAGCCAGTCCACGACGTGGTCGACGGCGAGGCCGATGGTGGGCGCCGGCTCACGAACCATGCCGGCGGGATCGAGGGCGGCATCAGCAACGGCGAGCCGATCGTGGCGCGCGTCGCCATGAAGCCGATCTCCACCCTGCGCACGCCCGCTGCCGAGCGTCGACATGGCCTCCGGCGAGGTTGGGCGCGCGCACATCGAGCGCTCCGACGTCACGATCCTGCCGCGCTCCGGCGTGGTCGGCGAGGCGATGGTGGCCCTGGTCCTGGCCGATGCCCTCCTCACCTCGTTCGGGGGCGACGCGATGGGCGACCTGCTGGCCGCGGTCCGGCGCCGTCGTCGGCGCTCGCGGGGCCCGCGCGGATGACCCCACGCGTGGTGCTGCTCGGCAGCGGGATCGGCTACTCGGCATCGCCGGCCATGCACAACGCAGCGTTCGCGGTGCTCGGTCTCGACTGGCGCTACGAGCTGGCCGACGTCGCCGGCGGACGCGCTGCCGGAGATGGTGCGGCAGCTGCGCCGACGGTGACGCTGGCCGGAGCCAACGTGACGAAGCCGCACAAGGCGGCGGTCATCCCGCTCCTCGACGCGGTCAGCGAGGCGGCCGAACGGGCGGGAGCGGTGAACACCATCGTCCGCTCCGCCGATGGCCGCCTGCTCGGCGACAACACCGACCTGCCGGCGCTGGCCAGCGAGCTTGCGCGCCTCGGCCGCTTCGAGCGGGCCGTGGTGCTGGGCCGGGGTGGCGCCGCGCGCACGGCCGCCGCGGCGTTGGCGGACGCGGGCGCATCGGTCCGGATGGTTGGGCGCGACGGATGGGCGGAGCTCCCCGCGCTGCTGGAAGCCGCGGACCTGCTGGTGAACGCCACGCCCATCGGCACCGCGGAGGACGTCTCGCCCGTCCCGGCGGAGCTGCACCGGCCCGGCCTGGCCGTGCTGGACCTCGTCTACCGACCGTCGCCCACCCGGCTCGTGCGCGAGGCGGCAGCCGCCGGTGCCGATGCGGTGACCGGCGCCGGCATGCTGCTGCGGCAGGCGGTTCGCAGCTTCGAGCTGTGGACCGAGCGCTCGGCCCCGTTCGAGGTCATGCGGCGGGCGCTCGCCGAGGAGCTGGGAGCCGCGGTCCATGCCTGAGCCGGGTGCCGGCGTCGTGCTGGTGGGGCTGCCCGGGAGCGGCAAGTCCACCGTCGGCCGCCTGCTCGCCGAGCGACTGGGGCGCCCGTTCCACGACACCGACGAGCTGATCGAGCGGCGCTCCGGCATGCCCGCCCACGAGTACCTCCGGCGCCACGGCGAGGCGCAGTTCCGCGCGGTGGAGCGCGACGCCCTGGACGAGGCGTGCGCGGGACCGGCGCCGTGGTGGCGACCGGCGGCGGCGCGCTGCTCGACCCGCTGAATCGCTGGCGCCTGTGGGAGCACGGCCGCGCGGTCTGGCTGCAGGCCGATAACGACGTCCTCCTCGCGCGCCTCGAGCGCGACGCCACGCCGCGGCCGCTGCTCGACGGGGACGCCGCCCGGAAGCTGTCGGCGCTGGCCGAGGAACGGGCGCCGTTCTACCGCGCGGCCGACGATGCAGCCTCGGCCATGGGCACGCCGGACCAGGTCGCCGATGCCGTCGCGGACGCCGCTGGCTTGCCCGACGCCACCCGGCCGGCGCCTCTTCGATGCGCTGGAGCCACGCAATCACGTCATCGGTCCGTCGCATGGCCGCGTCGTCCTCGGCCGTGGGCTGGGCCGATCCTGCGGGACATCCTCGACGAGCTGGGTGGCATGCCGTCGGTGGTCGTCGATCGCCGCGCGATGGCGCACCTCCCGCCGATCGGCGGCCGCTGCCTGGCGATCGCCGGCGGCGAGCGGGCGAAGCGGCTGCGCTCGCTGGAGCGGATCCTGGACTGGCTGGCGGCCGAGGGGGCGGAGCGGACCGACCCGCTGGTGGCGGTCGGCGGCGGCACGGTGGGCGACGTGGCCGGCTTCGCCGCCGCCACCTACGCCCGCGGCGTGCCGTACGTGGCGGTGCCGACCACCTGGCTCGCGCAGCTCGACGCCTCGATCGGCGGCAAGGTGGCGGTCGACCTGGCGGCCGGCAAGAACCTGGTGGGCGCCTTCTGGCCGGCGTGGGCGGTGCTGGCCGATGTCGCGGCGCTGCGCACCCTGCCGCGTGCCCGGCTGCGCGACGGACTGGCCGAGGCGGCCAAGGCCGGGATCATCGGCGACCCGGCGCTGTGGCGGCTGATCGCGGAGCGCGGGCGCGAGGCGCTGGGCGGCGACGAGGCGGTGCGCGCTACGCGATCACCGAGCGGGCGGTGCGCGTGAAGCTGGCGGTCGTCCGCCGCGATCCATTCGAGCGCGGCGAGCGGCGCGTCCTGAACCTGGGCCACACCATCGGTCATGCGCTGGAGGCGGAGGCGGGCTATCGGCTCGCGCACGGCGACGCGGTGGCGCTCGGCATGCGCGCGGTGGCCGCCATCGCGGCCGGACGGGGCGGCGATCCGGCGCTGTCCGCGGAGCTGGACGAGGTGCTGTCGGGCCTCGGCTTCCCGCTGACGCCATCGGTTCGACCCGGTGGCGGTCCACGCGAAGCTGCGAACCGACAAGAAGCGCGTGGCGGGCCGGCAGCGCTGGCTGCTGCCGATGGCCATCGGCCGGGTGGAGGAGGTCGACGACGTGACCGATGACGAGCTGGCGCGCGCGCTGCGCGCCATCGGGCAGGAGTAGGAGCGTGCGCATCCTGCTGCTGAACGGCCCGAACCTGTCGACGCTGGGCCGCCGCCAGCCCGAGGTCTACGGCACCACCACGCTGCCGGAGATCGTCGAGGCCTGCCGCGCGCGCGCCCTGGAGCGCGGCGCGATGCTGGACGACCTGCAGTCGAACCACGAGGGGGCGCTGATCGACCGCCTGGAGCAGCTCGACTACGACGCCGTCGTGATCAACCCCGGCGCCCTGTCGCACACCAGCTACGCGCTGCACGACGCGCTGCTTGCCTGCGATCGCCCGGCGGTCGAGGTGCACATCTCGCGACATCACGACCCGCGAGCCGTGGCGGCGGGTGAGCGTCACCGCGCCGGCAACGCGGCACCAGGTGGTGGGGAAGGGTTGGCGCGGCTACCTCGAGGCGGTCGACTGGCTGCTGGAGCATGCCGGCGACGCCTGACCGCGCTGGACTGGCCCACCGCGTCCGAGCTTGCCGCCGCTGGAATCGCCTGTGGTGAGATTCCCCGGATGACAGCGCAAGGATCACCGAAGGCGGCGTTCGGCAACCCGTGGGTCTGCGGCACCTGTGGAAACCACTACCCGCCCGCAGCGGAGCCGCCTAGCGTCTGCATCATCTGCGCGGATGAGCGCCAGTGGGTGCCGCCAACGGGTCAGCGCTGGACGACGCTTCCCGAGCTGGCCGCGGCGGGGCATGCGGGCGACGTCCGGGAAGTGGAGCCCGGGCTGACCGGGATCGGCTTCGATCCGCCCGTCGCGATCGGACAACGGGCGCTGCTGGTCCAGACGGACGAGGGCAACGTGCTGTGGGATCCGCCCGGCTACATCGACGAGGTCGCCATCCGCGCGGTCCGGGCACGCGGCGGTCTTCATGCGGTGACGGCCAGCCACCCGCACTTCTACGGCGCGATCGTCGAGTGGAGCCGAGCATTCAACGCGTCGATCCTCCTCCCCGAAGCCGATGCACATTGGCTGACCAGGCCCGATCCGGCGGTTCAAACCTGGCGCGGCTCGCTTGAGGTGCTTCCCGGCGTCACGCTCGTCCAGTGCGGCGGTCACTTTGCGGGTAGCGCGGTTCTCCATTGGTCGGCCGGCGCCGATGGAGCGGGCGTCCTCCTGGCCGGCGACACGATCTTCGTCACGCCCGGCGAGGATCGCGTGACCTTCGTTCGCAGCGCCCCGAACCGCCTGCCGCTCCCCGAACAGGCGGTGCGACAGGTGGTCGAGGCCGTGGGGCCCTACCCATTCGACCGGATCTACGGCGGCTGGTGGAAGCCGACGATCCACCGCGACGCACGCACGATCCTCGAGCAATCGGCCGACCGCTATATCCAGTGGCTTCGCGGCGAGGCCGCGTCTGATTGACTGACCAGCCGGGCTGTGGGGCGGCAACCTCCCGCGTGGCGCCTGGTGCAACGAATCACGCCAGGAGGACCTGCCCCGGCCGGTTCCTGCGCGAAACGTTGCCCTCACCGCAACAGAATGCGCGGGAGGGGCCGTTCGTGCGCCTGGCGTTGCATCTGCCGCAACAAACGACTCCAGAAGGCCGGTCCAGGGCCGGCTCGTGCGCAAAACGTTGCGCTCAGCGCAACGGGCGGTGCGGCGGGATGCCGCGCGCCTACTGCGGCAGCGTGGAGATGCGCGGCGCGTGCGAGGCCTCGTAGGCGGAGATCGCCTCTTCCTGGGCGAGCAGGAAGCCGAGCTCATCGGTTCCGGTGAGGAGCATCTGGCGCGAGAACGGGTCGACCACAAAGCCGATGACCGAGCCGTCCGGCAGCCGCAGCTCCTGCGCCTCCAGGTCCACGCTGAGCGCCAGGTCGGGGTGCGCCTCCAGCAGGGCGGTGATGCGGCGCAGCTCCTCCGCCGGCACCTCGATGGGCAGCAGGCCGTTCTTCAGCGCGTTGGCCTTGAAGATGTCGGCGAAGGAGGAGCTGATCACCGCGCGGAAGCCCCACGCGGTGAGCGCCCAGGGCGCGTGCTCGCGCGACGAGCCGCAGCCGAAGTTGTCGCCGGCCACCAGCACCTGCCGCCCGGCCGCGCCGCGGGCGCGTTCAGGACGAAGTCGGCCCGCGGCGAGCCGTCGTCGGCGTAGCGCCAGTCGGCGAAGAGCTGATCGGCCAGGCCAGAACGGTTGATGGTCTTCAGGAAGCGGGCCGGGATGATCTGGTCCGTGTCGACGTTGTCGCGCGGCAGCAGCACGGCCGCGGATTCGACGTGGGTGAAGGGCTCGCTCATCCCAGCGCCCTCGGATCGGTGAGGCGGCCGGTAACCGCGGACGCCACTGCGGTCAGCGGGGACGCCAGGAACGTGCGCCCGCCCTTCCCCTGCCGCCCCTCGAAGTTGCGGTTCGACGTCGAGACCGCGTACTGCCCCGGCGACAGCTGGTCGCCGTTCATGGCGATGCACATGGAGCAACCGGCCTCACGCCACTCGGCGCCGGCCTCGCGGAAGACGGACGCCAATCCCTCGATCTCTGCCTGGCGCTTCACCTCGGTGGAGCCCGGGACGACCATGACCCGCACGCCATCGGCCACCCGGCGTCCGCGCAGCATGCGCGCCGCCTCCCGCAGGTCCGAAATGCGCGAGTTGGTGCATGAGCCGATGAAGACCACGTCGATCGGCTTGCCCAGCACCTGCTCGCCGGGATTCAGCGCCATGTAGGCCAGCGCCGACTCCAGCGAGGATCGTGCCACGGCATCCGACAGCGAGGCGGGATCGGGAATGCGCGACGTGATCCCGAAGCCCATGCCGGGGTTGGTGCCGTAGGTGACCATCGGCTCGAGCGCTGCCGCGTCAAGCGTGATCGAGCGGTCGTAGGTGGCGCCCTCGTCCGAGGGGAGCCGGCGCCATCGGTCCAGCGCGGCCTCCCAGTCCGGACCGGCGGGGGCATGCGGTCGTCCGGCGACGTACTCGAAGGTCGTCTCGTCGGGCGCGACCAGCCCGGCGCGTGCGCCGCCCTCGATGCTCATGTTGCAGATCGTCATGCGCTGCTCCATGCCCAGCGCGCGTATGGCCGAGCCGCCGTACTCGAAGACGTGCCCGGTCCCGCCCGCCACGCCGATCCGCGACAGCAGCGCCAGGATGATGTCCTTGGCGGTCACGCCCGGGTGAAGCGCCCCCTCCACGCGCACCTCGAAGGTCTTCGGCCGCCGCTGCAGCAGGCACTGGGTGGCGAGCACGTGCTCAACCTCGGAGGTGCCGATCCCGAAGGCCAGCGCCCCGAAGGCGCCGTGCGTGGCGGTGTGGCTGTCGCCGCACACGATCGTCATGCCCGGCTGCGTCAGTCCCAGCTCCGGACCGATGACGTGGACGATCCCCTGGTGCGGCGAGCCGATCCCATGCAGCGGGATGCCGAACTCCTTGCAATTGTCCTCAAGGCGGCGAACCTGGGCTGCCGCCATCTCGTCGACGATGGGCAGGCTGCGATCCGTGGTCGGGATGGAGTGGTCGGCGGTCGCCACCGTCTGCTCGGGGTGGCGGACGCGGAGGCCCCGGGCGCGCAGCCCGTCGAAGGCCTGCGGGCTGGTCACCTCGTGGACGAGGTGCAGGTCGATGCCCAGCACGTCGGGCACGCCGTCGCCGCCCGGGACGACGACGTGCTCGTCCCAGATCTTCTCGACGATCGTTCGCGGGCGCGGAGGAGTAAGGGTCGGTTCGCTCATCGGTCCGGCCACCCTAGCCGATGCGTCAAGAGGGCGCGACGGTGAACCCTTCGCGCTGCGCCGCATCGGCCAGGCGGCCGTCGAAGGTGACGAAGGCGAGGCTGGCCGGATGCCCTTCGGCGGCCGACAGCGCAGCGGCCAGCTGGAGGGCATCGGCGGCACGCAGTGGGTGCACTCGCAGGATTCGAATGGCCGACTGACGCAACTGATCCGAGGGCTCAACTTCCTGCCACGACGCAGTCAGCTCGTCCAGGCGATGCATTGCGCGGGCGAAGGCGCCGGGTTGAAGCCGATCCTCTCGTTGGCGCCGGGCCATGGCCGATACGACTTCGACGCCCGTCCCCCACCAGGTGACCAGGTCCGGATCACGCTCGAATTCGGCTCGGGCTTGGCCGTGCTCCGGCTCGCCGATCAGCAGGGGCACAATCGCTGAGCTATCCCAGAACTTCACCGGCCTGTCCGCCGCTCCTCGAGCAGAGCTTCGAGGACGCTTCCGCCGGGCTCGACCGCCGGCGGCGCCTCCCGCATGAGATCGATTGGCGGGGCTGACCTGCCGCGCCGGATGATGCCGGCCCGCTCGAGCCGCGCGATGCGACCGTCAGGATCCGGGTGGCTCGCCATGGGCTCCAAACGTGCCACCGGGACACCGCGATCGGTGATGACCACCGACTCACCCGCTCGCACGCGGTCGATCAGCGCACTCAGCCCGTTCTTTGCCTCGGTGATCGTGGCTGTCTTCATCTGGCTATTCTAGCCAGGTGAGTCTGGCTTGACTAGTCCTGTTTGAGTTCGATGACGGTTCCATCGTCGGAAGCCACGGTGGGGCGTTGGTCGGAGGGGGCGCCGCTGTCAGACCCCGGTCGTGGGGCACCTGCAGCACGTGCGGCACGCGCCCCACGAGCGATCGCTGACAGTGTGACACCCATTCGAGTCGCCCTCTCCTCCGCAGCGGCGAGGTACGAGGAGCTGGGGTTCCAGAGGGTCATCGACTCGACGATGAGCCGGCAGATGTCGTCGACCTCATCAGCTCGCGCGACGGATCTCTTCCGTGGCGTAGTGTGGATGGATGGCAAGGCGTTTCGGCGCTTCGATCGTGGCCGCTGCCATGCTGTCGGCGTGCTGTGCGCTGGCGCCATCGCCACCGCCCTTGCCGATCGCAGCCGAGACGCCAGCACCATTCGCCGGCGACGTGAGCGAGCTGCTCGCACACGCCGACGAGTACCTCGGCGCCTCAGTTCGTGTCACGGGGGTGATCGATTTTGTTGCCGAAGGCGGCCCCTCATTCGTGCTCGCACCAGCGCGCGGCGAAGTGGGGATCGTCGTGCTGGACCTGGACGAGCCGGCCGACGAGTCGCAGACGTTTCGCAACCACGAGGGCGCAACGGCCGAGGTGGAGGGCACCCTCTACGAGCTCACGCCAGAGAACGTCGACCGAGCGAATCTGCGGACGGTCGAGGGCCGCGCCTTCGTCCACGTCTTCGACGGCAGCGGCATGCAGTACCTGATCATCGGTCACACCGTCTCAGTGGGGTGAGGTCGGGAAGGAGCCTACGACTCGGGCTTGGTATCGGCCTCCGGCAGCACCGGGTAGTCCGGAATCGGGTAGATGCCCACCACGAACCCGTACGCGGTCTGTCCCGACCGTGGGATTCGGTCGAACTCCTGGACGAGCTGCATCGCGCGCGCCCAGAACTCCGACGCCCGCTCCGGGGGAATGCGGGCGTGGCGGATGAACGACCACAGCCGATGCGCCTGGTACGCCTCCTGTGATTCCCCGGCGGCGACCTCGAAATCGTTGAAGTCCAGCGGTAGGATGCCCTCCCGCTCGCGCCCCCCGACGCCGACGTAGAACATGCGCGCCGTCCGGCCGTAGTAGCGCTCCTCGATTGCGCGGACGCGGCGCGTGCGGACCACCCGGACGAGTCCCGCGTCCTGGAGCACGCCGACGTGGTACGCGACGGTGCTCTTCGGCCGCCCGACGGCGGTGGCCACCTCGGTGACGCTGGCGGCTCGTTCGTGCAGGAGGCCAAGGATCGTCGTGCGGAGTGGATGGCTGATGGCCTGCACCTGCGCCGGGGCGGTCAGCATCAACGTGTCGTCGAGCTCGTAATCGGGCACCGGGGGCTTGTCGGCCATCGGTGAACAGACTATCATCTCCGAACGTTCGACAATTATGGATCAATCACAGCAGAGAGCGGGGAGACCATGACTGAAGTCGTCTTGTTCCACCACGTCCAGGGCCTCACTCCGGGGGTCGTCGCACTCGCCGACAAGCTGCGTGAGGCGGGCCACAGCGTGCATACGCCCGACCTCTTCGATGGTCGGACCTTCCCGACGCTGGAGGAGGGAATGGCCCACGCGAAGTCCGTCGGCTTCGGTGCCATCCTGGAGCGCGGCGTCGCCGAGGGGGAGGCGCTGCCGTCGGAGATCGTCTACATGGGCATCTCCATGGGCGTCATGCCTGCCCAGCAGCTGGCTCAGACGCGCGATGGCGCTCGCGGAGCGGTGCTGATCGACTCCTGCCTGCCGCTCGAGGAGTTCGGCGGCGCATGGCCCGACGGAGTCCCAGCCCAGGTTCACGGCATGGACGCCGACCCGATCTTCGCCGGCGAGGGCGACCTGGACGCGGCGCGTGCGCTTGTCGACTCGACCGACGCGGCCGAGCTCTTCCTCTACCCAGGCAACGCGCACCTCTTCTCGGATTCCTCGCTGCCCTCCTACGACGCGGCGGCGACGGAGCTCATGATCGGTCGGATCCTGGCATTCCTCTCGACGCTCACCTGACCAACTGGGAATCGCGCTCCTGGCCGGCCGGGATGACGCCGACGGCGAGGAACGGGAAGAGCGCGGCCGCCCCGAAGGCGATCCCGTAGCCGGTCGCGGCGCTCGCGGAGATCGCCAGGATGGCCGCTACGGTGGGCGGCACGGCGGCGCCGATCAGGTTCTGGAACGTGTTCTGGACGCCCAACGCGCGCCCGGCCCACGCGCGCCCGGCGTACTCGGCGACGGCGGTGAAGGCGAGGCCGTTCGGGCTGACGGTCACGATCATCGCCGCGAGGATCGCAACGTCGGCGAAGGATGAGCCGATGGTCGCCAGCACCCCCAGCACGGCCATCGTCGAGCCGATGACGATCGCCAGCCAGCGCATCGGCGTCAGGCGGGTCCCGAGCCGATCGGACCACCAGCCGGCCGCGATCCGCCCCGACGCGCCTGTGAGCTGGCCGACCGCCACCAGCAGCCCGGCGGGCGTCTCCTGCCAGCCGCGCCCGGTCACCAGGAAGTCGAAGGCGAAGGCCAGGATGGCGGTCTGCGAGATGATCAGCAGCCCCGACGCCGCGTGGATGCGCCACAGGTAGGCGGCGCGGTAGGGCGTGCCCGAAGGCGGCGCCACATCGTGGTGTCCGCCCGTCCTGAGCGGATCGCGGACGAGGGTGGCCACCATGGCGCCCGAGACGAGGCAGCCGATGGCCAGGAAGACGAATGCGCCGCCGATCCCGTTGGCCGCCAGCGCGGGCAGCGCGAGCGCGGCCAGCGCCACGCCCAGTGGCTGGCCCGTCTGCCGGATGCCCATCGCCAGGCCCCGTTCGCGCGAGGCGAACCAGCCCAGGATCAGGCGTCCGCTTGCGGCATGCACGGCGGAGCTCGTCGCTCCGACCACGAAGAGGAGCGGCAGGAGGAGCGTCCCCTCGCCGACCTGGCTGGCTGCCAGCAGCGTGGATCCCGCAGCCGTCAGGCCGATACTCAGCACGACGCGCTCGCCCCATCGGTCGGCGGCCCAACCCCAGGCGATGAGGCCCGCCACCACGCCCAGCACCGGGGCGGTGATGAGCGCCGCCGCCAGGCGGATGTCGAACCCCTCGGCGCGCAGGGCGGGCAGAAGGAACGCGTAGCCGTACTGGGCGGCGCAGGCGGTGATGAGCGAAACGAGACCGACGGCGAGCATGACCCACCGCAGAGCCGGCGAGCGCGGCGTCATCGGTTCATGGTCGCAGATCCGCTTATCCCGAAGAAGTCGCCATGGGTGATCGACGTCGCCGGTCGCTGAGCGTCACGCCGATGGCCGCGACCGTGACGCACGCGATCGCCGCCACGCCCGTCGGCGGAAGCGCCTGGCCGAGGATGAGCAGGCCGACCACTGCAGCAGCGACCGGCTCGAGCGTCACGATGACGCCGTAGGCGCGTGCGGTCATCCGTTGCAATGCCTCGAACTCCAGGGAGAGCGGCAGGGCCGTGGAGAAGATCGCGACCGCAAGCGCGCCGGCAAGCACGGGAAGTTCCATCCGTTCCAGTCCCCCTGCCGCCAGACCGAAGGGCAGCGTGACGACGCCGGCCACCGTCATCGCCAGGGCGAGGCCGGCACCTCCCACGCCGTTCGCCACCCGCGGGCTGAGCAGCACGAAGGCAGCCCACCCCATGCCGGCCGCCAGCGCAAGGCCGATGCCGAGCGGGTCGAGCGAGCCGCCGATCTCCGGCGTCAGCAGCACCAGCCCGGCCACGGCAAGGCCGATCCAAAGGAACTCGGTGAGCCGGCGCGAGGTCAACGCCGCGACCCCGAGGGGCCCCACGAACTCGATGGCCACCGCGATGCCCAGCGGGATGCGCGAGATGGCGCCGTAGAAGGACATGTTCATGGCGCCGATGACGCAGCCGAGCAGGATCAGCAGCCCGACGTGGCGGCGGGCTCGCGCATCGATCTGGCGCCCCGTCGCGACCAGCAGCAGGATCGCGGAGAAGGCGATGCGCAGGAACGTCGTGGTGATCGGACCCAGGGTCGCGAACAGGTTCACCGCCACTGCGGCGCCCAGCTGGATCGAGGTGATCGACACAACGAGCAGCGCCGGCGGGGGAACGGCCTCGGCGACGCGGGCGAAAGGACGAGCCTGCATCCCGCCACGGTACCCGGCAGAGGCGGGGGCTTGCGCGGGCCGCTACATTGGCGGCCTCATGAGCACCGAGCAATACGATCCCCGGGAGCACTCCCGCCGCCTCGTCGACGGTCCGGACCGCGCCGCTGCGCGGGCGATGCTGAAGGCCATCGGCTTCACCGACGAGGACCTGTCGAAGCCGATTATCGGCGTCGGATCCAGCTGGATCGAGACGATGCCCTGCAACTACAACCAGCGCCACCTCGCCGAGCTGGTGAAGGACGGGATCCGGGCGGCCGGTGGCACGCCGATGGAGTTCAACACGATCGCCGTGTCGGACGGGGTCAGCATGGGCACCGAGGGGATGAAGGCATCGCTGGTCAGTCGCGAGGTGATCGCCGACTCGATCGAGCTGGTGGCGCGCGGCCACCTCTTCGACGGGCTGGTGATCCTGGTCGGCTGCGACAAGACCATTCCGGCGGCCGCCATGGCGCTCGCGCGCCTGGACCTGCCGGGCCTCGCGCTCTACAACGGGACGATCCAGCCGGGCGTGGTGCGTGGGAAGCGCGATGCCACGGTGGTGACCGTGTTCGAAGCGATCGGCGCATACCGGGCCGGGAAGATCTCGCTCGAGGAGCTGCGCGAGATCGAGGACGCGTCGTGCCCGGGGCCAGGCGCCTGCGGCGGGCAGTTCACGGCCAACACGATGGCCACCGCACTCGAGTTCCTGGGCATCTCGCCGGGCGGGCTGAACGGCATTCCCGGCGACCGACCCGGCCAAGGACGACGCGGCCCGTCGCAGTGGCGAGCTGGCGATGGAGCTGGTGCGGGAAGGGACGCGGCCGTCGCAGATCATGACCCGGGCCGCCATCGACAACGCGATCGCATCGGTCACCTCCATGGGCGGCTCGACGAACGGCGTGCTGCACCTGCTGGCCATCGCGCACGAGCTGGGGATCCCGCTCGAGATCGACGACTTCGACCGCATTGCGGCACGCACGCCCATCGTGGCCAACATGACTCCGGGAGGCCGATACACGGCGGTCGACATCCACGAGGCGGGAGGCATCGGCCTGGTCGCCCGCGAGCTGATCCGAGGCGGGCTGATCGACGGGTCCACCCGCAACGTGGACGGGCGGACGCTGGCCGAGGTGGCGGACGCCGCGGTGGAGACACCCGGCCAGGAGGTGGTCGTCTCGGTCGAGCACCCGATCAAGCCGACCGGTGGCCTGGCGATCCTGCACGGCTCGCTGGCGCCCGACGGCTGCGTCATCAAGCTGGCCGGCCACGAGCGCCGGCACCATCGCGGTCCGGCGCGGGTCTACGACTCGGAGGCCGAGTGCTACGACGCGGTGCGCGCGCAGCAGATCCTGCCAGGCGACGTGGTCGTCATCCGCAACGAGGGCCCGGTCGGCGGGCCCGGCATGCAGGAGATGCTCTCCGTCACCGCCGCGCTGGTGGGGGAGGGGCTGGGCGGAGACGTCGCGCTGCTCACCGACGGCCGCTTCTCGGGCGGAACCCACGGGCTGATGATCGGGCACGTGGCGCCGGAGGCGGCGCTGGGCGGACCCATCGCGCTGGTGCGCGAGGGGGACGAGATCGAGATCGACGTGGACGCGCGGCGGCTGGACCTGCTGGTGGACGACGAGGAGCTGGCGCGACGGCGGGCTGCCTGGTCGCCTGCTCCGCCCCGCTATCCCGGCGGCGTGCTCGCCAAGTACGCGGCGCAGGTGTCATCGGCCTCGGAGGGTGCCGTGACGACAGGCGCCCGCATGCGTCGCCAGCTGGAGAGCGCCACCGACGGCTGATCGGACGTGGAGCAGCGGAATCGGCCGGCGCTCGCCGGTTTCCGCCAGTAGGTGGCGCTAACGGCCGAGATATTCCGCCAGGGCGTCCGGACGGGCCCGCTTCTCGGCCGATTCCTTCAATGGCTGGCGGAAAGAGGCACGAATCGACACCGGACGCGAGATTCTCGGTCGATACCGCCAGCAGATGGCGGATCTGCGACGAACGCGCGTAACTCAGTCCCGGCCCAGATAGATCAGGCTGGCCATCATGCGGTCCAGGACTGCCTTGTTCAGGACGTAGTCGACCGCGCCTTCGCTCGAGGTGGCGGCGTCCAGGCTCGGCCCAAGGGAGGGGGCAGGCTCGAAGCTCACGCCGTAGCGGTAGCTCGGGGCGATTCGTTCGTAGCCGCCACCCTCGTATCCGATGCCGATCTGCTCACCGCGGAAACCATCGCGCCCACCGATGCTGACCGTCTCCGCCAAGTCGTAGTCCGGTGAGTTGATCACCCCAAACCCGCCATCGATGGCAGTGATCACGATGGCCACCGAATCGGGCATGTCGCGGACATTCGAGACTTCGAATGGCACCGGCGAGAACCAGCTGCAGGCCGGCAGTTCGCCGACCGTCGCATTCGTGTACCACGACGCGGGGAACGCGATCGTGAAGTTGCCCACCGGGTTGGTGCAGGTGTCGACAGTCTCGAACAGGGCATCGGCCTGTGCGCTGTCGATGACGGTGAAGGGGCCGCCCGGGTTTGGCCGATAAGTGACCGGCGTCGGGGTCGGAATGGGGTTCACGCGGTTGATCGATACGACCACGAACTGCTGGGCGCACCAGAGCGCCGACTCCTCGGCGGTTTCGGACATGCCGGCGGGCAGATCGGTCCGACGGCAACCTGAGCTCCGCTCGTCATTGAAGTGTCCGGTAGCCTCAACCTCCTCGCCAACCGGGAACCCACCGGCAGTCGGGTCTACATGGACGGAGAGTATTGGCCCCCACGTCTCCGGCGAACCGGCCAGCAGGGCAAGATCGGGAGCATCGACGAGCCACGCCGGGTCACCCCCGAAACCAGACCCGAAGTCGGCCTCCTGTGCGGAGCCACGCAACGTCTGGTTCGTGCTCCCAAAGCAGACCAGCAGCTCGGGCGGCGTCAAGCCAGCCATCACCGACGAGAGGCCCTGGACCCGGGTATCCGGGCACTGGAGTTGCGTGGGGCGCAGCGTCGACTGGCCATCCAGCTCCAGCGGCGCCCAGGCGAAGGCCCAGCCCGACGCACCATCGGTCGACACCCAGGTCTCGACTCGTCGCCATCCATCCATGGCGGGGCGATCAGTCACATACACGCGGACGTGCTGATCGGTGTCCGTTGCGCCGAATGCGAGCACCTCACCTACGACCTGGGAATTCAGGTCCTGGTCCGCGTACAGCGGTAGCGTCTCGACAGCGACCTCGGCGAAGCTGTCGTAGTCGGGCGCATAGACCGATGGGGAGCTGTTCGCCGTGGGCGAGGCCGTCGCATCGAGCTCGGCGAGCATGCCGGTGACATCGACGTTGACGTAGTAGTAGGACTCGCCATCCGGCTCGTCGCCAACGTAGACGCACACCATGTGACCCGATGGCGATGCGGGTGGCGACGGTTGGGAGATCGGGCCCAACACGTCCGGGAGCTGAACTCCCTCATCGAAGACCACGGCGAAGGCCGGCTGGTCCACCTCGAGCTCCGGCGAGCGGCCCATGTTCGGGAAGTAGCGCTGGTAATCGGCTGCGACGAAGGGGAAGGCGGCGATCACCTGGTCCCCATTGCCCAGGCCGCCGCCGCAGGCCGCGAAGCGGGGATCGGACGCGACGATCGGGAACGAGGGCGAGGCGCTCGGCCCGCCGCTCGGCGGCAGCTTCACGACGAGCGTCGCAACCACCGCCACCACTGCGACAGCCGCCACGGTGACGACCGCCGGCAGGAACCCCGCGAACCACGAGCGGTGGACCGGCGTGGACGTGATCTCGGCCATGACGCGGTCGGACAGCCCCATCGGCGCATCCACCCGCGAGCGCGACCGCAGGTACTCGACGATCTGCTCGTCGTTCACGACGCCACCTCCGGTTCGGCCCGATCTTCAGGTGTCCCGACCGCGCTGCGCAGGACGCCCAGGGCCGCGTTGAGCCGCGACTTGGCCGTGCCTTCCGGCACGCCCAGCGCGTCGGCGGACTCGGCGATCGAGTAGCCAAGGCTGTAGTGGAGTGCCAGGACCGCCCGCTGGTCGGGGTTGAGGCGCTCGAAGGCCGGTTCCAGGAGGGCGCGCGCCTCGATCGGTCCACGGAAGTCGGCCGGACTGGTGGCCGATGTCTCCGCCATCGCCATCGGCGCAGCGACCGGGCGGCGGCGCTGGCTTCGGAGCCAGTTGCGCGACCGGTTCACGCAGATCCGGCGCAGCCAGGCCGGGAACGCTTCCGGGCTTCGGAGGCGTGGCAGCTCCTGCCAGGCCCTGACGAACGTCTCCTGCGCGACGTCGGGTGCGCTCGCTTCGCCGACGATGGCCGCAGCCAGCCGATAGATGCCGGACATGTGCTGTTCCACGAGCATCTCGAACGCCTCCTGGTCGCGGGCCATGGCTCGGCGGATGGTCTCCAGCAGATTCCCTCCCTTCGGCCGCTCACTATCCAGACACCGGAATCCCGCGAACTGTTCGCCGTCATTCTTGATCGGCTTGGCTTCTCCGCGAAGGATGCCCGGGGATGCGGGCGAAGCTCTCACGAGATTCTGTGGCCGCTGTCTTTGGACAGTTCTCGTACCGCACGTCCGCACGTGCGGTACGTGCGGCCAGCGCCGTACGAGGGAAGGCTGACAGCAGCGGAGCATCGGCCGTGACGACCGGCATCCGCATGCAGCCCTGGGCTGGTATCACCGCTGAGGCGCACACGCAGCGGCGCGCTGAGCGTGACAGGGGGTTGGGGTTGACAGCGCTGTTAGGGTCCCCCCAATGCACCCGATGAGCGCGCGACTCGCGTCCGCATCGCCGGCGCCGGCCAACCAGGCTGCGCTCGGCGGTTTCGTCGTGGTACTCGGCATTCTCCGGCTCGTCCTCCTTATTGGATGGCGGGATAGAGGACGCCGGACGGCCTGACGGCCAACCGAAAGCGAACCCGAATCCCGCCAGCCAGCAAGGCCGGCGGGTTTTTCGTTCTCCGGACCGATAACTCCCAGGACCGAAAGGGAACCCGAAAAAGTGCAGGCAACTTCATGAGCGCCCTCCGCATCCCCGATCCCGAGCCGCAGCCGGCGCTGCCGGCCGTCGCGCCACGCATCGGTGCGCGGGCGGTCATGGAGGGGCTCCTGGCGCGCGGCGTGTCGACGATCTTCGGCTACCCCGGTGGCGCGGTGCTGCCCATCTACGACGTCCTGCGCGAGTTCCCGATCCGCCACGTCCTCGTCCGCCACGAGCAGGGCGCCACCCACGCGGCCGATGGCTTCAGCCGGGCGACCGGCGGCGTCGGCGTGGCGATGGCCACCTCCGGTCCCGGCGCCACGAACCTGGTGACCGGCCTGGCGACGGCGATGATGGACTCGGTGCCGATGGTGGCCATCACCGGCAACGTGCCCCGCGCCCTGCTGGGACGGGACGCGTTCCAGGAGACCGACATCGTGGGGATCGCGCTGCCGGTCACGAAGTACGCGGCGGTCGTCATGGATCCCGACGAGGTCCCGCTGGCGATCGCCGAAGCGTTCGAGATCGCGAGCTCCGGCCGCCCCGGGCCGGTGCTGATCGACTTCCCGAAGGACGTGCTGCAGGCGGAGACGAGCGCGCCCCTGCCCAGCCCCGCCGACCTGCGCCTCCCCGGCCTGCTGCGCCCCGTCCGGGGCGACGTCCCCGAGGCCGATGAGCTGGCTGACATGATCGCCCGCGCGGAGCGGCCGCTGATCCTGTCCGGCCACGGCGTGCAGATCGCCGGCGCCACCGACCTGCTGCTGCAGCTGGCGGAGCGGGCGCAGATCCCGGTGGCGCACACGCTGCTGGGCATCGGCAACATCGACGAGCGCCACCCGCTCTCGGTCGGCTACGCGGGAATGCACGGCTGGATGCACGCCAACAAGGCGATCCAGAACTGCGACCTGCTGATCGGGATCGGTGGCCGCTACGACGACCGGATCACCGGCAAGACGAGCGGCTTCGCGCCGCAGGCGAAGATCGTGCACGTCGACGTCGACCGCTCAGAGATCGGCAAGAACGTCCGCACCGACCTGGGGATCGTGGCCGATGCCGGCGACCTGCTCGCCGCCCTCCTCCGCCGCCTGCCCCAGTCCGAGCCGAGGACGGCGTGGATGAATCAGATCGCCGAGTGGCGCAAGGTGAGCGAGGCTCGCTCCTGGCACGGCTCCGGCGCCTGGCGCGAAGGAAGGCTCAGTGCCGACTACGTGGTCGACCAGATCGGCGAGGCGACCGACCACGCCGCCACGCTGGTGAGCGACGTTGGCCAGAACCAGATGTGGGCGGCGCGCTACTTCGGTTTCCGCAAGCCGTACCACCACCTCTCGAGCGGCGGCCTGGGGACGATGGGCTACGCGGTGCCTGCCGCCATGGGCGCCGCGCTGGGCGCGCCGGAGCGCGAGACGTGGGCGATCACCGGCGACGGCGGCTTCCAGATGACGATGCAGGAGCTCGGCACGCTGGTGCAGGACCAGATCCCGGTCAAGATCGCGGTCCTCAACAACCATCGGCTGGGGATGATCCGGCAGTGGCAGGAGATCATCTACGACGAGAACTACCACTCGGCCGAGCTGTTCGGGCCCGACCTCGTCCGCCTCTGCGAGGCCTACGGCATGCCGGCCTTCCGCGCCACCCGGCCAGAGCAGGTGCCCGGCGTGATCGCCGAGGCACGCGCGCACCCGGGGCCGACGCTGATCGACTTCCACCTGGACCACACCCAGAACGTCTACCCCATGATGCTGCCCGGCCTGGGCCTGTCCGAGATGGTCGAGGAGGCCGAGCGTTGACAGTGTCGGCGGACCCGCATCAGCGCCGGCACGTGGTGAGCGCCCTGGTCATCGACCGTCCGGGGACGCTCAACCGCGTCTCCGGCCTCTTCCGGGCACGCTCGTTCAACATCGAGTCGCTCACGGTCGGGAGCACGCTGCAGCCGGGCCGATCGCGCATGACGGTCGTCATCCGCGGCGACGAGGCGCACCTGCACCAGGTGCTCGCCCAGCTGGAACGACTGATCGAGGTGATCGAGGTCACCGACCTGACCCACGCGCCGCGCGTCGAGCTGGAGCTCGCGCTGGTTGAGCTCGATGCTCCCTCCGGAGCCGATGACGATGCCGCCATCCGGGCGGTGCTCGAGGCGGCCGGCGGCGCGGTGATTTCAACCGATGACGGGGCCTGGAGGCTGCGACTGACCGCCGCGCCGGCCGACGTCGAGGAAGCCCTCTCCCTGCTGCGCCGCCACGGGCTGCGCGGCCTCGTCCGCGCCGGAACGGTCGCCATGGCCGCCGGCGAAGCCATCACGAAGATCGGAGCAAGCACCACATGACGAAGCTCATCTACGACCGTGACATCGACCCGGCGGCGCTCGCCGGGCAGACGGTGGCGGTCATCGGCTACGGCAGCCAGGGCGAGGCGCACGCGCGCAACCTGGCCGATTCCGGCGTGGACGTGATCGTCGGCCTGCGCCACGATTCCGCCTCGGCCGATCGGGCCCGGGAGGCTGGCCTGCGGGTGACCGATGCCGCAGCGGCCGCCGCCGCCGCGCAGGTCGTGATGCTGCTCGTCCCCGACACGGCGGCGCCATCGGTCTATGAGGCCGAGATCGAGCCGAACCTGGCCGATGGCGACCTGCTGATGTTCGCCCACGGCTTCAACATCCACTTCGGCACCATCGACCCGCCGGGTGGCGTGGACGTGGGGATGGTGGCGCCGAAGGGCCCCGGACACCTGGTGCGGCGGCTCTACGAGCAGGGCGGCGGGGTCCCGGCCCTGTTCGCCGTCCACCGCGACGCGACCGGCACGGCCCGCGCCCGAACCCTCGCCTACGCCCGGGGGATCGGCGCGGGCCGTGCCGGCATCCTCGAAACGACGTTCGCCGAGGAGACTGAGACCGACCTGTTCGGCGAGCAGGCCGTCCTGTGCGGCGGCGTCACCTCGCTGGTGCAGGCCGGATTCGAGACGCTGGTCGATGCCGGCTACCAGCCGGAGCTCGCCTACTTCGAGACGATGCACGAGCTCAAGCTGATCGTGGACCTCATGTACCAGGGCGGCCTGCAGTACATGCGCTACTCGATCAGCGATACCGCCGAGTACGGCGACTACGTTTCCGGCCCGCGGATCGTGGACGAGCGGATCCGCGCCGAGATGCGCCAGATCCTGTCCGAGATCCAGGACGGCAGCTTCGCCCGTCGCTGGATCGAGGAGGGGCAGCAGGGTGCGCCGGAGTTCCGCCGTCTGCGTGCCAAGAACGCGAATGCGCGGATCGAGGGCGTGGGCGCGGAGCTGCGCTCGCACATGGACTTCATCGGCCCCAAGTCGGCGCCGGAGGGCTGGGCCGATTCGGGCCACCAGAACCAGGTGCGAGCCGGGGCAGGGGAGGAGAACGCCTGATGCCCCCGCGATCCCGGACGGTACGCGTCTTCGACACCACCTTGCGCGACGGGGAGCAGACGCCGGGCGCCGCGCTCACCGTCGACGAGAAGGTCCAGGTCGCCCGCCAGCTGGCACGGTTGCAGGTCGACGTCATCGAGGCCGGCTTCCCGGCCGCCTCGCCCGGCGAGGCGGAGGCGGTCCGCCGCATCGCCGAGGAGGTTGGCGCAGAAGCCGATGCGCCGGCCATCGCGGCGCTGGCGCGCTGCGTCCCGGCCGACGTGACCGCGGCGGCGCTGGCGCTGGAGCCGGCAACGCGCACGCAGCTGCACGTCTTCATCGCCACCTCCGACATCCACCTCAAGCACAAGCTGCGCGCCACGCGCGAGGAGGTGCTCACACGCATCAGCGAGTGCGTGGCGCAGGCACGGCGCATGGTCGGCGACGGCCAGGAGGTCGAGTTCAGCGCCGAGGACGCCAGCCGCACCGAGCTGCCGTTCCTGCTGGAGGCGTACGAGCGGGCGCTCGACGCGGGCGCATCGGTCATCAACGTGCCCGACACCGTCGGCTACGCCGAGCCGGACGAGTTCGCATCGGTCGTCAAGCAGGTGGTGAAGGCCGTCGGCAAGCGCGGCATCGTGTCGGTCCACTGTCACAACGACCTGGGCCTGGCCACCGCCAACACGCTGGCCGCCGTGCGCGCCGGGGCGCGGCAGGTGGAGGTCACCGTCAACGGCCTGGGCGAGCGGGCCGGGAACGCCTCCCTGGAAGAGGTCGTCATGACGCTGCGCACCCGTCCGACGCGCTTCGGCGGGGCGACGACCAGCGTCGTCACCGAGCAGCTCACGCCGGCCAGCCGCCTGGTCAGCTACCTGACCGGGATCGCCGTGCAGCCCAACAAGAGCGTGGTGGGCGGCAACGCCTTCGCGCACGAGTCGGGTATCCACCAGGACGGCTTTCTGAAGAACGCGCTGACCTACGAGATCATGACCCCCGAGTCGGTGGGGCTGACCGGCTCCACGCTGACGCTCGGCAAGCTCTCCGGCCGCCGCGGGTTCAACGAGCGGCTGCGGCGCCTGGGCGTGGAGCTGGAGCCGGAGGCGCTCGACACGCTCTACGCCGAGGCGATCGCCCTGGCCGACCAGAAGAAGCAGGTGACCGACGCCGACCTGCTGGCGCTCGCCGAGCAGACGACCGACCCCGTGCCGCAGCTCGTGCAGCTGGAGCACTGGGCGGCCGCCAGCCGCCAGGGCGAGTCGAGCAGTGGCAGCGTCAGTGTCTTCTTCGACGGCAAGACCTACCGGGCCTTTGCCGGCGGGAACGGGCCGGTCGACGCGCTGCTCAAGGCGGTCGACAACGCGCTGGAGCAGATCATCGGCGGGCGGCCGACGCTGGTCGACTACCAGCTGCGGAGCGTCGGCTCCGGCGAGGACGCGCAGGGCGAGGCGATGCTGAAGATCGCGCAGCCCGGACCGCCCGGTGACGACGGCCTGCCGCAGACGTACACCGGCCACGGCCTCTCGACGAACGTGGTCGAGGCGTCGCTGCGCGCCTACCTGGCGGCGATCAACAAGCTCATCGCCGAGCACCCCGCGTCGGAATCGGCGCGGCAGGCAGCTGCCGAGAACACGCCGAAGCCGAACGGGAGCGGACCTGGTTCCGGTCCTGTCCCCGCCGGTTCCGCCAGCGCGAAGGCGCGCCCGTGAACCGATACCGTGTCGCCTACCTGCCCGGCGACGGGGTCGGCCCGGAGGTCCTCGCCGCCGCGCGCGGCTGCGCCGATGCCGTGGCCGCGCGCAACGGCTTCGCGATCGACTGGGACGAGCAGCCGGTGGGCGGCGCCGCCATTGACGCGACCGGCCAGCCACTCTCCGAGGAGACGCTGGCTGCCTGCGCCGGCGCCGATGCCGTGCTGCTGGGCGCCGTGGGCGGGCCGAAGTGGTCCAATCCGCGTGCGCCGGTCCGGCCCGAGCAGGCGCTCCTGCGCCTCCGGGGCGAGCTGGAGCTCTTCGCCAACCTGCGGCCGGTGACGGCGGTGGACGCGCTGGCCCACGCCTCGCCGCTGCGGGCCGAGGTGCGCCACGGGACCGACATGGTGATCGTGCGGGAGCTCACCGGCGGCCTCTACTTCGGGAAGCCGCAGGGTCCCACCGAGGACGGTGCGGTCGATACCTGCGCCTACTCTCGCGCGGAGGTGGACCGGATCGTGCGCCTCGCCTTCCTGCTCGCGGCGCAGCGCCGCGGCAAGCTGACCAGCGTCGACAAGGCGAACGTGCTCGCGACCGGACGCCTCTGGCGCCAGGTGGTCGACGAGGTGGCGAGCGAGTTCCCCGGCGTGAGCGTGGAGCACGCCCTGGTGGACTCGCTGGCCGCTGCGCTCATGACCCGACCGTCGGACTTCGACGTGGTCGTGACCGAGAACATGTTCGGCGATATCCTCTCCGACGAGGCGGCGGTGATCGCCGGCTCGCTGGGACTGCTCGCCTCCGCCAGCCTGGGCACGCGCATGACGGAGCACGGCCGCTTCGGCCTCTACGAGCCGATCCACGGATCGGCGCCAGACATCGCGGGCAAGGGGATCGCCAACCCGGCGGGCGCCATCGGCTCGGTGGCCATGATGCTGCGCTGGTCGTTCGACGAGACGTCGGCCGCCGATGCCATCGAGGCGGCGCTTCGCCAGGTGCTGGAGGAAGGCCCCTGGACGGCCGACCTGGGTGGCTCGGCCGGGACCGATGCGGTGACGGCCGCGGTGGTCGACCGCCTTGGCGCGCCGAGCGGGGTGCCGGCATGAGCGCCCCGGTCGTCCTCTACGACACCACCCTGCGCGACGGCACGCAGCGTGAGGGCCTGGTCCTCTCGCTGGCCGACAAGCTGCGCATCGCGCGTCGGCTGGACGAGGCCGGATTCGCGTACATCGAGGGCGGCTGGCCGGGATCCAACCCGAAGGACGTCGAGTTCTTCGCCGCCGCGAAGAAGCGCCACCTGGCGGAATGCCCGGATCGCGGCCTTCGGCTCGACACGCCACAAGTCCAACAGCGTGGAAAGCGACCCGAACATCGCCGCGCTGCTGGAAGCGGCCACGCCGGTCGTCACCATCTTCGGCAAGAGCTGGCTGCTGCACGTCACCGACGTGCTGGGCGCCACGGCCGACGAGAACCTGGCCATGATCGGCGACTCGGTCGCGCACCTGCGCGCCGCCGGCCGCGAGGTCGTCTACGACGCCGAGCACTTCTTCGACGGATACAAAGCCGATCCCGCCTACGCCGTCGCCACCCTGCGTGCGGCACGTGCCGCCGGCGCCACCACGCTCACGCTGTGCGACACCAACGGCGGCCTCCTGACCGATGAGCTCTCCGCCATCGTGCAAGCCACGCGCGACGCACTGGCAGACGCCGACGTCACCTGGGGCATCCACGTGCACGACGATGCCGGCCTGGCGGTCGCCAACTCCCTGGCCGCGGTCGCCCAGGGCGTTCGCCACGTGCAGGGGACCATCAACGGCTACGGCGAGCGCTGCGGCAACGCCAACCTGGTGACCATCTGGGCCAACCTGGCGCTCAAGGCGGGGCAGCAGACCGTCCCCGGCGGCGACGACCTGCGCGGCCTGGGCGAGCTGGCCCGCTTCGTGGCCGAGATCGCGAACATCGCGCCGGACGCGCACGCGCCGTACGTCGGCGTGAGCGCCTTCGCCCACAAGGGCGGGGTGCACGGCGCGGCGACGGTCCGCGTCCGCGACGCGTACCAGCACGTGGATCCGGAGCGCGTCGGCAACGAGACAAGACTGGTCGTCAGCGAGCTGGGTGGCCGCGCCAACGCCGGCTGGCTGGCGGAGCAGCTGGGGCATCGGCTCGACGGCGTCATCGATCCACGCGCGCTCTCGAACCTCGTCAAGCGCCTGGAGGCCGATGGCGCCTCCTTCGAAGGCGCCGAGGCCAGCTTCGAGCTCCTCATCCGGCGGCAGCACGCCGACTATCGGCCCTTCTTCCGGGTCGTCGACTTCACCGTCCTCGTCGATCGGCGCAACCACGGCGAGGTGCGGGCGGAGGCATCGGTCAAGGTGGAGGTGGAGGGAGAGCTGGTCCACACCGCCGCGGAGGGGAACGGCCCCGTCAACGCCGTCGACGGCGCGCTGCGCAAGGCGCTGCTCGGCCACTACCCGGCGCTGGAGGGGATCCACCTGGTCGACTACAAGGTGCGCATCCTGGACGGCGAGTCCGCCACCGCGGCCCGCACGCGGGTGGTGATCGAGTCCTCGGGCCCGAACGGCGCCTGGTCGACCGTCGGGTCGCACACCAACATCATCGCGGCGTCGGTGGCCGCACTGACCGATTCGCTCGAGTACGGCCTCTGGAAGGCCGATGCCCGCCCCGCACTGCGGCGCGCGCAGGAGGAGGTGGCATGACCGGGACGCTTGATCGGCCGGAGGCCGCATCGGCCCAGGCGAAGGGTGCGCAGGGAGGCGACGGGAGCCGGATCGAGGCCTGCGAGCTCGCCTACTTCAACGGCGCGCTCGTCCCCTTCGCCGATGCGAACGTCTCCATCGCGACCCACGCCCTGAACTACGGGACCGCGATCTTCGAGGGGATCCGCGCCTACCGCCAGGACGATGGCGGGATGGCGATCCTGCTCGGGCGGGAGCACTACCAGCGCTTCCTGCGCAACGGCCGGCTGCTGCGCTGCGAGGTCACCGAAACCGCGGACGAGCTGCTGGAGCTGACGCGCCAGATCCTGGAGCGCCACCCGACCGCCGAGGACGTCTACATCCGGCCGCTGCTCTACAAGTCCGCGCCGTCGATCCGCCTGCAGCTCACCGGCCTGGACGACAAGGTCGCCATCTACGCCTACCCGATGGGCGACTACGTCCCGACCGACGGCCTGCGCGTCACCGTCTCCGCCTGGCAGCGGGTCAACGACAACGCCATCCCGGCGCGCGGCAAGGTGACCGGCTCGTACGTGAACGCCTGCCTGGCCGTGGAGGATGCGCACACCGGCGGCTTCCAGGAGGCGGTGCTGCTCACCGCGGACGGTCACGTGGCCGAGGCCTCGTCGGCCAACGTCTTCGTGGTGCGGGACGGGGTGATCGCCACGCCGCCGCTCTCGGACGACGTGCTGCCGGGGATCACCCGCGCCGCCGTCAGTCACGCTGGCCCGCGACGCCGGCCACGCCGTCGAGGAGCGAACCCTGGACCGCACCGAGCTCTTCCTGGCCGATGAGGTCTTCTTCACCGGCACCGGCGCCCAGGTGGCGCCGGTCGCCTCCGTCGACGGTCGGACCGTTGGCGACGGCACCTCGCCGATCGCCTCCGACCTCCAGCAACGCTACTTCGCCGCCGTGCGCGGCATGGACCCGCGGTACGCCTCGTGGCTGACCCGCGTCTGACATCGAACACGTAGGAGCAGCCACGCCATGACCACTTCCTCTTCCGCACAGACGACCGCCGTGCCGGGGCCGACCTTCAGCGTCGAGCGCTGGTCGGCAACATCGGCCTCTCATCGCGACAGCCGCGCCGACCTGGTCCTGGCCGGGGCCGGCCGCCGATGGCGCGCGCATGCCACCGGCAACGGCGCCGTCGATGCCCTGCTGCGCGCGGTCGACACCGCGCTGGCCCCCGTGCTGGGCGACGGCGTGGAGCTGCAGACCTACAACGTCCACGCAACCGGGGAGGGGCACGACACCGCCGCGGCGGTCACCGTGAGCCTGCGCCAGCGGACCGATGAGGCCCACGCCCCCGCCTACCCCGGGCGCGGCACGCACGAGAACATCCTCGAGGCCTCGCTGATGGCCTACGTGGACGGGATCAACCGGCTGGTGGCGCACGGCGACATCGACGTCGCGGCGGCCGCTCCCGCCCCCGGCGAGACGGCGATCCCCGAGCGGGCGGACGATTCCGAGACTTCGCTGAAGCACAACGACCGCTTCATGGAGATGTTCAACCACTGAGCGGCCGGGTGAAGGTCGCCTACCAGGGGGAGCCCGGGGCCTACGGCGAAGAGGCGGTCATCGGCTACTTCGGAGCCGATGAGCGTGGAGCCCCTGCCGCTGCCCACCTTCTCGGCGGTCTGCTCGGCCGTCGCCTCCGGCGACGGCCGTTGCCGCCCTGCTGCCGATCGAGAACTCGATCGCCGGCAGCGTGGGCGAGGCGGTCGACGCGCTGATCCGCAGCCACCTGTCGGTGGTCGGCGAGGTGCTGCTGCCGGTCCGCCACCAGCTGCTGGCGCTGCCCGGCGTCGCGCGTTCCGAGGTGCGGTCGGTGGCCAGCCACCGCCAGGCACTGGCCCAGTGCGAGGCGTACCTTGCCCGGACCGGCTGGACGGTCGTGGTGGCGGACGACACCGCCGGCGCAGCCCGGCAGCTGGCGGAATCGGGCGACCGCTTCGCGGGCGGTGATCGCATCGGCCCAGGCGGCGGAGCGCTACGGGCTGGAGGTCCTTGACCGCGACATCCAGGACCACGACGGCAACACCACCCGCTTCGTCGTCGCCGTTCCCGAGGGTGCCGAGTCGCCGTCGGCTGCCGGTCCGCTGGTGCCTCCCGCAGACGCGCCGCACACCACCCTCGTCGTCTTCGAGACGCGCCACGTCCCTGGTGCCCTGCACCACGCGCTCGGTGCGCTGGCCGAGGCGGGCGTCAACATGAGTCGCATCGAGTCGCGCCCCACCGGTCGCGCCCAGTGGCAGTACCGCTTCCTGGTAGCCCTCGGCGGTGATGCCGGCGAGGAGCCCCTCGCATCGGCCTTGGAGGCCCTTCGCGAGCGCACCCACGACCTCCGCATACTCGGCAGTTTCCCGTCGTCCGGATCTTGACCGACCACCTGACCGCCACGACACTGGCCACGTCTGGCAATGGGAGGTGACGTGTGGAGCCCCTGGAACGTCAGCCGGCATCACCCCTGCGGCTCGGCGTGGCCGCACTGCTCGCCGGCCTGGTCGTCTTCGTCCTCCAGTTTCAATGGGGCGGCGGAATCGATACGGACCCGCCAACCTGCTACGGGATGTTCGGCGCGTGGACCGTTCCCTGCGGAGGATGGCCGACGTTGATCGGTGCCCTCGTGACCGCCTTGCTCGTCTGGGTCGTGCTCGTCTTGAAGGAGAACCGCAAGCTCCTCCGATGATCCTTCCCAAGGTCCGAGATCCGCGGTTCATCACCCTGCGTCGTGGTGGCAGCCTGACCGATGACAACCACCACCTCCTGGCGCTCTGGGCGGCCGACTGCGCCGAGCATGTCCTTCCCCTCTTCGAGCAGGCGCGGCCCGATGACGACCGTCCGCGGCGTGCGATCGAGCTCGCGCGTGCCTGGGTACGGCGAGAGGTGAGGATGACCGAATCTCGAACCGCCGCGGGGCATGCCAACGCTGCTGCCAGGGACCTCCGAGGAGCGGCGCGCCACGCCGCGTACGCGGCCGGCCAGGCGGCCGCTGTAGCTCACGTCGCGGCCCATGAGCTTGGTGCCGCGGCGTATGCGATCCGGGCGGCGCAGGCATCGGCCGCTCCTGACGCTCGCGGTGAGGCAGGTCGGGCGGAGTGCCGATGGCAGCGGGCCGAGCTACCCGATGAGATCCGCGACCTCGTGCTCGACGACCAGCGCCTCCGCAATGAGCTCTGCTGGTTCGTCTTCGACTGCCGATGCGGCGTCCACTGCCGCTGGCCTTACGGCTCGACCTCGATCGTCACTGATGCCAGGAGCCGGTCAGGGCTGCGGTCGCAGAAATCGGTTGGGTAGACGGTCGTCTGCGCGATGATCGCCCACGTGCCGGCGGGCAGCCGGAGCTCCTTCGAGGAGAAGTACGAGTCATAGAAGTCGGCCATGGGATCGCCATCGGGCGAATAGCCAGACTTCACAAACTGGTACCGATCAGGTTCACCGCGGACGAAGTGGTGCTTGGCGCAGTCTCCCGTGAATATCGGGTCGACCTTGATGCGTCCGTCGGCTGACTTCAGCCCGAACCCCACCAGCGTTCCCGAGCCGCTTCCCTCCAGTTCAGGATCCGGTCCGAGGTACGTGAGCTCGGCGCTGATGCCGATCAGCTCGCCCGCCCGGTAGCGGTCCTTGGAGGATCTGATAGTCAGGCTGAAGCTGTCGCCGTTGTCGACTGTGGACTGGGGCTCGCCGCTCATGGTGGACCCGGTGGGTTCGAGCGGAATGGTGGGCGCTGCGCCGGTGGCGCACGAAGCGAGCACCAATGCGGCCATGACACTGACGAGAGCCACCTTCATTGGGCTATCCACCGTCGATCGGAAATGCGGGCGATGGCTCAACGGGTGGATAGGTGTATCCGTCAAGGAGCGTTCGGTCACTCAGCGGCTCGGGGAGGGTGAGGATGGCGGGGGTGCCGGGAGTTCCGGGACAGGTGTGGGCACCCTCGAGCGGTCGGACGCCGATGGTCACGGTGACCGATTCGGCAGTGAAGACGACGACCGGTGCGGACATCCGCCCCGTGGCCGCGTACTCGTCGTGGCAGGCCAGCTCCCACACGAGGATGTGCAGCTGGGTCTGGGCTGCATCGGGCTGTGGGTAGGCTGGGTCAAGTGCCCACTGTGCCGGTCCGAAGTCTTCCGAGAGCTGGACATTGAGATTGCAGTTGCCGCCCCCGGCAGGTTTCCACGCCTCGTCGTGCTCCACGACCACCACCCACCAGCCCGCGTCGCCGTCGGGCCGCGCCAGGAAGAGGGCGCCACTGTCGTCTTGCTGCGCCACGAACCAGGTGAGGCTCTCCGCCATCGGCAGGTCGAATAGGTCGATGCCCTCGCGCAGTGCGTCGAACATCGGTCCAGCCTCGTCCTCAGCACCGGTCCGGTTCTCGAGTGCAGCAGTGGGAAACGTCCGGTCCGGGTAACCGCAGGTCAGCATCGCCTCGGGTGCGGTGTCCACAGCGGCGGCCAGGCGTTCGGGCTCGACCGGGAGCGTGGGCAGTGTCGAGGGTGAGGGTCCACCCGCCGCCGCGCAGGCAGCGAGCATGAATCCTGCGAAGATGACGGCGATGCGTCCCCTCACCACTTGAGCCTGTCTCCCACTCACGGGCCGCTTCCGCCGCCGTCGAGGCGCCAGGGGCCGGTGGACGTGCGCTGCAGGTCGAAGAACCAGGTGATGCCTCCGGGTGGGACGGTCCCGTCACCCGTCCCGCTCGTGACGAGGTGTGTGGTGAAGACCACCTCGCCGTCCCGTGGCTCGGCCGGTTCACCAAGGATGCCGAAGGTCGTGACGTCCGTCTCGCCGCACAGGTCGCCGCTGCCGTCGGCGAACGCGCTCGCTGCCAGGGCACGGCCGACCTCGCAGTCGCCGGCGACCAGGGCCGTCAGGTAGGTGGTGAGAATCTCACGTGGGGTCGCGGAATCAGGAGAAAGGCTGACGGCGGCCCCGCCGCACGCGACAACGCCCAGCGCGAGGAGCAGAACCACGACGACCGTACGATGGCGACGACGCATCAGCGGCAGATTCCGCCCATGCCCCGTGGCTGTCAATGGCATGTTGCGTTGCGTCGGCGGGGCGTCAGCCATGCCGATGTCGCCGCAGGGTTCCCTACCGGCCATTCAGCGGCCATGCTGTCGTCCTGTGCCGACACTTCGAGGCGCTCCATGGCCGGCGTGTCGCCGCAGCGTTCCATTCGGCCACTCAGGCGCCGATAGGGTGCGCCAGGGCGACATCCGGCAATAAGGCCAGCTATCCCGCTGCTACCTCCTCGCCACCCAGCGCGGCAGCGGCGAGCGCCTCGCGCAGGATCGCCGTCAGCTGCTCCCACTCGACCAGGAAGGCGTCGTGGCCCTTGGTTGAGCTGATCTCCCGATAGGCAGCCACCACCCCGGCTGCCCTGGCGGCATCCACGAGGGAACGGACCTGGCGAGGCCCGAAGAGGATGTCGCCGGTGATCCCCACGCCGGTCAGCCGCGTGTCGGACAAGGCCAGGGCATGCAACGCCGCAGCCACGCCACCCCGATCCCGGCCAACGTCGTGCGCGTCCATCGCACCGACCAGCGCCAGGTACGACGACGGGTCGAACCGCTCGCGCAGCTTGCGGCCCTGGTGCTCCAGGTAGGAGCCGATCCCCTCGCGGGTCCCGAAGTCCTCCTCTGACCGATAGGTGGTCATCGCCAGCTGGCGGGCCAGCTCCAATCCGCGATCCGGATCCAGCTCCAGCATCGAGCGCTGGATGTGATTCCAGCCCTGGGCGAGGGCGCCGATCTCCGCCGGGGCGGCGATCGGCATGACGTGGTCGACCGCCGAAGGCCGGGCCAGCGCCACCTCCAGCGCCACCATGCCGCCCAGCGAGCCGCCGACCACCAGGGTCAGCCGCTCGACCCCCAGCGCATCGAGCGCGGCCCAGTGGGCGCGCGCCTGGTCGCGCGGGGTTATCGGTCCGAAGGAAGCAACCGTGGTCGGGCCGGTGCTTCCGTAACAGGAGCCGAGCAGGTTGCAGCAGATCACCTGGGTGACATCGGTGTCCAGGGCCTTCCCAGGACCGATGACCGGCGCACCACCAGTCGCCGGCCGCGTCGGCCGAACCGGTGAGCGCGTGGATCACCAGCACCGCCGAGGACGACGGCGGGCCGTCACGCCGGTACGCCACCACCAGCTCGGGGAGCGTCTCGCCGGCCTCGGTCCGGAAGGGACCGAGGCGCAGCGATGGCTCGCGCGGGCTCAGCGGAAGCAGCGTCACGCCGCCGCCTCCGTCCGGACCGCCTCCTCGATCGCCTGGTCGAGGTCGCCGATGATGTCGTCCAGCGCCTCGATTCCGACCGAGAGCCGCACCATCTCCGGGGCGCAACCCGCCTTGCGCTGGTCCTCCGGGCTCAGCTGCTGGTGGGTGGTCGAGGCGGGGTGGATGATGAGCGACTTGGCGTCGCCCACGTTGGCCAGCAGGCTGAACAGCTTCACGGAGTTGATCAGCCGCCGCCCGGCCTCCAGCCCGCCGCGCAGGCCGAAGGTGATGATCCCGCCGAACCCGCCGGACAGGTAGCGCTCGGCGTTGGCGTAGGTGGGGTGCGACTTCAGGCCGGGGTAGGTGACCCACTCGACCTCGGGGTGCGACTCCAGCCACTTCGCCACCGCCAGCGCGTTCTGCGAGTGCCGCTCGATCCGCAGCGGGAGCGTCTCCAGCCCCTGCAGGAAGAGGAACGAGTTGAAGGGCGACAGCGCAGGACCGATGTCTCTCAGCAGCTGGACCCGCAGCTTGATGATGTAGGCCAGGTTGCCGAAGCGAGTCCGTGTAGGACACGCCGTGGTAGCTGGGATCGGGGTCGACGAACTCCGCGAAGCGGCTGGACGCGGTCCAGTCGAAGGTGCCGCCGTCCACCACCACCCCGCCGATGCTCGTCCCGTGCCCGCCGATCCACTTCGTGGCGGAGTGGATGACCACGTCCGCCCCGTGCTCGATCGGGCGGCAGAGGAGCGGCGCGAAGGTGTTGTCGACCAGCAGCGGCAGGCCCTGGGCGTGGGCCGCATCGGCGATGGCGCGGATGTCGGGGACGTCCAGCCGGGGATTGCCGATGGTCTCGATGTAGTAGGCGCGCGTCTGCTCATCGGTCTGGCGCGCGAAATGCGCCGGGTCGAGTTGCCCTCCACCCATCGGACCTCGATGCCCAGGCGCGGCAGGGTGTAGGCGAACAGGTTGTAGGTGCCGCCGTAGAGGCTGGTGGACGACACGATGTTGTCGCCCGCCTTCGCCAGGTTGAGGATGGCGAGGGTCTCCGCCGCCTGCCCGCTGGCCAGCGCGACCGCCCCCACGCCGCCCTCCAGCGCCGCGATTCTCTGCTCGAAGACGTCCGTCGTCGGATTCATGATCCGGGTGTAGATGTTCCCGAACTGCTGCAGGGCGAAGAGCCGTGCGGCGTGATCGGCGTCGTCGAAGGTGTAGGAGGTGGTGGCATAGATGGGGACCGCGCGGGCTCCCGTGGTCGGGTCCGGCTGCTGGCCCGCGTGAATGGCCAGCGTCTCGGTCTGGTAGTTGCTCATTGCGTGGAGTTCCCTTCGGTGGCGCGTGACGGGCAGGCGTGATTCGCCTGCGGGAGTCGGGGATTGCGGCTGGTCCGCGTCGCGCGAAGGGAATTGAAAAAGCCGCACCCGTTCCAGTTCGTGGAAGGTGCGGCCCCTGGGGCGCTATCGGCCCCGGCAGCGTCAGCTGTCCAGGCCGATCAGGCCCGATCCTCCAGGCGGCGGGGCCGCCAGGGCATGGACATGGTTGACCAGTGCGGGTGACGCTCTGCTCGAGGCATGCGAGGACGCTATCAGCGCTGTCAACCCGGCTGGCCGCGGATGTTGTTGCTCAACGACTTTGTCACCGCTAACTGCTCAGTGAGTTTGTCAGTCTCCACCGATGGAGGAGACGATCTGCATGAGCAGTACCGAGCAGCGACGAGCCTGGATCCTGACGAAGCTGTTGGTCGGCGAGGTCACCGTCGCTGAGGCGGCGGCGCTGCTGCAGCTGAGCGGGCGCCAGGTGTGGCGGCTCAAGGTTCGGTTTGAGCGCGACGGGCCAGCCGGGCTGGTCCATGCCAACCGCGGACGGGCCAGCCCGCGGCGCCTGCCCGGCCCGGTGCGCGAGCAGATCCTCGAGCTGGCGCGCGGTCGCTACGCCGGCGTCAACGACTGCCACCTGGCCGAGCTGCTGGCCGAGCACGAGGCGATCACCATCAGCCGTGCCGCCCTGCGCCGCCTGCTGCGTGCGGCCGGCCTGGCCAGCCCGCGCCGGCGTCGTCGTCCGCGGCATCGCAGCCGGCGCGATCGCATGCCGCAGGCCGGACTGCTGCTGCAGGTCGACGGCTCACGTCACGACTGGCTCGAGGGCCGCGGACCGCGCATGACCCTGGTCGGCGGCATCGACGACGCCACCGGTCTGGTCAGCGGTGCGGTCTTCCGCGAGCAGGAGGACGCCGCCGGCTACCTGGAGGTGCTGCGCGACACGCTGCGCCGCCACGGTGTGCCGGCGGCGGTGTATCGCGATCGGCACACCATCTTCGAGGCATCTGACCGGGCACTGACCCTCGAGGAGCAGCTGGCCGACACGCGGTTGCCGACCCAGGTCGGCCGTGCGCTTGACGAGCTGGGCATCACCTCGGTCGCCGCCCACTCACCCCAGGCCAAGGGCCGCATCGAGCGGCTGTGGGGCACCTTTCAGGACCGGCTGGTGACCGAGCTGCGTCTGGCGGGTGCCAATGATCGTGACGCCGCCAACCGGGTGCTGGCCGCCTTCCTGCCCAAGTTCAACCGACGCTTCACGGTGGCGCCGCTCGATCCGACGCCCGCCTGGCGCGCCGCACCCGGCCGCGCCGCAGCCGAGCGCATCTGCTGCCTCAAGTACCGGCGCGTGGTAGCCAACGATCACACCATCCGGGCTGGTGCCAGCCTCCTGCAGCTGCCACCGCGCGCCGATCGGCGCAGCTATGCCGGCGCACGGGTTGAGCTCCAGCTGCGGCTCGACGGGCGGTTGGTGGTGTGGGACGGCCAGCGCGAGCTGCTGAGCGTGCCGGCACCCGCCCAGCCGTTCCAGCTGCGGACCCTGACCGCGGCCCGCGGCAACCTTGGCAGCCGACCGCCGAGCGCCGGCTATCGGCCGCCGGCCAATCACCCGTGGCGGCGCGGTCCCACCACCCGACGCAGCCCGACAGTGACAGAATCACCGAGCAAATGAGCTGACAGACTCACTGATCTACGACACCCGGCTGGCCGCGGACGAAGCGCTAGAAGGAGGCGATGAAGGACTTCGGCCCCTGGTACGAGGCGGGGTTCCGGGGGACCTTTCCCACCCTGGTCGCGCTTCTGGATGCGGAGGCGGCTGCGCGCGAGGCGGACCGGCCCGTTGAGCCTGACCTGCCGGCGGTCTCAGACCGGAAGCCGGTCCTGCAGACTGGACTTGGAGTAGTCCATCAGCCCTCGACTGCCGATACGTGGGGCAGATGGTCACCAGACGTGGCTTTCGGGCGCCGGAGCGCCGATACGTGGGGCAGCCGCGAGCACAAACGGCACCTCCGGGTCGCCTTCACGCTCACCGCTGCCCGATGTAGCGGCAGATTGTGGCCCGAGCTGCTCCCGGGTGCTGTTCTGCCCTATGTAGCGGGCCGTGTTTCGGGCGATGGCTACGCCAGGAACGCCACCAGCAGCGCCTGCTGCGCGTACATCCGGTTCTCCGCCTGCTCCAGCGCAACCGACCGCGGGCCGTCGAGGACCTCGGCGGTGATCTCCTCCCCGCGGTGGGCGGGCAGGCAGTGCATCACCAGCGCATCGGGCGCGTGGGCAAGCAGCTCGGCGTTGACCTGGTACGGCGCGAACCGTTCGCGACGGGCGGCAGATTCGGCCTCGAAGCCCATGCTGGTCCAGACATCGGTGTAGACCGCATCGGCTCCGGAGACGGCTCCGACCGGGTCGATCAGGACCTGGACCGATGCAGTGGCAAGATCACGAGCGACCGCGATAACCGCGGGGTCGGGCGCGTGCTCGGGCGGGGTCGCCACGCGGACGTGCATGCCGCACAGCGCGGCCGCGATCACCAGCGAGTGGCAGACGTTGTTCCCGTCGCCCACGAAGGCGAGCGTGCGACCGGCCAGCGAGCCCCACTGCTGGCGCAGGGTCAGCATGTCGGCCAGCGCCTGGCAGGGGTGCTCGCGGTCGTCGAGCGCGTTGATGACCGGGACCGATGACGCCGCCGCCAGCTCCGCGATGATCCCCGGACTGGAGGCGCGGACCACGATGGCATCCACCCAGCGCGACAGGTTGGCGCCGATGTCGGAGGCGGGCTCGCGCTGGCCGAGCTTGACCTCGTCCGCACCCAGGAAGACGGCGTGGCCGCCGAGCAGCTCGACGCCGATATCGAAGCTCACCTTGGTGCGCAGGCTGGGCTTGTCGAAGAGGAGCGCCACCTGACGGCCGGCGAGCTCGGGTGTGAGCGTGCCCGCGGCGCGCGCCTCGCGGAGCGCCTGGGCGTGGGCGAGCAGCGCCTCCATGCCCAGCGGTGCCAGGTCGGCGGCGGAGAGGACGTGGTGCGGCGCGCTAACCGCCGCGCGGGGCAGCGTGGTGGTCATGACGACGCCGCCTGGAGGGCGCGGCGCAGGCGGCGCAGTGCCTCGTCGACCTCCGCCTCGCTGATGGTCAGCGCGGGGAGGAATCGGAGCGTGGTGTCGCCGGTGGCGTTGATCAGCAGCCCTTGATCGTCGCGCGCCTGCTCCACCGCCTTCTTCGCCCACGGGCCTGCCGTTTCCAGCGCCAGCATCAGGCCGCGGCCGCGAACCTCGGTGCCGAAGCCGTCGTCCACCAGACGCTGCAGCCCGGCGGCCAGGCGCGACCCCTGCGCCGACGCGGCAGCCAGCAACCTCTCCGAATCCAGCACCTGCAGCGTGGCGACCGCCGCGGCACAGGCCAGCGGGTTGCCGCCCAGCGTCGTGCCGTGGTCGCCCGGCTGGAACGCCGAGGCGGACTCCGTCGCCAGGATCGCGCCGATCGGCACGCCGCCGCCCAGCCCCTTGGCGATCGTCACCACGTCCGGCACCACCGGCGTCTGCTCGAACGCAAAGAAGGTGCCGGTGCGGCCCATCCCGGTCTGCACCTCGTCGAAGATGAGCAGCGCGCCCACCCGGTCGCAGGCGGCACGGGCGGCTGGACAGGAACTCATCGGTCAGGGGATGGATGCCGCCCTCGCCCTGGATCGGCTCCAGGAGGACGGCGCAGGTCTGGTCGGTCACCGCCCCCTCCAGCGCCGCGACGTCGTTGCGGGGGACGTGGCGGAAGCCGGCAGGCATCGGCTCGAAGGGAGCCCGGTACTTCGGCTGGCCGGTGGCGGCCAGGGAGCCGAAGGTGCGGCCGTGGAAGGAGTTATCAAGCGCCACCACCTCGGTCGCGCCGCGCGAACCGCCATGCCGTCGGGCAAGCTTCAGTGCCGCCTCGTTGGCCTCGGTCCCTGAGTTGGTGAAGAAGGCCCGGTCGAAGGGCGAGCGCTCGAGCAGTTTCTCCGCCAGGTCCAGCTGCGGCAGCGTGTAGTAGAGGTTCGAGACCTGCAGCAGCGTGCGTGCCTGTGACGCCAGCGCGGCGGCGACCGCCGGATGGGCGTGGCCCAGGACGTTGACCGCCAGGCCGGAGACCAGGTCCAGGTAGCGATGGTCCGAGTCGTCCCAGACCCAGCTGCCGGATCCCCGGACCAGGGTGAGCGGCTGCCGGGCGTAGGTGTGCAGGTGGACGCGCGCCTCGCGTTCCTGCGCGCGGCTGGCGTTGGGATCGGCCGTGGGTCGGGGGTGGAGGACCATGGCCGTGTTCCACCGGCGGAATGGCCGGTCCGGGCCGCGATCCGCCTCCAGCACCGGTGGCACGTCCTCCCAGGGGATCTCCTCGAAGCCGAAGCGGGCGAAGTAGTCGGGGCGCGCAGTGAGGACGAAGAGGCGCGAGATCCCCGCCCGGGCGGCATCGCGCACCACGGCGCGGACCAGCACCTCGCCCAGGCCCCGGCTCTGCGCCTCCTTGGCGACCGAAAGCGAGCGCAGCTCGCCCAGGCCGCGGCCGAACTCGCGCAGCGCCGCAGTGCCGCAGACGCGTTCGTCGAGGACCGCCACCCGGAAGGATTCGATCTCCGAGTCGATCTCCTCGCGCGACCAGGGGAGGAGGATGCCCTGCTGTGCGTAGGTGTCGATCAGGCTCCAGATCGCGTCCGTATCGGTGCCGCGGGCGCGCCGCTGGAACGAGGCGCCGGAGCTGAGGGCGGCAATCGTGCCGCCGGCCTTGAGCTGTGCTTCGCCGGTCATGACGTGACCTCCGCCGCGACCGCATCGGCTTCGGAAGCCGCCGCGTCGCGTGTCGTGCTATCGAGCTTGTCGAGCAGGGACCCGTTCGCCCCCACGTCCTTCCCGCCACGGATCGCGGCCTGCGTCCGGACGGGCAGGCCCCAGATCCGGATGAAGCCGACAGCCGCCTCGTGGTCGAAGGAGTCCTCCGGGCCATAGCTGGCCAGGGCCACGTCGTAGAGCGACTGGGGCGAGCGTCGACCCACCACCCGCGCGGACCCGGCCTCCAGGCGCATGCGGATCTCCCCGCTCACCTCGCCCTGGGTAGAGGAGACGAAGCGGCGCAAAGCAATGGCCAGCTCGCTGAACCAGAGCCCGTCGTAGGCGAGCGTCGCCAGGCGGTCGGCCACGCCCCGCTTGAAGGCGAGCAGCTCGCGCGACAGGACCAGCTGCTCCAGCGCGGCGTGCGCCGCGTGCAGGACGACCGCCGCCGGCGCCTCGTAGATCTCGCGGCTCTTGATGCCGACCAGCCGGTCCTCCAGGTGGTCGATCCGCCCCACCCCGAAGTCGCCCGCCAGGGCGTTGAGGCGCTCCACCAGGGCTGCCCCTCCCATCGGCGCACCATCCAGGCTGACCGGGATGCCGCCTGCGAAGCCGATGACGACGTCGCGGCTGCCGCTCACCTCGGCCGGGTTGCGGGTCCAGGTGTAGGCGTCCTCCGGCGCCGGCTGCCAGGCGTCCTCGATGACGCCCGCCTCGGCCGATCGGCCCCACAGGTTCTCATCGACGCTGTACGGCGCCTCGGGCCCGGCCTCGATCTGGATGCCGTGGGCCCGGGCGTAGGCGAGCTCCTGGTCGCGGGTCATGCCCATCCCAACCCGCATCGGGGCTATGACGCGAAGGCGCGGATCCAGGGCCGCCACCGCCACGTCGAAGCGCACCTGGTCGTTGCCCTTGCCGGTGCAGCCATGGGCCACCAGGCTCGCGCCGGCCTCGTGCGCGGCGTCGACCAGCAGCTGGGCGATGAGCGGCCGCGCGATGGCTGTCGCCAAGGGATAGACCCCCTGGTAGAGGGCCCCGGCCTGCAGCGCCGGCCACACGTAGCCGGTCACGAACGCGTCGCGGGCATCCACCGCGATGGCGCGCCGTGCGCCGCCGGCCAGGGCACGCTGCAGGATCTCGTCCGACGGCCGGCCGGCACCGACATCGGCGGTCAGTGTCACGACGTCGTAGCCGTACGTCTCGCGCAGCCAGGGCACAGCGACGGAAGTGTCCAGCCCGCCCGAGTAGGCGAGCACCACGGTTTCGGTCATGCGGGGTCTCCTTCCGTCTCGCCGGTGATGGGGAGCGCGGTCGAGCGCAGCGCCTCCAGGCGTCCGCGCAGATCGTCCAGTGCCGCCTCGCCGCGGCAGGCCACGAAGATGGTGTCGTCGCCGGCCACCGTGCCGACCACTCCCGGCAGGAAGGTCAGGTCCATGGCCGATGCGATGACGTGGGCCGCACCCGGCGACGTGCGCAGCACCAGCAGCGGGGGAGCGGCATCGATGATCAGCGGCAGGTCGCCCAGCAGCCGCCGCAGCCGGTCCACGCTCGCCGGCTCGGGCGAGCCGCCGGCGCCCAGCACGTCGTCGGGCAGGAGGTAGGCGACGCCCTTGCCGCCCTTCCGGGAGCCGCGCAGCGCGCCCAGCGCGGCGAGGTCGCGCGAGACGGTCGCCTGCGTGGCGACGATGCCGCGCGTGGCCAGCGCCTCCACGATCTCCACCTGGGTGTGGAAGCGCCCGGTCGCCACCAGCTGGCGAACGGCCTCGCGACGGGTTGTGCTCGCGTTCATGACACCTCCTGTGGTGCGCGTACGGTGGTGCCGACCGGATCGCCGCGCAGCGCGGCGGCCACGGCATCGGCCGAGCGGCCGTCGATGATCCGGACCGTGCAGCCGGCATGCGCCGCCACCAGGGCAGCGCGCAGCTTGGGTCGCATCCCCTCGGACGCCGATCCGTCGTCGAGCATGGCGTTCGCCTCATCGGCATCCAGGTCGGCCACCGGGTCGCCGTGGTGCAGCACGGCGGGGACATCGGTGCAGAGGAGGAGCGTGCCTCCCCGGGCGGCCGCCACGGCGCCCGCCACCTCGTCGGCGTTGACGTTGCGCAGCCGGCCTTCGGCATCGGCGCCGATGGGAGCCAACACCGGAGTCAGGCCTTCCACCAGCAGGCTCTGCAGGAGCGCCTGGTCCAGGCCGATGACCTCGCCTACGTTGCCGATGTCGGCGGGGTGCGGCTGGATCCGCAGGAGTCCGCCGTCCACTCCGGTGAGGCCGATGGCCGGGCGCCCGGCCGCCACCAGGTGCGCCACGATCCGCGAGTTCACCAGCCCGGCAAGGACCGCGACCACCACCTCCAGCGTGGCGTCGTCGGTGACCCGCAGCCCGTCGCGGAACTGCGGCTGGATGCCCATGCGCAGCGACCAGTCGCCGACCACGTTCCCGCCGCCGTGGACCACGACCATGGCGTCGCCCGGGTGGGTCGCGACGGCGTCCACCGCCACGCGGTGCTGCCCGGCCCAGCCGCCGATCTTCAGGGTGACGGGGCCGCTCATGTCCGGTACTCGCTGTTGATGGACACGTACTCGGCGGAGAGGTCGCAGCCCCAGGCCTCGCCCTTCCCCTCGCCCATGCCCAGGTCCAGGGTCAGCGGCACCACGCGGGCTCGCAGCGCGCGACTGGCGCGCCGTTCGTCGTAGTCGCACGGGGAGCCTTCGAAGACGACCTGCTCGCCGATGCCGATGCGCAGGCGCGCCGGGTCCAGCTCGTCCGCCACCTGGCCGGCCGCCGATGCGATGCGGCCCCAGTTCGGGTCACCGCCATGGACCGCCGCCTTCACCAGCGACGAGGCGGCCACGCCGCGCGCGATGCAGCGTGCCGCGGCATCGTCGGGTGCCCCGGTCACCGTCACGTCGATGCGGCTGCGTGCGCCCTCGCCGTCCTCGGCGATCTGCATCGCGAGGCTGCGGCAGACCGCGGTGACCGCCTCTGCCAGGTCATCCGCCGTCGCGTGCACGCCGGAGGCGCCGCTTGCCAGCAGCACCACCATGTCGTTCGTCGAGGAGTCACCGTCCACGGAGACCTGGTTGAAGCTGCGCTCGACTGCGTGGCGGAGCACCTGCTGGAGGAGCTCCGGCTCCGCCGCCGCGTCAGTGGTGACGAAGCCGAGCATGGTCGCCATCTGCGGGTGGATCATCCCGGCGCCCTTGGCCATGCCGCCGACGACGAACCCTGCGCCCTCCACGCCCGCCTGCTTGGGACGGGTATCCGTGGTCATGATCGCCCGGGCAGCGCCGGATCCCGCCCGTGAACCGCGCCGCAGCTGCATCCCGGGCAGCGCCGCCTCGATCAGGTCGATCCGGAGGCTGGATCCGATCAAGCCGGTCGACGCCGGGAGCACCTCTTCCGGCTCGCAGCCCAACTTGACAGCTGCGGCAGCCGCCATGCGACGCGCGGCCTGCAGCCCTGCCTTGCCGGTGCCCGCGTTCGCGCAACCCGCATTGACCACGACGCCCCGGATTCGCCCGCCGGTCGCCGCCAGGTGCTCGCGCGCCAGCACGATTGGCGCGGCGGCGAAGCGGTTGGTGGTGAAGACGCCGGCCGCGCTCGCCAACCCATCGGCGCTTGCGAGCAGGGCCAGGTCCGCGAGCGGACGGCTGCGCAGGCCGGCGGTGGCGGAGCCGGCGAGGAAGCCATCGGCGCTGGCAACGCCACCGCGGATCACGCGCACGCTCACGGGTACACCGCCAGCCCGTCCAGGCCGGCCGTCTCCGGCAGGCCCAGCGCCACGTTCATGTTCTGGATCGCCTGGCCCGCGGCCCCCTTGCCCATGTTGTCGATGGCGGCCAGCACCACTGCCCGGCGTCCGCCCACCGGTGCGCCATGCAGGAAGGCATGGTTGGTGCCCCAGGCCAGCTTCGTGGAGGGCGGCGCGTCGACGACGTGGACAAACGGCTCGCCCTTGTACGCCTCGCGCAGCAGCGCCTGTACCTGGTCGGGCGCGACCTCGGGCGACAGCTCGACGTGGCAGGTCGCGAGCAGCCCGCGCACCTGCGGCACCAGGTGCGGCACGAACGAGACCGATGGCTCCGCCGTCCCGGCGTCGCGCAGTCCCTGCTCGATCTCCGGCAGGTGCCGATGGCCGCCGCAGGCCGTAGGCCTTCGTCCCGCCGTCGAGCTCGGTGAAGAGGTAGTCGGTGCCGACCCCGCGACCCGCGCCGCTCACGCCGGACTTCGCGTCCACCGTGACGTGCCCGCCGATTGCCTCTGCTGCAGCCAGCGGCGCCAGCGCCAGCAGCGCGGCGGTCGGGTAGCAGCCCGGATTCGAGATCAGCGCGGCCCCCGGGAGGTGGTTGCGGACGCGCTCGGTGAGGCCGTAGACGGTCTGCGCGAGCGCACCGGGCTCCGGATGCTCGAAGCCGTACCAGGTGGGGTACTGCGCCGGGTCGCGCAGGCGCAGGTCGGAGCCGATGTCGATCACCGTCGTCTCCTGTGCCGCGAGGCGCACCGCCAGGCTCGCCGACTGCCCGCCGGGGAGCGCCAGGAAGGCCACATCCACGCCGGGTTCAGGCTCGCCGCCGGTAACGCTGAGACCCAGCGGCGTCAGGCTGGGGAAGGTGGCTGCCAGCGGCTCGTCCTCGCGGTCGCGAGCGTGAAGCGAGGCGATCTCGACGTTCGGATGCGCCGCCAGCAGCCGGATGAGCTCGCCACCCGCATAGCCCGTCGCGCCGACCACGGAGACGCTCACGTGGCGCGTCATGCCGGTGCTTCCATTTCCAGGCGCTCCGCGGCTGACTCGACCGCTGCCTGCACGCGGGTGGGGGCGGTGCCGCCGATCACGTCGGCCCCGGCTAGGGCTTCCTCCAGGGTCGGCATGATCGAAGGGCGGTCCGCCAGCTCCGGAAGCGCGGTCGCAAGCTCATCGGCCGGCAGCTCAGAGAGGTCCAGGCCCCGCTCGTCCGCGGTTGCCACGAGGTCGCCGACCCGCCCATGCGCTGCCCGGAACGGCACGCCGGCGGCCACCAGGCGTTCGGCCAGCGCGGTCGCCAGGGCGTGACCGCGACCCGCCTCCGCTCGCATGCGCTCGCGGTCGAAGGTCACGCCGGCGAAGAGCGCATCGGTCACCTCCAGGCAGAGGTCGAGCGAGGCGACCGCCTCCAGCATCGGCCTGCGCGTCTCCTGGAAGTCGCGGTGGTAGGCGAGCGGAAGCCCGCGCGTCACTCCGAGTACGGTCATCAGCGCGCCGTCTACGCTCGTCGCCCTGGCTCGCACCAGTTCGGCCGAGTCCGGGTTTCGCTTGTTGGGCAGCATCGAGCTGCCGGACGAGAAGTCGTCGGGCAGGCGGGCGAAGCCGACGTAGGGCGTGCTCCACAGCACGAGTTCAGCGGCCATGCGCGAGAGGTGTCCGGCAGCGATCGCGCAGGCCGAGAGGAGCTCCGCCGCGTAGTCCCGATCCGAGACGGCGTCGAGCGAATTGGCAGTGGGTGCGACGAACCCGAGCTGCTGCGCCACCGCCTCTCGGTCCAGCGGCAGGCCGCTCCCAACCGCAGCTCCCGAACCGGCGGGGGACCGGTCGGAACGTGCCGCGCAGTCCGCCAGCCGCGACCGGTCGCGCTCCAGCATCTCCACGTACGCGAGCAGGTGATGGGCAAGCAGCACAGGCTGCGCCGGTTGTGTATGAGTATGCGCCGGTAGGATGGTGTCGAGCTCCTGCGCCGCGCGACGCACCAGGGTGCGCTCGAGGGCTGTCAGCCGGGCGTCGAGGCGCGCAACCGCGTCCTTGAGCCAGAGGCGCTCGTCGGTGACGACCTCCTCGTTCCGGCTGCGGCCTGCCTGCAGCTGGCCCGCAAGCTCCGGCCCCACAGCGTCGCGGACGGCCGCCTCCACGTTCATGTGGACGTCCTCGTTCCCGGCGTCCCAGACGAACGCTCGAGCCTCGATTGCCTCGCCAACCGCCTGCAACGCGGTCGCCAGGCGCTGATGGCCGCCGGCGTCGATCAGGCCGATGCGTGCAAGCTCACCGATGTGGACCTTCGACGCCCTGATGTCGTACGGAGCGAGGGGCTGGTCCACCTCGAGCGTCGCGGAAAGGCGCAGCGCGAGCTCGCCGGGGGTGCCGGCGCGGGCGCCAGAGATGACAGGGTTCGGCATGTTCGCCATGGGTGCATAAAACTAGCATAGCGCTGAGTGCTCATGCAAGGCGAGGCAAGCGGACCGACGTTGTCGGCAATCCGCGCACCCGTCAGCCCTCCGTCGTACGGCACGTGCAGCACGTGCGGCGTGTGCCATACGAACAACAGCTGACGGCGCGGACGGTGTCCGTCGCCCTGCCTCAGTCCTCGACCAGCCCCCACAGGTCGCCGACCGTGTAGCCGTCCTGGAAGGGGTCGTCCGGGTCCACGACGAGATCGAAGCGCCCGGTGATCCAAGCCGATCCCGTAAGCTGCGGCACCACCGCCCGCACGCCGCCCACCGAGGTCTCGCGCAGCAGGCGGCCGGTCCAGGTGGTGCCCAGGATGCCCTCGTGCACGAAGTCGGCGCCGATGGCCAGCTCACCACGCGCGTGCATCACCGCCATGCGCGCACAGGTGCCGGTGCCGCAGGGGGATCGGTCCAGCACCCCGGTGAACGAGGACGGCCGCGACCAGTCGAGCTCGCCGGAGGAGACGACGACGGTGTTCTTCGCATCCGCGCCCGGGACCGACGGTGGCCCGGTCCACTCCATGATGCTGATCCCCGCCAGCTCGGGCGTCTCGGGGTGGGCCACCGGGATCTGCTCCCGCGCGGCGGCCTTCACCATCTCGCCCACGCGGACGAGGTCGCGTCCCTCGTCGGGCGTGAGGCGGAAGCCAAGCGCGGAGGCATCGGTCAGCGCATAGAACATGCCGCCCCAGGCCACGTCCACCGAGACGGTGCCGACCTCCGGCACCTCCACGGGCCGGTCCAGGTGGAGCGCGAAGGCGGGCACGTTCTCGAAGGTGATGGCGCGCGCGACACCGTCAACCACATCGGCCCGGATGCGGATGAGGCCGGCGGGCGCCTCCAGCACGAGCTCGGTTATCGGCTCAGAGACGGGCACCAGGCCTTCGGCGATCAGCACGGTCGCGGTGCAGATGGTGTTCGAGCCGGACATGGCCGGGTACTCGGCCTGCTCCATGATCACGTAGCCGGCATCGGCCTCCGGAAGGGTGGGCGGCAGGACCAGGTTGGCGCAGACGGCGGGGTAGCCGCGCGGCTCGCGCAGGAGGAGGCGGCGCAACCGGTCGCCCGAATGCCAAAGGTGGTCCCGCTTCTCGAGCATGGTCGCGCCCGGCACGTCGTGCACGCCGCCGATGACCACCCGCCCCGGCTCGCCGCCTGCGTGGGCATCCACCACCCGGACCACCCGATCCATCCGCATGGACCGATGGTGCC